>CAZBLD010000001.1:0-237672 GCA_964492875.1 uncultured Planctomycetaceae bacterium
GTATCGAGTTTCACATAGTTTCCTATTCTTATCTGCTTTGAAGCAATAATATGTAACCCAGCAAAAAAATTTGACAACGTATCCTGAAGCGCTAAAGCAACAGCAAGTCCGCCCACGCCTAAGGCGGTAAGTAACGGTGTAATGGGAATACCAAGTGATTGAAGGACAATCAAACCACCAGCAAGAAAAACCAAAACTCTTGCCAGATTAACAAATATCGAAGTTGACGGTAAAACAGCCTCTGTTTTTCTCGAATACAGCCTTACAAATCCAACAGCGATTCTTGCTAAAATTACTGTTACCAAAAAGACAATAGATATAAGTAGCACCTTTTGGATAGTAAGCACAGCACGTTCCGGGGCTTTTATGTAAGGTAGTGCTATGTGAACGCCCAGCAGTAAAAAACAAATGGTGGTTAACCCTCGTAAAGAGGACAGGATTACCTTATCGCCTTCCCACTTCGTTCGGGCAGCCAATTTTCTAAGTCTGTCCAGGATAATTCTTTCAAAAACCATCCCGACCAGCAGGCCGCCGACAATTAACCCTAAAGGAAGAATCAACTGCGCAACTCCGAAAGCCACAATCATACGGACTTCTCCTTACTTTCCTGCTAATTGTTCAAGCAAGTTTGTCGCCTCTATATAACTATGTAGGTTGAACCTGGCGTAAGATTGAGTCATGCCAATTTTGATCGAGTACGCTGCTGCAGGAACGACCTTAAATAAATCCTCATCGGTGTAATCATCCCCGACTGCCAATGTAAAATCAAAATTATTTTTTGAAATAAAATACATTCCAGCTGTTCCTTTATTTACTCCTGCACACCTTGCCTCCACAACTTTACTTCCCTGCAATATCTGAACGTCCATATTAGCAGTAAAATTCACCAAATCATCCTTAAGCTCTTTCACCCGAAGAGAAGCAAGCTCAGGGTCTGCCCCACGATAATGCCATACCACAGAAAACTCTTTTTCCTCTACAAATGCGCCGGGAAGCTGGTCTGCATACATTTCAAGTATAGGGCGAATCCGGGGTTTCCAGTCATTCGTTAACGGCTTTATCAACCGCCAGTTTTCGTTTTTCTCCTTTATCCATACACCGTGTTCTGCGACCATCGCGATATTAAGAGCGCTAAACCAACTCTGGAGCGTATCCTTATCACGGCCGCTCATAAGAACAAGATTATTCGCAGAATCTTCTGAAAGCTGTTTGAGGGTTTTCAATAAATCCTCGGCTGGTTTTGCCATTTGAGGGTGTCTCGCAAAAGGAACAAGCGTCCCATCATAATCTAAAAAAATAAGTCTTTTTAGTGCCTTTTTGAAATCTTTAAGTAGCTGTTCCCTATTGGAAAGACCTAATAATTTGGCATTGAACTTTTTTTGCTCGTCCTTTACAGAAATCAACTCACGGATAAAATCATCTGCCCAGCGAACCACATCATAACGCCTAAGGCGGTTCTGCATAATTTCGTTACGCTTCACCTGCTTTTCTTTGGGCATTTCCAGAGCCTCTTTCAGGGCATCTGCAATTTCTTGTATGTTGTTGGGGTTTATGATAATTGCCTCTCCAAGCTCTTTTGCAGCACCTGTCATCTCGCTGAGAATCAAAACGCCGGTCTTATCCGTTTTAGTTGCAACATATTCTTTGGCTATGAGATTCATACCATCTCTGACAGGGGTAATCAAGGCAACGTCGCTAACTGAGTAAAGAGCAACAAGGGAATGCAGAGGCACAAACCTATATTGATACAATATCGGTGTCCAACCAATGCTGCCCAATTCACCATTGATTTTTCCTACAAGCTCGTCAATCTGCTTTCTTATCTGCTGATAGTGCTCCACCACTATCCGAGAAGGAACAACCACCAAAACTAATACCACCTTCCTGTGCCATTGGGGATTCTTCTGAAGGAATATCTGGTAGCCTTGCAGCCGTTGAATGATGGCTTTGGTATAATCCAGCCGATCCACTGAGAGCACAATCTTAAAACCCGACAGGGTCTTGATTAGTTTCCTCTTCTCTTTTTCTACTTCTGGACTGTTCACTGCGCTGGAATATTTCTTGAAGTCTATCCCCATAGGGAAAGTATCAGCTTTGACAACATGGCTATCAAGAAAAATCCGTCCCATATCATGTTCGTAACCCAGAATACGAAGGACACATCGCAAGAAGTACTGAGTATAATCGTGCGTATGAAATCCTATAAGGTCTGCCCCTAATAGACCTTCCAATATCTCGCTGCGCCATCTCACGGGGAGAAGCCGAAATAGCTCAAAGGAGGGGAAAGGAATATGCAGGAAGAATCCTATCGGGATATCCGGCATCTTTTCTCGCAAAAGCTTAGGAAGAAGCATCAGGTGATAATCGTGTATCCATACCACATCGTCTGGCTTTATGACTGTCATAACTGCTTCGCAGAAGATTTGGTTCACACATTTGTAATGGTGCCACAAATCTTCGCCGTAAACGGTATAAGAAGGAAAATAGTGGAAAAGCGGCCAGATTGTCTTATTACAAAACCCCTGATAAAACTTCTCCATAGACCTCTCAGTGAGAAAGACAGGATAAGCTCGAAATTCAGAAAGCGCTTTTACACTTAATTCTTCTAATTCTTCTTTCGTTTTCTGACCGACTGAAATACCTGGCCAGCCGACCCATACATATTCATTCGTAAACGAGGAACCTTTCAACGAATCTAAATATGCACTTAAACCCGAGACAAGTCCTCCCGCAGTTTCTTGGAATATCAGCTTGCCTTCGCTTTCTACTGCTGTGAAGGGTAAGCGATTAGATACAACTAATAATCTCAATTTATTAGCTCCTTTCAGGAAAGCACTGCACCGGATTTAACCCAATATTTCAATATTGTCTAACCCGAAATCATTACGATTTTCGGGATGCAGTTGCAGTTGTCGGCTTTTTGGGACTATGGGGCCGGATAATTGACCGCATCGGCGCAATTGTGCCCATACGTTTCTGTGCCCTCGGTATTACTCTGCTGCCCCTGCCTTGGGTAATAACAGGCAACTATACGTTTTGTCTTTCCGCTCTAAAATCCGTTCAATGGCAGGCCGGATAGACATCTTAATGAACACATCCTCCCAGTATTTGCGTACATTGTCCTTCTTGCCAGACAATCCGGACTCGCTGATGCCATAAAATCCGCGTTTTACCGCTATTTCATAAAATTCGGTTCTTGGCATAAATCACGAAAACCAACATGCCTTGACAGCACCGGCTATTTGTTTATGACCAGATAGTTTATTGCGTGTGAGATAACCCACACAGCTGTCGAACATATCAGAAGAAGAACAGCATATTTTCGCCAATGGGCTGTTGAAACCGGCTCACTTGTGGTGGTAGTACCGCCCCAAAGTTTTATATCGATATATCTGGCGAGAACAAGAGCTGCTGCCGTGCCCCAGAAAACTATGTCAGCGGTATGAAATGCTTCACCTTTATGCCGGAGGATGACTATAGCCGTAAAAACCAGAATCACATTGCCGACAAGTGCCCAGAAAACTCTTATGAAGAGGCTGAATACACTGTCGTACTTTTCAGTGGGTTGGTCGATTTGTTTGGTCATGTCCCGTCTCCTAAAAAATCGCAATAATCGATTAATTAGGTGGCGGCCCGACCACCTTGACAGTCCTCCGAGACCATTGTAAGCCTCGGACCCTTCGATAATAAATTATAACGAAGTCTGAATTTTAGTGTCAACGTTTTATTTTATAACATTTAACTGCTTCAAGTCTGAAAACCGGCCTAAACCGCGTTTCCCCCTTGAAAATCAAGTTAAAACATGGCCAATTATTGCCATTAGAGCAGATCGAGGGGGCTAACCATCGCCAAGGGCGAGAAAATCGAGAATCGAAAGTGGAGAGTTGAAAGAATAACGTCGCCATAATGGCGGCGGCTAAATGAGATTGCCATGGCCTTACGGCCTCGCAATGACATTATTCAAAGTTGAGCGTGGCGAAGTCGCCGCGGTGAAGTTTGGCCCCGATGAGATAGCCGAAACGGCCCCGATGGGATAATTTCACAACCCACGGGGTAAACATCTCACGGGGTAAACTCCCACAATTATGGGATTAAGGGAAATTTAATACAGCAAAGTTTCCACGATAAAGTCTGGCAGCATTGTCGTAGGCTTTTGCGGCGTCGATTTCATTTTCGAAATAGCCGAGATGGATGCGTTTTCCGTTAACATTAATAGCCGCACGAAATTTGCCGTTGGCCTTGCTGTATTTAACTCCCCGGTACTTAGAGCTGCCATTCTTAGGCAGATTTATACTGTTCCAAGCGTTCTGCGCACGTGTGGCCGGCCTTAAATTCACCTTTCGATTGTCAAGGCCCTCGTGATTTTTATGGTCAACTACGCGACCATCAGGCGGGTTTATAATCTGGCGGTGCATCTGGACGGTAGTTACATTTATATTGTTTTTGCGTATTGACCTTACGGCGTAAAAAGTATGACCAGCCTCTCGAGCATACCATTTATGTTTGTTCAGTTCGTCGAAATCCTCTGGGTCAACGATAGCGTATTTGCCCTGCGTAAGCGGGATTAGTCTGAAGGTAAAGCCATAATGGCGAAGCCTGTATGCAAGAAGAATGGCAACGCCGAGGCACTTGATAATTTTTGGAACAGGGATAGATAAATTAATTTTGTCCATAGGACCGGATTTTTCCTTTCTTTTTCGAAAATCGATAATCGAAATTTGACCGCCCCGCACCTATTTACAAAATCCGTTGCTGCAATACAAATAGGTGCGGGACTCTATTGGCCAAGGGCCAACGGCCCTCCGTATTACATAAAAACTTGCGCGGTTTTGACGAAATTTCGACAAAAATTGGGGGTCCCCGATTTGTAAGTGCCTGCGAAATATGAAGATAAAATTTTTATTTTTCCTGAAGCGCGCAAGTTTTTACTTGCGCGTTTTTTGCTATTCGGACAAAATTAGTTGAGTTTTTTAATAAGCAATGATATGATTTCTGCGGGGACGGGAAAAATTACAGAAAGGCTTTTATGACGGGTAAAAGAGTAATAGTGCCAGCAGTGATGGCGGTATTCTTCTGCTGCGTTTCTTATGCACTGATTGAACCGGCCAATAAAGAATACGAGATAGATACTAACGGTTTTTCCGACAGCAGACACCACTGGTATGATATCTATGAGGAGGATAACGTAATTAACCCGGAGCCGAACCAGCCCTGCTACAAACCTGCACAAATAACGGAAATCGCCGACAATGTTCTTCTCTACCAAAAAGATAACGGCGGCTGGCCCAAAAATTACGATATGCTGGCAATATTAACCGAAGAACAGAAAAACAAACTTATCAAGGCAAAGAGCGACCTTCATACAACATTCGACAACAGCTCAACATATTCACAAATAGAATACCTGGCAAAGGCTTATCAGATTATCGAAGCTGGAAAATATAAAGATGCGTGCCTGCGAGGAATAGATTTTACACTTTCAGCGCAATATCCGAATGGCGGCTGGCCGCAGTTTTTCCCATTGGAATCTAAATACACCAGACACATCACGTTTAACGACGACGCTATGACAGGCATAATGAAGATGCTCAAGGATATAACGGGAAACAGGCCTTATTATTCTTTTATCGATACGGAGCGCCGCCAAAAAGCAAAAACCGCCTTTGAAAACGGATTAGACTGCATACTCAAATGCCAGATAAATGACAACGGAAGGTTAACATCGTGGTGTCAGCAGCACGACGCGAACGACTTGCGGCCTACGAAGGGAAGGGCTTACGAACTGCCGAGCATCTGCAACGATGAGGGCGCAGGAATTGTTCTTCTTTTAATGAGCATAGACAAACCCAGCAAAGAAATTATTAATTCAGTGCAGGCAGCGGTCAAATGGTTCGAGGAATCTAAATTATCCGGAATCAGGGTTGAAGAAATTAATGCTCCCCCGGTCAAATATCCATTGAGGGTTTCAAAGACAGACAGAATAGTAGTCGAAGACCGGTTGGCGCCACCGCTATGGGCACGATTTTATGAATTTGGAACACACCGGCCGTTGTTCGCCGACAGACGAGGTGTGCCTCTTTATTCTTTAGCAGAAGTAGACAGAGAAAGGCGCAGCGGATATACGTATTACACTTACGAGCCGCAGAAGGTTCTAGATAAGTACCCTGCGTGGCAGAAAAAATGGGCGCCGCGACAAAATGTCCTGAAAAAGTGATTACCAGATAACAGGTGATTAAATATATTTAAGCTTAATAGTTGTAATTTGCTTTTAAATTTTTCTTCGACAATATTAAAACCAAGGAGACCGACATGAACAATAATCAAGTAACGGGTATGCAGCCCTCGCCGCAAGCATTGTCCCGCCGATACCTGCTGCAAAGTTCCATTCTCAGCGGAGTGGCCGTGCTTTTATCTGTATTTTTCTGTTCCGCCCTGTTTGCAGAACAAAGCAAGGCGTCAGGGACGGCAGCTAATACCTCTGCGACAGGCAGGCTGAGGCACTGGCCGAGGAGCCGGTGGGCCGATTTCAGCAAACAGCCTGACAACTGGTATCGAGGCGAGGAAGGGATTCGAATCGCCAATAATATTCTATCCTGGCAAAGCCCGCAGGGCAGTTGGCCCAAGAATACCAATACGACGCGCGAGCCGTTCACGGGAGAGCCCAATACTCTCCAGGGCACCTTCGACAATGGCGCCACGACCGAGGAAATACGATTTCTGGCTCGAGCCTTCCGCGCGACCAAAGACAAGCACTATAAGCGGGCGGTTCTCAAGGGTATTGACCATATCCTTAAAGCTCAATACCCCACGGGCGGCTGGCCGCAGTCTTATCCGCCTAATAAAGACTATTCCCGCCACATCACCTTCAACGACAACGCAATGGTTCGTTTGATGAATCTCCTGCGCGATGTCGCCGCCTCGCACGATTTTGCCTTCCTGGACTCCGGCCGGCGCAAAGCGGCCCAGAAGAGTTTCGACCACGGCATTCAGTGTATTCTCAAGTGCCAAATCGTAGCCGGCGGTAAACTCACAGTCTGGTGCGCGCAGCACGATGAGCTGGACTACAGCCCTCGCCCTGCGAGGACTTACGAGCTTGCCTCGCTGAGCGGTTCGGAAAGCGTCGGCATCCTGGAGCTGATGATGAGCCTTGACCATCCGAGCCCCGAGGTAGTCCGTGCCGTCAAGGCCGGCGCTGAGTGGTACGAATCCTCCAAAATCGCCGGCATCCGCGTCGTTCGGACCAGCGACGACCGTGTCGTGGAAAAGGGCCCCAACGCCTCGCCGCTCTGGGCAAGGTTCTATGAAATCGAGAACAACCGTCCAATCTTTTCGGGTCGCGATGGCGTAAAAAAATATAGCCTCGCCGAAATCGAACAGGAACGCCGCAAAGGTTACGCCTGGTATGGCAACTGGGGCGAGCGCGTTGCCGAAGACTACGCTAAATGGAAAGAGAAATGGTCGCCGGAGGGAAAATCGCCACCAAGACACTAAGGCACAAAGGATAAAAGAGTTCAATATAAAAACTATAAATATCTTCGCGTCTTTGTGTCTTCGTGGCTCTGCGGCTAAATTTTTCCGTTAATTATATCAATCAGTTTTTTGTGGACTTTTTTGTTAGCGGCCAATGTTCTTATAGTTTGGCCGGTGTAGTTTTGCATATCAACAGGCCAAAGTGAATTGCCCTTCCAATCGGTAACGACAGCACCGGCAGATTCGGCTAAAAACGTTCCTGCTGCGATGTCCCAGAGTTTTGGTTTTTCAATTATGGCAGCTATAAAAGAGCCTTTGGCAACATAAGCAAGGTGTAATGCGGTCGAGCCGAGACTTCGACAGCGGAGAGTTTTTAAAAGAAAGGTGAGCCAGTTTGGCACGCCATTGGTATATAAACTTTCAACGCCGATGGTTTCAAAAACGGTAAGGCCATTTTGGTTTGCTTCGATTCTCCTGGTGTTATACTGAGGCGGGGCGTCGCCTGCGGCTGTGAACATCGAATCAGTAGCAGGCTCGAAAACCACGCCAAGCACGGGATGGTTTTCACTTACCACCGCTATGCTGACGGCAAAATTCAGAATCCTATGCGCAAAATTATTTGTGCCATCGATGGGGTCGATGACCCACCAGACATCCTGACCGCTGCGAGGAGGCTGCTTGAAAAGGCTGCCGTTTCTGCCCTCCTCGGCCAAGAAACCACAGTCGCTGTAATTCTGCTTGATGGTATCAATTATAATCTGCTGACAGCGCAAATCTGTATCGGTTACAAGCTCGGAGGTGCTTTTCGGAACAGCCTTTATATAACTTATCTCCTCCATAGCTCGCTGGCCTGCAAGACGAGCAGCAACTACGGCTACCTCCAACAAATAACTTAAGTCCTTATGGTCAAGAGCCATTATAAAAAAATTAAAAGTTTAAAATTAAAAATTGTGGAATCCGCCCCGCCTGCGGCGGGCAAGCTTCGGCGGATAATTTTTTATCTTTTATCTTTTTATACCTAATTTTATATCTACTTGACACAATATTTTTATAAAATTAACCTGATATCATAATGGCAGAACAGGAAAAGTCAAAATGGTTTGTAAAATCCACGAGGCAGGACCGTTTCACATTTTTTGCGGTTTTTGTGATAATTGCCCTTTTATTCGCGCTTTTTTACCTTATAAAAGAGGGTTTTGTGAACATAGGGCCTGCCGGCGGATGCGCATTTGAAAGAAACTTCGGCCTGCCCTGCCCTACCTGCGGCTTTACAAGAGCAATAAGCACATTTATGGAGGGTAAAATAATAAAAGCTTTCTATATCCAACCCGCAGCGGCAGCAATCTGCATAGTCCTTGTCTGGCTGGCGTTTTTCTCTTTACTTAGCGCCTGTTTGGGGGTAAACTTTTCTTTCCTGCCGCCGGTGAGAATGTGGCAATTAAAATACATACTACTGACGACTATAGTAATCCTTGCCGCCGGCTGGGCAGTAATACTTGCAAGAGCATTGGCACAAATGCCATAAAGTAAAATAACCCCGCCATTTATGGCGGGGGTTAAAGAACCCGCTGTGAAACGGCGGGCTAAATAAACAAAACCTTTAATTCAAAATGTTTGCGACCATAAAAAATGTCCTAATCACAATCGGCATTGCAGGTGCGGCAGTTTTCTGGACAGGATGCGGGCTTGCAGGCGGGACTGCAGGAATCCTTGCAACCGAAACAGAATCCGAAAAGGTAACGCCAGCCGAGTTCAAGCTGGCTAAAACGGAAGGCAAAATTGCCGTTTTCGTCAGTCAGCCTGCGTGGATAAAAACGCCAATGGACCTGCGGGTTACACTTACAGAGGCCATAAATGCGGCTCTTGTTGAAAAGGCAAAAATCAAGAAAGAACGATTGATTCCATATCCGGATGTTCAGAAGTGCCGGAGGGAGCTGGCGGATGAAAAAAAAGACAACCCATTTGAAATCGCTTCAAAACTTAACGCTCAGTACGTACTGGCCGTTCAGATAACGGACTTTGAACTAAGCACATTCGCAGAAGAAGACCTCTTCAACGGAACGATGCTAACAAAAAGCTGCCTGTTCGACATAAACGCAAAGAAATTATGGCCGCAGGACGCAAACGAAGGCTGCCGCCAAGTTACGGTCGGCTTCGAGGATGAGAAAGGAACCGTAAGAACCGCTGTGGAAAAACTATCTACAGCAACCGCACACTGCGTAACGAGATATTTTTATAATTGTAAAACCGAGCGATTCCGTATCGCGGAAGAACAAAAAGAACTTGATTTTTACACATGGTAAATAATCCGCCGTCGCCTCCGTTAGGAGTCCCAAGGACAAGGCTTCCGTCTTCGCTAAAGCTACGCCGGACAAGATGGCGGACAAGTTAAAGGAGAAGATAAAAAATGATTAAAATTCTCATTACCGACAAGCTCGCAAAAGAAGGAATAGAACTGCTCAAGTCGATGAAAGATGTTGAACCGGTAGCCAAGGTCGGCACGGGTGAGGAAGAACTTGCCTCCATCATCGGTCAATACGATGGACTCATCGTCAGAAGCGAAACAAAAGTAACGGCCAAGGTGCTGGAAAATCCTGGGAAATTACGAGGCATCGCACGCGCAGGCGTCGGCGTCGATAATATCGACGTACCAGCAGCGACACGAAAAGGAATACTCGTAATGAACACGCCAGGCGGAAATACATTGAGCGCCGCAGAACATACTATGGCACTTATGCTGGCTATGTGCAGAAATGTTGTGCCGGCGTGTAACAGCCTTAAAGGCGGACAATGGGACAGAAAAAGCTATATGGGCAATCAGCTTAACAATAAAGTGCTCGGCATAATCGGATTAGGACGAATCGGAATGGCTGTCGCAAAAATGGCAAACGGCTTTAATATGAAGATTCTGGGCTATGACCCGCTGGCCACGCCGGCAGATGCTGAAAAATACGGTATCGAAATGACAGAAGACCTTGAAAAAATCTTCAAAGAGGCAGATTTCATCACGCTGCACGTGCCGAAAAACGAACAGACCCTAAATATGATAGGCGAAGCACAACTTAAAATGATGAAACCAACCACAAGGATTGTAAACTGCGCGCGCGGCGGAATCATAAATGAAGACGCACTCTACGTCGCTCTGGAGAAAAAAATCATTGCAGGGGCGGCATTGGACGTTTTTGCAGAAGAGCCGCCGGTGAAAAACAAAAGATTTGAAAAACTCGCCAGCTGCCTCGTCACGCCGCACCTCGGAGCGAGCACCGAAGAAGCACAAATAGAAGTAGCCATCGAGGCCGCACAAATTCTCGCAGATGCTCTGAAAGGCGGAGCTATTAAAAACGCGGTCAACGCACCGGCCACAGGAGCTGTGCCACCTATTGTAAATATCTACGCAACTCTTGCAAAACGAATCGGAACACTTATGAGCTCAATCGCAGGCGGACAAATTAAAAAGGTCGAGGTGCAGTACCGCGGCTCAATTGCAGAACACGATGTTGCAATCGTAACCGGCTCTTTTCAAATCGGCCTGCTTCAGCCATACTTTGAAGACCCCGTCAATATGGTAAATGCTCCCTTCCTTGCCAAGGAAAGAGGAATAAGCATTGACATAACCAAAAACACATCGCCGTTAAATGTCGCTTCCAGCTTCGGTGCAAAAGTAACCACTGCAAAGGGCGCCTGCTCCATCACCGGTACGGTCTTCAGCGATAAAATAATGCGAATCATCGAAATAAACGGCTTCGACGTGGAAATGACGCCAGCAGATACTACTATGATTATTTTCAACGACGACAGGCCCGGCGTCATTGGAGCCATCGGCACCATTTTCGGAAAACACGGAATCAACATCCAGACTATGGGCGTAGGCCAAAAGGCTGCGGAAAAGAAGGCGGTACTGGCCGTCAGCCTCGATGCAAAGCCGGATAAGAAAACAATAAAAGAAATATCGGAACTTGATTTTGTGAATGAAGTTTACCTGTGTAAACTTGAGTAAAAACAAAACAACCCCGTCATAGTCCGCCGAAGGCGGATAAATGATGGCGGGACTAACCAGAATATATCAAATAATAACTATGGCTATGACAACCAACAAAATAAAGGCAAAGGTCACCATTGCAGCGACTGCTGAGTCTATGGCGGCAAAACAGCGGGATATCAGCGTAAGTGAATTCTTCGCCAAAAACAGACACCTGCTCGGCTTCGACAATCCGAGAAAAGCCCTGCTTACGGCCGTGAAAGAAGCAGTGGACAATTCGCTCGACGCATGCGAAGAAGCTAATATCCTGCCCGAAATCGTTGTTACCATAAAACAGATTTCTGAAAAAAAATTCACTATAACCATCAGAGACAATGGGCCGGGAATCGTCAACAAGCAAATTCCAAATATCTTTGCAAAACTTCTCTATGGCAGTAAATTCCACAGCTTAAAAATGTCCAGAGGTCAGCAGGGCATCGGCATATCCGCTGCAGGAATGTACGGCCTGCTTACCACAGGAGAACCTGTCCAGATTATCTCAAGAACCGACAAAAGAAAAAAGGCGTCCCGTTATCACGTACAGATTGATACCAGCAAAAATAAGCCTCTTGTCGTACTCGATGAAGACTGCGATTTTGAACTGCCAAGGGGGACGCAGGTAACAATAACGATTGAAGGAAAATACCAGAAGGGTAAACAGTCCGTCGATGACTACCTTGCTCAAACGGCTATGGCAAACCCACATACAACAATTATCTACAATGCACCTGACGGCGAAACATACAAGTATGAACGGCAGATTAAAAAAATGCCGTTTATACCCGTTGAGATTAAACCTCATCCTTACGGCGTGGAACTGGGGCTGCTTTACAAAATGGCAAGAGAAAGCACCGCAAAGCGCCTTTCGGCATTTCTGCATCAGGATTTTTCACGGGTAAGCCTGCGACTTGCCGGCGAAATATGCAAAAAGGCAAAACTTTCAAAAAATACCCGGCCGGCAAACACAACCATAAAAGAAGCAGAACTGCTGCACGCTGCCATAAACGAAACAAAGATAATGGCGCCGCCCGTAAACTGTATCGGACCTATAGGTGAAAATGAACTCGAGCAGGGAATGAAAAGAATTGTTGATGCAGAATTTTACGCTGCCTGCACGAGAAAACCGACCGTTTACCGGGGAAATCCATTTCTTATTGAAGCGGCAATCGCCTATGGATTCAAAAACGAACAGAACAACGGAAACGGCGACCCCGACAAGCAGCCGCAAATGGAACTCAAACGCTTTGCAAACCGTGTGCCGCTGCTCTATCAGCAGGGAGCGTGCGCGATACACAAGGCTGCCGTTGAGACAAACTGGCGAAACTATAATCTCTCACAATCAAAAGGAGCTCTGCCAATGGGAGCAACTATCCTGCTGGTTCATATCGCATCAGTATGGGTGCCATTTACGTCAGAAAGCAAGGAAGCCATCGCTCACTATCCTGAAATCATCAGGGAAATCAAACTTGCAGTGCAGGAATGCGGCAGAAAACTGGGAATGTATCTGCGAAGACAAAGACGAATCAAACAGGAAATGGTCAAAAGAAGCTATATCGAAACATACCTGCCATACATCGGTGAGGCGCTGCAGGAAATACTCGACCTTAAGGATGGGCAGGTCAGAACAGTAATTTCCAGACTCAAAGAAGTGCTTGAAAAAACAAGACAAATATGAAATAGAAGGTAGAATGTAGAAGACAGAATGTAGAAGTAAAAAATTCGCTCCGACTTGTCAGGATTCCAAAATTTTTATTTTTTATTTTCGGAACAAAAAAAATGGCACAGGATTTAATAATATCAATCAGCGGATTGCGCGGAATTGTCGGCGAAAATCTGAACGTCACAGTTGCAGCCGACTTTGCCTGCGCATTCGGAACATTTCTTAAAAGTTCGAAGGGCAAAAAGAAACTCTCCATCGCCATCGGTTCAGACGGCAGAGCCTCCGGAGATATGCTCAAATCGGCCGTAGCGGCAGGATTGTGCTCGGTCGGCACAAACGTGATCGATTTGGGCCTGGTAACCACTCCCACCGTAGGCATTATGACCAGAGAGCTGGGATGCGACGGCGGCGCAGTTGTTACCGCCTCACACAACCCTATCGAATACAACGGAATCAAGCTGCTTACAAGTAAAGGAATCGCTCCACCTGCAGGAATGGCAGAAAAAATAAAGTCCATTTTTTCCAAAGCCGATTTCAGCCTCGTCTCCTCCACGGACTGCGGCAAGATTATAATAGACCGCGGCGGCGATACAATTCATATCAAAAAAATTCTTGCCCGTGTAAACAGAAGCCAGATAGCCTCAAAAAAATTCAAGATAGCCCTCGACAGCGTAAACGGAGCGGGAGCAAGACCTGCGAAAAGACTTCTGTCGATACTCGGATGCCGCACTACCGCAATAAACGATGCACCGACCGGCCGGTTCGCACACAATCCCGAACCATTGGCTGAAAACCTGACCCAGCTCCGCGATACCGTCAAAAAAACCAACGCGGACATCGGCTTTGCTCAGGACCCGGACGGCGACAGATTGGCTATCGTCGATGAAAACGGCAGATATATCGGCGAAGAATATACGCTCGCTCTTGCCGCAAAATATATTTTCAGCCATAAAAAAGGAACTGCTGCCACAAACCTTTCAACATCACGAATGATTGACGACATAGCCAAAGATGCAGGCTGCGAAGTTATCCGAACACCTGTCGGCGAAGTAAACGTGGCACAGGCTATGATAAAGAATAACTGCATAATCGGCGGCGAAGGCAACGGCGGGGTCATCGACCTGCGAATCGGTCCTGTTCGAGACAGTCTTGCTGCAATGGCACTTATCCTGCAACTCTGTGCTGAAACAAATAAAAAAATAAGTCAGCTCGTAGATGAAATTCCTGCTTACGAAATGACCAAGCAGAAATTTAACGCCGGCAAAAAACAGGCTGAGAAAATAATCACTCAGGCAAAAAAAACATTCAAAAAGGCAAAAATAAATACGGACGACGGATGCAAATTCGATTTTGACAACGGCTGGATTCATCTGCGAGCAAGCAATACAGAACCTGTTATCAGACTGATTGCAGAATTTAAGGAAGGTGTCAAATCACAGACTTACCTGAATAAAATCACGGCCATAATAGAAAAAGTGACAGGCTGATAAAATCACGCCGGAGGCGGATAAATGCCCAGGCAAAACCAGAAAAATAACGAAGCTATAAACCAGATTCTTAAGGTTACCTGGCTGGGCATAATTATTAACATCGCCCTTTCGATTGTTAAAATCCTGACAGGTTTGCTGGTTTCCTCAATGGCGATGATAGCCGACGGATTTCATTCCCTTTCAGACCTTGTAACGGATTTTGCGATTATTCTCGGCGTGCGCATAAGCAAAAAAGAACCCGATGAAACCCATCCATACGGCCACGGCTGGGCTGAAAATTTTATTACCATTTTTACTGCTATCCCGCTGGCTGTAGCGGGAGGATATATGGTTCTTAAAGCAGTAACGAGCATCGCTGAACATAGAATCACAAAAATAGGTTATCCAGTTCTGACCGTTGCCATAATTGCCATTATCTTGAAGGAATATTCATTTGTTATAACCAAAAAAGCAGCTGTGAGACTGTCCAGCTCAATGCTTTATGCCAACGCGTGGGACCACCGCTCCGATGCGTTAAGCTCGCTGGCTGTCGCAATAGGAGCTGTATCTTCAATGCTCGGCTTTGCGTATGCAGACCAGATAGCAACAATTATCGTCGGTCTTATGATTATTTTTGTAGCGGCCAAAATACTACTCGATGCCATAAGCCAGTTTACCGCAAGAGCTGTTGACAAAAAAACAAATGAACAAATAAAAAAAATCATTTCATCTCAGCCGCAAATCCGAAACTGGCACAAATTGCGAACAAGAACGGTCGGCAGAGAACTGTTTATGGATTTGCACGTCCTCGTTGAGCCAACATTATCGATAACAGAGGCACACCGAATTTGCGAACTGCTGGAAAATGAACTGCACCGCCAAATCCCTCAGCCGGTAAATATCGTTATTCATATCGAACCGGATGAGGATTAAAAAATAACCCTATCAGCAGACTTTTACGGCAACAGCCGGAGTAAGAAAGTACAACCAGCCAGCAACATTTTCGACGCTAAGAATCTCTCCTGCCGCCTTACAGTACCATTTTAACTGCGGTGCATAGAGTTTGCTCTTCTGCCGTGCTCGCAAACAATCAATACGGTCGGTTTTAAAATCAATTATAACAAGCCCATCCTCCGTTTTAACCAGCATATCAACTATGCCCTGAATGATAATTTTTTCATCTTTGCAGTCCTGCAAATCGGGGTGCAAATCCACTGCCGACGCAGCATAAGTAAACGGCCATTCTCTCATCACAGTATTGTTGCTATCCTGCAAAAGTTTGCCTAAATCACTATCAAAAAACTTCAAAACAGATGAAACATCGATTTTTTCGGCAACCTGTTTTGTTATACAACCCTTTTTAAGTAAATCAGTTATAATCCGACAAATTGCGATTTCACTTGCGGTTTCTTTCAAATCAATATTCTGAATGACAAGATGCGTTGCACTGCCGATAACAAGGCTATCGGTTTTATCCGCCAGTCTTTCAAAAGATTCAAATGAAAAACTGTAATCTGCTTCGGCAAACTGCTCGGCTATCTGAACAAGAGATGTCACGGATTGCTTTGCCTTTACCGCGGCAGCTTTTTTAAACGGATACCGCCAGCTTAAATTTTTCGTGATACTTTCGAGCAACGATTCGTCCGGTAAAGACGATTTTATCTGGTCATATCTGCTGATTAGCGGCTTTTTCAACAACTGCTCCTCAAGCTGTAAAATTTTATCAGAACTGTACATTTTCAAATCAAAAAGATTTTTATCCTTACCATCTACTTCCACCGGCAGTTCAAAATGCTCTGTCAATTTTTTATGCCGACCAAGGGCCAAAAATATCCAGTCAAGCTCGCTTCCTGCTTCTTCTATAAGCCAGGAAGGCAATTTTTCAGAATTACAGAGAGCTACACTACTCAACAGCTGGATGCAATTCTTTGATTCGGCCGCACCCGACAGAACCAGCTTGTCTTTTGCCCGTGTCATCGCAACATATAAAATCCTCATCTCCTCGGCAAGATTCTGCCTCTTTTGCTTTTGGCTGATTAGCTGCCAGGTGAGCAAAGAAAGTTTTGAGCCGCTGTCTCTGTCGATTATCTTAAGCCCAACCCCTGCGTAACCATCAGTAATACAGTCGCCGGCATCCATATTAGTCCGGAACTGCCTGTTCATCTCTGCAAGGATTACAACCGGAAATTCCAGGCCTTTGCTTTTGTGAACGGACATTACACGCACAGCATTCGCAGCGGAACTATCCGGCTCGGCAGGAGACCAGTCGCCGCCGGATTCAAGAAGCTTCTGCAGGAAATTCACAAACCGCGAAAGAGAGATACAATTAAGGCTGAAAGCAAAATTTTCAAACTGTATCGCGCGTTGATGAAGCTTAAGTAAATTCGCTCTTCTTTGTGAGCCGCCGGGCAGGGCTGAAACAAAAGATAAATAATCAGTCTGAGAATAAATCTGCCAGATTAAGTCGGCCAGCGAACCGCGGCGGGCAGAGGAACGCCAAAGGTCAAGCCGCTGAAGAATGTCAGAAATCTTCCTTTGCAGTTTTTTATCGTCAGATTTTGCTGCGACAGATTCAAGTAACGAATAAAAATCAGTCTCGTCCTTCTGACAAGACTTTATCGTCGCAAACTCGGCATCGGTAATGGCGAAAAACGGACTTCGCAAAACAGAAGCAAGAGGAATGTCCTGGCGGGGATTATCCAGAACCTGCAACAACGAAAGCATATCGTTAATTTCAGTAGTCGCAAAATAGCCGACAGAACTGTCACTGATAACCGGAATATTGGCACAGCGAAGTACCTGGACATAATTATTTGCACGCTGCTGGAAAGCTCGCGTCAGTATCACAAAATCGTTCCAGCGGCAGGGCCTGTAACCATTACTTCTTCTGTCATAAACTTCAAATTTTTCAACTTCCACAAGCTGTTTTATACGGTTGGCAACAACAAGAGCTCTGCGATTGATTGCATCCGAAGAGACAAGAGGCACCTGACTATCCTCCTCATTATCGCTCTGCTGTTCTTCTGCAGGGTCTTGGTCAACGATAATCAGCTCAACATCAGGCCCATTTTGGGCTTTAGCCGATGAAGTACTAAAGGGTTTCAGTGCGGCGTTTTCATCATAATCTATTGTTGCCACAGAAGAAGCCATAATGCGGGAAAAAACCTCATTGACAAAATTCAAGATGCCCGGCCTTGAACGGAAATTTTCATTCAAATCAACACGAGATTTTGACCTGTCAGCTTCGGTCCTGCCCAGACGCTCGACAAACAGACCGCAATCGGCACCGCGCCAGGCATAAATACTCTGCTTTACATCGCCAACAACAAAAACCTTTGCACTGCCGGAAAGAAGGTCGATTATCCTCTGCTGAACAGGATTGATGTCCTGATACTCGTCAACGAAAATATATTTGTACTTTTTCTGCAAACCAAGAGCGATATCAGACGGCCTGCCGGTGTCAACATCGCCATTTTCAGACAACAATCTTAACATATACCGCTCAAGGTCGGCAAAATCCACGCAACCAAGCTCCTGCTTTCCGGCCTGATAAGCACGGTCAAATCTCTTGACAAGCTCAATCAAAATTTTTGTCTGTAAAGAACAACTACCCGCTACAAGACGCTGGTAATCAGTATTGACTATCGCAAAATTACAAAGTTCCTTAAAACCATCTTTTGCCTTATTGGCTGCTGATAAGACAAGCTCCTTTAACTCATCATTAATATCTTCAGGTCTTCTATTCCATCTAAACTTGTCGAAACTATTCAAATGCACAATAAAATTCTTTAAGTCATTATTTTGCAAGAGCTTAACGGCATAGTCAATCGCCGGCAGACATTGGCCTTGTATCTGATGTTTCCAGTGGCCAGCGGTTATTTTTTCATCCAGTTTTAACGACCATAAAAACTGCTCTTTGAAGATATTGAGCCTGTTTAGAATAATCTGCTTTTGATTTTTAACTGCTTCAGAACTTGCCGAAATCACTGCATCATTCAGAACTATCGCTTTATCGAACCAGTTCTGACGCGATACAACGGTGTCGAGAAAATCACTTATTTTAATAATGCAGTTAAGAAAATTCCTTGCGGGACTTGTGACAATTCTGTCCTGCAAAAGCTGGTGCATACCCTGTGCAACAGAAGAATCCTGCCAGGCATCTTCGATAACTTCTTCAAGAACTTCGGTTTTTATAAGTTTGCTTTCATCGTCATCCATTACCCTAAAAGAAGGGTCAAGACCAAGCTGATGGAAATGCTGGGCGATAATACGCCTGCAAAAAGAATGGATTGTGCTTATGTCGGCACTATCGAGCATAAGAAGCTGTCTGCGAAGGTGGGCGTCTTTTGTTTGATACGCCGCATCCCGCAGACTTTCAGCAATTTTGCGGTTCATTTCGCCTGCGGCTGCATCGGTAAATGTTAAAACAAGAATGTCAGAAACGTCAGGACATAAATCGGAACTTGAAAGAGCCCGTACGCATTTGCCCGAAAGCACGCTGGTTTTGCCCGTGCCCGCCGAAGCGGCAACAGTAATATCGCCGCTTTGCGATTCGATCGCCTGTTTTTGACCTTTAGTCCAGTTCATCTTTCAAAAAAATCCGTTTTGGAAATCTTTTTCACCTGGGCATAATCATTTACCTGCCAGTCAAACCGGCAAAGCGATTTATATGGACAATATGTACAGGCAATTTTTTTGGCATACCTGTAAGGATTTACATCAATTGTGCCGGAAAGAATTCGATTGCCAAGCCCTCTTAGTTTATCTTCAGTAAAGGATAAAACGGCTGAAAAATGCTTATCGGTCAAAAGCGAACTTGTTTCATAGACGCCGAATTGTTTCTCTTTTTGTGTAATCCTGAAATTGTAAAATGGGCTGTAGCCTGTCTCGGTTCTGCCGTCAATAAATTTGAAAAATTCGCCGTTAAAGAAACCTTTCGGTTTTCTTTTAATTTTCTGCGCCGTTTTTGAAATCTCACTTAAATCCGCTGATTTGGAAAACGACTGAATACGAAAATAAAATGCACCTAAAGGAACAAGATTTCTATATCCCTCGACAGCTTGATTTCGTACCGCAAGAAGATATATCGGCAGCTGCAAATCAAGGCCGGCTGCGAGCAACGAAAAGTCAATTGTAGCACCTGATGTTTTGTAATCCCAGATTAAGACATAGTTTCTGCCGTCTGCACAAGCAACATCGAGCCTATCAATTACCCCTTCTATATGAAGTTTTTTGCCATCATCTAATCCAATTTCAACAGCAGGCAAATCCGCCTTCGCCGAGGCTACGGCGGACGAGAAAAACTCATCACCAAATTTGATTTCAGAAGCAATCTGGAAAAAACAGCCGGCAGAAGCAATCTGAGAAAACTCCAATGCCGCTTCTTTAACCATTTGGGCTGCTGAAAGAATAATAAAACTGTTATGTCTCTTTCTGGCTGCAAAATTCTTCAAAAATAAATTTTCGACAAGAAGTTTTTTAACAGAGCCATCAACAAGCTGCTGGAGCAAATCAGGCGATACGGACAAAAGAGCAAGATTTTTGTCCCTGAGGCTGTAAAACAGCAATTCAAGAACTTTGTGAAAGAAAAGGCCGATATCGAAGGGCTTTAATTCAAAAACCCGTCTTTCCTTAAGCTCAAGGATATACTTTGCAAAATGCTGATAGGGACAGCTTGCAAAAGATTGAAATCTTGTAGCGCTGGAGACAAGGCCGGCTGTAAACAACTTTTCGGCCTGCCTTTTATCAAGCGAAGCGGAATTTTTATAATCTATCGCCGATTTGACTTTAGCCAAAGGAAGCTGCCGAGAAGCGGAATCGAGCAGCCATTTACACTTTGCGTCAAAATCATCTGCCGGCGATGAATTGTCCCTTCCAAGCCGCCAGGCGAGAAGACCGGCCAAATCAGAAATGCCGTACAAATCTGCAAAAGAATCAGAAGTGCCGAAATACCTTTCCTCCACAAGGTCATTAAATAACGATTTTAACTGATTGACTAAAAAACTCGGCTGGACTTCAGAGCCTTTCTCGTCAGTCAAAGGATATGTGATATACAAAAAACGGCTCGGACGCGTAAAGGCAATATAAGCAAGGTATCTGCGCTCGACAAGCTGCATAGAGCCGGTGCGGGCCAGTTCAAAACCAGCATCAGAAGCAACTTCGCGGTCGCCATCGTTGAGAATATTGTCATAATAAACCGGTACGGGAAACTGCTGCTGAGTAGCGCCTATCAGAAAAACAGCCTTTAAATCAGGATGACGGCTTCTTTCAATCGAGCCGACAAGAACCTGGTCAAGCGCAGGCGGAATAAGAGCTACCGTCATACCGGAAAAAGCAGAAGCGACTATCGAGGCGTACTGCCTTGCCGAAAGAGAACTGTTTTTAAAAATATAAACAAAATCGTCCATCAACTGCGTAAACTGAGCAAAAAACTGCTGATGCAACTGCGCCTCATCAAGCCTGCCTTCATCAAAAGCGGCTTTTGTCCAGTCCTGCAACTGTCTTCTGACGTCGAGACTTTCAAGAAAATTAAAAAGCCCTGCACAAAATTGCTCGGCACTTAAAACATTACTGCTTTGCAGGAAAGTCCTGAATTGCAAAAGATGTTCTGTTGCTTTGCTGCGTATTTTTTCGGTTTTTTCATTATTAAAATCGGGGTCGTCTGCAGGGGCAAAATCCCACGCTTCTGGTCTGAGCCAATCGTCCGCCTCAATTCCGAATGTGATACAATAATTTTCAAGCTGGTCAATCTCAGCTCTGCTCACCGGCACAAGGTCGCTCTTGAGATAATTTATCACATCATTCGTCGTAAAACGGCCTGTCGCAATCCTGAGCGCACTGGTGAGCAATTCCACCGCAGGATACTGCTGAAGGTCTCGCCTTCGGTCAATAAAGAAAGGTATATCAGAATCGCCAAATACGGCCTGGATGTAATGACGATACTCATCAATATCAGAGGCAATAACGGCAATATTCCGCCAGCGGAAATTCTCCTGTCTTACAAGCCTGCAAATCTGCCGGGCAATATATTCAACTTCAAGCCTTGCCTTCGCACAGGCGGTAATTTTTACATTACCCTGCGCTGAAACAGGCGAAACTTCATCAAAACTGAAAATGTTCTTTTCAAGATGTGTCAGTGCCTTTGAATTACTAAAACGCTTCGACTCGGCCAAAATAACAGGTTTTTCAATCCTCAGCTTAAGCGATTTAATCAGGGAAAGAAGGTCGGCGTAAGTTTTTTCGGTAGGATAAAAAATGCTCGTAAAATCAGGTGGATTCTCCAGCGTCTGGGAAGGGTCAAGACACAGGGCAATCTTAGACGAAGCAGAAACCTTTAAAAGCTCAGCAAGCAAAAGCAATTCAGAAGTCGTAAAACCTGCAAAACCATCAACCCATAATTGGCAACCTTTTAAAAACGGCGTACGAGCAACAGCGTCTTTAGCGAGATTTAATTGATTGTCATTATTGAAAAAGCCGGCCTGCACAAAGGCAAGATACTGATTGTAAATAAGATTAATATCGGCAAGCTTGGAACAGGTTAACTGCGAAACCTGCGAGCGTTTAAGATTCTCAATAAGCTTATTAACATCGTCAGGCGATTTGCTGTGCTGCTGAAGCTCGGCTATAACGTTTGCAATTCCAACGGCAGTACCGCTGCTGACAGCCACTGAAGAAAACACGGATAATTTCCCGGCGTTTTCACAAAGCAGACGATGAACTATCATATCCCTCGCTTGCTGCGTAAGCGGCCTTGCAGCAAGATTTTTGCCGAAAATCAGGAAACAGAGCCGCTGAAAAGACAAGATATGCAGTCGGCTGTAGCCTTTGATTCTGCTATCTGCCTGCGGTGAGCTCAGTCGAACCGATAGAATTGCCCTTTCGGCCTGATATGTAGCCTGTTCAGGAACAAGAAAGACAAGACTTTTTTCGCTCTTATCAAGCAGAGATTCAATTATCTGCTTTATACAAAGCGTTGTTTTACCTGTCCCGCTTCTACCAAGAATGAACTGCAATGACATATCAAAAATCAAAAATTAAAATGCAAAATTGTGGAGTTCGGCCTTCGGCCGAGACATTAATTTTATTTATTATTTAAGCACAGATTACGTAGATTTGTCGAGACTTTATCATCTGTTCCACTCTAAACGTTCTATTTCGCCAATCCAACCTTGCACTCCTTCTATCTATCTCATGCTGAAAAATAACATTGTCCATGCAGCTATTGAACCTATTAGGGATGCGATAGCCGCGACTGCCGCCCATTTGCAAGAACGTTTCGCAATGGTGGATGATTCTTCTGCGGCAAGACAGGCATTTAACATAAGTTTAGTTTGCAGAAAGCTACGTATGCCTTGAACTTTATAATATAACCGGTTATCACAATCAGGCAGTGCTAATTTTAACTCTTTTTGCAAGGCAATCAGAAGGTTTCCTTGCTCGTCAAAAGGTTTTTCTTGAATATCAGACAGTCTTCTCTCAAATTCTTCTATCTTTTCATTTTTCATCTTTACGTCCCTCATCTTCAAGGATAATTTAAGGCTAAATAACCCGCCGTAAAACGGCGGGCTAAATATTATTTAATTTGTGTGAATTCGTGTTCATTCGTGGTTAATTTCTACCTTTCGGCACGGGCAGGCCGAGCTCAGCCAAAACAGTCTTCATATCTTCCCATACTTTCATACGATTTTCGTGCGAGTAATTGCGAAGTAAATAAGCCGTATGAAACGTCGGCATAAGTTTTATGGGAGGCGAAAAATCCTCGAAATAATAATCAAAAAATTTGCCTCGAATCTGGCCAATCGGCTTGTTGGTTTCCAAAAGCGTCTTTGCAGCAGGCGCTCCGAGCGCAACAATTACCTTCGGCCTGATTAGCTCAAGCTGCCTTTTTAAAAACGGCAGACAACTTATAATCTCCTCAGGTCTTGGGTCGCGATTTTCAGGCGGTCTGCATTTTATAATATTACATATATATACATCGCTTCTCTTTAAACCCATCGCGGCAATGATTCTATCGAGAAGCTGACCTGCCCTGCCGACAAAAGGACGACCTTGCAAATCTTCATTCTCACCGGGGCCTTCGCCGACAAATACTATCCGTGCGTGAGGATTTCCTTCGCCGGGGACTGAATTTGTGCGAAGATTGCCAAGCTCACACTTGCGGCAGGCATCAACCTCCTTAGCTATCTGCTCAAGCTGCTGGTCAATATCGTTGTTCTGCGATTGAGCCGGCTGGGCGGATTTATCCTGCTTTATAGCAAAGCCAGTAAAAAAATCCTCCAGTTGGACGTGCTGGTCAAAAACCTTCTTTAAATTCCTCTCTTTTTCCATAAACAGGGATTGTAATAAAAATCCAATTAACGGACAATAAAAAAACCCCCGGTAAAACCGGGGGCTAAATATTTGAATAGTTCGGCCAAAGGCCGTTCCAAAATTTTTATTTTTTACTTTTAATTTTTGAACTTCTTATACAACGCCCTGGTCGAGCATAGCATCGGCAACCTTGATAAAGCCGGCGATGTTTGCACCGATGATGTAATTGCCCGGCGAGCCGTATTTCTCGGCTGCCTCGTTAATGTTCTTGTAGATTGTCGTCATAATATTCTTCAATTCGGCATCGGCACGCTCAAACATCCAGGCATAACGCTGACTGTTCTGCGCCATTTCAAGACCTGAAACTGCAACGCCGCCAGCATTGGCAGCCTTGCCGGGCAGGAAGCCGACCTTGTTCTCAATCAATAAATCAGCGGCTTCAGGAGTGGTCGGCATATTAGCACCTTCTGCAACAACCTTGCAGCCGTTCTTAATCAGGGCCTTTGCACCTGCTGCATCAAGCTCATTCTGAGTTGCACAGGGCAGCGCTATATCGCACTTTACGTTCCAGATGCTGTTGCAGCCTTCGGTATATTTTGCGCTTTTGTGGATTGCGGTGTATTCCTTAATCCTCTTTCTCTCAATTTCCTTAAGCTGCTTTATGGTATCGAGCTTTATGCCCTGCGGGTCATAAATAAAGCCATTGGAGTCGCTCATCACAGCGACTTTGCCGCCGAGCTGCTGAACTTTCTCAACTGCGTAAATGGCCACGTTGCCTGAACCGCTGACGGTAACGGTCTTACCATTGAAACTATCGCCCTGCTCCCTGAGCAGCTCATCAACGATATAAGTAAGGCCGTAGCCGGTTGCTTCTGTGCGAACGAGACTGCCGCCCCAGTTGAGCCCCTTGCCGGTAAGCACGCCAGTAAATTCATTCATAATCCGCTTATACTGGCCGAACATAAAACCAATCTCACGGCCGCCAACGCCAATGTCGCCAGCCGGGACATCCGTGTCAGGACCTACATATTTGCAAAGCTCAGTCATAAAACTCTGGCAGAAACGCATAACTTCATTGTCGCTTTTGCCTTTGGGGTCAAAATCACTGCCGCCCTTGCCGCCGCCCATCATCAAGCCAGTAAGAGAATTCTTAAAAACCTGCTCAAAGCCCAAAAACTTGATTATGCCAAGATACACGCTTGGGTGAAAACGAATGCCGCCCTTGTAGGGGCCTATGGCACTATTGAACTGGACGCGAAAACCTCTGTTAACCTGAACTTTGCCATTATCATCAATCCAGGGAACTCTGAACATTATTACCCGCTCCGGCTCAACAACTCTTTCGAGAATACGGGCGTCAATATACTCAGGATTTTCGTCGAGTACCGGAGGCAAACTATCCAATACTTCCTTCACAGCCTGATGAAACTCGTTTTCGCCAGGATTTCGCTTCAAAACAAGCTCATACACACTTTCGATAACATTCTTCGAAGACATTTTTGAACCTCCACAAAAAATTTGATTTTTTAATTGCCAAAACTATAAAATTTATTAATAATAAGTGCTAAACAAACAATGCATAATAAGCCACAGTTATAGGGAATTTTAGCCATAAAAACTCATAAATCAAATTTTAAATCTTAATAAGTTGAATAAGTTTTACTTATAGTTATCGGAAATATTATAAAAACACCCAAAAACAGAGGCAAAAATGAAACCAAATGAAAGATTAAGCACAGGTTTACCGGGGTTCGATAAGGTAATCAAACAGGTTCTGCCGGGGGATAATATCGTCTGGCAGGTAGATAGCCTCGATGATTTTCGGCCTTTCGTCGAACCATACTGCAAAAACGCCATCGGCAGCGGCTGGGAACTGGTATATTTCCGATTCGCAAAGCACAAACCCTTCATTACAAAAGAGGCAGGAGCAAACGTTATCGAACTTGACCCTGAACAGGGCTTCGAAACATTCACGACAAAAGTTCACAGCGTAATAAATCAGTTCGGAAAGGGACACTATTATCTGTTTGACTGCCTGAGCGAACTTGCGACAGCGTGGTGCAATGACAGGATGCTGGGAAACTTCTTTATGCAAGTTTGTCCATATCTGTACTATGCCCAGACCGTTACCACATTCGCACTTCTGCGGAACTACCACTCCTACCATGCTGCAAGACCCATACTTGAGACTGCCCAAATCGTCTCCAACGTATATCAATACAAGGGAAACATTTATATACACCCGCTGAAGGTTGACGGCAGATACTCAACCACAATGAACATGATACATCTCTGGAAAGGCGATGATTTTCTGCCTGTGCGCGACAGCGGAGCAATAACCGAAATCCTTTCCAATGTCGGCGGACTCGAACTGGATGTTGCCAACGAAAGGCTTGGGTTCTGGGCAAGGACTTTTCACGAAGCAGAACAGCTTTTAAATGACCACGATAAGGGACTTTGCACGGATGAGGACCTCGACAAACGATTCGGGCAGCTTGTAAGAATGGTCATATCACGGGATGAACGAATCCTGAAAATGGCCAGAAAATACTTTACTCTGGCCGACATTATAAAAATAAGAAAAAGAATGATAGGCACAGGACTTACAGGCGGAAAAAGCGTCGGCATGCTCCTTGCAAGGGCAATACTCGAAAAAACAGACAGCAGATTTAAACAACTCCTCGAACCGCACGATTCGTTTTTCATCGGCTCAGATGTTTTTTATACGTATCTTGTAAGAAACAAAATCTGGTGGATAAGACAAAAACAGCGGACAAGCAAAAATTTTCTCGACGGCGCAGCAGAGGGCAGACAAAGAATTCTACAGGGAGAATTCCCGGAATACATCATAAAGCAGTTCAGCGATGTGCTCGATTATTTCGGACAGAGCCCCATCATCGTCCGCTCAAGCTCTCTGCTGGAAGACAATTACGGGAATGCCTTCGCAGGCAAATATGAGAGTTTTTTCTGCACAAATCAGGGAACAAGACAGCAGAGACTTGCGGAATTTACCGACGCTGTCAGAAAAATATACGCAAGCAGCATGAGCGAAGATGCGCTGATGTACCGAGCAAAATGGGGACTATTGGAAAAAGACGAACCTATGGGGCTGCTTGTCCAGAGGGTCTCAGGCGCTCCGCACGGAAGATACTTCTTCCCGCAAGCGGCAGGAGTGGCTCTTTCGTTCAATCCTTACGCATGGAGCGAACACATCGACCCAAAAGCAGGAATGATGAGACTTGTCTTCGGACTGGGCACAAGAGCCGTTGAACGAAACGACGAAGATTACGCGAGAATCATCGCATTAAATGCCCCGGCCAGAAGACCGGAAACAAACATCGACCAGGCAAGAAAATACACCCAGCAAAAGGTCGATTGCATAGACCTTGAGGCAAGAGAATTTGTCTCAAAACCGTTCGCAGAGGTTGTTTCAGCCGGCGGCAACGGCAATCTGCTGCTGGAGCTTTTCGCATCGAGAGACAGAGAAATGGAAAAACGCGCTGCACAACTCGGCCAAAAAGAAATCTTCAGCTGGGCTATAACGTTCGAAAAACTGCTGACAAAGACCGATTTTGCAAAAGACATGAGAGAAATGCTGAGGATTATCGAAGATGTTTACGGAGTGCCGGTAGATATCGAATTTACGGTTAATTTTCTGAGCGAAACAGAACATAGAATAAATCTTCTGCAGTGCAGGCCGCTGGAAATGAAAGGCGGCCCGGCAATCATAGACCCTACAACGACGATAAAAACTCAGGACCTTATAATTGAGGCCTGGGGCCCGGTTATCGGCCAAAGCAGACAAGAAACTGTCGAGCAGATTATCTATGTTGTGCCGGATGAATATCTCAAACTGAAAATCTCAGACAGATATGAACTGGCAAGACTTATCGGAAAACTGAGCCATATCGACTCGGAAAAAGGAAAAACAATTATGCTGCTCGGGCCGGGCAGATGGGGCACAAGCACACCCTCGCTCGGCGTGCCGGTTTCTTATCCGGAAATAAACACCATCAGCATACTGGTCGAAATAGTGCTGCTGAATAAGGAAATGTCGGCGGATGTCTCGCTCGGCACCCACTTCTTCAACGACCTAATTGAAAGCGACACGCTGTATCTGGGACTGCTGCCGCACAGACAAAATAACAAAATCAAAACCGCTTTTTTTGAAAATTCTCCGAATGCCCTGACCGAAATCTTCCCTGGCACACAACAATGGACAAACGTACTAAAGGTCATCGACCCGGCAAAAGCATGCCAGGGACGAACGCTTAACCTTTACGCAAATGCCATAGAACAAAAATTCACCTGCTACTGCAAATAATATGCAGATTGAAACTTTACAAATTTTCTGCGATATCGCCGAGATGAAAAGTTTTTCCCGCGCGGCAGAGAAAAATATGATAAGTCAGTCCGCGGTTTCTCAGCAGCTTGGACAACTCGAAAAGGCTTTCAATACGCCATTAATCGACCGCCACAAAAAATCGTTCGGTTTAACCCCTGCAGGAGAACTATTCTACAACTCCTGCAAGGACATAATAACAAGGTTCGAGAGTTTCCAGAGCAGTCTTAATTATCTGAAAAATTCGGCAAAGAGCAAAATCAGCATCGCCGCCATTTACAGCATCGGCATGCACAGCCTGCAGGAATATATAAAAAAATTCATAGCTCTTCATCCCGATGTTCATCTTGACGTAGAATATCTAAACGCTGACGAAATATACAAGCGACTGCTGCTGGGCAAAATTGATGTAGGACTCGTCGCAGTGCCAAGAAACAATCCGGACATTCAGGTCTTTGATTTCGTCGCTGAACCGCTGGTTTTAGTGTGCAGCCCTCAACATCAGTTTGCAAAAAAAAGCTCCATCGATATCTGTATGATGCAGTATCAGCAGTTTATAGCCTTTGCAAGAAATCTGCCGACACGAAACTGGATAGACCAGCTTCTGCTGCGTTATAATGTAGCTGTAAAGCCTGTGATGGAATTCGACAATGTCGAGACAATAAAACGGGTGGTGGAAATCAACACAGGGGTAAGTATAATGCCGCAAACAACGATACAAAACGAAGTTGCTAACGGAACTTTAAGGGCGATACCATTTTCCAATGAAAAATTCAAAAGGCCGACCGGCATAATAATAAGAAAAAACCGCGTGATGAACGATAATCTAAAGGCGTTTATCGAAATACTGCGCGGGAAAAACATCAAATAGTCATTAGTTCAATGAAAATTAAAGCAGTAATATTTGACCTTGACGGAACAATAACCGAACCATATCTGGATTTCGACAAGATTCGGGCCGAAATCGGACTTACGCCGGATGCAGGGCCGCTTCTGGAAGCAATGGAGAAAATGGCACCTGCCGAGAGAAAAAAGGCTGAAGAAATCCTGTATAAACACGAGCAATCGGCAATCGAACACTCAACATTAAATACCGGCGTTTCGGAAACACTTAAGAAACTTGGCCGGATGGGAATACGTATCGGAATTATGACGAGAAATACTCGTTCAAACGCCTCGGCAGTAGCCGAAAAACATAATATCGAATTTGATGCAGTAGTTGACCGCAACGATGGGCCTGTAAAACCGAACCCTTTCGGAGTAAAAACGCTCTGCAAACATTTCAAGGTTCAGCCGCGGGAAACACTCGTTGTAGGAGACTACCTGTTTGACCTGCAAAGCGCCAAGGCAGCAGGAGCTATCGCTGTTTTAATGAAAAGTTCAACAAAAGCAGAGCAATTCTCCTGCTTTGCAGATTATACAATTGACGGTCTGCCTGAAATTATTGATATAATAAACAGAATACAGTAGACAGAAGCAAGAAGTAAGGAAGTAAAGAAGTAAGGAAGTTCAGATGAAAAATAAAAGCAGATTATTAATATTCAGCTGTGTTTTGATTTTTTTCCAGCATAACTGCCCTGCAGGTGAGCCTAACAACCAGACACAAATCAACAGTATTATCGAAAAACTAAATCAGACGGCAAACAGCCTCAAAAATCTCTCAGCTAAAATCGAATATACACACGCCCAACCTCTATTCGATACACAAACAATCAGGCGCGGCAGACTCTTCTACGCCAAAGATGTCAACAGCTCTGCGCTGAGGATAAATTTCCTGACAATAAAGCAGGACGAGTCCGCGGAGCAGAACTACAGAGAAGATTATATCTTTGACGGCTGGAAAATGACGAAAATCGACTATCAGAGCAAATCGGCGACGTTAGAGGAGCTTGCAAAAGATAAACCTATTGAGCCTTTTGAGCTTGCACAGGATTATTTTCCAATTATCGGATTTGCTAAACCCGACGAACTTACCCAACAGTTTGATATAGAACTTCTGGTTCGACAAGCTCACCATCAAAAACAAAAAACAGGTAAGCAAAATTTTGATACTCTACTCCTGATACCAAAAGAGAATTCCGGATTTTTCAAAACATATAAACAGGTCGAGATAAAAATAGATTCTAAAAATTCTTTGCCGAATGATTTTTCCGCACTGACCTGTGAAGATGAGAAGATAACAATAAAATTATCTCAAATAGATACAACGACAAAGATTGACAAGGCTATATTTGATTTGAATATTCCTATGGACTTCACGCAGCAAACAGTAAACAAAAACTCTCACTGAAACCGCAAAAGAGAAACCCGCCAAATAAATCCTCCTTCACTAAAGTTACGGCGGACAAGCCGGCGGGCTAAATGCGTCGCCGTGCCAGCGACGGCTAAACCCTATATTCCAAACATCAGTCGTCCGATTCAGGGCACATCATTATATATTCCCGAACCGCATCCATATCGGCCATCGCTACTGCTATCTTGTCATCCGCAGCACCATAGTAAAGATACAACAGATTGTTTTCCTTACTCACCGTAGCGCCGGTTACAAAGACAACATCGCTGACATCACCAATTCTCTCATAATCCATCCGCGGACCAAGAAGCCACTCCGGGCTTCTGCGAAGAACATTCCACGGCTGCTCAAGGTCAAGCAACGCTATACCAATACGATATATCTGTCCTGCTACGGTCATCCTTACGCCATGATAGAAAATCAGCCAGCCTTCGGGAATCTCTATCGGCTGACAGGCAAGACCTATGCGCTGACCGTCCCAGAAGCCACTGCGAGCCCGCATTAAAATTCTATGGTCGCCCCAATGCTTCAAATCAGGCGATGAACTGAGCCAGATGTGAGCTTCGCCGCGAACTATGGGACGATGAATGAGAGCAAATCTGCCGTTAAATCTGCGAGGAAAAAGGCAAGCGTCCTTGTCCTCAGGCGGCAACATAGCACCCATTCTGGCAAAGGTATGAAAGTTTTTGGTTATCGCCAGCGAAACCAGCGGACCGCTCTCACTGAAGGATACGTAAGTAATCGCAAACTGACCCTGCTCCTCGAGCCAGACAATCCGCGGGTCTTCCAGCCCCCAACGCTCCTCATGCGAGTCGTGGTCGGCCTCCATAGTGGGCTTGTCGTCTATCTGCCAGTTCGTAAGACCATCCTTGCTCTTGCACAAGGTCAAATGAGAAAAGCCGCGCAAATCCTCCACTCGTGCGAGCAACAGCGTCCCTTCAGAAAGTTTTATTGCAGCAGGATTAAAAACAGAATTAACAGGATAAGGCCAGTCTCTCGCTTCGAGTATCGGATTACCCTCATACCTTCTGAAAAGGTCATAAGCAAGATGCTCACGAATATCATTGGCCATTGTTTGGTCCTTCAAACTCCAGAATCTGCAGGCAGACGCACTACGCGCCTGCCCTTCCAAAAATCAAATCGGCAAAAAAACATCATTACTAAAGTCCCATTTTGAGGTTTTTAAGGAAAAATTACCGGACTCCAAGCACCAAGTTATCTCAGGTCTCATAAAACACACAGGATTTGACAAAATGTTATATCCTGCTATAGTCCGCCAGAGGTGGATAAATTCCCCTCTTTAAACTTGTCCTGAGCGGCTCGACCGAGCTCGCTGAAGTCTTGTCGAAGGAAAGGAGTCGCAAAATGCAGATTGACAAACTGGTTTTGGGCGCTTATGAAAATAATTCCTATATAGTTCGCAGAGACGAGAAAACGACAGATTGTATTATAATCGACACAGGATTAAACGCTGAACCCTTAATAGATTTCTTAAAGAAAAAAAATCTCAATCCCCAGGCACTAATACTTACTCACGGCCATATCGACCATATTGCGGGCGTAAGTCTGCTGCGAAAGAACTTCGGCAAAATAAAAGTCTGTATTCATAAGGCAGACTCGTATATGCTCGGCGACGCGGTGAGCAATCTTTCATCCTCGGCAGGCGCGAAAATCACAACTGCACCGGCAGACATTCTTTTTGACAAAGAAGAACAAATTGAGTTCGGCAATCTGAGGTTCCAGCTCATCCACACGCCCGGCCACACGCCCGGCGGGGTCTGCCTCTATAACAAAGACGAAAAAATTCTTTTCAGCGGCGATACCCTTTTTGCCGGCTCTATAGGCAGGACTGACTTTTCAGGATATGAGGCACAGAAATCCTTCGAGCAGCTTGTAGATAATATCAGAAAAAAATTGCTTGTTCTGCCGGATGATACAACCGTCCTGCCCGGACACGGCGAAGAGACAACAATCAGACGGGAAAAACTATACAACTCTCATCTACATTAAAACAAACTCTTAAAAGCCTCCTCGAAACAATCGCAGACTTTCTCGCCGGTGGCCAAGAGCCTTTCTTTAGACTGATGGCCGGCAGGCAAAAGAAGACAATCAGAGCCTAACATACATGCCACTTCGTAATCATGCGTCGTATCGCCTATAAAAAGTATTTCCTTTCCGCTGATAGTAAGATTGTTCAAAAGTTTTCTGCCAGCATCGGCCTTGCTGTATGCATAATAATCGTTAAGGCCTGCGATGTTTTCAAAAAAAATTTTCAAGTCAAACAACTCAAGTACTCCAATCAGAGAAGACCGCTGTGAAGCGGAAAGAACTGACTGCAAAAATCCTCTGTCCCTGAATTGTTTTATAATATCAATAACCCCTTCTCGAAGACGACATTTGCAGTACTCTGATTCGTAAGCACTGATATACTCCCGTGCAACATCGTCAAAAGACTCCTTCCCAAAATCAAAGCCGAGTTTCATATAATAATTTATCACGGGAAAGTCAAAATTCATCTGGTATTCAGAAAGTGTGGTAGTTTTCATTCCGCGGCAAGCCAGCATTCGGTTAAGTATTTCAACACACAGCCAGGCATCATCCAGCAGTGTGCCGTTCCAGTCCCAGATAATATGCTTGTATTTTGTAAAATCGAAATTCATCCCGCACCTTCTTTCCATTCAATCTTCTCTAAGCCTTTTGTAATTCTATTATTTTTTCGACTCTTTAAAAGATATACGTGATATATTGAATATTTAGAAGGTGCGGGATTCATCAAGCAGAAGATTTTTACAGATTAGAAACGTTCGGCTCTGCCGGGGCGTTCGGCTCAGCAGATGTTTCAGAAGGAATTTTCACAAATGTTTTCCAGCTTTCGAGCTGCTTAAACCATAACGGACGAGGGTTCTGGTCGGAAACTTTTATCGAAGCAAGTGCCAGAAATGTTTGCCCGGCCTGCCGGGAATTTTGATTCGCTGTGAAATAATCATCAAGAACCCTGGTAATCTCCGCATCCGGCGACAAATCTTCCGACAACAGAAAATTCGCAACAAGCTGCTTGGCAGATTCCGTCTGACTGGAGCGCAAATCGACATCAAGAAGTTTAGACGTTATTTGCGATACCTGATTAGGGTCAGAACCTGACTGCAAAAGTGTGCCATAGTACTTTGCTGCCAGACCGTATAAACCGGTACCGGTATAATGTTCTGCCATAGCGTACCGCACAGAAAACAAAAGCTTCATATCCTGCTCGGCTTCTGCTTTTTTTTCGGCTGTCTCAAAGAGGGTTCGCGCCCTTGTCAGAAGAAATTCGTCATTTTTCGCCTTCGACTGCCGACTAAATTTCTGCGCCCAGGCAAGCGAAACAGCCGCCTTGCACTGCTGAAAGATACCCATCATAGCTTCTGCAGCCTGCATTCTTTGCTCTTGCGACTCAGCAGTTGTTACTACAGAACCAAGCCATTCAAGGTCGTCCTGCGTGCCTATCTGACCGGCTATTGAGATAAGTTCGCCGCGAATTCTGGCACTCGGATGACTTGTAAAGCCCTTCTGCTTGAAAAACTCAAAGGCACCCGCCTGGTCAATTCTGACAAGACCAATTACTGCAGGCGTCGAAATCTGATTGTCTTTGTCGTCAACAGCGGCTCGGAAAATATCTTCGAAAACCTCACCTGCCACAGCCTTATAAAAACTGTCGCTGCCGCAAAGACGAGCCATCTCCTCAAGAAGGCGAGCTTTTGTCTGTTCGTCAGGTCCTTTCCTGAAACAGTCAGCTATAAGCTCAAAGTAAGGCTTTACCTGTGAAACTTCAAGACCATTCTGTAAAAGAAGATTGCGAATCACTTCGGCTGCCGCAACCGGATTTGAGTCTTTAAGGAACTCCGAAGCGATTTTCAAAGTCTGAATACGAATCTGGGGATTGATTTTAACTCCGGCACCTGGCGAAAGAGCAAAATTACAGACATGAGCAAGAGCAATCAAAATTTCAGTCCTTACGTCAGGTTTGGTTTCCACCTTTAACTGGGCAAAAAGTACATCAGCAGAGGCAATATTGGTCAGCATTCCCAATAGTTTTGCCGTCGCCAGCCTTATCGCAGGGTCAGAGTCAGAAATTAGAGCAACAAGAGGTTTTTGAAAAACCTCAAGAGGTAAAGACTTACCGCTCTTTCGCCACATATCGATTTTTTCAATCGCCCACAGTCTTACCGAGCTGTGGTCAAATGCAAGATTTTCCGCGATAAATTTTGCCCTGGCATTCTCATCGGCGGTAGCCTGATAGACGATATCCAGAGAAGTAATATATCTTTTCTGCCATTTGGCAACTTCATCAGAAAGCCGCTGTGCCTTCTGTTCCTGAGCAAGGAGTCTTTCACGAAGGATATCCGTCCTGCTTTTGCTCTCAAGGTCCTTGAGAGCCTTTCGCCACAACTGCTTGTCCCTCCCTGCCGGCAGCCATTCCTGCAAGGCCTCTTCGGCAGCCAAAGCAACCTCCTGATTGTCGCTATCGAGAAGCTCTATCAGCCTTGAAACTGCTTCCTTGTCCGGACGAATCTGAAGGGCATAAATCGCATTTTTTCTCATAGCAGCACTAAAACCCGGATTTTCTATTATGCCCTCAAGGTGATTCTTAACCTGCCTGTATGTAAAAACAAGCGATGCCTGGGCCGCGAGCTTTGTGACTTCAGGATTCTGAACCTTGAGAATATTCATCAGCGGCACAATAAAATCTTCCTTATCCGGAATAAGCTGAGGGAAACTGCTGAATTGGCTGAGCGCTTTGCATATAGAAGTCTGGGCAGCAGTGTTGTCCTTGGCAGAAAGGGCTTCGAGCAAAACCCGTCTTGTTTGGGGTGAAGGACTCTTAAGCAGCTCAACCGCCGTCTCAATACGAATCTGCTCATCCGTCGAGTTAAGAAGCGCCCATCGATTAATCTTTAACTGGCCGTTTAGATTCGCATCCGTACTATTCGACTCGGCAAAAAGCGTCTGCCAAAAACAAAGAATCGCCAAAAATGCCGTAATAAGCTTTGTCCTTGAGATCATAGGGCTAAAATAACTCATACTCCAAATCTTAACTCGGTTACTTTCTTATATACACTTTAATATTATTTTATGTTCGGACGGCGGGATTTCAAACAAAAGACCAAAAAGAACAATCGGTTTCGGTCAATAACTCAATAGTCTCTGTGCGATTTGCACCGCTGCATCCGGCCGAACAATTCTGCCGCAGTTGGCCCTCATCTGCCCAAGTCTTTCATCTGAACCCATAAGGTCAGAAAGAACAGGCCATAAAAGCGTCGCGGTTTTTTCCACATCGCATAAATCATCCACAATAACGGCGCAACCGGCCTGTACAAGATATTGTGCATTCAATTTTTGATGTTTGTCGCGATGGTAAGGATAAGGCAAGCAAATTGCAGGGGTGCCTGATGCAGCAAATTCCGCAACGCTCATCGCTCCCGCCCTGCCGACAACAAGGTCCGCCGCGGCAAGCAGATTCGACATATCGTCAAAATAGTCCAGAACCTTATGATTTATCTTTGCCTCCTTGTAAAATGTTCTTACGGCGTCAAAATGTGCAATACCGGCTATATGAACAATCTGCCAGTCGTCGGCAAAAACCTCCAGCCTGTCAAGAAGATAGCCAATTACATTGTTTACATTAGCCGCTCCACCCGAAGCGCCGGTAACAAGCAAAATCTTTTTTTTCGGACTTAAGTTCAGTGCCGTAACCACAGCGTTCTCATCAGGATTGAAAAAGGCCGAACGCAGAGGACAACCAGTTACCGTAACCTTGCGACGATTAGGGCCGAAACTGCGGCCGGTCCTTTCAAACTGAACAAAAATATCCCTTGCATAGCGGGCAAGTAATCTATTCGCTTTGCCCGGCACCGCATCAATGTTCAGCATCGCTATGGGAATTTTCAAAACGTTGGCGGCAAATACAGCCGGCGCAGAAACAAAACCGCCCACACTGAACAAAACAGTTTTATCTGCCTTGTCGGCAAGTATTGTCTGTTTCACATTTTTTTTTGCGGCAAAAAGAAATTTTAAAAACAGAAACATCTCATAAGGATTTTTTGAAAAATTCCTGACCGGCAGAGGAATAAAACGAAAACCTGTGCCTGCAAGAACCCGGGCGTCTATAGGCCTGTCGCTGCAGAAAAAAATTATTTTACAAGTCGGGTCTGCTTTTAAAAGCTCCTGTGCCACGGCAATAGCCGGATAAATATGGCCGCCGGTACCGCCGCCTGCAAAATAAACCCCCACACCTATTTGCTTTGTGTCGGCGGACGGAAAATTCGGCGATAATGGCATCTTTCTAACACCCTGCATTTTCAGTACAACTATACAAACAGGTGTGGTGGTAAACGTGCTTCACCCCGCACCTTCTAAATATTGTAAAATTGAATAAAAAGAAGGTGCGGGGTTCATACGTCTCCGGTCCTTCTGGATATGCTCACAAGGATGCCAACTGCTGCAGCAGTAAGAAAAAGATGAGTCCCACCCGCACTTATAAAAGGAAGGGCAATGCCCTTTGTCGGCAAAAGGCGGGTAACCACGCCGAGATTCATTACCGCCTGAGACATTATCGTAAAAACAATGCCAAAGGCAAGCAATTTGCCGAAGTTATCATTACATCTGCGAATTATGATAATGCCGAGAACAAGAAATAACATAAAAAGCAAAATTACAAAACAGACGCCGACAAAGCCAAGCTCTTCGGCGATTATCGCAAATATAAAATCGGTTGTATCCTCCGGCAGATGACCGTATTTGCTTATTCCGCTGCCAAGACCTTTGCCAAGTATTCGGCCTGTTGATATCGCAATAAGAGACTGCCTGACCTGATAACCTGAAGTCTGAGCTACAGAAGAGTCAGGATTTATAAAGGCCTTAATTCTTTCAAGCCGTTCAGGAGAAGAAACTATCGCCAAGGTAAAAACAACCGCCAGAATCGGCAAAGGCGTTAAAAAATGCCACCAGTGAGCGCCAGCTATAAATAAAATCACAAGACCGACAAAAGCTACAAAAACGGCTGTGCCAAAATCCTCAACGATAATAAGACCGACAATAAGTCCGATAAGAACACACAACGGCACAAAGACTTTGAAATTCCTTATCTTCTCGCCAAACATCACAGAGACGGCAGGAATAAACAAAACCAGCGACCATTTGGCCACCTCCGACGGCTGAAAACTTATCGTTAGCGGCCCCAAAGGGATTCTCAACCATCGGCGGGCATAATTTATTTCTGTGCCAAACCGGGGAATAAGAACTATCACAAGCAGAACGATACTAACAAAAACAAGCCAGACGGACGGATTTAAAATCCAGCCCTTCCAATTACTGCTCCTGAAGGCCAAAATCTTGTAATTAATCAGGGCAAGTCCGAATAAAATCAGAATTGATGCGAGAAAAAAAACAATCTGGCGAAATTCAGGATATGAATAGAATTTAAAAATGTCATATTCAACGTCGATTCTGGCGCTTGCACTGAAAACAAAGACCACCCCCAAAGCTATAAGCGTAACAGCCATGCAGGCCGTCATATTCCCTATAGTTTTACCGCTCAATTCAAACTTCATCCCGCACCTATTCGCATTGTGCGAAAACCAATAAAAAACGAAGAAATTTTATTTATCATAGCAAGTTTCCTTTGAAAAATCACGTTACAAATAGGTGCGGGATTCATACAAAAGAATTATCCGGCAAACAGAAAAAATAATCAATTATAAAAGCAAACGGTTTAAATCCTGAGCTGAAGCGCCGAGTTTTTCGAGCAATTTAAGGTGCGGCCAAAGCTCGCCGACTTCATACATATTGTGACTGTCGCTGGAAAGACAAAGTTTAACGCCACAGTTTATACATTTTTCAATAAATTCAGCTTCCGTCTCTTGGCTGTGGAAGTTTATTTCAGCGGCAACATTATTATCTTTCAAAAGTTTGACCACTTTTTCAAACAAATCCTTCGGCGGTTTAGAACCTGCGCGATAAAAAAGCCGAAACGGATGAGCCAGAACATCGACGCCGCTTTTCACCACTGCCTCAGTTCGGCAGAGAAACTCCTGCGCGGCTTTTTTATAGTCAGGTTTGTTCTTTTGCAGCTCGGCAAGTTTGTGAATTGAGCCGATAAAAAATTTTGCACCGGCCTTGTCGGCACTGATAACAAGCGGACGACTCTGATAATCAAAATCGACCTCAAGCCCGATTGACTCGGCAGGAACATTATTTAACTTCATAAGCTCAAAATACTGCTGCATCCGATTGTTTTTTTTCTTTGCGTCATCAAGACCCTTAATGCAACAAGAGCCGCTAAAATAGGATTCTTCATCAAAATAAAGCTGGCCGCTATGCTCGGTAAATATCACACCCGCCAGACCAAAATCCTTATAAAGACTCATCACCGAGGCGACATCCATATTTTCCGAACAGTACGCAAGCTGGGTATGAACGTGCCGGTCAACAAGGCCGAGAGCAGGCGGCATCTGAAAACAATCCGTCGAAACAGAAATTTTTTCATCTTCTGCATCAATTATCATATAGCTAAACGGCGACTCACAAATCGCCGGTGCCGTAATGAAATTTACTCCTTCAGAACGGATAAGGTCCACTCCCTTATGGTAGTGGCCGCTAATCGACAGAAAAATCCCGTACTTTCTCATTTCAGCGATTATTTGTTCGGCGTTTGTATAGTTGTAAGGACAATCCGACATTCCCGGCGGGAAAAGCGGGACGTGCTGTACGCTGATTACAGGACCACTATGGTCAGTCCGTGCAAACCTGAAACGCTGCAGCTCGGCAGTAATTCTGCTGGCACAGAAATCGGGCTCTTCTGGGTCGTCAAAAATAACAAAACGATAAGCCCCAACATCAATCCGGTCAATTTTGTCAAAAACTTTATAAAAATAATCAGCAGAAGGGTCGTGATTGCCGCGAACAACAACATACGGACAAATCAGTTTGTCTAAAAGCTGGCGGATTTTCGCAAGCCAATCGCAGGCAATTCCGCTGTCTCGGCCATCAACAATATCGCCTCCAACAATTGTAATATCCGGCTTTATCCAGCGGTTGAAGCGATTAACTACCCGCAACAGAAGATTTTCGGCAAGTTCGCCGCGGCGCTGGGGTTGATTATCGCTGCCGGGTGCGTGAATTCCGTTAGAGACACCCCTAATGGGGACAGCCGCCACAAGCGGCCTGTCTCTAACGGAATGAATATCGGTAACTATCGCTATTCGTATCTTCATTGTAAATAATGAGAAAAAATGATAAAATAAAGTATATTTTTTTTTAAGCAACTTTTAAAGGTTTAAAAACAAAAAATACACTAAATGCCGTTTACACCTTACCATTTCGGGCCAGCAGGGCTTTGGGGTTATATCTTTCGCAGATGGATAGACCTGCCGGTCTTCATGCTGGCAAACGTAATAGAGGATATTGAAGTACTGCTGGTCAATTTAATAGAGTCCGGCAGACCTATACACAGATTCGGCCATACACTCCTAATCGGCACTGCTATCGGAGCAGTATGGGGACTGGCTGCCTATTTTGGTTTGCCGATTCTGAAATGGCTTATGAATAAAATAAGAATACCATATGAAACAAACCTTTTTAAAATGATTATCTCGGGCATTTTGGGGATATGGCTTCACGTACTTATTGACGGGATTTATCATTATGACGTCAGACCGTTCTGGCCAATACGAAAAAATTATCTGTGGCGATTGCTTTCGCAAAATCAGGTAAAATGGATTTGCATCATTTGTGCGGCAGCACTTGTGCTGATGTATGTGATTTCACTGAAAAAACAACTGACTAAAAACAGATAACTTTTACCCCCACACCAATTTACGTCGTAGAGACAAAACTTAAAAAATGTGCAAAACTATTTTGGAAGGTTTCCAAGATGTTCGATTAAAGGGTAGCTTGGTGTGGGAGTTTATTTCTCCGGCTTGATATATATCTTTAGCAGTTTGTCTTCAAAAACGACCTGTTCTGTGCCGTCATAGATGATTGTTTTGCTGCTTGTGCTTACAGTCTTCTGACTGACGGGAACCGTTATCGTAAAGTTATACATATCGGCCCGTTCCTTCTTGCCGGCATACTGCCAGCTTACATTTACAGGTTCCTGCCCTTTAGTACCACACATCATGCTCGCGGCAATCGCCAAATCATTCGCCTCAAGCTGCTCCGGCATAAACAAAGCCTCGGTACAGCTATCTGCGGAATCGGTCTTGTCATTCAGAATGCAAACCCATCCTTTAATACCGGGCATCTGCTCAATTCCTGCTGCTGCCGCAACACTGTTCTGAAGCTTTACAACCTTTTTGTGGAGTGAAATTGTCTTTGCGGAATTAAAGAACAGCAGGATCCCGATAATCGTCAGGAAAAGTGCGAGACCCGCTGCCGATGTCGCAATACCCGTGATTGCAAAACCTTTGCCCTTGAGTTGGCCGCTGGATTTGCCTACTCGATTAAGCGCAATTATTCCAAATACAAGACCGATTATCCACGTGATACCAAACACGCCGAACATTGAAAAACCGCTTATGCCCAGAATCGTCGAGGTTATCGCCATACCGCTTATCCTTGTCGGCTGACTGTAAACAAACACGCCGCCGCACTGCTGACAAATTGCAGCGTTTTCGAGATTCTCAGCTCCGCATTTCTGACAATACATACTTCGCCTCGCTAAAAAGTATTTCAATAAAACATAATTATTTTAATGGTATCTTGGCGTATATTCAACCTAAATAAAACTATTGTTTCTTTAAAAAATCCTTTATTTCAGTAAGCAAATTGATGGCCTGGATTGGCGTAAGGTTATCAACGTCAAGACCTTTGAGCCGCTCCAACACATCTTTTTCCTTCCGGTCAAAAAGAGGAGCCGCGAGCGGTTCCTTTGTCCTCTGTTTTGTGAGTTTTTCGCCCGAAGTCTCCTTTTGAAAAGTATTTTCAAGCTCAGCAAGAATTTCCTTGCTGCGTTCGAGAATAGATTTGGGGATGCCGGCAAGCTTTGCAACGTGTATGCCGTAACTTTTGTCCGTGCCGCCGGGCAGAATTTTATATAAAAATACTACCTCATCCATCCATTCACGAACGGCAACGTTACAGTTTTTGACGTTGACAAGCAGCTCGGCAAGTGCCGTAAGCTCATGATAGTGCGTCGCAAAGAGAGTCCTGCATTTAATTTTGTTTGCGATGTGCTCAGTTATCGCCCAGGCGAGAGACAGTCCGTCATAAGTGCTCGTGCCTCTGCCGACCTCGTCGAGAATCACCAGAGATTTTTCTGTAGCATTATTGACAATGTTTGCTGTTTCAGTCATCTCGACCATAAAAGTAGATTGGCCTCTGACAAGCTCGTCGGAGGCCCCTACGCGCGTAAAGATTCTGTCAGCCAGTCCGATTGTCGCCTGCTTCGCAGGAATAAAACTTCCCGTTTGGGCCATCAAAACAAGAAGGGCTGTTTGCCGAATATAAGTACTTTTGCCGCTCATATTAGGCCCGGTGATAATCATCACATCTGCCGTAAGGCATCCCCCAGCGGAGCCGCTGCCTGCGCCAAGCTCGACATCGTTCGGCACAAATTCGCTGCCGAGAGTTTCCGCAAGGACAGGATGTCTGCCGTCACGGATTATCAGCTCGCCGCCGCCGGTTATCTGCGGCCTTGTGTAATTCCTGACTGCTGCAAGATGGGCAAAAGTAGAAAGACAATCGCAGGTCGCAACAACTTCGGCAAGAGCCTGAATTCTGTTAATATACTCTGCGCATTGAGTGCGGAGCTGCTCAAAGAGCCGCTGCTCAAGCTCAAGACTCTTTTCACCTGCGGTAAGTATTTTTTCTTCATACTTTTTAAGCTCGTCAGTTATATAACGCTCGGCATTCTTTATGGTCTGCTTGCGAACATAATCGGCGGGAACACGGTCCGCATAAGAATTGGTAACCTCAATATAATAGCCGAAAACCTGATTAAAGCCGACTTTCAGATTTGTTATGCCGGTTCGTTGGATTTCCTTCTGCTGATACTGCGCCAGCCAGGTTCTGGCGTCCTTCGAGATACTGCGCAGCTCGTCAAGCTCGGAATTAAAACCTGTTTTTATTACGCCGCCGTCGCGAAGATGATTGGGACAATCCGGCTCAACAGCAGATTCAAGAACGGCCGCAAGTTCAGACATAGTATCACAATTTTGCGAAAGTTTAACAAGGATATCGGCGCTAAAACCTGTAAGCAGTTGCTTGAGCGGCTCGGCTTTTTTCAAACTCTGTGAAAGCGAAAGAAGGTCTCTTGGGCCGGCCCTTAAAGTGCTTATCCGTGCGACAATTCTTTCGAGGTCGGCAAAGTTCTTTAAAATACTGCGTACTTTTTCAAGTTCTCTTTTTTTCTCGACAAGTTCTTCAACCGCATCCTGTCTCAACTCAATCGAGCCGACATCGCACAAAGGCATACACAGCCAGTAACGGAACATCCTGCCGCCCATACTGGTCAAGGTCATATCGATACTTTCAATCAGCGAACCTTTTACGCCGCCGGCGCGAATGGTCGAAAGGACTTCCAGACTTCGCAGCGTTGTCTGGTCTATCTGAAGAAATTTTTTCTGCTCAACAATCTTTACAGCAGAAATATGACCCAATGCCGTCTTCTGCGTTTCCTTCAGATACTCAATTATTGCCCCGGCAGGACTTATGACAGGATTGCCATCCTTTATGCCAAACCCTTCAAGCGTCTTTGTACCGAAATGGTCAAGCAGCCGTTTGTACGCATCAAAAGGTTCAAAGTACCAGGCGGGCCGAAATGTTATTGCCGTACTACCCGCCTGCTCAACCTGTGCTGCGAGTTTCTTGATTTCAGCGCCAAAAAGCTCACCTCGCGTCTCCGGTAAAATACATTCTGCAGGAGAAATCCTTAAAACCTCATCGACCACAGTATGTTCACCAACAACACGAGCGAAGAAATGGCCTGTCGATATATCGACCCAGCTTATAGCAGTATTTTTTGCATTGAGACTGACAGCACAGAGAAAATTATCCTGTTTTTCCTCCAGCAAAATGTCATCAGTAAGCGTGCCGGGAGTGATAATACGGATAACATCACGTTTGACGACACCCTGAGCAAGTTTAGGATTCTCGATTTGTTCGCAGACAGCGACTTTGTAGCCTGCTTTAATCATTTTCTTGAGATAACCGTCAACGGCGTGGAAAGGTACACCGGCAAGAGGTATAGGACTATCGCCCTTGCTTCTGCTGGTCAGTGTAAGACCGCAAACCTGTGAGCAGATTTGCGCATCCTTATAAAAAGTTTCATAGAAATCGCCCATCCGGAAAAACAATATGCAGTCAGGGTATTTTTTCTTGAAGCTGTCATATTGCTTCATCGCCGGGGTCAATTTGTCCTGCTGTAAAGTCATAAACCCTGATTATACAACAATAGCACCTTTTAACAACTCCGTAATCAGTTCCTCGGTATGTTGTTTCGTCCTCGCAGAGGTAATTTGCCCTAAAACCTTTCTCTGTCTGTCCGTAAAACAGACCGTTCTTTTCATATCAAAATCGGAAACGCCCAGTTTATGCTCTATGGCGCTGATAAGCTCATTTATTCCGCTGCCGGTCTTTGCACTGATTTTCATACCCTCAAAGGATAAATCTTTCAGCAAATCGCATTTGTTAAAAACTGTAAGTACCTTTTTTGCTGCAAGACCGAAACTGACAGGTTTGTCTGTCTTCGTCGCATCCAGAAGAAGCAGAACAATATCACAATTTTTCACAAGCCTGACGGCCTGCTTCTGTGATTCGGCGTCAACCCCGCCGCAACGTGCTGCGGGGTCAACTACATTTTTGCCGCTCAGGGTTTCATCCAGGCCGGCAGTATCAAAAAATTCCGCTGCGATTTTTTTTAGACGAATTTGAGCGCTGAGCCAGTCCCGCGTCGTGCCGGCAATATCCGTTACTATCGCTTTTTCCCTGCCGCACAGGTAATTAAAAAGTGTGCTTTTGCCGCTGTTGGGAGGGCCTGCAATGACGATTTTAGCACCTTTTATAAACAATTCTGCAATGCCGCTGTCATTTAAAACCTGTTCTGCGCCCGCCTTGATGTCATCAAGCTCGAAGACGCTCAGATTTTTCAGCCACCACCGAGCAGTCTGCAAAAGACCCATTTTGGTCTGATGAGCGATTATTCTTGCGCCGTCAAGCGTTGCTGCCTGTGTAACTGCAATATCCGCTTCAATCGCAATTGTATTATCGCCATATTTTTGCCTGCCCAGATACGCCAAAATCTCCTGCGGTTCGGTAATTCTTACATTATGCTTTTTAAGCAGCTCAAGAATACTTTCGACTATAAGCGGATTGCCGTGGCAGTTTATACTGAAATTGTCTCCGCCTTCACAGCCGATTATAACTTCGTCAATATCCCTGCTGCCGTCAAAAATAAAACCGTGCAGTATTTGTCCTTCTGAAAAAGCGATGCTTTTTTGGCCTATAGGTCTGAAAATATCTTTTATAATATCTGCTGAACAAGTCCCTGCAAGCTGTATGCTTGATATTGCAGCAACAGATTTTGCCGTCATCAGAGCCGCGAATGTAAATGAGCGGTATTCCATAAACATTTTTTTTGAATTTGTGTCGGTTCGTGGTTATTCGTGGTTAATTTCAATCTACGTTTTTTCCCCGATGAATTTTTTATACGCAAGGACAACGCCCTTTACGCCGAGGTCTGTAACGAATGAATCCACAAAATCGCAGCCGCTTCTGATGATTTCCATATTTCCGCCGGTAACAACCGTCTGCGGCCATCTGCCAAGCTCTTCAGAATAGAACCTTGTAATCGTCTCAAGAGCCCCTATTGCTGCGTAATACAGGCCGTTATTGATTGCCTCGACTGTGTTCCTGCCGAAAGGTTTAGCGGGAGTTTTAACTTTATCAATTTTCGGCAAGGCTGCGGTAAACCTCTGCAGCGCGTCGGCAGACATATCAAAGCCAGGCAGTATCGTTCCGCCTAAAAAAACCCCATTTTCGTCAACAAGGTCAATCGTTACGGCCGTGCCGAAATCAGCAACTACAACCGCTTCACCAACAACGCTGTACGCCGCAAAGGCACACATCACCCTGTCAACACCAACCTTCTGCGGCTCGTCAACATCAAGCTCCATCGGCAGCGGTATATCTTTGCCTGAACCTATCTCAAGAATTTTCTCGTCCAGCTCTTTTTTCACAATCTGTCTGACCCTTTCTGTCCAGTCGGGCTTTACGCTTGCAACAACGATTACGCCGTCGCGTTTTTTATCTTTATCCTTGTCCGCTACGGGATGCCTTACGGCACCGGCCTTTACAAAGGGAATCTTTTGCCAGAATAATTTTAAAATTTTTGCGAGTTCTTCTGAATTATCACCGGCAATCTTTTCAATTATTACCTCGGCGTTATCTATAAAAAGCCCTATCCTTATGTTTGTATTGCCTATATCAATCGCAATGAGGTTCATTTCGCACCTTTCTTTAATATTTTAAATACTTTGAGGTCACAAATTGTGACCACAAGACACAGTTTTAACCTATTTTGTCGAATCTTTCACTATTTTTTTATGGTTAATGGTTTTCCCGCTCTACTCTCGATTCTCGAATTTCGATTTTCCCTGCCCCGTGAGATGTGGAAACTATCTCATCGGGGGATTCTCTATTCCGCCCGCCTTGCAATAATCTTGGCGTATTGGTAATAAATTAAATCCCTAATTGTTTTAACATCTCTGTCTGGCATCTTCCAAACCACGCCAAAAACTTAAAATTATTTCTTTCCGCTCTCTACTTTGTCTATCCACCCCTGCACTTTTTTAACCTCATTCTGCATCCCGATTTTTTCAAACAAATCCAGTGCCTTTATCCAATATTCCTTTGCCTTGTCCAAATCGCTGCGGTCTTTGTAAATCAGGCCTAAATTACCATAGATAGTAGCTATTTTCTCCCTATCATTTATTTTTTCTGCAATCTCCAATGCCTTTTTATACATTTCTTCAGCCTTATCCAATTCGCCACGATCCCAATGAATTAAACCAAGATTACCATAATCATTTACCATTCCTTTCTGACTGCCAAGTTTTTCATTTATTTGCAGCGCCTTTGTATGCATTCCCTCAGCCTTTTCCAATTCGCCGCGTATCTGGTAAATCACGCCAAGATTACCATAATCCCTTGCTATCCCTTCTGAATTTCCGATTTTCTTGTTAATTTCCAATGCCTTTGTGTGCATTTCTTCAGCTTTTTCTAATTCACCGCGTCTCTGGTAAACTATGCCGAGATCTCCGTAATTCCTTGCCGATTCTTTCTGACGACCAAGCTCTTCGTTTATTGCCAATGCCATTTTATGCATCTCTTCAGCCTTAACAAAGTCGCCACGTTTCTGGTAGTTTAACCCCAAGTTAACATAAAAGGCAGCTACCCTTTCTTGATTGCCAAGTTTCTTGTTGATCTCTAATGCTTTTTTATCTGTTTCTTCCGCTTTTTCCAATTCGCCGCGAGACCGGTAAATACTACTGAGGTTACCATAAACTTTGTCAGAAATAACTGCCATTTTGTTTTTGTCTTCTATCTTTTCTACAATTTCCAATGCTTTTTTATTCATCTCTTCAGCCCTGCCTAATTCACCGCGTGTTTGATAAATTAAACCAAGACTACCATAAATAGCCGCCATTTTTTCTTTATCATCAATTTTTTCATTAATTGGTAACGAAACCCTAAACATTTCTTCTGCTTTTTCCAATTCGCCGCGAGTCTGGTAAATATTACCGAGTTTTCCGGACACGTCTGCCATTATCCCCACAGCCCCCATCTTACTTGCTATCTCCCATGTTTTTTTATACATCTGCTCGGCCTTAACCAGATCGCCGCTTGTCTCATAAACTAAGCCGAGATTGCCATAAATAAGTGCTATTTTTTCCTTGTCATCCATACTTTCTGCAATCTCAAGAGCCATATTATGTATTTTCTCAGCCTTAACCAGATCGCCGCTTGCTTGGTAAATCAGAGCGAGGTTCGCATAGACAGCTGCCATTCCTTCTTTATCTCCTCTCATCTTTGAAATCTCTAATGCCTTATTATACGCTATCTCAGCTTCTTTCAAATTGCCGCGTGTCCGGTAAATATTTCCGAGATTGCCATAAGTAGTCGCTATTATTCCCCTATCACCTATCTTCTCTGCAATCTCAAAAACCTTTTTATACATTTCTTCAGCCTTGTCCAAATCACCGCGATTGAAGTAGACTACACCAAGATTGCTTAAGGCACCCGCCACCTTTCCCTTATCATCTATCTTTTCTGAAATATTCAGTGCTTCATTATGCATTTCTTCAGCCTTAACAGCTTCGCCACGCGTTGCGTAAATCACACCGAGATTGCATAAAGCAACCACTCGCCAGCCTTCTTTATATTTCTTTTCTTTTTCCGCTAATTCGAGAACTTTCCTAAATATCCCCTCTGCATGGTCCAATTCTCCCCGCAACCCATAAATTTGTCCTTCCCGTGTCAATGCCTTCAAATCATTCGGCCGCAATTTCAGAATCTCCCCCACCGCCTCTAACGCAATATCAATATCACCCCTTAAATATGCAAGTGCCGATATCTCATAATTTCGCTTGATTAAATCATCGCGTTTTTTATCCCTGTCTTCAATCAACAACTCCTGTAATTTTGCTGTATTGCCATTTCTTCGTAGGTCCTCTAAAGCTTTTCCTGCCTCTATCCTTTTACTTGATTCCCCAAGTTTTTCTGTTCGTTGAATTGCATCCATTAGAGATTTTTTTAGAATATCCTCATCAATGAACAACCTCCCTTTTTGCTCAGCTAGAGCTATTACCTTAGAAGCAACTTCATTGGCATCAATTTGTTTTTGCTCCGCTCTCCAATAGAAATACCATCCTATAATTACCGCTGCAATAATCCCCGCAACAACTCCCCCAATTGTAATCCAATCGCTTTGAGTCAATTCTGCCAACATATTTCGCCTCGAAATTACAGGTTTCTTAACCCTGTGTTTAAAAAAACTTGAGATTGTTTTTGATTTTTTCTTTGTCATTTTTATTTTTGATTTTTAATTTTCTTTTGTTGCCCGTCCTCGCTGCCTACTAAAATTCTATCTCTTTTTCTTTCTATACTCAATCAAAAATTTATCCCGCACCTAATAGTATATTCATATCTGTTGTCAGGTGCGGGGTTTCAAACTCAACCGAAAACTTTATCCCGCACCTATATACTTATTCTTATAGCTGTGTAATAAATAGGTGCGGGGTTGTCCCGCACCTACTTGCCCCGTGAGACCTGTCCCGTTAGATGCCACAGCTATCTAACTGGGATGTTTCCCGCTTCGTCTATCTCATCAGGGTCCGCCTTTTATCCTCCGGGGTTTAGCCGCCGTCGGTCCAGCCTTCGCAGCCAAAGCGTCTGCTTCGGCGGAGTAGGCCACGACGACGTTTTTCCAGAGCCTGAAATCTTCATTCCTCAATCCTTGCCCCGTGAGAAGTTTACCCCGTGGGATGCTTGCCCTGTGAGATGTCCCTTGGCTATCTCATCAGGGTCGAAACTATCCCATCGGGGCTTCGGCTATCTCATCGGGGTTCAATCTTAAATCCTCAATCTCTCCCCCACGTTGATTGATAATTATCAACTACCGATTTTTTATTAAATATCCAATGTTTTTTATCTGACCATTTTCCCGCACGTTGATTGATAATTATCAATTAGCAACTTTTGCCGCAATTTTAAATCTCCAATCTCTCCTCCACGTTGATTGATAGTTATCAATTATGTGTTTTTCGCCTTGCTTTGGGATTGGTATACTATTAATCAGCTTATTTAGCTGTATTTATGTACTATTTTAAGGTCAAAATATCTCAGCAGTTTGTCGGCAGTTTTGACATCGCAGCTTTTGCCTTGCATTATCCTGCACAGTGCCGCCGCATCTATGCCGGTATCTTTGCTTATTCGATACCGGCTGATTGGGCCTCTTTTGATGTATTTTCTGATTTCTTCAAGTATCATATTTCACCTTACAAATATCGCATGATAATAACATCTTTAATTGATAGTTATCAAGCGCTAATTTCTCGCTGCTGCTGCTGACTTGTCTGCCGCCGCACGCATTTGTCTGTCTTTGGCGGATATGCGAAGGCTGAAGTCTTCTGATTCATCGCCAGACCAAATCAAATGCTAAATTGCTCAAATCTAAATTCTCCAATCTCTCCCTCACGTTGATTGATAATTATCAACTGCCGATTTTTTATTAAATATCCAATGTTTTTTATCTGTCCGTTTTCCCGCACGTTGATTGACAATTATCAATTAGCAATTTTTGCCCTAAAATCTGTTTAATCCGTGTAATCTGCGATTAATTTCTGCGTTCCTTTTCTTTCCGAACCAACTGATACAGCCCTTCCTTAAGCTCTTTGATTCCCTGCCCCGTTACCGCTGATATTGTAAAGACTTTTTTGCGAAATTTCTTTTTGATTTTTTTCAAAATTTCGCCTTCAGGGTCAAGGTCGATTTTATTAAGAACGATTGCTTCTTTCTTCCTGCCAAGCTCGGCACTATAACAGAGCAGTTCATTTCGTATTTTTTTATAGTTTTCAACCGGCTTGCTCTCGTCAGGCGGCATTATCTCAATCAGATGAACGATAATTCTTGTCCTTTCTATATGCCTTAAAAAATCAATGCCTAATCCTGCGCCTTTATGGGCGCCTTCAATCAGGCCGGGCAAATCCGCCATTACAAACCTGCGATAATCGGTCAGTTCCACGATGCCGAGCATCGGCTCAAGCGTGGTAAATGGATAGCTTGCAATCTTCGGCCTTGCGGCGGAACATCTCGCAAGGAGCGTGCTTTTGCCGGCATTGGGAAGACCGACAATACCAACGTCAGCAATCAATTTCAGCACAAGCCTGATGTTTCTTTCCCTACCGGGTTTACCCTTCTGGGCAAAACGAGGTGTCTGCCTTGTCGAAGTAGCAAAAGTCTTATTGCCTTTGCCGCCCCTGCCGCCGCGGCAGATTCTTATCTTCATACCCGCTTCATTTAAGTCCATAAGCAATAGTTCGCCGAGGTCTTCGTCATAAATCTGCGTGCCTACAGGAACACGAATAATAAGGTCTTTTCCATCCAAGCCGGAGCAGTTTGCGCCGCTGCCGGGTCGGCCGTCTTCCGCGCGCCAATGATGTTTGCCGGCAAAATCCAACAGGGTATCCACATCAGCGGCAGCTTCAAACCAGACATCGCCGCCTTTGCCGCCGTCGCCGCCATCAGGCCCGCCTTTAGGGATGTACTTTTCCCGCCTGAAACTTATGCAGCCGTTGCCGCCGTCGCCGGCCTTTACCCAGATTTTTGCCTCATCTATAAACATATCAGAACTATACAAAAAAAGGATGGCAAAATGCCATCCTTATTTTTCACTCGAAAAACAAAAGGCTGCTATGCTTCAATATGCACTTTTTTGCCTTTGAAGCGAACTACGCCGTCTTTTAGAGCAAAAAGCGTACAATCTCTGCCAATGCCGACGTTAAAACCCGGATGCCAAACAGTGCCTTTTTGCCGGATAATAATAGAGCCGGCTTTTGCAAGCTGGCCGCCATATAATTTGACGCCGAGAAATTGCGGATTGCTGTCCCTGCCGTTGCGAGTCGAACCTTGTCCCTTTTTATGTGCCATTGTAAGTGCCTTAAAATAAACAGGTTAAGTTTTTTGCAAAATTCAGAATGCTGTTTTATACCAGAAAATAATACCATTGGCAAGAAAAAAAGAAGCAAAGATGTAAAGAAACAAGGAAGTAAGGAAAAATACGCAAATTTATCGACAAAAGTCCAAAAATAGTCACAGATTTCACGGATTAGACGGAATTTTTCACCACGAAGGAAAATCAGACGCAGATTGATACTTGATAATTATCAAGTGCCGTGAGGCATCCCCTAGCGGACAAAGGTGTTGAGGAATTTGGGAATAGAAGATTTGAGGAACTTGATTTTTAGCTTCCGCCCTTCGCTAAAACTACGGCGGACAAGTCGTCCCGATTTCATCGGGACTTCGGCCACCGCCCCTAAGGGGCTTTGCCTTAAAGCAAATATGTCAACGGCCTTGTCTTCTCACTATGCTCCTAAGGGGTATACTGCGTACAAGCATAGTGGCTGAGGAATTTTTAATTGAGGATTTTGAGTTAAAAATCAGTACTTGATAACTATCAATCAACGTGGGGGAGAGACTCGAGATTTAAAATTGCGGCAAAAACCTATAATTGATAATTGTCAATTAACGTGAGGGAAAACGGACAGATAAAAAACCTTGGATGTTTAGCAGAAAATCAATAGTTGATAACTATCAAGCAAGGTGCGGGAGAAATTCGGGATTTAAGATTTGAGGAACTTGATTTTTAGCTTCCGCCTTCGCTAAAGCTACGGCGGACAAGTCGTCCCGATTTCATCGGGACTTCGGCCACCACCCATAAGGGGCTTTGCCTTAAAGCAAATACCCTGCACCACGGGGGTGCAGGGTAATCAAACCTCGATTTTTATGGTAAAAATCAGCATTTTTCAAAAAATTTGAAAAAAATTAAAAAATGTATTGACAAAATTCACTCTGCGGTATAGAGTACTCTGTATAAGAAAGTGACAAACTTTTGAAAGGAACAGTTATGGATACAGCTAATAGCGAAAATGCTCAGGAATCACTTGATGCAATTGAGGAAGTTATGGCGCAGACACGCAAAGCCATTGCTTCAACTTACGCCAATCCGCTGCTGATTCTATGGGGTATTCTCTGGGTAGTGAGTTTTACGGCGGCGCAGTTTTATCTTGCTTATGCCCATTATATATTCTGGGGTATGAGCGCAGTCGGCGGGATAGGCACTTTCATAATTCTTCGGATTTTATATACCAGGCCTTTTGTCAAAACACCATTCTCCCGAAGTGAACACCGGCGTCTATGGCTGTTCTGGATTCTGTTATTTGTGTATGCTTTTATCTGGCTTGCGATATTGGCGCCTTTCAGCGGTATGCAGCTCAATGCTGTTCTTGCCACAGCAGCTATGTTCGGGTACATCGTAATAGGACTTTGGTTCGGCAGCTACTTTATGGTCTGGCTTGGGCTAGCGGTAACAGCGACGACCCTAACAGGTTTTTATTTTATTCCGCACTATTATTGTCTTTGGATGGCTGTTACGGGCGGCGGCGCGATTCTCTGCACCGGCCTGTATATAAGATTGCGGTGGAGGTAGATATGTCTGAACTTGATAACATCATACATCAGCCGGTCCGATTGCGAATAATGTCGGCATTAGTTGCTCTTGAGCCCGGCGGGCAGATGGATTTTATTTACCTGCGGAATCTCTTAAAATTAACTGACGGCAACCTGGGCGCTCATTTGACCAAACTCGAAGAGGCAGGTTACATCAAGATTGAAAAGACCTTTGCGGCCCGCAAGCCCCGCACATTTATCCTCGCTGCAGATAAAGGCCGAGATGCGTTTGCCGAACATATAGCTGCCCTTAGGCAAATAATTAAAGATACAGAGGGACAGTGAGCAGGTGAGAGAAATTGAAATCCGCCAGAGGCGGGTAAAAATCGGTCATTGAGTTTGAAAAGAAAGAGAGATAGGGTTTAGGGTTCAGGGGATAGGGTATAGATTTTACGAAAAAAGGCGCGACGCGAAATTAACTCGGGGCAGGGTAAGGAGAAGCTATTACAATTCATGAGTAATTTATAATTCTAATTCAAACTGAGTTTTTATACGTTGTAGTACAGTTTCTGGCTTTGTACCCTTTTCTTTCGCTTTTATCATTTCGATAATAAGATTGTCATCTAAGAAAATAATAAGTTTCTTTGGTGTCGCATGGTATGCATTGCGTTGTTCTATACATGCAGATTTTCCAGGAGGATAACGTGACAGTAAAAGTCCAAATCTACCCAAACTTGTTTTTTCAAGCCGAATACGAAGTTGATGTACTTCTATGGCGGTAATCGGTTTATTATAATTTTTGAACTCACAAGGAATATTGTTACTGTCAAATTCTCGCTGAACGTGAGTCCAGAAACCAGAAACATCTGAATTTATTAATATGGCATCTCTAATTTCATGACCATCTAAAGTCCTTGATTGGGTAAGGATATCTAGTAAAGGCGGAACAAAAAGATATTTCAAAATATCTACACAAATCTGTTCGTAAATACGAAAGCTTTTCCTGCCAGGTTTACATGCTTTTAATCGATCAATCAACCGTGTCCCTATTTTTGAGAGAACTTTGTCTATCTCGGCAAGAAGTTCACTCGAATCAGAAGGTTTTAACCATAATTGACACAAATCTTGATTTTTTAGCCATTCTAATATAGGTCTATCTCTGATTATTGTGTTTATAAAAACAGGAACCTTTGGTGCAATATGTCGAATTGAAGCAAACAATTGCATCCCAGTATAACGTCCTTTATTGGTAGCTAATTCGCTGTATTCTTTTCCCGGTGGCATCATAATATCAAGAATAATGCATTCAACCTGTTTAGCAGATTTCTTAAGAAATGATAAAACCTCTGTAGTGTTATAAAGTGCAACAGCATGATATCCATGATAACGGATCAAGGCTACAAGTGAGTCTGCATATTCTCGTTCATCGTCAATCACTACTATCATGCGATCTAAATACCCTAAGAAAAAGTAACATTAATCTTAAGTAAAGACTCATTTACTATTATTGGGTCTATACTGCAAGGCACAAAAGGTGCAAGAACTAAAGCGGCGGGAATCGCAAGGCATATACTGAAGTCTCTACTGAAATGTCTTTCGAAAATATTATAGGGACTATCATCTTGAAAGAATTCATGAGGATGCTTCCATATTTTTTTGATGTCTTCTTCAATTAAACCTAGTGGTTTAATATGAACCTTTAGATTTATACTTTTTGGATCTTCACCGATAGAAACATTTACAGGCTTATTATCTTCTGAAATTGCCGAGGAAAAGAGAAATAAATAGGAGAACATATCTTTTGCTATATCAGCCCTCACATTGACAATCTGTGCCGCCCGCAAATCTTCTTCGATATTTATTTTGACCTCTCTGCCAAATATGAATTCACTAACTCTATGAAACCATATCATCCTAAGTAATGAACCCATACTACATTTTTCACGGCGTTTCATATAGTAGTAGCGGTCCTCGTGAAAAGCAATTGTTTCAGCAACAGACGAAAAAATATAAAGATGCTCTATACTTGCCCTAATACTTTCCAGGCATTCCTTGTAACGTTTTAAATCAATTCCCTGTAATTCCTTGGTTACATCATGTTCCAACATGTACGCCCTAATGTGGCAGGAATCTAACGAATTATCTAAGTCGTGGACAAACCATTTAAACAGATCATGCCAAAAATCAGATCTTTGCTTAAACTTAGCTTGCTTCTCTTTAGATTTTTTGTCACGAGTAGACATTAAATGAAACTTTATTTCCCAATTTATTTCACATCCATATTCATTTAACCAATCCGTTGTTGCTCCTCAAGGAAACGGGGGAATTGTAGCAGGAAAAGGGAGAAAAGGCAATATAAAAAAGAATATAGAACTCAGAACACAGTAGACAAAATAAACCGACGGGATTGACAAGCGAACCCCGGCGCCAAAGGCGAGAAAATCGAAAATAGAAAGTTGAAAAAATAACGCCGCTCCAAGTGGCGGCAGCTAAATAGGTGCGGGATTAGATATTATCAGCGGATAAATAGCGATTTGAGATTAGATAGTTTTGGACGTAGTCGGCAACCGCGTTTTCCAAAGGTGTAATCTGTTTGTCGTAGCCTGCCTTTCGCAATTTCGTTATGTCGGCCTGGGTGAAATACTGATACTTGTCGCGAATTGCTGGCGGGGTGTCAATAAACTCAATCCTGTTAGAGACGGGCTGCCTTTGGCTGCCGTCCCCCTTAGGGGTGTCTCTAACGGGATACATAGCAGCAAAAAGCGCATTAGCCAAATCGAGCCAGGTGCGAGCAAGGCCTGAGCCGATATTGAAAATGCCATTGGCCTTTTTGTTTTCAAGGAAAAACAACGTCATATCAACCGCATCCTTAACATAAAGAAAATCTCTCATCTGGCAGCCATTTTTGTACTGCGGATTGTGCGATTTGAAAAGCCTAACCTTGCCCGTTTGCTTTATCTGCTCAAAGCCTTTTAAAACGAAACTACGCATATCGGCCTTGTGGTATTCGTTTGGGCCAAAGACATTAAAATACTTTAAACCGACAATTTTTTTCAACATTCCGTTATTCAAAGCCCATAAGTCAAACATCTGCTTAGAGTAGCCATACATATTTAAAGGTTGAAGTTCGTGCAATTTTGATTCGTCATCGCTGAAGCCTTTTGAGCCATCGCCGTAGGTGGCTGCGCTTGAGGCGTAAATCAGGCGAGCCTTTTTATCGAGTGCAAAGGCGGCAACAGCCTTTGAATATTCAAAATTGTTTTTGACCAGAAATGAGGCATCTGTTTCGGTTGTGGAAGTGCAGGCGCCGAGATGGAATACCGCTTCGACGGGTAAATTGAATTTGCCTGCGGTGATTATTTCGAGAAAATTATCGGCTTCGAGATAATCGGCAAAGGAAAGATTGCGCAGATTCTTCCACTTCTCATCTGCCGTAAGGCATCCCCCAGCGGATTTGCCGAGGATGTCAACAATTAGAATGTCGTTGGCACCTTTTGCATTAAGGCCTGCAATTAGTGCCGAACCTATAAAACCAGAACCGCCAGTAACGATAATCATATTAAAAATCAAAAATAAAAAATAAAAAATCAAAATTGTGGAATCCCGCACCTATTTTTCTGCAGTCCTCTGGAAAATTCGTCCGGACCATCTTAGAAAACAGGTGCGGGATGAGATTTTTCATGATAAATAAGATATGAAAAAGAGTGGTTTTTGTCAAAGCAAATCCCCACACCAATTTACACATTTATTGGGCATTTTGAAAATCGGCCAGAGCAGTTTTTGGGTGTTTTTTAAGCTTCGCCGCTGCCATGTAAATTGGTGTGGGGATAAAAAATCGGCCGACTTTTAAGGTCGGCCGTTATAGAGAAACCCAAATATGTTAAACATCACCGAGCGCAACTGCGCGTAATTAGCATAATGCAAGATAACTTGCGATTGCAAGGAGCAAAATCCGCTTTTTATTGAAAGTAAACGGAAGCCAAATCCTGTAATAAAAACTTTTAATCGCTGCCAATTTTAAGCCCTTTAAATCGACTTCTTCCTTTAGTTGAACGCATTATAACAAATAAATGGGCAAAAAGCAAAAATCCATTGATTTTTTTAGTATAACTGCTTTTGCAGTAAAAACTTATGAAAAATTATTCAGCGGGTAAATTCAACGTAAAAACTGCTTAAATCAGTTGAACAGCGCTTCAACAAAGGTATCAGGGTCGAATTCAGCGATATCCTGGGGTTTTTCGCCAAGACCTACGAACTTGACAGGTATATCAAGCTGCTCTTTTATCGCAATCACTATGCCGCCCCGGGCGGTCCCGTCAAGCTTTGCAAGAAATATGCCGGTAACGTTTATAGCCTCGGTAAACATCTTTGCCTGCGCGATAGCGTTCTGGCCTGTCGTGGCATCGAGAACCAGCAAAACCTCATGCGGTGCTGAGGGTATCTGTTTTGCCACGACGTCACGAATCTTTGTAAGCTCTTTCATCAGATTTTTCTGTGTGTGCAGTCTGCCTGCCGTGTCGAGAATCAGATATTGCGCATTTCTGGCAAATGCCGCTGAACAGGCATCAAAGGCAACTGCAGCAGGGTCTGAACCTGACGGCTGTTTGATAATATCGACGCCGATTCGCTGCGCCCAGATTGCAAGCTGCTCTACCGCTGCTGCGCGAAATGTGTCACAGGCAGCAACAATAACCTTCTCGCCATTACGGCTCAAAGCATATGCAAGCTTTGCAATGCTCGTGGTTTTGCCTGAGCCGTTGACGCCTGCAATAAGAATAACAGTAGGGCCTGATGAAGAAATGTTGAGCCGGCGATTCTGGCCGGGCCAGTAACTCTTGATATGTTCCTTAAGAAACGGGATAATATCTTCGGTCTTTATAATTTTTTTTGAGCGGTAGGCATTTCTGAGGTCTGAAATCAACTTATCCGTCATCTCAAGACCGATATCATCGCTTATCAGCGTTTCCTGAAGCTTATCAAGCAACTGCTCGTCAATATCCCTGCCAAAGACCAAAACAGACTGGAGGGAAGATTTAATCTTATCGCGGGTTTTGCCGAGATGGCCTTTAATGTAATCAAGAGTTTTGGTAAAAATTCCCATAAAAGCTCCACATATCTTTTCTTCCATTGTATCAGATAAAAAAACAAAGGTAAAGCCTTCGGCAAAACAGTTAAGATAAAGAAGTTAAAAGGTTTACCCCACACCTTTGCAGAAGGCCGGCCACACCAAAATTTTCAGTGTGTGGATAAAGGTGCGGGGGTTTAAAAAATATATTCCATTTTTCTTTTGACAAAGTCGCTGCCGGGCTGTAGATTTTTACTGTCAAGGAAGGCAGATTGGTTAATCCAACCATACTTAACGGTGTGGGCAAATCTTTTTGTAAAAAATTCGCAGGGATGCAGCGTTTTTTGATATTGTTTTACTCGAACAGGCAGCGAGAGAAGAAATTGGCACAGGATGCAAGAGAAACATTCGAAGCGATTGTAGAACAGGTCAAGGTGCTTGACCCTGCCAACAGCCGCAGATGGTTTGACGAGCTTACGATAAAAAACTTCAGCGGCGGACTGCTCGAAATAACGTGTCCCGATGTCCAAAGCGCAGGCTTTCTGCAGGACAACTGCATCAAAAGCTTTACCCGTGCCGCTCAACAGATTACAGGACATCTGGTAAGCATAAGGTTCAGCATCAACGGCAAGGCCGAAAAAGATAAGCCTTCCTCAACAGTCTCGACAGACTCTCGGCTGCATCCTGATTATACATTCGACAACTTTGTCGTAGGGCCCTGCAACCGGCTCGCACACGCAAGCTGCATCGCCGTAAGCAAATCACTCGGAACAACATATAATCCACTGTTCATCTACGGCAGCGTAGGACTGGGCAAGACCCATCTGCTCCATGCAATCTGTCGCGAGACCAGAAACAACTTTGCCAAGGCAAAAATCCAGTTCTTAAGCTGCGAAGAGTTTGTCAACCGCTTCATCAGCGCAATCGAGGCCGGTTCGCTCGCCGAATTCAAAAGCCTGTATCGAACGGTCGATTTGCTTGTGATTGACGATGTGCAGTTTCTGCGAGAGCGCGAACAAAGTCAGGAAGAATTTTTCCATACCTTCAACGCACTCTATGACAACCGCAGACAAATTGTCTTAAGCGCTGATGCGGCTCCGGGACAGATACCGTCTCTGCCTGAAAGACTTACAAGCAGATTCAAATGGGGACTGGTGGCAAGAATTGACGAGCCGACTTATGAAACCAGGGTGGCCATCGTACAGAAAAAGGCAAGACTGAGAGGAATGAAAATCTCAGATGAGGTCGCTGAATACATCGCGGGAATGGTCAAGGCAAATATACGCGAGCTTGAAGGAGCGCTGACGACACTTTATGCTCTGGCCGGTGCTACAGGCGAAGAAATTAACCTTGATGTCGCCAGAAAGGCTCTGGGCGACAGAGAGATGCCCGACAAAAACATCACCATTACCGACATAATAAAAGCCGTAACAACCTATTATGATGTTCGCCCTGCCGATCTACAAAGTAAAAGGCGCAGCCAGAGCATCACTATGCCAAGACAGATTTGTATGTACCTTGCCAGAAATTTAACCAGCCACAGTCTTGAGGAAATCGGCGGACACCTCGGTGGAAGAGACCATACCACCGTAATGCACGCCTGCAGCAAAATCGGCGAACTACAGCAAACCGACGATAAAGTCCAGTCGCAGCTCGCAGAACTTACAAAACGCATCACAAAATAATTGAAGATTTAAGATTGAAGATTTAAAATTTTTCAATCTTCAATGTTTCCTGCTTTTGCGACAGCGGCCAGGTGTTATGATTTGCGGCACACGTAATTCTGAAGGCTTCCACAACTTCCGGGTCAAATTGGGAGCCGGCAAGGCTGACAATTTCGCTGACTGCATCTTCAGCCGATTTGGCCTGAATATTCCAGTGCTTTGAGGTCATCGCATCAAAGCTGTTGGCAACGGCAAGAATTCTTGAGCCGATGGGAATGTTTTTGCCGACAAGGCCGTTGGGATAACCGGTACCATCAAAGTTTTCATGATGATGCCGTATGATTACCACTTCCTGATTGAATAAACCGATTGGCGCAAGGATTTCGGCACTTGCAATCGGATGATGCTCGATAATTTTACGCTCTTCGTCAGTAAGAAGCGCCTGTTTATGAAGAATACCATTGGGAATTACGATTTTGCCGAGGTCGTGCAGCACGGCCGCTGTGCGAAGCTGTTCGGTCAGGGCCTCTGACACCTCCATCTGCCTGGCAATTTCGACAGCATAGACCTTGACGTTTTCGACATGATGTGCAAGATAAGAATCTCGTTCTGCAATCGCTTTTACAAATGCTGTAACCATACCGAGCATCTGTGTTTTTATCTGCTGAGCCAGCGTCGAAATTTTCCTCTGCAGTTCATAAAAGTCTTCACTTTGATGTTTCTGCAACCGCTCGTCAGGATTAAGCTGGTCATACGAAACGACACGGTTTCTGCCGCGATGTTTGGCTGCATAAAGAGCCTCGTCAGCTCTTCTTATCAGGTCATACGGGTCTGCCGCATCGGCTCCGTCAAAAACCGTAACGCCTACGCTGCATGTAACCGATATGGGCTGATTGGATATTTCCCAGCGGTATCCGTCAATTATCCGACGAAGCCTGTCTGCCCTTCGTGTTGCAATTTCCACAGGCATCCCCGGCATAAGAACAACAAATTCTTCTCCACCATAGCGAGCGGCTGTATCAAGCGGATAAATGTTTTCATTTAGAATTTTGCCTAACTGCTGCAGAATTCTGTCGCCGGTCAGGTGGCCGAAACTATCATTAACATTCTTGAAATGGTCGATATCAAACATCATCACGGCAACTGAGCCGCCACGTATTTTAGCCTGTAGTATTTCGCGTTCGAGAACTCCAAAAAAGTGTCGCCTGTTCGCAAGACCCGTAAGCTCATCAGTATTTGCAAGAAGAAGCAGTCTCTCCTGAAGTTCAATCATCTGAAGCACTATGCCAATTCGCGCCTGCAGCTCACCCTTGCTGAAAGGCTTGGTTACATAGTCAATCGCGCCAAGTTTCAGACCGCTAATCTTGTCCTCGCTGGCGTCCTTTGCAGAAACAAAAATAACCGGAATTGAAGATGTGCGAACATCGGCCTTGAGCCGTCTGCACGTCTCAAAACCGTCAACTTCCGGCATCGTCACATCAAGTAGAATAATATCCGGCTTTTGCTCAACCGCTGTTCTTACGCCATCAGCAGCACTTTCAGCAAGAAGTGCAATAAGACCCATACTGCTAAGATGAGCTTTCAGAAGGATAAGATTTGCGTAACTATCATCGATAACGAGAACTTTTCGCTGTTTTCTGGTCTTCATTTCCGCACATGCACTTTATAGTTAGTCCCTTGTCGTAATTATCGGCTTATCTATCCCGTGCTTTCAGATGAATCCCGTTAGAAATCACATAGCAAGGGTGTATGTAATAGAAAAGAAGATTTCTAACGGGATGAAGACAGAATTTAAGGCAAAAAAATGTTTTCTTTCTTTTCAAGGCCTGATAATAAGAGGTTTTTTTAGGCCGAATTGCTTGATGTCTCGGCCTTTGCCTTTGCGATTGCCGCGTCCTGAGCTTGTCGAAGGGCTGCCTGGACTTCCTCTTCTGTGTAATGCGAAGGCCATAGAGTTCGCCAGCCGGCAATATATGTTCCCACAGGCAAAAGCGTAAGCAGGCCAGCCAATAACCAGCCGGGCTGCTGAAGCGTGCCTATTGCTGCCATCCTATCCTGCTCGGCCTGTGTTATGGCCTGGTCGAGAATGGCGATTGCCTGCTGATATTTTTCTTTGTTAAGATTGGCTAAATAATCAAGCCGAAGTTGCTCGCCAGTATAGATATCTATTATCTCATTACGCAAATTCCTAGCCGTGTGAATGTTACTGTTAAGCAAATTGATGCTGTTTGGATCCTTACCGACGTATTTAATCGCCACCGGCGATATATCAGCAGGCCACAAATCATAAAGCATCTGACAACCGGCTGCGAATACGACCGCGGCGATAACAACGATGGATAAAATCATTTTCCAGTTCATAAAAAACTTTTCCTTTCTCGTGAAGCGTATCTCATATTTTACTTCACGCTCTTGAGTTTTTACATTTTTCCGTCTTTGCCTATATCTGCATCGGGCAAACGTTTTTCAATTGCACGTAGACGATATTCGTAACAGATACTTGCCTTGCTTAATTCCTCAATTCTTTCCTGAAACTGCCGCTGGGTCTCTATCAGCCTTGTTATATCGTGCTGCAGTAATGAAAGCTGTTCTTGCAGATTGACCCAGCTTGCGACAATCAATGCTGCCAGGAAGATAATTTGAACCAGCACTGAAAGGTCAATTTGCTTGTTGAAATACCAATTTTTGTTTTTGTTTTCTGTTTCAGTCATTTTACACCGGTGCGTAAAAGACATATTTGTCTCCGACTCTGAATATTATTACATAACTGCCAGCAGGTAGATTTCCCTGCGATGTAAACGATTCGGCAACATTGACCGCCCTGACTTGGTTACCTATAATCGTTGGGTCTGTCCCGATAATGTCAACTTCCACAGTCCTGACGTTATAGTAGTTGTAATCATACTTGCTGACGACCTCAGCAACAAAGCCCACGATTTTCCCGCCGGCTGAAGTTACAAACGCGCTTTCACTCAGACCTTCGCTGCTGCGCAAAAGACGCTCAACAAACTGTTGCTGCTCATTCTGAGCAAAATTATCAGCCATTTTCATTTCCTCTTCTTTACCGCCGTAAGAACCGTCTGCTGATTTGCAAAATCCATCTCTACCTTTTCAAGCCAGCATATACTTCTATTGTCGTATTTGACGCCGAGAATGTCCCTGCTGTCTGCGCTGGTTTTCACTCTGTCGCCAGGACTCCAAATCGGCAACAAAACCATAGTTTTTATCTGTAATTGTTCCGTTTTAAAACCGCCTGAATCTGAAAGGTTCTGTGCAAATTCGACAAGCGATGCCGTATCATCTGCCTGGTCAGCACTGAAATTCCCGCCAGGATTATTTACAAAAATGCTGTAGGGTGAAACTTTTCTGTACTTAAATCTCCGAGGCAGAGTGATAATTTCATCAACCACATCGATAGTCGAATTAACCGGCCCATCTGCAACAGTAAAGCTTATCCGTTCATCCGCCATAACAGAGGCGGTTATTCTGAACTTTAAAAGCCCTTTTAGAATGGCAAACCACACGTCAGCATCGAGCTGTTCTGCCGACAGCCAGATACCGCACTGGTCAAGCAGTATTTTGGACGAGCTCATATAAGGCCACCAGCGGGCGCCGCCGGTATATGAAATCTCAAGAAAATATCCAATTGAGGTACCGTCTTTGCTGCAGGTTAGTGCCGGCAAAAATCGCCTCTTCCGACGAAGAAAACAGTCTTCTTCAAACATTTTTGAAAAATCAAATGCCAGCCCCTGATTATAAGGGCTGATGCTGTAATCGCCTGCCTCATTCAGACACCATTTGCGGTAAACATCTCTGACCTCATTGAAGTTCTCATTACTGATTGGCGAATACCTGTCATAATTGTTTTCCTCAAGCGCGGGGTCCCATGCCTTCACCAGCTCAAAAGTAGCCTCGTAAATCTTGTAGTCACCCTGAACAATATATCTGTGTGCAACTGGTGAAAAATTCTTCTTGCCGGTTACTGAGGCAACAGTTGTTTTTGATATATCAATTACCTGGCCCGGCCACTGACAGTTCAGTTCGATTTCCCTGCAGTATTCAGGCTTAAAAAAAACAATTACCTCAAGCGGTGTGGTTTCACCGAGACCCGGCACAAATTTAAACTTTACTCCTGCCTGGCTGCAGCAGCGCACAAGAGCATCAATCAGATTGAGTCCGGTCACATCAACATCAATAATTCTACGTCCTCCTGACAAGGCTTTAAGCTGTTCCAACGTTGGTATAACAAGCTCACCGGCAGGAACATAATTGCACAAAAGATAATAAATAGCTTCAGCACATGTAAAAAATCCAGCCTCATTTTCATCCGCAGCAAAGCCCTTAAAACTTCTGCCGTTTTGAAGAATATACTGTTTTGATGCGTTCGGTTTCGCTTGCGGATTAAAAACAGTTTCAATCCCCGCAAGGAAAACAGACTGCCCATTGCCCGAATAAACACTTCTACCGTAAACAGTTTTTCTCCTGAGCCTTGCTGAAAAATCCTTTACAATAACTGTTATCTTCCTCTCATCCGAAGCATCTTCTGTTTTAATCCCATCCACAAAACCTGCAAATATCGGTATCTGGTCCGGAACCGTTAAGCCGATTCCAGCATCATATACCGATTTTAAAACAACTCTCTGGCCGCACCTGATATGAGAGTTTATCTCTTCAGGCAGCCAGTCTCCATTCGACGGACGATAACAGAGCACAGCTTCATTGAAATCCGGGTCCGCTGCCAGTGTTACTTTTTCAGCAGCGAGAAAATCACACCACTGTCCATCAAGATAAACACTTACAGCACACGAACCGACAGAAAGTTCATTACACTGATGTTGAAAAAAATCTATTCTGTTTGACATATTTAAACTACATCGCTTTGAAGCATTGAAATGTCATCAGGCCTTTGCCTGTTAAGCTGAATGATTATCTGCCCTGTAAAACCATCATCAGTATCATCTGCAGCCACAGCCCTTATACAGAACTTATAAATGTCCCCTGCAAGTTCATCGCTGAGAAACTCATAAAATCTTCGTCCGGCATAGTTCAGGCTGCCAATCAGATTTTGATAATCAATTATCCCTGTACCGTTATCGCAGTAAATCTTAAACTCGCTTATTTTTTTTACCTGATGTATTGGCTGATAAAACCATTTTAGCAAAATCCTGTTGACATCAATTTGCTTAGCGTCAACCATAAAAACCTTATTACAACTGCGCTCAACAAGATTGCCCAGACTGTCAAGCTCAACCATCACTGCTGCACAAAGTGTTTTTTCCTCAACACCGCAACAATTGATTCGCCTTACAACATAAAGCCAGCAGCTCAAAGGCTGACCGGCTGACATTTCAAAGACATCGTCACCTGAATCTGATGCAGCAATTATCCTGTCAAAATCAATATCGCTATTATCTTGGCCTTTGTATAAAACCTGCAAACCTGCAGGTCGAGCCCAGAAGTCGCCTTCGGTAAGACCCATACAGAGCTTTAAGCCATTGACAGAATCGCCGCTGTATAAACCATCAAAAAATTTTGCTTCCATTACTCTGCTATTGCCGGTTCTCTGGTTACTTCACTATCGCCATCAGCAATACCAAGCTTCAATATCGTATTACCCGCTGAATTCTTTATTTCCATATCGCCCGTGAGTTTATCCTGTGACATTTTATATACACTTCTGGCTAAGGCATAAAAATCAAGTCTTACTTCAACAGGAATATACCGCTCTGCATTTGCAAGTCCGTTATCACCGTCCTTATCTGCATTTATTACACCGACAAGGTCTCCTGCATCAAAAGGAGCGGTGCCGTATGCAACACTGAACTTATACCAGCCGCCGCCGATTTCGTTTATAGTCGGAGCCGAGCCGCTTTTATCGGTGCCTCCAAGAGTTTTCAAATACTCAAAATTCATTTCAGCAACAGCGCCTGTCAGAGGCACGCCGTCTTTTGCAACATAAAAAGGTGTTTCAATTGCTGTATTAGCCATTTTTAAAACCTCCTATCGAAAGATTGAAAGTCTGCCGAGATTTGCAATCCTTGCCTTTGATATAAAGCCTTGTTTCTGCTGCCATGCTGCAATGGAACTATAGCCGAATTTTTTCAAATCAAAAGGTGGAGAACCAGGATCACCGAAAGGAGTCCGCAATCCACAGTTAAGAAGCGGGGAAGCAGGTTGGAGCCTGAAATCATAATTGCCGGCGTCAACAAAAAGCGGATTTATATTGTGTTTGCTGTTTGGGCCAGACAAACCACTTGCCTTATTTGTAAAATTGAAATCTTCATAGAAAGAGCCTCCAAGCCGAGAAATCGGTACATATCCAGATGCCACCGAATAGAACATATTATTTAAAACCACGACCTGTGCGTCCGAAGACGAAAGGCATGTGCCATTGTTATTCTGTCCATAAAATAGATTATTTAAAATAAGGGTTCTTGCCGTCCCATCAATTTTTATGCCTCCATAATCACTAACAAGTATAGAATTTATCAGGTTAATGTCCACTTCGACGCCTAAAACTACATATCCTCCGCCGGAGTAAGTGCTTCTAAAATAAGAATCGATCACAGAAAACTCACCACTGCTATCAAGTAGGATTAGACCGCCGTGTCCGGTGCCGGAACAGCAAATAATCCTTATACCATAACATGCAGAACCCAGAAGGACCGCAAATGTCTCCTCCGTTACCCCAACAACATCAAGAATACAATTGTCGCAAATTATATTTGATAGGTTAGATGTCATAGAAATACAACCTTGTAAACTATGAAATCTAAAATTCTTGATTATAACATTCCGTACAGATGGATCGTATATCTGAAATATATAATATTCCAGATTGGTAGCAAGCAGGTGCACATAATCAGTCCATCTCTGATAAGGAACACCTGAATCATCGCAGCCTATTATTTGAAGCCACGTGTTGTTCGTGAGGCTTCCTGCTTTTGTGATATTAAAAGGAAGGCCATACGCATTCACATCAAAAGTATGTCGGGCATATATGATTGTATCTGCTCCGTCAACAACATTGTTAAATGCAGTCTGCAGCCCTGCACAGCCGCGATAAGCGTTCGGCCAACTCGTGCCATCATTGTTGCCGGTCTGCAAAGTGCCATCAACATAAACTATCGTTGCCATTTTTCGTTATTCCTCCTGGGTCCATGTGCCGTATTTGGCAATCGTTGCCCAGTTGCCGTTTGAATCAGCAATCAGTGTCAGGCATGCTCCAATTGAATTTGCATATTTGTACTTGTCGGCAGTTTGTCCGCTGTCGTCTCTGATAGCTGCTGAGCCCGGGTCAACTCTTAATTGCTGTGCCGCCTGAACCGCAAAGGTAAATACTGTTCCACCCAACGGTGAAGCCGGAAGAGTAAGTTTAACTGCACCTGTTGCACCAAGATTACTGTGAACAGAGCCGGACTCAGAAATAGTTAAAGTGTCGTCTGAAGTGTGGGCTTCTATCGTCTGCCTTATACCGCCGGCACTGAAAGGAACGTAAAAATTATGATGACTTCTGACATCTGTTATCGATGTTATATCACCGCCGCTTGTGGTTACTACCGCCAGCCTGACATGCGCGGCATTTCTCATATCAGGGAAGCCGTTATATTCATTCGTAACCAGATTCCCCTGCGAATTGATGTAAATATAGATATTACTCTTGTTATCAGCCAGAGTATTGCTGCTTGAGCCAGCGTAATTTATAAGTGTCGTTCCCAGCCAGAATTTGCCGCTCTTTACACCAATGTCTAATCCACCTTCGTCAAAGACGCGCAAGTCATTTGCACGCCTCGCCGCCAGAAGCAGTCTGTAAAGCAGCTTGCGGAATTCAAGATAATAAGGCGCCTTACCGGTACCAATATATTCAACACCTGTCTCGTCGTCATTTACAATATTCAAAAGCTCATTATCAGATGGATAACCCTCAGTCATTTTCAAACCTCTTCTACAAAAATTATCCTACTTTCAAAACTAATTTGCCGCTCTGCCTGTCAAAGGATTCTACCATCAGCCTTTCAGCAGGTCTCGCAGGCGGGATAACCATTATCGTTTCTGTCTCAATCGGCTCACCAGTTGTATTGCCCAAATCATCAGTAATCTTAATACTGAATTTATAATTTCCCGCTTCAAGCTGCCCACTCTGCCAACAGAGCATATCCGCACCAAAACCAAACCAGCCGAAACCAAAGTTGCCTTTGCCAAATCCTATGGCAGCAGAACCCTCAAACCCAAAATCACTCATTCCAAAACTGCTTAAGCCAAATCCGCCCTTATCCGCAAATTCTGGCCGGATTCTTACATCTCTGTTATTCAATCTGTCGCCATCAAGGTAATAGTCAACACTGCCATTGATCGGTAGGTTATCCGTGCGTGGAAATTTTACTCTTACTCGCCCTGCCTGAATCTGGCCTGCGTCAAGCTCATCAGAAAAATCGACATCAGCAAATTGCGGGGCAACGGCAAAAACTTCAATTCTTACAGCCGTTTCCTGAGAAAGCGGTATTGGCACAATCAATTCTCGCCCAGCAGGTTCGATAGTTACACCAGCAAATTTGCCGTTGACATAAACCTGGTACAGCATATCGCTGTATGTCGAATGCCACTTTACTAGTACTACACCTGCGAGCTGATTTGCCTGTCCATCACAACTCACACCTGCTGGCAGTGCAAATGCTCTCACTCTGCTGATTTCTTCACTAATTACTGTCATCTCAATAGACCTGCTGTGTATAAGTTATATGGTATTGGCAATTGACATTTGCCCCGCCGCTTGCCACCTGACTAGCCTGAAATTCCTCAATCAGTAGATTCTCAAAAACCCTTCCATCGGGACATCTTAAAACGTGTAAATTGCCGTCAATAAGTTTATTCATTGCATCTATCTGCTGCTGAAGTTCTGCTTGTCCTCTGGCACGTAGCATACCTTTCTGCACAATTTTTCTTCCACGAAGTCCCATATCAATACTGACCTGCCCATCAAGACCTGCTGCCGACTTTTGAATAACACTCCTTTGGCAGCTTTTTACTTCAAGCTCAAAAGGTGCCTCAGAAAAAATTATTTTATCATCAATCGTAGCTTTCATCTCTTAATCCCTCAGCAGCCTGACGCTTGAGCCGCTGCGAACTGAATCGCTGATGCCATCATCGCCCAGGTCGATACAAACTCTGCATCGCTGCAAAGCTTTCTCAAAAAGCTGCCTGTAATGGTTGCTTTTCTTCCAGAAATTTCCTTCATTTTCATCCGCTCTGCCAGCAAGGGTTGCAAAAATTATTGACAGAACTCCATAAGCAGAAACCTGTCTCAAAACCGAGGCATCAAGAATATCATCTGCGCTGTACATACCATCAGCAACACCCGGCCTTAGTCCGAAATGCTGAGTAAGCTGCAAAAATATTTCACTGCTCTGCGACTGATAGGTGCATATTCTATAACTTAAATCATCAGCATCTTCTAGGGCGATCGTTTCCTCCTGTCCGTCCGGTCTTAAAACAGAAACTGTAAGCTGTGTCGCGCCTTCAACCGAAACAATTTCAAATGCTCCGTCAACCGTGCCGTCCGAACTTCGAAGGTAGATAACCATTCCCGCAGCGATTTTAGCGGCGTTGAAGTCGGCATTTCCCGCGCTGAAGGTTGTGCCCGAAATCTCTCCATCTGTGCCACTTGTCAATACCTGGCTGGCAAAATGCAAATCGCCAAACAAACTCGGTTCATATCTCAAAATATCAACATCACTTGAAAAGCTGTTCATCGTTATACCTTTCTTTTCTCCGGCCGGGCCGGAATGCTCTAACCTTTAATATTGCTGCAACTGTTTTTTAGATATCCGCGCCCAGCCGAAAAAAAACGTAAAATATCAGCTTATAGCAAGGTCTCTGATAAGACCGTGCGAAGCTTCATTTCTGAACTCAAGCGTATATTCGCCGATTAGCTGTCCGCATTCATAATCACCGCTGCTTGCCAGAGGCTTAAAATGAAAGCTTCTGCCGGCAAGAGGCGGTACGCTTACTCGCGATGAATCCAGCAGCAGTACCGCATCCTGTGGAACCCACCGACTGGTAATAATCCTGCATACACCAAAATCACTTTCATAAACGCTGACCATATCGGTATATGCTCTGTCGGTCGGCCCGAAACTTCTGCTTGCGCTCAAAAACGCATTGATTTTGCGTTTCTGGTATCCGCCGACCACAATCAGGTCGACATTTCCACTGCTGTTTTCCCAAATCTGCCGCAGCACATAGTTAATCTTGGCCTCATCAAGGCCAGTCCCTGAAGGAAATCCCGAATCGCCAGGACGATAAATATGCGTTACAATATGCTGGATAATCCCTTTTATACTCCTGCGAACAGAAGCCGAGCCCTGCGGATTTGCTGAAGGCTGACCGCCGTTGATAACAGTGTTTTCAAGGTCGCGAATCAGCTCGCGCAACCTTTCGGCTTTTTGATAATCTATCTCATCGGAAATCCCAAGATGGCTTGCAGCGATATTTGTGCCGCTGACCTCAACAGCCGTGGTGAAAATCTGCGTGTAATTGCCTAATCGTGAGCGATTGGTAAATCTTGCAGCAGGTTTATCATCGCCTTCAAGTGCGGCGTTGCCGAGGATATGAATCACCTGCCCGTTGGCGATATTTTCAGGCGTTGTGCCTGCATAGCCGCGAACAACGGTAATCGTGTTGTCGCTTACGCCGGTTACCAGCATCAACTCTTCAGAACCATCAACCTGAATCTGGTCGCCTGCTCTGAACCTATCGCCATGAGCAACATCGAAGCTGGTTTCGCCGTCAGGGTCGCTGATTGTGCTGTCGTTGATTGTATCCTTGTTGGGTACAAGCGAATCTTCCAGCCATTCATGATATGTGCTTTTTGCCTCACGCAGTGGGTCGCCTATCACATCAAGCAAAGGTGTCTCATAAGGCGAAATAATCCCGATAAGATCCGATACATCTTCAGCAATTTCAGGCAGCGTGGTCCCTGCCGAATATGTCGCTTTTCCTGTAAATGCCATTGTTATTCTCCTTTAAAATTGCAAAATTTGTTATACAAAGTTTCTCCTTGCCCGCAGGTACTCCTGCAAGTCTGCTCTTGAGCCGCTTTTTACAGCCTTTTTTGCCGTACGCTCAAGAGTCCCTGTTGCACCGGACAACCTGTCTTTAACTCCGCTTGTCTTTGCACTGACCATAGCAGATGAGCTGCTGTCAGAAAACAGATAGCTTTTTTCTTTTCTCAACTGTTCAACAACATCTGTCGCCGTAGCTTTTTTGTCCTCTTCGAATCTTGCTCTGCCGATAATTACAGCAGCTTCAAGGTCTCTAACGCCTGCCGAAACAAGTTTGTCTATCAACTGTCGTTCAATTGTCATCTGTGAAAGACTTTTATTCAGTCTTTCCACTTCAGTCCTGCTTTCAGCAAGCTCTTGCTCAAGCTCCTGGCTTTTCTGCTCGGCACTCTGTGCCCTTTTGCGGTAGCGAATAGCCTCGCTTACATCTACAAGTCTTTCGCTTCGCTGCTGCGGTTCTTCTGAACCGTTAGTTTCTGCGTCAATCTGACTCATTAAAAACCTCCCTTAAGAATTTATTTCATAACCAAGTTCTCTGAGCACCTGTTCCTGCGCCACTCCGAGCTCCTGTTTCAATTTTGCTTCATTGAGCTTCTCAAGTGTGTTCTCAGGCAACGGACTTGGAAAAATCACACCAAAGTTTCTCTCATCTTTTGTATTTGGATAAATATTGGTAACATCCAGCAGATGCATAACCATAGCAGCTATTTCTTTAAGCCCCTGACCATAAACAAAATGTTTCCGCTCAGTCTTTGCAAGCATTCCCATAAGCGTCATACGCAACGCAATAGCGCTGGTCAGATTACCAATCTTGTCTTTAAGCACACCTGCAACCACCGGCGTAACGCCACTGGCCTTATCAAGTGCTTCTCTGATTTCCGCAATATGCGTATCTTCGCTTGGCGTTGTACTATCGCCGCCGAATTGTTCAATACTTGCATCAGGATTATCTGTACACCACATCCTGCCCGGCGAAACCGTCCTGTTCTCAACGCCTTCAATGCCCTTGGCAAGATACATCTTAAAAGCCTGAAATGTTATTCTGCTTGCCCTGTCACTTAACCGCGTATTAAGCTCATCCTGCAGGGGTACTAAAGGCTCAACATCGCTTGCCCCCTCGTAGTACAAAGGCTGTGCGATATTCTGAATATGCACAACAGGCACAATGCCCATAATATTCGGCCCTTCCGCAGTGAGTTGTTTGTCTTCATATCTCTGCCAGAAGTCCGGAGCAATTATCTCCGTAACTGCTGCCGACCGTCTTACAGCACTGCTGCCCTTGCTACCAAGCAGCCTGCGAAGGAAATTCCCCTCAACAGCCACATCATTTTTCTGTTCGACAAAATGCTGAATATAGAAATTGATTTTGCGAAAATCCTTTTCATCGAGGACAGGCAGTGCTCTTGGAGCTTCAATCAGTTCAAGTGAGCAGTCTGAGGCAAGCTCAAGTATCGACTCGACTGAGCTCGCCGAAGTCTGCCCAAAGAACGCTTTGGAGGAAGAAGAAGTGTTGGAAACTTTTGTCGAAGGTCGCCGTGCATAATAATCGATAATTTTTTGCCCCGGTCGAACAACACAGTCCACAAAACCGTAAACCGCTCCGAGCACTGCCATATCCTGAAAGAACCTTACCCCGCCGTTGGCATTGAGTATTTGTTTAAGAATTTTATCTATCTCAGCTCGTTTTGTTTTATCTTCCGCCCTGCTGACAATATCGACACTTTTGCCGAAGAGGAAATCCACCATTGCGTTGATTCGCCAGCCGATATCGTTCTCTACTACAACTTCCTTTCTCTCAATATCTGCGATTGCTTTGCCGCCTAAAAGTCCGCTCATTTCAGTCCGTTTTATGCCTGTAATCCTTGCTGGCAGTCCCATTTCCTGTGCCTGTATGTAGGTTCGTGCTGATTCGTTGAGTTTTGCATCAGCAGCGGACAGGCCTGTTGTCGAATACATCGGATTTTGATAATAATCCCAAAGCCTGCCGAAGTGCACCTGCATATCAACCCACTGTTCCTCAATGAGCCAGTCAACAAAATCAGGATTAAGACCATCGCTGTTAAAATTTGCAAAATCAAATGGCATCAAATTATTCCTTAATAAAAAATTAACCACAGACTTCACGGATTTCGCCGATTTGTAGTTTTTTTTAACCTGTGTAATCTGCGTAATCCGCGGTTAAAATCTTCATTCTTCAATCTTAAATTTCTTTGTGTCTTGGTGGCCATATATGGCCCTCCGTATTACCTGAAAACTTGCGCGTTTTTGACGAATTTTCGACAAAAATTTTGACCCTTGAATTTGTAAGTACTTGTCAGATATGGAGAAAAATTTTTTAATTTTTTCAAAGCGCGCAAGTTTTTTCTTGCGCATTTTTGATTATTCGGACAAAAAGGACAGAGATAGGTACAAAAAAATTAACCGCTGATTTCGCAGATTCCACTGAACTTAAAACTCCCCTGTGCCTATCCCCTAAACCCTATACCCTAAACCCTAACTAACCATTGCTTCTGCTTTATCTTTTCCTATAATGTTAGAGAAAGGAATTTTTATTTACGCGTGGTCTAATGAAACAATTCAATATCGTAGATGACATTTTGGATTTTGCCATCGACAATGAAACCGAGGCACACAAATTTTACACTGACCTTGCAGCAAAGGCAAACAATCCTGCAATGAAACAGGTCTTTCTTGATTTTGCCGCTGAAGAGCAGGAACACAGAAAACTCTTGGAAGATGCCAAAAAAGGGAAAAAAGTCAAAATTGGCGGCCAAACTATAGCCGATTTGAAAATCGCCCAGTACGTTGTCGACGTCAAACCAACGTCAAATATGAACTATCAGGATGCCCTTATTCTTGCGATGAAAAAAGAGAAAAGTTCCTTTGCGCTATATACCAACCTTGCCGCACTCACAGAAGATTCGGTAGGGAAAAAGCTTTTTTTATCGCTCGCCCAGCAGGAAGCAAAACACAAGCTCCACTTCGAGCTTGAATATGATGAAACGGTTTTAAAGGAAGATTAACAATCAGTTAGTCCCCCTTGTGGTGGGGGTTTGTCACACAACAATGAAAACATCAAAAATTATCCTTTGGCTAAAAGAATTACGGGCGCCTTTTTTTACTGCAAGCGCACTGCCTGTAATTGTCGGCACTGCTGTTGCCTTTGCAAATACGGGGCAGTTTAATCTAATCTTTTTCATCCTCGCTGTCTTTGCAATTGTCGCCCTTCACGCAGGAGCCAATATTGCCAACGATTATTTTGACCATATCTCTAAAAATGACTGGCTTAACAACAATAAAACACCGTTTTCTGGCGGTAGCAGACTAATTCAGCAAAATCTCCTTACTCCGGGCCAGGTCATCGTTGGAGCCTGGATCGCGCTCTTTATCGGCGCAAGCATCGGCCTTGTTATAGTGATATTGACAAAGAGTTTCTTCGTGTTGCTGTTAGGCATAATCGGCCTGTTGGGTGGATATTTTTATACCGCAACTCCTTTTAAGCTCGGCTATCGCACGGCAGGTGAAATAACAATAGGCTTACTTTTCGGCATTTTGCCGGTTTATGGCTCTTTCTATATCCAGACACTAAGTTTCAGTACTCTGCCTATACCACCGGCAGCGATTGTTGCTGTTTTGATTTTCCTCGTAATTTTCGCAAATGAATTCCCCGACTTTTCAGCTGACCATGCAGTAAACAAAAAAACCATTGTTGTTATCGTCGGCATAAAAAATGCCGCAACCCTTTACAAAGCAATAATTATACTGCTTTGTACGTTATCGGTTATTTATTCGATTGCCAATCTTAACGCCCTCGCGTCAGCAGTTTTGCTGATACCAATAATCGGCATCAGCGCGATATGTTTCAAAAACACAAAATCTGAAAAACTAACACAAAAAGGGTATATTCAGTTAAGCAAAACAACAATCCTGCTGCACACTATCAGTTGTATTGCTCTTATTGCGGCAATATTACTTTCCAAGCCGGCTTAAGACATTTGCAGCGTATTCTTTCTGGCCCGTTTTCCCCTCGCCTCGATAACCCTTATCATAGATACGCTCCTGCAGATACCCGATACGGTTTTCAGGACTCGGATGCGTCGAGAAAAACTCTATCGTTCTGTAGCCGCTTTGCCTTTCAAGTATCTCCATCGTCTCGATCATCCCATAAGGCGTATAGCCCGCTTTCACAAGATAATCCAGACCAACCTCATCAGCCTGTCTTTCCTGTTCTCTGGTGAAGGACATACCTTCGAGTTGTCTTACGATGTTTGCGACCCTCATCGCCGACGATGAAGCCTGCGAGCCGGCAACACCAAAACCGACATCAATTATAATATTCCTTGTAATTTGCTGAGCAATATGTCTTGCAGTAACATGTGCAGTTTCATGGGCCAGTATCGCGGCAAGTTGTGCCTCGCTGTTAAGCTCTTTGAGTAAGCCGGTGGTAATATAAATATATCCGCCCGGCAGAGCAAATGCATTTACGGACTTATGGTCGATGGCCTTGTAGCTGAAACCTGCGTCAGGCATATGACTTATACGGGCAATTTGCTGCCCGACTGAGTTGACATAATTTTGAAGCTGTTGGTCTTTGACACTCTGACCAAGCTCTTTCTCAACCTGCTGTGCGGCATCGCGCCCCATTTCCTTTTCCTGTTCAGGACTTACAAGTATCAGCTCCTCTTCGCCTGTTACCGGATTAGTCTGGCAACCGGCACAAATAAACCCCAATCCTGATGCAATTAAAAACAACCATAAAGCTTTCATAACTTCCCCTTCTTAACTTCATTTAGATAAAATACTTATAATTTATACAGGTGCCTTCGCATTAAGGTAGCCCAATACGATAAAATGTCAAGGGTGTTTTTTGTATTGAAATATCTTTTTCTTGTTTTAGTATAACTTGTGCTATTTAACATAGGTTTAATATGATGAACAAAAGAATTCTTCCTTCAATATTTATTTTTTCCGCGATTATTTTAAGTCTGCCTCTCGTTTGCGGCTGCAATGCCCCACGAGAGCAGCTGCTTACCTATAACAAATATTTTGAAGCGTCAGATTTTAACTCGGCCTCGACATTTGCAGAAAAAAACATCGCTAAAAGAAAAAATCCTGACGGCGATGACCTGCTTTGGACGCTGCAGGCCGCAGCCGCAAAAAGAATTTTGAAAGATTATAACTCCAGTACTCGATATTTCGATACTGCCGAAAAACATCTTCAGTATTATGATATGCGTCCCTCTCTTGGAGACGAAATAAGTGCCGTCGCCATTAACGATAATGCTATGCCTTACAAAGGTGAAGAATATGACGGCGTAATGGCCAACACATACAAAGCCTTGAATTTTCTGTCGGAAAACAAACCCGACCTGGCAAGAGTTGAATTCAACAGGGCTATCGACAGACAAAGAAGGACAAAGGAAAAATTTGAAAAAGAAATCAGTGAGACAAAGGCCAAGATTGAGAAAATGCCATACGGAAGCCTGATAAATCAAACCATCTCTGACTCGAATATGGAGCAAACTCTGCACGATAAATATCCGGAACTTTACGAGTACCAGGCTTATAAAGATTATACCAATCCTTTTGTAACTTATCTGGCTTCCGTATATTTTAATTCCATAGGCGAATCTTCGACAGCCCGGGATTTATTGAAGGAGACTTACGGCCTTGTTCCCGACAATAAATATATAGAGGCGGAATTTAAGGAAACAGAAAAATTACCTGATAAAAATGAAAATCCCAAGAATACCGTATGGCTTATTTTTGAAAATGGTTTAGGGCCTGTAAAAGAGGAATTTCGACTCGACCTGCCGCTATTCATAGCAACCAGTAGAGTCCAATATTTTGGAATCGCTCTGCCAAAACTTCAGTACAGAGATAGTGCATTTGGCTGTCTGCAAATCGAAGCTGACGGAGCTCACTATAACACCCTTGTTGTCAGCAATATGGACAGAGTAATACACAGCGAATTTAAAAAAGACTTTGAATCTATCTTAACAAGAGCAATAATTTCAACAACCGCAAAGGTTGCTGCGCAATATGTCTTATCGAGCCAGGATTCCACGGCAGCAACTATTGGCTCCATAATGATTGCTGCATATTCGTTTGCGACTAACGCCGCGGATGTCAGAATCTGGACCTCGTTGCCAAAAGATTTTCAAATCGCAAGATTTCCCAGACCCCAGAATAAAATACTCAAAATTACCCCTTTAAATTCCCAAACATTTGACATTGAACTGCCGGAGTGTAATAATGTATTGGTATATATTAAAATAATACAAAGGAATTCAAACCCCGTTTATACTGTTATTCCTTTGTGAAAAAAGGAAATATAATTAAGGAGATATAAATATGAAAAAGTGTTTTCTTTTGTTGTTTTTTGTCATATCGGCTGTCCTTCTTAACGCCTGTAATAAGGAGTATGAGGACAAGCGCGTCAATCTCGACACAGGAGTCAAAAGCGATACACTCGCAAATAATGTCCTGACCCGGCCGGTATATGGCGCATTCAGCTTGCTAATAGGAGAAGGAATAGACTTAAAAGATGTAAAAGTCTTTACGAACGAAGCCGGCTTTATGGAAATTCAGGTAACCGGCTACAATCGCGCCATCTACACAAAAAGATTCGACTACAAGGTTGAATGGCTCGATAAAAACGGTGTAGAGGTTGACTCAAAAGCAAGTGTCTGGCGGTCTGTATCTGCAAAATCAAGAACCACCTTCAGTTTTAAAACTGTTGCGCCTTCAAAAGATGTTGTTGATTTCAGAATGAATACAAGAAAAACTCCGGAATAAAGAAAGGATAAAACTATGAAAAACCTGTTGATACTTTCATCTTTCTCAATGCTGTTCTTAATCGGTTGCGCCGAAGTCCAAAAAATTGACACTACCAACGACACCGGCAAACAAGTCCTGTCGCTTGATTACAGAGATTTCGACGAGGCGGCAAGTAAAATGATTCAATCACTTATAAGCTCAGGCTCGCTCGCTAAAAAAGACGGAAGCAGATATGTTGTCTCCACAGGCCGAATTACAAATGACACTATGCAGAGAATTGATACCGACCTGCTTACCGCAAAGGTCGAACAAGACCTGATGAAAAGCGGACAGGTAGTAATGACGTCCGCTGTGGGCGGCAAAGAAAGCAACCGTGATGAAACGGTTTATAATATGAGAGAGACCAGAGATTCCTCAAAAGGCGAAGAATTTAAGCAGGAAACCCTGCCGCAAAAAGGCCAGATAATCTCTCCTGAACTGAGTCTGTCAGGGAAAATCTATCAGAGAAATTTACGTTACGACAAGGATAAACAACAGGTGGAATACTACTTCCAGTTAAAACTGTCGGATATAAAAACAGGCCTGCGATTCTGGCAGGAAGAAGTTCTTATCGGTAAACGCGGCAGCAATAAATCAGTTGCCTGGTGAAAAATAACGGTTTAAGGACAGATAAAATGAAAAAGACAATGATATTGTTGTTGATTCTCCCGTTTTCTTTCCAGGCTCTGGCCAAAGAAAAAACGATAATTCAGGAAGGCAAGGGAATCGCTTCAACAAGAGAAGATGCTATAAAAAAAGCCATCTTTGAGGCCGTTGCAAAGGCAAAAGGGATAAATGTAGGTTCGGGCAAATACCAGTTCGATTTTGAATCTGTCTCAGCCGACATTGAAAGAAAGCCGAGCGGCAAAGAAGTCGGCTTTGACGCTATTTCGATATATGCCGAAGGCACAACAACCAGCACGGCAATCAGGGCTTTGGTGAAAAGCTATGAGGTATTAGAAGAAAAGAGGATTGACCCCAACTTATGGGAAGTAAAACTTAAAGTATGGATATACGACTATCAGCCCCCGGATAAAACCGACAGATTAAGAATAGCCGTAATGGCGCCAACAACTTTGAGCAGTGAGTATTCTTTTGGCAGCATCAAACTCAGCAATAGAGAAATCGAACAGAAAATTACACATATATTGAACACCAAGCTGACAGCGACAAATAAATTCGCTGTTCTCGATAGACACTACCTTGATAAGGTTATGGAAGAGAAAGGGCTGGTGTGGCACGCCGATGCTTCTCTTGAAGAAAAGGCGAAATTAGGAAATCTTCTGGGAGCAGACTATATCCTTACCTCAACGCTCAACGAGGCCCAACTAACGGTAAAGGAGAAATATCTAGAAGCCATAGGGCAAAAAACCTACGAACACGAGGCTAAGTTTAAAATGGATTATTCCCTTATCGGCGCAGCAACAAGCCAAATTAAGTTGTCAGATACAGTAACATTGTGGCTCCAGTATGATAAAGATGTCAGAAACCTTGTTCCAAATTGGCAGGACGATAAGATTGATTATCTGATACTTGCCGAAGAACTGATTAAATCGGCAACCGCCCCAATAGCTGATAAAATCACACAAGGGCTTTATCCAGTCAGAATAGCGAAAATCCTGCCGGAAGGCCAAATTGTGATAAACAAGGGCGGCAAGGATATTTCCGAGTCGGATATCTACGAGATTCTTAAGGAAGGTACTGAGCTTTTCGATTATGACACAAAAGAATCCCTCGGAAAAATTGAGGAACCAATCGCCACAATAAAAATTACAAAAGTTATGTCAAATTTCTCCTATGCCGCCATAGTGCAAGGCAATGCTTCCAAACTGTCTGAAGGGCTTATCTGCAGAAAGCAGGGCAAAGAACCTCAAAAACCCATAGAACAAACAAGCGATACCCAGCTTACGCCAAGCGGCGGAGTCAAAATGCCGTTTGATAAGAATTAAGCCTGGCAGATAATTTTTGATGCCCCGCAAAGTACGCTGATTTTCGCACCTTTGCCGTGCTTTTTCATCGCAATTTTTAACGCATCAGCGGGATTCGCTGCCCATTGAAATCCCATCGTTTTCGTGTCTTTTTCTGATATACCTTTACTTACAAATATAACATTGTTGTTTTGAAGTATTTCATTGCCCATCCATAGATTGGCCGCTACGACCTTACTCAACTTTCCGTCTGCAACGAGTCCCTTAATATGTTCATGTCCTGTTTTGTAACCGATTTCGGTTATTTCCGGATGCTGAGAGCTTACTCCTTCCGGACCGGGTGTTACGAATATCAAAGTTCCGCCTCTCCCAACCGCAAAGTGTGCAGAATACAATGCCTTTATTGACTGCCAGAAATCAATATCTGCTGGATATGAATCCGCAATTACAATATCAGCTTTTTTTATCTTAACCGTATACAATCGTGCCGCAAACTCACAGGCTGCCCGATGAGCCTCAATTGGGTCGCCCGCAAACGCCATAGCAATTCCGCCATCCTCTGCTGGTACTTCATTGAGAATAAACCCCAAACCACTCTTTACAGCAATATCATCTACCAACTGTCTTACTTTATTGTCCCGAATTCCAAACCTTTCATTTGTAGGCACTGTATGGCTCAGCCAGTGCACCTGGCCGATGGTTTGTTCCTCACAGCAGCCCGGATTAATTATCTTTCCGCCGCCGCCAAAACCTGCATACATATGCGGCACTGCCTGACCAAGTCCAATCACAAAATCAGCCTCAAGTATCGCTTCGTGTACTTTGATTTCAAAACCATCCGACATTCTGCCAACAGCCAGATGGTCGCAACCCATCTTCCAGTCAGGATTTATAATTTGATAATTTTCCGTAACTTCCTCTGTATATTTGAGCCTTATTTCCTGCTCGGTCATCTGCCGATGAGTTCCCAGTGCGATAAAAATCGAAATGGCTTTGGTATTTATCTTTGCCCGTTTAAGCTGCTTCAAAACCAGCGGCAGCATAAGTTCCGTTCTTGTCGAGCGCGTAATATCATCGACAGCTACGACAATTTTCGTACCGGCTTTCACAATTCTGTCCAGGCGCTCTGTGCCTATGGGATTTGCCAGCGCTTTTTCAAAAACTTTGCTTTCATCATCCTGTTGCAAATATTTGGCAGGTCTGTAAACACCCAAAACATTATCCTCAGGCAGCTCAATTGAAGGGAAATCCTTGTAAGGAAATTTGTGCAGCATAAAAATTCAGTGCTCAACCGGTTCGCCGAGAATATTTTTTATCTCTGTAAGCTGCTTTTCCAACAGCTCTTCTGTTTTTGCCTCAACATTAAGTCTCAACAATGGCTCAGTATTACTTGGCCTGCAATTGAACCACCAGTCCTTGAATTGAATAGTTATCCCATCAAGGTCATCTGCCTCACCCTGGCTAAACTTGCGGCGAAGCTCCTTCATCATTCCCTCTTTCTCATCAACCGCGAAATTTATTTCTCCGCTTGCATAATACCTTCTCAGGGGTTTTACAAGTTCGCTGATGGGCTGCTGCGACTTATTTAAGACGTTTATCACATATACCAGTGTAATCATGCCGGAATCCGCATAAAAATTATCGCGATAATAGAAATGTCCCGATAGCTCTCCTCCGAAAATTGCATGGGCGGTCCGCAGTGTCTTTTTCATAAACGCATGGCCTACCCTTTCTCGTCTTGGCACACCGCCGTACTTTAAAATCTCTTCGCGGACTATCCAACTGCTCCGCAGGTCATAAACAATTGCTGCATTCGGTGCTTTTTTCAAAAAGTACGGCACCATAAGCGCCGTCAGCAAATCGCATCCGATTGTTTCTCCTTTTTCATCAACCATCATCAACCTGTCCGCATCGCCGTCAAAGCAGATACCTGTATCAGCCTTGCGTTTTTTCACCGTATCCTTGAGCTGTGAAAGACTGCCTTCAACCAATGGATTGGGGTCATGCTTAAATACTCCCTTGTGCTCGAAATTCAGCTTGATAATCTCAATGCCTAAACCGCCAAAAATCAGCGGCACTACCTTGCCCGCCATACCGTTGGAGGCATCAACAACTATTTTGAGTTTTTTTATCTTCGAGTCAAGAAACTTAAGTACATGTTCTTTGTACACATCTGTCAGGTCGCGTTTCTCAACTGAACCGTATGAAACGGCTCGCGTATGGAGCAGTGATGTTGCGATATGCTTTATTTCTTTTAGACCCGTATCCTGCCCAATCGGCCTTGCTTCAAGGCCGGAAATTTTAAAGCCGTTATACTGCGCCGGATTGTGTGAAGCAGTTACCTGCACGCCTCCGCAGGTACCGAGGTAATTTATCGCAAAATAAATCTGCGGCGTATCAATCATGCCAACATCGATAACATTTGCGCCAGCAGCATTCATCCCGCGAATGAGCGCTTCAGCCAAAGCCTTGCTGTGCAGTCGCATATCATAGCCAACGCACAAGCTCTGGCGATTAGCCAGACCCCGCTCATAGCCTCTCAATAAAGACCGCAGAAAAGCTGCCGTCGCATTGCCTATCTTCCAGGCCGCATCTTCATTTAACTGGTCAGGATAAATCCCTCGAATGTCATACGCCTTAAAAATCGTCGGGTCCATTTCGACCAAACTCCAAAAAAATCATAATCTTATGCAAAAATTGTACTTACAGCCGCTCCTTTGGTCAAATACTATTTTGCTTGTCACAGTGTAACTATCGTATTATGCTTTAAATAAAAAACTTCAGACAATTTTAAAATGTCCCTGACGCAGGAATCCACAAATAAATTGAGTCAAATCGCCAATATCCTCAAAGGCTGCCAAAGTATCCTTTTCATTACCGGTGCGGGTGTCAGTGCTGATTCAGGTCTGCCGACCTATCGCGGCATCGGCGGCCTTTACAACAACAAAATCACAGATGAAGGATACCCAATCGAAGAGGCTCTTTCAGGTTATATGATGGCCGCTCACCCTGACATCTGCTGGAAATATATTTATCAGATTGAAAAAAACTGTCGCGGTGCAAAACACAATCACGCCCACGAAATAATAGCAGAAATGGAAAGACATTTCAGCCGTCTGTGGATTCTGACGCAGAACATCGACGGCTTTCATCATTCAGCAGGGTCAAAAAACGTAATTGATATCCACGGCGACGTACACCAACTGGTCTGTACAAACTGCAGCTACAAAAAAACAGTCGAAGACTACAACGGTATTCAAATCCCGCCCCATTGTCCTACCTGTGGAGAACTTGTCAGGCCAGATGTAGTGCTGTTCGGTGAGCTTTTACCGATTGACAAATGTCAAACTCTTCATCAGCAGCTAAACAAAGGCTTTGACATCGTGTTTTCAGTGGGAACTACCAGCGTTTTCCCTTATATAGCGAGCCCGGTATGCCAGGCAAGGCAAGCAGGTAAACCTACAGTGGAAATAAATCCTGCTCAAACTGAAGTCAGTTACCTTGTTGATTACAAAATCGCTGCCAGCGCAGCAGAAACTCTTGAAAAGTTGTGGAAGTTTTATAAAAATGCCGATTAGCTATCCGCCTCCATCATAAACTTTAGCAAATCCTTTCTGCTTATGACGCCGACGAATCTGTCATTGTGTACAATTGGAACCTGCTCGAAGTGATGATTTAGCAGACACCGGCTTACTTTACCGATATCACTGTCAATTTGTTCGGTTATAACATCTTTAGTCATAAAATCCCTGACAGTCGACTTCGGCGAACTTGGTCGAGCCGTACTCTTTTTGCCGCCGTTTTCAGGTTCGATGAACATCTTGATAATATCGGATTCAGTAAGAATACCTGCTATGGTGTCGTTATCATTCAAAACCGGAGCTGACGTTACATTCTTTTGCCGCATAAGTTCAATAGCCTGCTCAACCGGCATCTCTGGCTCAAGACACAACACATCCATTCTCACCAGACTTCGAGCCTGTGTCATTCATCCTCCATTTCCATTTTTCTTGATTCTATACACCACTTTTCATTTTTTCCGGCTGTCCGTCTTCGGCAGATAAATCCGCCTGCAAATGTCCTTTGTCAATCAAATATTTTATCAAATTACCTCTTTTGATAAGCCCTGCAAGAACACCATCCGAAACAATCAGTATCTCTCTGTGATTTTCTCCCGCAAATATGCATATCACATCGACAAGCCCTGCCCTGTCATCAATAGTTGTAAATTCAGTCCGCACGTAATCGGCAACCCTTGCATTTCTATCTTTGCCGCTGCATAACCAAGCGAGAACATCTCTTTCGGTTAGCATTCCAACAGGTTCAAAACACTCGTTCACCACAGGCAGTACAAGCTGGTCACTAACACATAACAATCTCGCTGCTTCAGCTAATCGACAGTGGTGGTCTATAAAGGCTATATCATTCCTGATAAGTTCTTTTATATCAAACATCAGACCTCCAGTAATCCACAACCTGCGTTTTACAGAATTACCCCTATTAAAATATAAGATTTGTCCCAATGAATACCAAATACCCAAAAAATCTTTCGGCCGTCCTATAAAAACATTCCATCTCGACAAAAAACGCAACTTGCGTTAAACTCACTCGTTTATGGACAAAGACCTGAAAAATAAAACCTTATTGGAACTGCAGCAAATCGTCGAAAAACTTGGCGGCAAAAGCTATCTTGCAAAATACATATTCAGTTTCATACATGTGCACAACATAAACGACATTGACCTTATGACCCCACTGCCGAAGGAATTCCGTACCAAACTTTCTGACGAAGGTTTCTTTATTTCGCAGCTTAAAATCATTGAGAAACTCACTGACCCGGACGGCACGGTAAAATACCTTTTTGAAACTGCCGATGGGCAGAAAATCGAATCCGTTCTGCTCGACGAGACAGGTAGGAAAACAATTTGCCTGTCAACACAAATAGGCTGTCGTCTGGGCTGTAAATTCTGCGCGACAGGTTATCTTAAATTTCAGCGGAATCTTACCGCAGGCGAAATCGCTGAGCAGGTTATCAAAATTTCCGCCGAAGCCGGCTGTAAAATAAACAATCTTGTATATATGGGTATGGGCGAACCGCTTGACAATTATGAAAACACTTTAAAAGCTGTCCGCATCCTTGCCGACCAGTCAGGCAAAAAAATCGGCATCCGCAGACAGACAATCTCAACGGTTGGCCTGCCGGCAGGAATAAAAAAATTAGCCGATGAGGACATTTATCCCCGCTTTGCAGTCTCTTTGCATGCCGCCGATGATAATCTAAGAAAACAGATTGTGCCTGCTGCAAATAAATATCCCCTGCCGGAGCTGACAAACGCTATGAAATACTATCAGCAGAAGACCGACCGTAGAATTACCATTGAATATTGTATAATGGACAGTATCAATGACAGCCCTGATTGTGCCCGCAGACTCGCACAGCTTTTAAAAGGCTTAAAGGTCAGTATCAATCTTATTGAATATAATCCGCATCCTGGCTCCTGTTTCAAAGCTTCGCCGAAGGAGCGGATAAAAAGTTTCAAGGACATCCTGATGCAGTCCGGGTTTGAGACAATTGTAAGATACCGTCGCGGCAGAAGTATAAAAGCTGCCTGCGGCCAACTCGGCGCCGACAGAATTAAAAAAGAAAGATGAAACAACAACAGTTAGCCCAATTTTATGTTGGGGGTTTCAAAGACAATATGACAGTATTTCCCAAAGGTATAATCTTCGATATGGACGGTGTTCTGGTTAATTCAGAGCCATTTATAATAAGGGCATCGACACAGATGTTCGCTGAGCTTGGCCTGAAAGTTACACCTGAAGATTTTCATCCCTTCACAGGCACAGATGAAAACCACTTCATCGGCGGCGTCGCTGAAAAATACAATTTCCCACTCGACATCCGGCCGGCCGAAGTAACTAATTGGAAATAGACAGGAATAACTTTCAATGACAGGTGAAATCCTCGGTTTTTATTTTTTAATTGACTCTTTACTTCTAAAAAAGCTCCCCTTTTTCCCCAAGGGGAGCTTAAACCTAAATCTTCCCGGCTGCCATAAAGGCCCTTACGGCCATCACCCTCCCGCAAGCTGGTCTTGTCAGCCAATTACGTACAGCAGGGTTGAGCATCGAATCCGCAATAGCCCATCTCGTCGCCGAGCTGTTTTACCCGCTGCCAGATTTTGTCATCCTCAATAACATCCAGCGCAACAGGATAAAGAATGTTGTCCTCCTGGAAGATGTGCTCCCTGACAATCGGCACAATCGCACAAGAAAGTGCGTTAATCTGAATCTTAAACTGTTCTGGCTCAAGGTGCTTGAAATTATTCACCGCCATTGTCAGGTTGCTGACCATGTTTCTTATCCGCCAATGTGCCTTCTGTAGAACCGCACAGATGCTTCTGCAGGGATAGTTTTCCAGTACGGGAAAAACAAGGTCGTCTTCCCGCTGGTTGTGAATGTCAATCGCCTGCAGGTGCCCTGCAATGTGCTCCAGTTTGCGGAACTCGCTGCTCAACTCTGTCAACACGCCGGCCTCCTGCAATTCAAGGTTTGCCTCGGCAAGGTCCGCAAGAAAGCACTCGAACATCTCATGCTCTGCAAGGATTCTGCGAATCGGGTGACCGGCTGAAAGGTTTGCCCGCAAAAGCGCAAACTGATCGCCTAAAATCGAGGCAAAGGCATAAACAAGTGTGCGGAGCTGGTCGAGTGATATTCCGGAACTGAGCAGGTACTTTTGAGCTTTGCTGATGTCGCTGAGTCTGAGGGTGGAAAGAAGTTGACGAGATTCTTGTCTGATTTTGGCCGGGTCCTCACCGTCGCGAACGCGTCCAAGGATATCCGCAAGTTTCCTTGCCTTTTCCATAGCCGTGCCTCCTTTAACAAAGCGCCGGCTGAAAACAGCCGCCTTTGAACCAGTAAACACGCACTTGACAATAACTATTATCTATACGATTTAATTCGACAAAGTTTCTTAAAAAAATTCGAAAAGGACACAAAAAAATTAAAAAGCGCATAAGATTTCAAAAATCGTGTTAACACAGGCAAAATAGGCATTTTGCGCCGCTATGTGAGGCTTGTCAATTTAGCCCGCGAGGTACACCCTCACACCTACTTACATTGTGGTTAGGCAAATAATGACTTAGCAGCCCGCACTTATTTGCACTGTAGTGGCAAACGTAAAAACGAACAGCACCGTAATATCTGGACGGTCTCAGTCTTACGGCACCCTTGGGCAAATAGGTGCGGGGTGTCGGCGAATTTAGAATTCTCCGGGCCGGTGCAAGTAGGTGTGGGGGTAAAAAAGCCCGGCAGGAAGAGATATGAGCTAATTAACAGGCAGACAAAGCCGCCTTTTTACTTCTCCATCCTCCCAATAAGCTCTACGCTATCCTGCCGGACTGTATAATAAACTGTCTCAAATGAGACAGAATAATATTGCTAATTTCTCAATCTATATGGAATTTTCTCCTGCGAAAATAAACCTGAACTACAACCTTTTTTTGCCTCTGCCTTCCTCCTATCAAATAGACACCATTCGTTTCCTTGAAAATATCATAATATCACAGACTGGCTGAACTTCCAATAAAAAATTTCCTCTTTTCGTATGATTTTCCTACCCTAAAAATCGCATTTACGCCAGCTTCCGCATAGAAAATTAAACCATCCCGCAGACAAAAAAAACTTGACTTTTATCAACAACGCAGTATAATATTCCCTCTGTTGTTTTATCAACTTAATACCCATTTTAAAAAATAGGAGGAAATGTTATGAAAAAGAATCTGTTAACGTTGTTCTATTGCGCATTGTTTTCCCTGGCTGCCTGTGCCTCTGCCGTCGAGATAATAATCCACGACGACGGCCCAAATGGACCAAACGACCCTTATGGGCCCGGCCCTATCAAAGATAGGGCTGAGTGTCTGTATGTCATTGAGGCAGAGGATGGAACCACCACCGGCACAGTAGGTTACTTTGGCCAAAAGCCGAACAACCAGCATCTGTATCTTCTCAGCAACGGCGCATCAGTTACGGTAACCTGTGCAGAACCGACCGATGTAATCTACATCCAGTCTTCCGGCTCAGATGACAATGACGGTACAGCAGATTACTACGTCGATGGAGTCCTTGTGACATCTATCAACACGTGGATGAGAGGAAACTGGTATCTCGAAATAAGAGGTCTTGAAAAAACGGCGCATACGGTTACAGTCGTTGCAAATCCACCGGACATAAACCTCGATTATTTCTGCTTCGGCGATAGGACATTGCTGAACATTGACATCGTCGGCCCAAATTCCGCCGCCGAGGAATCTCTTACTCAGTATCAGGTCATCGGCTATTACGATAATGACTCAAACAAAAACGTTACAGCCGACGCAAATCTTATGGTTGTCCCTGATGAGTTTGCTCAGATTGATGCCAACGGCCTGCTGGCAACAACTTACAGACTCTACAGCCTGCAGGAAATCTGCACCATTTACGCTGACTATCAGGGCTTTACCGCTGAAAAGCAGATTAGAATTTATCCTCTCTGCGACGGCAATGAATGTACAAAACAGCAGCTGCTTGAAAGGAACATCAGCGATGTCATTGAAATCAAGCAGGACATTGCCGAGGACCTCACCTATGCAATGAAAATTGAGCAAGTCTCATTGGGGATGCTGGCGCAGATGATGTCCAAGGACAAACACTTTAAATGCTGGCAGCCTGACCCGTTCAGCAAGGCGCGTATGCGTATCCTTGCAGCATTGATGTGGGAGTGCTGGGCAAACAGCGGAATCAATATAAGCATTGATTCGCTTGAGGATGCTCTTAAAATTTTGCAGACAGAAAAACCCGGCAAGGGCAAATAAACCGCCAGTTTAGCATTTAGAAAAATATTCCATAGCAAGCCCCGATTTGTCGGGGCTTGCTATCCATAATAAACAATCTTCAATTCTACATTTTATTCCACAACGGGAGTCTTTTTATAAAATCTCTTACAAAAAAACAGATTAAGGTCACATTGACGACTTGTTTGAATCAGGCGGTGACTTGCAGCCATTATGAAGATGTCGCAACGCCTGTACTGGATGCGCAGAACAATTGCAATTGCACGACACAAGGTCCTGATGGCTACATCGACCTTGCCCTGAAGTTTGACACACAGGAAATTGTAAAAGCGATTGGCGATTGCAGCGACGGCGAATTACTACAGCTTGTCTTGACCGGCAGATTAACCGATGGCAAAAAAATAGAAGGCCCAGACTGTGTCAGGATTATGGAAAAGGAGCTCAAAGACCACAAATGTCCCCACTACAATAAGAAAGGATGCCCAAAAGAATGGTCACACCATAAAAAAGAATGTCCGCATTACAACTGCAACCATAATAAGAAAGGAAGATAAACCAAAACAAAGGAGCCAGCTGATATTTGGCTGGCTCTTTTTATCTTCTCATTTTTTTCCTCTTTTACCTTTTAAGTCCTACGATAATAAGCTGGACAATCCAAAAAAATAGGCAAAGAACGTCTAAAATTACAGAACAACTCCATTTACATGTTGACAAAAAAGCATCACTAAAATAGAATATTGCATATTGTCGGGGAAAACTATAAAAGTCCTCATAACTGCTACAGGCAGTTAATTTTTCTCCTTCTAAAAAGCAGGGCTGGCTAAACCGGCCCTGTTTTTGCGCATTATTTTACCAACCCAAGCCCTCCTCAAAATAATCAGCTTTTTAACCTCTTTTCTGTTAAGTGTTTAGTGAAAATTTAAAAAAATTTACAAAATTCTGCAAAAAATCCTTGCTTTTTTAATATTTTATGTTAAAATACCACTATATTTGATAATTATTAAACTTAAAAGCCTCAAGAAAACAGTGATTCCTATGGTTTCGTTATGGCAGTACAGGGCATCAGAAAAAAAGAGCTTTTGGGTCTTTTTAAAAAACTCTCGACAAGGGTAGATATGTTGCCCCAACAGCAAAGAGCTTTCGTAAGATTGTTTCTCAGCAGCCAGAAATACAGCTCAATAGCTAAAGTAGCACAAGTCAATGAGGCAACCGTCGCAAGAAGATTAAAAAAAATCGCACAGCAAATCAGCAGTAATAACCTCATCACTGCCTTGTCACAAAACAGCAGCCTGACGGACGAAAAGATGGAAATACTCAGAGACTATTTCGTCAACGCCCTGCCGATAATAACAATCGCACAGAACAGAGGTATTACCTGCTATCTGGTCAGAAAAATAATTCAACAAGTAGAAAGAAAGACAGGATAAACAATGCAGCAAGTAATTTTAAATGCAAACAAGCGATTTGACTGGGCACTGCCCGTAACCGACAAGGTTGCCGACATACTAAGAGCATTCGGCATAACAGTACAGAGGCTAAAGAACAATACAATCACACATCAGTGCAATATCAAGCTATCGCCCGGCGATATTTGCTACATCACCGGCCCAAGCGGCAGCGGTAAAAGCGTTCTGCTTAGAGAATTTTACAACACATTCGACACAGAGCAGAAAATCGATATCGATGATATACCTCTGCCTGACGACAAAACTACTGTTGACTGCATCGACACAGACTTTCTGGAGACACTTAAAATCCTAAGCAACGCTGGTCTTACCGACGTCTTCTGCGTCCTTAATTCGCCTGCCAACTTAAGTGAAGGCCAGAAGTACCGCTACCAAATAGCAAAAGCCCTAGCGAGCGATAAACAATTTATCTTTGCTGATGAGTTCTGCAGCAGTCTCGACAGAGTAACAGCAGCAGTTATTAGCGCAAACATACGGGAATTTGCAACAAAAACCGGCAAGGTCTTTATCCTTGCAAGCTCTCACGATGACCTTCTTGCCGATTTGCTGCCGGAAGTGATTGTCATCAAGCACTTAGCAGGCCAAGCTGAAGTAATCTACAAAAATCCCAAACTCTAAACCCTATACCCTATGCAATGCACAATAAAAAGATATTTGAAGATTGTTCCAGGTACTATTGCTGATTACAAGCCCCTGGCTCGCTTTCACTATCGTGATTGCCACACAGGGCCGGTGGCAGCGGTTTACAAAATCATCGACACTTATCCAACCAGAGCCGAGAGTGAGCCTATCGTTGGTATCATCATTTATTCAATGCCTGCCTGTTCAGTTCAGCTTCGCAGCATAGCGACAGAAGGACTGTTTAACAAATTAGGAAAGGGTTCAGCAGCAATGCGGTTTATAAACAATAATGTTCGCACAATTGCAAGAGTGGTAATTGAGCCGAGATACAGAACTCTGGGGTTGGCACATCAGCTTGTTGAAAAGACAATGCCTCTGCTGAATATGCCTTACATTGAGGCTCTTGCGGTGATGGGCAAGGTCAATCCATTTTTCGAAAAGGCAGGAATGATGAAATTTGAAGGCTCAGAACATTTGCGATGCGTCAAACTCCGCCAGGCTTTAAGTGCCATCGGCATAGAACAGGTCGACCTTGTAGATATTGAAAGAACGCATAACAAGCTGCAAAGTCTGAATGAAAAACAAAAGGCATTCATTGAAAAACAGATAAAGGATTTCCTTGCTGCCTATGGCAGAAGGGCAAGAAATCTATCAGACAGTTTGACAAGAACAGAATTCGTTTTAAGCAGACTATCCGACAGACCGGTTTACTACCTCTGGCGAAATCCAAACGTGAAATTGAAAATTTAAGAACTTTATTACAGCTGAGGAATCTTCCTATGCCCAAAGAAACCACAATCATCAGGATACCGCTGGATAAACTGCTGCCGCATCCTGAAAACCCAAACAGAATAAGCAAATCAACATTTGAAAAGCTCAAGCATCATATAAAACAATCACACAACTATGAGCCTTTGATTGTGCGCAAACACCCTGAAATTGAAAACTGCTTTGAGATAATCAACGGCCATCACAGAGCAGATGCCCTGCGCCAAATCGGCGAAACATTTGCAGACTGCATCGAATGGGATGTTGACGATAATCAGGCAAGAATACTGCTTGCAACATTAAACAGGCTCGGCGGAAAAGATGAACTGGCAGCCAAAATGGAACTCATTAAAAACTTAAGTGAAAAATTCAGCACAAAAGAGCTTGCCAAGCTGCTGCCTGATACAAAATCTGCAATAGAAAAACTAAGGGATATTACAAAACCTCTGCCACAGCTGGCTAACAATCCAAAATTGTTTTTAAACACGCTGGTTTTCTTTCTGGACGATGAGCAGATAAAAATTGTCGATTCAGCCCTCCAGACAGCGATGAAAAACCTCACAGGCACAAAGGCGGAAAAAATGGTAAAAGCACTTACAAAAATCGCGGAAAAATACATTAACGAAAATAAAAAATAAAAATCCAAGGTTCTTCAACTTTTCATTTTTAAGTTTGCACTTTGATTTTGCTATGGAGCTTTTATGGCACTGACAAAAAAGCAGATTAAGGTTATTGATGATTTATTTGAGTCCGGCGGCGATGAAACTGCTGTTCTACAAAAACATAAAATTTCTCACAAACTGTGGCACAAATGGTTATCCGCCAAGGATTTTTCTGATGAGATTGCGGGCAGGCTTGAATCATCAAAGCGGCAAAGCCAGATTCTACTGGCTAAGTATATTCCTTTAGCAGCAGCAAAACTAGTTCAGTTGTGTGATAGTGAAAGTCAGGAGACTGCCCGCAAAGCCGCTCTGGATATTTTGGCTTTGCAGACAGGCATTAAACAAACTGTTCCGACAGACAGCAGCGTTGAGCCTGCACGAGTCCTTGACCCTGCAACTGCCTCAAAGCTGCTAAAAGTTCTCGCAGAAGAAAATTCGCCACAGGAGTAATTTTGACCGTTCATTGACAAGTTAATATGAGCCCTTTTGGGGCCTGATTAAAAAAAACATTTTCTGCAATATTTCAGCTCCTTTAAACGTCTTTAAAGAGCGGAAAAGTGCAAATGGCTGATAAAACCAAAAATTTGTTCAAAATTTTAAGTTACTTGGGCCTGAAACCGGCCACTAAACTAACGTAAAATACGAATTTGACAGTCCGCAAACAGGTTAAAGGATATGAGAGATAGAAAAACAGCTTTTACCCTGGTTGAGCTACTGGTGGTAATGTCGGTAATTGCCATGCTGATGGGCATCCTTATGCCGGCCCTGGCCGCTGCCCGCAGGATATCTTACAAAACCGGCTGCAAAGAAAACCTGCACGGCTGCGCGATTGCCTTTCGAATGTATCTCGATGACAATAAAAATATTATGCCGACAATTACAAATATGCCCAACTTACATTTGATAGCCAATCCAATTCCTATTACCTCCGTGCTCGGTAAGTATCTTAGCGGTCCTGAAGCACTTAAGTGTCCTGCCGACCCACAGGCAACATACTTCAGAGAACAAGGTTCAAGTTATGAGTACAACACCTACCCGCCACCCTTTCCCGAGGGACCATTTAATCACCAGGAGAGAAAAATTGAGGGAAAAGGCATGACTATGACTCGCGGCGGAGCAGATGTTTTAGTATCATGGGCAGACATTTTTATATTGAGAGATTACGAAGATTTTCACGGCAAGGCCGGTAAAGTCGGCTCAAGAATGTATTTTTATGCGGATAATCTCGTAGCTGATAGAGAAAGGAAATAATAATGTATTCCGGAACACTTCGACCGCCACCGTCAAACAGAAAAAAAAATGTGATTATCGCTGTTATTATAGTCGTTGTCTGCCTTTCAGCCTCAGGCGGACTGTACTATATGTTCAAAGGCAGCAGCAATGAGGAATCAAGAGACGATTTCGGACGGCAGAGGAGAGAATGGAACGATAATAATCTTCCAAATCCCAATAAGCAACAGCCGCAGGAGATAATGGCTTATATGGACAGCGCCGAGTTTAAGAAGGTGTCGTCTCGCGAGCAGTTTATGTATATGCGCGAGGGCGGCCAAAAGGTGATGGAATATCAGATGGAGACATATTTTTCACTCCCTAAGGAGCAGAAGACGGCATATCTTGACAGCATAATCGACAGGATGCAGGCGCAGCGTGCGAGTTTTGAACAGATGCGTCAGCAGATGCCGCCAAGACGTCGTGATGCCAATGAACCAAATGACCCTAACCGGCTGGCTCGGCAGGAACGTGCCCGTCAGCGACAAGCCGGTCAGTTCGGCGGCAGAGGAGCTCCAAATCCGTCGCGGATGCGTGAAAGGTCTGAAAGAGGCACTGCACTTCAGAGGGCACAGCGAGCTGCGTTCAGGCAGGCCATGCAGGCAAGGATGCAGCAGCGCGGCATAACAATGCCCGGCCCGGGCGGTCCGCGCGGCGGTTTTGGCGGCAGCAGGAGTAGACCCTGACAGCTTCTGCAAATCTTGATTACCATCGCATCATAAGTGCCGGGCGGTGCAAAGTCATTCAACAGAAAACAGCTACCAGGTGAACAGCAGGTTGTATCTGACAAAGACTGCAATATCATTTCTGTCATCGCTGTAGAAATCGCCGGGGATAAACAATTCTCCTTCCACTTTGTGCTCTATGTTTTTGCTGACTTTGTATGTAAGCTGAGTCCTGAGCAGCTGCCCCCGGAATTTGCCGCTTTCGCTCAGCCCGTCTGAACCGGCCTTATAGGTGTTTTTGTCTGCAAACAGAAGTGCATAGCCGGTTTTCAGTTCTGTTTTCTCGGTCAGATTGGTTGCCCAGTCCGCATAAATTCTGTGCATATTGGAATTGTCATACGCCCTGCCGTCAATGGCATCAATATTGCCCTGATACAGCACACTCCAGGTATCGACGCGTCCCCAGCCCCTGTCGAAATTTTTGTCGGGGTCGTCATTGCCGGAAAGATACTCGTAGCCGAGATAGATTCTGTTTTTCTTTTCATCATTGAAATTGTAAATCAATTGATTATTTGTTCCGAATGCGCCGAAGCTTTTATTGTTTTTGCGGCCGGACTGCGGCGCAAATTCGGCGCTGTACTGCCAGCGTTCGTTGAATCTGCCGTATAATCTGGTGCCGAGCGTATAAATCTCGCCTTCGGAGCCGCTGCTTATGATTCGATGAGTATCGTGTTTGTAGATAACATACAGGTCAATGCCGGAATCTTGCGATGTTCTTTTGTTAAAATACAATATGGCGCCTTGTTCATCCTGCTCAGCAAGGTCGATATCCCTGTCGTTAAACGGTTTTAGCCATTTTGCGCTGTCGCCGTGATTGTCAACCAATATAAAATCAGCCGTGGCATCCCAGCCTTCCAGCTCATACGTAAGCCTAAGAGCATCAAAGAATGCCGTTCTTCCGCAGTCTAACGGCGTCCCATCACAGATGAGCCATCCGCTACCGAGTTTTATCTCCTGTCGCCCGATTACCGCGGTCATCGGCAAATCAAATGCGTTTCTCCAGGTCAGGTTGAACTTATCGAACAGCGCCTCGTGATACGCCCAATGGTGCGGCTCCGCCTCAGCCCTGATATAATATCGCGGTTCCGTTACAAGCCGCATATTAAAGTCAAGGTCGTCGGTTAATTTTATCTTCGCTTGCACTCTCGCCCGCAAACGCGTCTGGATTCTGTCGTGCCCGAAGGCTTCTCTGTCAAGCTTTCTGGCCTCATCGTACATAAACCGGAAGCGGAAATCCCCGCCAAGTTCAAGCCGGTCGGTTGGATGTTTAAGGTCGGTTATCTTTTGAGCGGCGGCACTATTGGCAGTTTTCTCCTCTCCGCGCAGCGCAGGGCAAAAACAAAATCCGATAACAAACGCCGCGAAAACCAGCTTCCTTACCATTGCCAACTCCCTGCCGATAAAAAAATTTGCCTCCTCTTATCCGATAACCGGACAAAAAAAAAGGAAAAAATAAAAAAATTTTATCTCCCCTGCAGAAACTCTACAATTTTGTATTTTTTGTCTGGCAGGTCTGTAAGCCGGGTTCTGTCTTGTGCGGCCATTTCTCTGGGCCGACTGTTGCCAATCGGCTCAAGCGACCTACCCGCCGGATTTGACCCCCACACCTATTTGCATTGCGACAGCAAATTCGAAAAACGCACGCAGAACTATATCCGCTCAACATTTTTCTGCCCAACCACCGTGCAAATAGGTGTGGGGGTGTAGCCGGGCCAGCTTAACCGGCATACTTGGTCTTGCAGGCAGCGGGGTTTGCCCTGCCGGCAATGTCGCCACTGCCGCGGTGCGCTCTTACCGCACCTTTTCACCATTGCCCCCGCGCTTTCTTGCGAAAGCAAATGTGGGGCTGTGTATTTTCTGTGGCACTTTCCCGTCCCGCACCTATTTGAACCAGACAGACATTTTTATTCATTCGATGCGATTGTTCCAATTGTCGCCAAACTGAACGGATGCCTTTCTGAGTCAAATAGGTGCGGGAGGTGGCCGTTAGCCATCGCTGTGCCCTGTCCTGCCCGGACTTTCCTCCCCCTCTCTTGCTTCGCAAGAAGCAGAGGGGGCGGCCGCCCGACCCGCCAGACAAAAAATTTCAATATTATTGAAGATTGAAGAATGAAAATTGAAGAATGTCAAAAAAATCCTGCCACAGACAGCTTCCACAAATCTTCAATCTACAATCTTCATTTTTTCAATTAACTCGCTGATATTGTACCACAAAAACGTCCTTTTGTGCAAGTCCTATAATAAAAACGTCTTATTGGCACTCAAACCTTGATTTTTGAGCCATTTTATGGTATAATATCACATTATTAAAAGCCTTCTATAATAGGGTAAGTTTTGGCTCAAACACTTATATTATACGACACAAGCAGGAAGACGGATTTTCAAAAACTTTTAGCTGCGTTTGTCTGTGCGCTTCTGCTGGGCGGTTCTGTTTTTGTCGCAGATACAATGGCTCGTGTGCCAGCCTTTCCCGGCGCAGAGGGTTCCGGCCGTTTCGCAACGGGCGGGCGCGGCGGCGAGGTTTACGAAGTGAACAACCTCAACAACAGTGGTCCCGGCTCAATCGTCGATGCTGTCAGTCAGGGCAACCGAACTATTGTCTTCAGAGTCTCCGGCACTATTCCGCTGGGAAGTACAATCCTGGAACCTAAATCTAATACGACAATTGCCGGCCAGACAGCTCCCGGCGATGGCATCTGCATCAAGGGCCGCATCCACATTAAGGATTTTGTGCATGATATCATCATTCGTTATATCCGCGTCCGCGTAGATGCTGGCGCTGCCAATTCCTCCGGAGACGCTATTGATATCGATGAGGGCAGCAACATCATCATCGACCATGTTACCGCCTCCTATTCGCGAGACGAAGGAATCTCGTGCCAGGAGACTTCCGATAAGGTCACTGTTCAGTGGTGCATCATAAGCGAAGCCCTCACTTATGAGAGTCACAGCTATGGCTCGCTCATCCGGGGTGATTACGGAGACACAAAGACCTATCACCATAATCTCTATGCACATAATAACAGCCGAGAGCCCAGGCCTGGCAACTACACAGCTTCGGCCACAGACCCTGAAGGCCTTCATTTCGACTTCCGCAACAATGTGATATATAACTGGAAGGGAAACTATGCAGGGTACAACGATGACACTTCAATGGTCAGCCGCTATAACTTCATAGGCAATGCCTATATTCCCGGCTCGGAATCCACCACAGGCTATGGGAATAAGGTCTTCCGTGAAAGAGACAAAGTCGGCTACGGATACTTTGCCGACAATTCTTATGACGGCAGTGTGCCAAGCGACCCGTGGAGTTTGGTCTATTTCCATAGCAGTATGACCAGCAGCGACATTAACGCCTACAAGGCTCGCTCCTACCTGGTTCCAATGGAACCTGTGACTACAACCTCGCCGGCGCAGGCCAAGACAGATGTACTTTCAGGCGCCGGCGCAAGTTTCCCCAAACGTGACATAATTGATACCCGCATTGTCAACGACGTGCTCAACAAGACAGGATACTCTATCGTCGATACAAGTGCGCAGCCTGAGGGTGGCTGGCCGACTCTCAATTCCACAGCGGCTCCGACAGACACCGACCATGATGGAATGTCGGATGCGTGGGAAAGCCTGCACGGCCTGAATCCGAATAATGCCGCCGACCGTAACGGTTATAGTCTCAACGCCGACTATACAAACCTCGAAGTCTATCTGACCGACCTTATTCCAAGCCAGGTTGACTGGACGCAAAGATACAACGGCAATGCCAACAGTACTGATTATGCGAAAGATATCGCCCTCGATTCGGCAGGCTTTGTCATAGTTAGCGGCTATGCAAAAAATACCGCTACCAACTATGACTTCGTTACCATAAAATACACACCCTACGGCAGTATCATCTGGACAAATACATATAATCGCAGCTCTTCAAATCCGGATTATGCAATGGCAGTTGCCGTTGACGCAAATTCAAACATCATTGTCGCAGGCTATGGTTATACCACAGCAACAGGTTATGACGGCATTATTGTTAAATACGCCCCTGGCGGCAGTCAACTCTGGGCAGCAGCCTACAATTATTCAGGCACCAGCAACGACAGATTTTACGATGTTGCGACAGATGCGAACGGAAATATCTACGCCGTCGGCAAAAAGAACAGCGACGCTCTGCTCGTAAAATACACGCCTGACGGCAGCCCTGCCTGGGTAAGAATTTATAACGGTGCGGCGAACGGTTATGATTCGTTTTATCAGCTTGCGGTTGACGCAAGCGGCAGTGTTTACGCCTGTGGAGAGTCAGCAGGTATCGGCACAGACCAGGACTGCCTGACAGTAAAATTTCTGCCTGATGGCACTTTGTCGTGGGCCAAAACTTACAACGGCCCCGCCAACGGCTGGGACCTGCTGGAAGCAATCGCACTTGACCCTGCCGGCAATGTTTACGTTACCGGCTCTGTAGAGACTGCAACCGATTCTGATTATGTAACAATCAAGTATTCGCCCGATGGCAATCCACTCTGGACTGCTTTTTACGGCTATACCGCCACTGGCTGGGATGAAGCTTATGCAATCGCCGTTACTTCAGACGGCAATGTCGTTGTAACAGGATACAGCGAGGGTACTACCAGTGCAGACGCCGCCACTGTAAAATACAATTCACAAACGTTAGCTCAACTGTGGGCGACCCGATACAACGGCGCAGGCAATTCAGCCGACTACGCAGAGACAATCACAGCCGACAACTTCGGCAATGTTTATGCTCTCGGCAGAAGCATAGAAGAAAACAACTCAACAGATTATCTTTTAATATGTTATAACTCAAACGGCATAGAACTGTGGAAGACGAATTACAATGGCCCCGGCTTGCAGACAGACATCAGCACCGCGATTGCAACAGATAATAACAGCATCTACATTACCGGCTATAGTACAGGTGCAGAAAGCAATTATGACTATGCAACTATATCATTGCCCTGCAGTAATAATAACAATCTTCTGATAAATCCGGGATTTGAATTCGGCACTATGGCATGGAGCGCCTATGGTCCCTGCAATTTTATGGCATCAACAACCGCACGTCGAAGCGGCAGTTACAGCGGATATACTTTGAGCAGAACTGCCAACTGGCAGGGAATCAGCCAGTCATTATTGGGAAAAATGCAAGTGGGTAAAACCTATACTATCAGCGGCTGGATGATGCTCGAAAATGCCTCTGCCAACGGCGATACAATAAAAATAACTCTTAAAAAGACCGACGGCAGCGGTACCAACTATATTCCAATAAGCTCGACAACAGGCTTTAACGGCGAATGGACACCGCTGGCAGGCTCCTATACCCTTACTGTCAGCGGCACACTGACGAGTCTGGTCCTTTACTTTGAAGGCCCTGCGGCCGGAGTTAATTACTATCTCGATGATACGGCAGTAGTGCTTTATGAGCCGCCTACGCCCGGCCCCAACGCGACCGGCGAAATTGATGCCTTGATACGCTATCAGACACTCGAAGGTTTCGGCGCTTCCGGCGGCTGGTATGAAAACTGGCTTGTTGCTCACCCTCTCAGCAGCACACTTTATGATATACTCTTCGAACAACTGGGACTTGACATTTACAGGGTACGAAACACTTATGACCAAGGCGGCGACGGCGCCGCCTATATAGCCAACTCGAAACAAATCGCTGAGGCTGCCAAAACCAGAAACCCATCGCTGAAGTTTATGATTTCCGCCTGGTCTCCGCCGGCTTATCTGAAAAGTACAGGCAGCATAGTCGGCGGAACGCTGGCAAAAGATTTTAACGACCCCAATAACGGCCCTTCCGGATATGTTTATCAAAGGTTTGCCCAGTGGTGGGCCGACAGTCTGACCGCATGGGACAGTAACAGCGTGCACGCCGACTACATCACCATGCAAAACGAACCGGACATAGAAACCAGCTATGACTCCTGCAGGTTCAAACCTACCGAGGCAGATTCAAATGCCGGTCATAATCTGGCTTGTGAGGCAGTTTACCAGAAATTATATTCCCAAATGGGTGCGGATATGCCGAAGATTCTTGTCCCCGAAACAATGGGCTACGGCAATTCAAGAGCATATATCCGTGCACTTATCGATGCCAACCATATCTATGGTTTCGCTCATCATCTTTATACCGACGGCAGCCACGATTTCCCCGATGGTTTCATCTTAGGGATGCAGGGTTATGCCGCCCAGTACGGCTATAAGCCCCTGCTGCAAACCGAATATGCAAAACTATCCGGAAGCGGCCTTACCGACTTTAATACGGCGATTAACATGGCCCGCCACATACACAACAGTCTTGTTTATGAGAGCGCCTGCTCATATTTATATTGGGAGCTGTTCTGGGCGGCACCGAAGGGTCTGGTGTCTCTTGGCAGTTCGTACGGCAGCCCTGACTACACAATCAATCCTGTCTATTACGCTTTCAAGCAGTATTCAGCCTTTACAGACCCGAACTGGCAGCGTATCGAAGCGCGAACAGACTCGAACGGCCTGAGAATTTCTGCATATATCAGTCCTGATAACAATCAAATGAGCATCGTTATAATCAATATCTCCGACACAAATATTGCACTGAACTTTAATTCTCCAGACAGCTTCCAAGTCCAGCAAGGCGATGTTTATCGAACAAGCCTGACAGAAAACTGCGTCCTTGTCGGAGCATTTGATATAAACACACCTTTGACTCTGCCCAAAAAGTCAATCACAACCATCGCATTAACGCCGACGATTGAACCTTGTCCTGACCGGCCTGCAGGCGATTTAACCGGCGACTGTCGCGTTGACTTTCTTGACCTTGCACGGATGGCTGAAGGCTATGTTGGCAATACAGAAGACTATTCTCTGCTGAAGGACATAGCCGATACCTGGCTTGAATGCGGCTTGATAAATCAAAGCAACTGCTGGCAATAAAAAAACTTAAAGTTTAAAACTAAAAATTCAAAACTAATGAATCCGCCAAAGGCGGATAAATTTTTTTCAATCTTCATTTCTTCAATCTTCACTTTTTATTAAGGATATTTTATGTATAACACAACCATTCTGTCATACGAGCGGCTTTTAGAAGCAAACAGTATTTATGAAACGCTCAGAAAACAGACGCCAAAGACCAGAGCCGATTTGAAAAATTACCTCAAGGTTTTTCTCGGCCTTGATATTGGCGATACAAAAATCTGTCCTGAGCACAACTCGCCTATGGATTACCTGTGGCACAGTTACAACAGCGATTTTAACGGCAGCACCAGCGGCGATTGCGTCGTCTGGGCCAACCGCAGCGGCGGGAAAACACTCATCGCCGCAGTTGCAACGCTTCTGGATTGTATCTTCAAGCCGGCCTGCAAAGTAAGAATCCTTGCTGGCAGCGAGCTGCAGGCTCAAAGAATGTACGATTATCTGCTTAGCTTTTTACGAGGCGGCCTTGCCCCGTTAGAGACAGGCCGCCCTTCGCGGCCTTCAGGCACCTTTGACGCCTTGTCTCTAACGGGGTTTGAAAAATTTCTCGCTGAACCCCAGCGCAAAAACAAATGCATCTTTTTAAACAGCTCGGATGTCGAGGTACTAACGCAGTCGGCGGCTTCTGTTCGCGGCAGTCATATTCAGAAACTGCGATGCGATGAGGTTGAACTGTTTGACAGGCAGATTCTTGAAGCGGCAAAGTTCGTTACCCAGAGCACCGCCAGCATTATCGGTGCGATGGAATCGCTTAGCACAATGCATCAGCCTTTCGGCATTATGCACGAGCTTGTCGACAAAGCGGCCTCCTGTGGAACACCGGTATTCAAGTGGTGCGTCTGGGAAGTAATTGAACGCTGTCCGCCTGAAAGAAGTTGCTCAAGATGCCCATTAAACAATGATTGTCAGGGCAGAGCAAGAAAAGCAACCGGCTACTTAAAAATTGAAGACGTTTTGGCACAGATGCGCCGCAGCAGTCGGGCTGCCTTTGAATCTGAAATGCTCTGTTTGAGGCCATCGCTTGAAAATATCGTCTTTGCAGAGTTCGACCCTGGTATACATATCGCACCTGTTGAATATAATCAAAGTTTGCCCTTGTATCGTGCAATTGACTTCGGCTTTGTCAATCCTTTTGTATGCCTTTGGATTCAGATTGACGGCAGCGGAATTGTCCGAGTCATCGATGAATATGTCAAAAGCAGACAGACTATTGATGTACACGCAGACGAGATAAAAAACAGAACGCCGTACAATGAAGATAATGTTATCACTACTTTCTGTGACCCTGCCGGCAGCAGCGTAGATGGAGTTAGCGGCACAAGTCCTGTCAGTCAGTTAAGGTCGATGGGAATAAAGCTTCGCTATAAGAGAAGTTCGATACTTGAAGGAATAGAGTTCGTCCGCAGGGCCTTGCGCAGCGGCGATGGGAAAAGCAGTCTGCTTATAAGTCCTCGCTGTGGCAGGTTAATTGAGGCAATGCAGTGCTATCATTATCCCCCTGCCGGCTCTGAGGAATTACCCTTAAAAGACGGCATTTACGACCATCCAATCGACGCCCTGCGGTATTTCTTCGTGAATTATCAAGCCTCAAATCCCGCAAAAAATAGAAGGTATTAGAGACCTATAAATCTTAATAAAGCCAAAATTTTCTAAAATTTAGAAATTTTTTTGAAGAATTATCAAAAATTTGCCGTATAATATTCTAAGAAACAGAACTTTTAGGAGGATCAAAAATGAACATCGGTGAAAGACTCAAAATAGCTCGTGAAACAATAGGCTATATATTAGAACAAGTTGAAGAAAAAACAGGAATAGGTGTATCCTCTCTGAGTGAATTTGAAAACTCAAAAAGAGAACCTAAATTTTCGCAACTTAGTAAATTAGCTGAAATTTACCATAAACCGATAGACTTCTTTTTTTCCGAGGAAATTCCTATCAAAGAGATACTACTCTGGAGAGACAAACCCAAACTATATAAGGAAACAGAAGAATTATTTAAAGAATTGTGTCTACAGTACCACAATCTCGAACTATTAACGAACGAAAGGAAAAAAGCGTGCCTGCCATTTGCAAAAGTAGATCAAACAATATCATCCTTTGAAGATGTAAAATCTCTGGCTCTTAATACTCACAAAGAGTTTGAATTGGGAAGCATTCCAAACGCGGCCTTAAAACAAATATTGGAAGAAAAATATTATATAAAAATATTCTACCTTGATTTTGATGGAAGCGCTATTTCTACCGTGTCTCCGATATTTGGCCCTGCAATCCTCTTGAACCGAAAAAACAAATCTTGGCGGCGAAATTATGATTTAGCTCATGAGTTGTTTCATCTCCTCACATGGAACAGTTTCCGTGCAAATGGCAGCAACATTCTAACTGAAAGAGAAGGCCCATTTGCAGATATATTTGCCAGTATCCTGCTTTTGCCCGAGGCTCCCCTATTAGAACGACTTAGAGGTATGGTACAAAATAATAAAATATCATTTGCGCCTGCAATGTTAGACGATCTTGCCAGAGAATTTGGAGTTTCTTTTGAAGCTTTGTTATGGCGAATCAAAAACATTTACGGATTAGATGAAACCAAAACAAGAGAATATATCGAAAAAGTAAAAATGCTTCAGTTAAAACCAAGACCGTCAGATACGCCTGATGAACTACCTGAGAGATACTGTGCATTAGCACAAAGAGCCTTAAAACAAGGTAAGCTTTCATTTTTACAATTCGCCAAGTATATGCGGATTAGCTACAAAAAAGCACAGGAGTATTTAACGGAAGATGAGGATTTCACGGATGAAAAAATTTCAATTCCTGTTGCTTGATGCAGGACCAGTTTTAGAACTCTTAAAACTTGAACTCTGGAACAAATTTACTGCAAACTGTAATGTACATATGACTCCAGCGATCATTGACGAAGTCATCAAGCTTAGTTTTGATTATACTGACCAGAAGGTCAATCTAACTTCTCCAACTCAATTAAACGTAACAATCCATGACGTGGAACTTCCAGTAATAAAAAGTTTCTGGGAATTATTCGATTCTTCCTATCAAGGTAGTATTCACAAAGAAAAGGAAACGCTTGCATTTCTCTGGAACAAACAGGAACAATGGTTTTTATGTTCTGCCGATGGTGCTGTATTTAGGGTACTTGGCCTACTCGGCAAAGCTGAACGGGGAATTTCTTTGGAAGAAGTGTTACAGGCAATAGGCCTTCAGCAGAAAAATCTTGAATGGCGGTTTACTAAAAGATTTCGGCAGAAATTTACACAAATTGGGCAAACAGATCTTATCCAGGACAAAGGTCTTAACAAGTAAAAAAAGATAAATATTCCGTTATTTTAACCCACATCGACCAGGCCGAGGCTGCCGGCAAATTTCCGCTGCAGCTCTGTCCTTATATTCTTATGCTCTGCACAAATCAGCATAGGGTCGTTTTCAACAAGCTCAAATGCGTCCTTTCTTGCAAGACCCAGCAGGTCAAAATCATCTATTATATTTGCGATTTTCAGGTCCGGCAGGCCATGCTGACGTGTGCTTAAAAGTTCGCCGGGCCCGCGGATTTTGAGGTCGTGTTCTGCGATTTCAAAGCCATCATTGCTGCGCTCCATTATTTCAAGTCTGCTCTTTGCCGTTTCGCTGGCAGTCTGTGCAACAAGCAAGCAATATGCTTTTGACGTGCTTCTCGCTATCCTGCCTCGAAGCTGATGCAATTGAGCAAGACCAAACCTGTCCGCTCCTTCGATAACCATTACCGTTGCATTGGGAACATCAATGCCGACCTCAATAAGAACCGTTGAGACAAGACAGTGAATTTTCCCATTTCTAAAGTCACTCATTATTTTTTGTTTGTCTGCACTGGACAATTGTCCGTGCAGAAGACCAACATTAAATTCCGGAAAAACATTTTTGCTCAGGTTTTCATATTCGGCAATCGCAGCCTTGACATCGCCGTTCTCGGTATCTGCTATTCGCGGATAAACAAAATAGGCCTGTTCTTTCGCTTTTAGTCTTTCGCGGACAAATTCATAGGCCTTTGTTATGTCCTTTGGCTGAATATACCTCGTTACTATCTGACCTCTGCCTGGCGGACACCTGTTTATGACGGATATATCCAAATCGCCAAATGCCGTCATCGCAAGTGTTCTTGGTATCGGGGTTGCCGTCATAACAAGGCAGTGCGGCGTTGTATCTTTTCTTAGCTGTGCCCGTTGATGGACACCAAACTTATGCTGTTCATCTATTATTACCAATGCAAGGTTTGCAAACTGCACATCTTCCTGCAGCAGTGCGACAGTGCCTACGACAATATCCGTTTGGCCTGATTTTATCCGGTCAAGAATTTCTTTTCTTTTCTCTCCTGCTATACCGCCGGTGATAAGGACTCTTTTTACATCACTGTTCTTCAGGTAACGTTCAATACTTATAAAATGCTGCTCTGCAAGAATCTCGGTCGGAGCCATTATTGCGACCTGCTGCCTGTTTGCAACAGCAACAAGAGCCGCATACAATGCAACAACTGTTTTGCCGCTGCCGACATCGCCTTGCAAAAGCCTGTTCATCGGGACCTGTTTTGCCAAATCCGCAACAATCTCCTCGATAACTTTGTTCTGGTCTTCAGTGAGCAGAAATGGAAATCTTTTTCTTATCCTGTAATCAATCTGCCCGGTACACCTCAGCGGGATAGCTTTTGAAAAGTATCTGACTTTATATCTTCGCAGAGCAAGAGCGGCCTGCATTAAAAACAGCTCATCATATTTTAATCTGCGTTTTGCTCTTGCAACCTGTAAGTCGTTTTCGGGGTCGTGCATCCATTTAAAGGCTTTCTGTCGCTCTATAAGTTCTGACTTTTTCAGAAAAACAGAATCAAAAAATTCAGGCACATACCGTACAAGGTTTTCCAGCGAATCGCAAATTATTCTTTTTATCTGTCCGCTTGAAAGGTTTGCCGTTGCCGGATAAACCGGCCCGCTGAAGCTATCAGCTGTAATTTCGTCGTCTTCTATTATGACAAATTTCGGATTGGTAAGCTGAAGCTGGTGTTTATACTGATGGACTTTCCCCCAGACAATGAGCTTCTGTCCCGGCACAATTTTCCCCTGCAGAAATTTGCTGTTAAACCAGACAATTCTGCACAGGCCCGTTTCATCATTGACGTATGCTTCAAAATATGACGGTCGTCGCCAGGATTGAAGGTCTGTACTTTCGACAGTTCCTGCCAGCGTAACAGTCTGGTTCTCTTTTATTTGTCCGATTTTTACAGGTTGCGGTGCAAAGTACCAGTCTCTGGGATAATACTCAAGCAAATCAAAAGCGGTTCTTACACCTACCTTTTCAAAGACCTGTGCCCTTGCAGGACCTACGCCTTTTAAAAACTGCACTGGCACATCAAGAGTAACATTATTCGGCATTTTCGCTGTCATTTTTACTCCGTGTAGCCGAATTTGCCTATGAGTCTTACAAACCTGCAGCCGCAGACAGACCTTGTTTTTAAGCCGCTGTCGGTTTTTTCTATTACCACAAGTTCCTGCACATAATCGCCGCCCAGTGGCGCAACAGCCAGGCCGCCTGTCTTTAGTTGCTCAATCAGCGGCCCAGGCATATCTGACGCGGCGGCAGTGATTATAATTCTGTCAAATTGTTTTTCCTCAGGCCAGCCGCAGGTGCCGTCGCCTGTGTGAAATTTTACATTCGTTATATTCAGTTCCGTCAGAATCTGCCTTGCCGCCAGTGAAAGCTTTGCTATCCTTTCGATTGTATAGACTTCTTTGGCAAGTTTTGCAAGTATCGCAGTCTGATAACCGCTGCCCGTCCCGATTTCGAGCACCTCGCAATCCCCTGTTACTCTCAATTCCTGTGTCATCAATGCAACGATGTATGGCTGACTTATTGTCTGACCATAGCCGATTGACAATGGCCCATCATAATAAGCCTGTGCCAGGCACTCGGCAGGTATAAACTTTTCTCGCGGTATTTGAGCCATCACCTTCAGAACATTCTGTTCGGTAATATCCCGGCCCTTTAACTGTCTGCGAATCATCGCCTGCCTTTCGGCAGCGAATTTGTCCTTTTCATTTGCTTGTTGCATAACTATAATATTGGCCTCGTAAAGGCTATTTTGCAAATCAATTTTTAAGGAGATATATTATGAAAAGTAAACTGAAAATTATTGCGTTTTATCTGCTGGCTGGCATTTTAGGCGGCTGCGTAGTACAGTCAGTACATCCGCTCTTTACCGAAAACGAATTGATTTTCGATGCTAATCTTGTTGGCATCTGGTCCCCGACAGATTCCAACGAAGCCTGGCAATTCACCCGGAATACCGCCAAAGATAGTAAAGAGTATCAGCTTGTCTATACCGATTCAGACGGCAAAAAAGGCACCTTTTTGGCAGGACTCGGCACCGTCGGGCAGGACAGGTACCTGAATATTTATCCTGAAGAGCCGAATTTGCCGCAGAATGGTGGTTTTTATAAAAACCACCTGCTGGCTATGAATTCGTTTATAAAAATCAAGCTGTCAGTTCCAACCCTGACAGGTCAAACGATGGATTATGAAAACGTCAAAAAACTTCTGGAGAAGAAACCTAAACTTCTCAAGCACGAGATAAGAGGCGATGAGCTGATACTGACCGCTTCAACAAAAGAGCTTCAGAAATTTATGCTCAAATACGGCGCCGATAAAAAAGTAGAACTTTTTAAAGACAAAGATATTAGTGAATTACATCGTACCGAAGTTGCGGAATCAAACAAAACACGATGAACCACAACACGGAGAAACTAATCAACCTTGATAAGCAGTATCTCTGGCATCCGTTCACGCAGATGAGGCAATGGCTTGCCGCGGAGCCGGTGATTATCGAATCAGGCAAAGGTTTTTACCTAATCGATACCGAAGGCAAAAAGTACATCGACGGCGTAAGTAGCTTGTGGTGCAACGTTCACGGCCATCGGGTCAAAAAAATCGATGATGCGATAAAAAATCAGCTTGATAAAATCGCCCATAGCACCCTTTTAGGCCTTGCTCAGACAAAATCAATCGAACTCGCTGAAAAACTCATCGCTATTGCGCCAAAAAATTCAAAAAAGGTTTTTTACTCCGACAGCGGTGCAACAAGCGTTGAAATAGCCTTGAAAATCGCATATCAGTATTATCATAACAAAGGCCAAAAAAGAGGTAAATTCATCGCACTGGGCCAGTCCTATCACGGTGATACAATCGGCTCCGTAAGCGTCGGCGGAATAGAATTGTTTCATTCGATTTTCAAACCTATGTTGTTTGACACTTATTTTGTACCTTCGCCATTTCCTTATAGATTCAACGGCACTATCGAGCAGTGCAGACAATTTACGCTTGATAAAATCGAAGAACTTTTAAAAAAGAATTCAGAAAAAATTGCAGCAGTTATCGTTGAGCCGCTTGTTCAGGGCGCAGCAGGAATGTTTGTTCATCCTAAAGGTTTTTTAAAAGGCGTTCGAGACCTTACAAAAAAACACAATGTTCTTTTGATAGCCGATGAGGTCGCAACAGGTTTCGGCAGGACGGGAAAAATGTTTGCCTGCCAGCACGAACAGGCCGAACCTGATATTATGTGCCTTGCAAAGGGCCTCACAGGTGGCTATCTTCCTCTGGCAGCAACACTTACGACACAGGAAATCTTTGACGCATTTTTGGGCGAACCCGATGAATTTAAAACCTTTTTTCACGGCCATACATACACCGGCAACGCATTAGGCTGTGCTGCTGCGATTGCTTCACTTGAGCTTTTTGAGGAAAATAAGATTATTGAATCATTACCACCAAAAATAAACCTTATCACCGAATACCTTAAAAAGATTTCGGCTCTGGATTTTGTTGGTGATGTTCGTCAGTGCGGCCTGATGGCAGGAATTGAGATTGTAAAAGACAAAAAGACAAAAAAGTCTTTCGATTATGGAAAGCAGATTGGAGCAAAGGTTTGTTTTGCTATGCAGCCAAAAGGAGCGATGCTGCGACCACTGTCGGATGTGGTTGTTCTTATGCCGCCGGTTGCGATTGATCTGAATTTGCTGCGCAAATTACTGGACATCGTTTACGACATAATCAAAACCGATTTGCCGAAAATGGTGTAATTCTCGGTTTTTAGTGCAGTTTTATGGGTTTTTAATAATTTGCCATTTTATAAAAGGGTTTGTATAATGGAATTCAAATATAAGGGTTTTATATTATGTACAGATTAAAAGAAAAACAAAAAGAGTTGAATCCCAACATATTAAGTATTTTGTCCGAATGTCTAAACGTTTTATACAAAATTGACCTTGGCGCAAGATTGGTTTTATATGGTTCTTATGCGACAGGTTCTGCAGGCCCCGAGTCAGACATTGATTTGCTGATTCTGATAGATGGGCAATTAACCATACAAAAGAAAAGGCAGATTCAGGATGCTCTCTATGAAATCTCGCTCAAAAATGATATTGTAATCAGTGCTATTATCAAAAGCTCTTCTGTATGGGAACTGCCGATGACGAAAGCAACACCTATTTATAACAATATTCAGCGTTACGGAATAGCGGTATGACAAAAGGTCAAAAGGAACTTATAGAATATTGGCTCAAAAGAGCCGATGAAAGTTTCGATGAAGCAAAAGTTATGTTTGAGACCAACCATCCGCACGGCTGTGCTAACCGTTTATATTACGCCTGTTTTTATGCTGTTACAGCACTTTTGCTTTCAAAGGATTTTTCAAGCAGTAAACACAGTGGCGTAATATCGCTATTTAACAAAAATTTTGTAAAGCCCGGCATAATACCTGTCGAACTGGGCAAGTTCTATTCAAGACTTTTTGAAGGCAGAATGGAAAGTGACTATGGCGACTGGGTGGAGCTTGAAGATGAAATTACATCCGAAGATTTTGACTTAGCCCAAAGTTTCATTGATAAAATCAAAAAAATCACAGAGCAAATTTAATAATATGTGTGGGGCAATAATAAATATTCCCGAGGTAAAAGACAATTCCTTTAGCTATTCTATAGTCGGGGCTAAATCGTTGCGGAATAAATTGAAGGAAATCTGTTATGACATCAAAACAACGTTATATATCAAAAGAACTTACACACTTTATCGGCAAAGATTATAAAAGTGTTTCTTCTGATGAACTTTATAATCGTCTATCTAAAATATTAAAAAAAGGATTACTTGCACACTCACCAACTGTTCGAATTTATACGGGGTCCGGCCTCGAAAAAAGCTGAAGGCAGCAGTTTGATAATAAATTATACTGCGAAATTTAGTGAAAATAGGATGTTTGTTCCTGAAATGGTCTGTTTTTGCGACATTCCAATTACAGAATTTCATATTCATATACAGAAGTATGGCCCCTTTGGTCTTTCTTTCTCCAAAGATTTTATAGCCAAGAACGGTGGTTCTCCGGTACATTACCTGCCCCAAAATGCATATAGATTCCCTTGGAAAAAAGAGAGGCTTGCCTCCTTTTTTGACAAAGTAGGTATGAATTTTTACAAATTTGTAAATGATAAATGTTCTCCACCAGTTGACGAAAAGGCTGATTATCTTAACTTATTAGGATTTCATATTCTTGGTTATATAAAATTTTTTGACCATAACCTCCCAGATGATGATCCAAATAATTTTTATTTCGAGAGAGAATGGCGAGTATTGGGCAACGTGAAATTTAAATTGGAAAATGTTCAAAGAGTTCTTCTTTCAAAAGACTACGCTGAAAAATTTCGCAAAGATTTCCCTGAATATCACGGACAGTTGAGTTTCACTATTTATCCTGAGGAGATAAGAAAATGACAATTGACTTGCAGTTACATAAAACAAAAGGTCTTTTTGTTACCGGCACTGACACCGGTGCGGGTAAAACCTTAATTGCAGGGGCGATTGCAAAAATACTGCAGCAGAAAGGCAAAAAGGTCGGTGTATTTAAACCCGTCGCTACAGGCTGCAAAAAAACAAAAAATGGCCTTGCAAGTGAAGATGCACAATTTCTTGCTCACTGTGCCGACAGTAAATTTGCTCTTGATGTAATCAATCCGATAACTTTTGAAATCCCCGCAGCGCCTTTTGCCTGTGAAAAAGCGGAAGGCAGAAAAGTCAACTTTAAAAAAATTACTGATGCGTATAAACAAATTTGCAAAAAAAGCGATTTTGTTATTGTCGAAGGCATCGGCGGAATCAGAGTCCCGATAACAAAAGATACTGATGTGCTAAATCTTGCAAAGGCATTTAATCTGCCTGTTGTCATTGTGGCAAGGTCAAAACTCGGCACAATAAATCATACGCTTTTAACTATTGACGCCGTTCGTTCTGCCGGACTTTCTCTTGCAGCTGTTTTGATTAACGGTTATGATGAAAGTACGAAAGACCCTGCTGAAAAAACCAATGCAGAGATTATAGAAAAATTCGGCAAAGTCAAAATTATTATGATAGTGCCTTTTGACGATACAACAAATATGGAAAAGTTTTTCATCGGTCAAAAAGTCTTAAATGCCCTGCAAAGCATTGATTGGACAAGGATGATTGAACAAAAATGAAAGATAATGCAATAACATTAAGGCGCCCCGATTTACGGCGCTATCTTGTGCCGGTAAATACTGCTGCCACCCAGCAGCTCTTTACGGATTGTCTGATAATCGGCTCTGGCGTCGCAGGTCTGCGGGCGGCAATTGAAGCGGCAATAGGCGGCTGCGAAGTTACGCTGGTCTGCAAAAAAACCCTCGAAGACAGCAATACCTGGAACGCTCAGGGTGGAATCGCATCGGTGTTGGACAGCGATGACAGTTTTGATTCGCACATAGAAGACACTCTGACGACAGGCTGCGGCATATGCAATCGCGATACTGTCGAGCAGGTTGTAAAAGATGGTCCCGGCCTTGTAAAAGAGCTGCTCGAATGGGGTGCCGAATTCGATAAGCAGCAGGACGGCTCAATTTCGGTTACGCTCGAAGGCGGCCACAGTCATGCACGCGTCGCTCACGCCCTCGGCGACAACACCGGCAGAGCAATCGCTCAGGCACTTGTGAATAAGGTTAGACAATTCAATAACATTACTATTGCAGAAAATTATTACGCCATCGACCTTATCACAAACGAAAATGGCGTATGTGTCGGTGTAATCGGCCAGAATCTCAAGGGTATGATGGAAATCATCTGGGCAAAAATAATTATTCTTGCCGCAGGCGGCGCAGGCAGGCTTTATCGTGAAACTACCAATCCTGACGTTGCTACCGCCGATGGCCTTGCAATGGCGGCCAGAGCCGGTGCAATTTTGCGAGATATGGAATTTATGCAGTTTCATCCTACGACGCTTTACGTTGCAGGCGCATCGCGAGCGCTTATTACAGAGACTCTTCGCGGCGAAGGTGCCATTCTGCGGGACATAAATCACAATGCCTTTATGGCTGAATATCATCCCGACGCAGAGCTTGCACCTCGTGATGTCGTCAGCAGAGCAATTCTATCTCAGATGCTCAAAACAGGCGCCACGCATGTTTTTCTGGATATTCGGCATCTTGACAGGGATTACCTCACAAAACGATTCCCGCTTATTAGCGAACTTGTCGCAAGCTTTGATATTGATGTAAGCAAAGACCTTATACCTGTTCGCCCCAGTGCCCATTATATGGTTGGCGGCGTAAAGACAGACGGCCTTGCAAGGACAAGCATTGCAAACCTTTTTGCCTGTGGCGAGGTTGCCTCAACCGGCCTGCACGGCGCAAACCGGCTTGGCAGCAACTCACTTCTGGAAGGTCTGGTCTTTGGCAGGATTGCTGGCAGGCAGGCAGTTCGCCAATGCAAACAGAACAATGGCATAGTCGGACTGCGAAAATTCCGTCACGACATACCGCAGTCTGACAGAAGCAGGCTCGATACTGCTGATGTGCTCAACTCGCTCCGCTCGCTTATGTGGCGAAATGTCGGCATAATCCGCTTCGCAAAGCCGCTTTCAGAGGCACAGGAAATCATCAGTTTTTGGCAGCGGTATGTGCTTGATAAGGTTTTTGATTCTCCGCAGGGCTGGGAGTGTCAGAATATGCTGACCGTTTGTCTGATGATGGCAAAGGCCGCCCAGATGCGAACTGAAAGCAGAGGCGTTCATTTTCGCGACGACTTCCCACAGGCAGACGACAAAAAATTCAAAACCCACATTGAATTTGCTTAAAAACTGTCCTCAGCTGTCGGCATAGCAGGCATTGTTTCCGGCAGAATCGGCGCTTTTTCTATCACTCGCATTGTTTTCCATTTGCCTGCAAGGAACCGCAGGAAAAATAATATCGCCAGTGCACATACATACGCTGTCAATGCCGACCACGCCGTATAAAGTTTTGCTCTGCCCTGCAGAAACGTTATCGCCGCCCAGCTCGGAATAACCATTATCAGCCAGTTAAGCACCACTGAACCATACATCACAAATCTCGTATCGCCTGCCCCTTTCAGCGCCGCTGAAAAAATTATATTGCCCGTATCAAAAAGGCAGTAAAAACTGACAAAGTAAAGCAGCGTCTTTACTATCGGCCGCATTGCCTCCATCTGTTCTGCCGATGCTCTGGCTTCAAACGGCAGCATAAACACATTTGGGAAAAGCCAGTACCCGGCAGCAATAATAATCATATAACCAAAAGTAAGCTTGGCTGCTGAAAAAGTGGTTCTCTGGGCAATCTGCGGCTTATCCGCCCCAAGCGCCCTGCCGACCAGTATGCTTGTAGCGATGCCGAAACCAATCATCGGCATAAATGAAAGAGTATTAATTTGAAGAACCATCGACGAGGCAGCAAAACAAATCGCATCAATCCTGCCGATGAAAACCACAAAAAGCGTAAAGCCTAATATATCGAGCATAAATTGTATGCCGCTGGGCAGGCCGAATTTCATCAGTCTGCCGAAAAGCTCTCTCTCAAAAGCATAATTCGCGGTGCAGAAAATTTTGCGGTGAACAAACCGCAAAAAAATTGCAAAATAAATCACACAGGCCGCAACGTTGGCAATAACCGTTGCTATCGCCGCTCCGCCGATGCCCCATTCAGGAAAACCAAATTTCCCAAATATCATCACGTAATCCAGAACAGCGTTGATAAACGTTTTCACAACATTAATCCAAAAAATAGTCCATGTCTTCCCTCTGCCCGTCAAAAAACAGGAAAGAGAGGAGTCAATAATTCCCGGCATTGAGCCAATGAGCAGAATCCTGAAATAGATAAGCTCATAATGCGCAATTTTCGGCTCATGGCCGACAAGATTGATAAGAGGCTTGTCAAACAAAGCGATTGCCGCCATTATCAGCCCGGCAGCGATGGAAAAATAAACGCTCTGCCAGACAGCGGGGCCGATTCTTTCTTTCCTGTTTGCCCCGTCATACTGTGAGACAAAAGTATTCGCATAAGTAGCTGTGCCGAGGAAAAAACTGAAGAATACAAAGCTAAGAATCCCGCCCAGCATCGCCGCCGACATCGCATCGCGGTCGTACCACATCAGAAAGACCCTGTCCACAAACATCTGCAGCGTCATCGCAGAGGTGCTCAGAATCAGCGGAAAGGCGATTTTGAGAACCTGCCCCGCCCCGCCCTCATTTATATTGATTTTTTCTGGATTTTCTTTCATTATGGCTCTATAAGTTCAGGGCTGATTATGTTAAGTGGAACTTTACTTTTTTTCAAAATAATTATGATTGAAACAGACATTTGCATAATTGGCGCAGGACCTGCAGGTATGATGGCGGCCTGTTTGTCTGCAGCCAGCTCAAAAAAGGTAATCATCATCGAGTCAAACACAACTGCCGGCAGAAAACTTCTGCTGACAGGCCGCGGCAGATGCAACCTGACGCATACCGGCACTGCTGACGAGATTATAAAGGCATACAAACCTTTCGACAGGTTCGTCCGCCATTGCATATATGAATTTCCATCGCAGAAATTGAGGGAATTTTTCCACCGCCGTGGCCTTGAAACAATTGAAGATAACTATGGCTGTGTATTCCCAAAGAGCCAGAAAGCCGGTGATGTCAAACGAGTACTGCTTAATAAGCTTGAAAAACCTAATGTCAGAATACTTTACGGCAAAAAGGTTCGGTCTGTAAAAAAAGACGGGGATATTTTTATAATCCTATCGGAAAAATTCAAAATTTCAGCAAAGTCTTTGATAATCGCCACAGGCGGCATAAGTTGGCCGCAGACAGGCTCGACCGGCGACGGTTACAGATTCGCTCAAAGTTTCGGCCATATTATCACAGAGCCAAAGGCCTGCCTTGTACCACTTATTGCAGCGGAGAAGTTTTGTTCATCGCTTGCCGGTATAGGAATAAAAAATGTCGAGATTGACTGTAAAATAAACAGCAAAAAAATATCTTCGTCAGGTCCTATGATTTTTACACATAACGGTGCTGGTGGCCCAGCAGTTTTTGATTTGAGCCGACTCGTTACGGACCAACTTAGTGAAAACCACAAAGCTGAATTGTCAATCGACCTGCTGCCAAATACAACACACCGGCAGCTCGATAAAAAACTTACAGAAAATTTTGCACAATATCCGAAAAGAAATATTGCTTCGGCAATTGCCCAATGTGTGCCTAAAGCCCTTGCAGAAGTTATATGTAGTACTTATAAATTCACGGATGTCCCAGCAGGACAATTTACAAAAAAAGACAGAAAAACGCTTATTGAAAAGCTAAAAAGTTTCAGACTCACAGCGATATCCGCCGACCCGATTGAAAAAGCCACCGTTACCAGAGGCGGCATTTGTACCGGACAGATTGACAGCAGAACAATGCGGTCAAAATTATGTAAAGGGTTGTTTTTCGCGGGCGAAGTGATAAATGTTGATGGTCCCTGCGGCGGATACAACCTCCAGTTTGCTTTTTCGAGCGGTTTTCTGGCTGGAAAATCTGCCGTCGAGTTATTAAGATAATTACGAGTTATGAGTTTATAATTGGCTGATAAGAAAGAAAAATTGAAAATATTATTTTTATGTACCGGCAATTCCTGCCGCAGTCAGATGGCCGAAGGCTGGGCAAAAACGCTCAAGGGCGACCAAATAGAGGCTTTTTCAGCCGGCATAATCCCTACAAAGGTCCATTCTCGGACAATACAGGTTATGGCTGAAGCCGGTGTGGATATTTCCGACCATTATTCAAAGCACGTTAGCGACCTAGCTGGCATTGACTTCGATTACGTAATCACGCTCTGCGACAACGCCAGAGAATTCTGTCCTGTTTTTGGCGGCAAAGCAAAGCTCATACATAAACCCTTTGCAGACCCGATGATTCTTATAGGTGCAGAAGATGTAATAACGAATGTTTTCAGGAAAACACGCGACGAAATCAGGGATTTTGTTTCGACTCTGCCCGATGGTCTCGAACAGGAAAATCATTCCGGGGGAAAAATATGACTGATAGCGAAAAATTAAGACGTTTCGGCCTTGACAAGGCAGCATTATTTCTTCTGCTGTTGGCAGGTTTCTTCTTCGCGGAACTGATTGTTTCTTCGAAAACCAATTTTAAGCTGTCCAAACCTATTGAGCTGCCGGGCACGGGTCTGGCTGTCTGTGTCCCGGCAGGCGGCGGCTTCAGGAAACTTTCAGACGGCTTTGAATATGAAGACAGAGAATTTCGGCTGTCTTATGTTCTGCAGATAAGCAGCGATGCAGCAATGTCGATACACTGGCGATATTTCCTTCTGCCGTTCGAAAAGACCATTCCTGAAAGATTTCAGGCTCAGGCTGCGACTATTGACGGCAGCATTGAAAAAACCGGCTCAGAACAATTCGGACAATTCACTTTTGATTATGTCAGAATCGCTTCTGAAAAAACAGCTGTCTTGCTTTTCAGCGGCACAACCCAGTTGCCTGACGGCAGAATCTTAACACTCGAGGTAGCTCAGAGAGGCCGGAATATAGACCTCGCCGAAAAAATCTTCAGGTCTCTCGCCACTTCAGTAACTTTTACACCGGACAGTCCCCTTGCCAAGGGGCGCGAACTGCTGGATAATTTCCGACAAAGGGTTCTTGAAGATATTGTGCAAAAAAAAGCCCGGCAGAATTACTATTATATAAAAAATTATACAGACCAGGCTCTGGGCTTTGTTACCGACGCAATCAGCTTAAAAACCGATTCTCCGGATGCCAATTCGCTTGTGGCTGTAAATTTATACTCCATCCATTCAGGCATAAGTTCTTTTGCGGAACAGGGGTTGTTCCGTTCCGAGCCGAACCTGCAAAGCTTCAAATGGGTCTCTCAGCAGAGTAACTTCTTAGTTAACCGTAATCTGACCACAAGTATCGAACTTAACCAGCAGGGTATGATTACTGTTCTAACTTCGGCAGGCCCGGTCGAGCCGCAAAGGAATATCATACAAAACTTTATTTTTACCTCAACGATGCTGCCGGATGTTCTTTTCGATACCTTCATTGAAAGTTTTCTCCTAAGGAGTTCCAACTCTGTTATGGTCGATTTAATTCTCTCGGATGGCCGAATTGCTCCGGCTCTTGTCACCAGAACCGAGCCGCAAAAGGCTGCCGAGCCAAACATTGTTTCTGCAGTCGAGATTGCACTCTTTGGCACAGATGCAAGTGAGCAAACAATATATTTCGACAGCAACGGCAAAATTCTGCTCAGCCAGGTGCATGGCAAAGTCTCATACAAGCTCGAAAGAACTCAAAGAGACCGTCTTATTGCAGATTTCCCCACCTGGCTCGGAAAAATTCAGCAGATTGAACAGTATATTCTTGAAAAATCCAAGGACTAAAAAAGGAATGAAAAATGGCGCAAGTTTACGATTCTATTATCATAGGCGCCGGTCCCGCGGGTCTTGCCGCAGCACTTTATAATGCAAGGGACGGGCTGCAAACTTTGGTTCTGGAAAAATTCTATCCCGGCGGCCAGATTATAAATACCGACAGGATAGAAAACTATCCCGGCTTTGAAAAAATCTCCGGCCCCGACCTGATTGAAAAAATGAGGAAACAATCGGAAAATTTTGGCGCTAAATTCAAAACCGGCTGTGAGGTGAAAAATCTTACCAGGCTTGGGGACGGCAAAATACAGATAAATTGCAGCAAGCAGACTTTTATCGGCCGTTCTGTAATTATTGCCTGCGGCAGTGATTATCGCAAACTCGGCGTTCCAGGCGAAGAAGAATTCAGGAATGCGGGCGCCGGCGTAAGTTACTGCGGCACCTGTGATGCGCCGTTTTTCAAAGACAAAAAAGTAGTTGCGGTCGGCGGCGGTAACACTGCTGTTGAGGAAGCACTTCACATTGCCAAATTTGCAGCCGAACTTACTGTCGTTCACAGGAGACAGGAATTCAGGGCAACAAAAGTTCTCTTCGAAGAGCTTATGCAAAAGGTAAACAGCCCCAGCGCTAATATCAAACTGAAACTTGACACTACCGTCATCGCGATTGAAGGCAGCCGAAAGGTCGAAAGAGTCAGACTCAAAAACGTAAAAACAAACAAAGAAGAAATTCTGCCTTGCGACGGCATTTTTATTTTTGTCGGTATGATACCTAATACTGCATTTCTCAAAGGTTTTGTTGACCTTACGGAGGCAGGTTTCGTCAAATGTGATGTTGGCTTTTTGCGGACAAAAGTTCCCGGTGTTTTTGTTGCCGGCGACTGCCGAATCGGAGCAGCAATGCAGCTTGCCACTGCCGTCGGCGATGGCGTAAACGCAGCGATGATGACCAAACAGTATTTAAGAGACCCAGCCTGGTGGAACAAACCCATCTCCGACGCCTTGATGCCCGGCGAATGGTGATAGTAAAATAAAAAATAAAATAGAAAAATTGAGGATTCGCCTTCGGCGAGATTATTTTATAATAAAAATATCATCCCGCACTTATTTTCTAAATTGGGTTAACAAACTTTTCAAAGGACCGGAGAAAATAGGTGCGGGATTCCACAATTTTTATCTTTTATTTTTTATCTTTTTGAAAGGGGTGTGTATTCTTTCTTTTCGGCAACGTTCTTATATGCCGGCCTTATGATTCGGCCGCCGCTGACGTTTTCCTCAATAATATGAGCGCACCAGCCTGCAACCCGCGAAATTGCAAAAAGCGGCGTGTACAGCTCCGCCGGTATGCCGAGCATCCTGTAAACAAAGCCGGAATATAAATCCACATTCGAGCATACGACCTTGTCGGATTGTTTAACTTTCCTGAAAACTTCCGGAGCAAGTCTTTCGACCAGCGAATAAAGATTGAATTCCCATTCGAGGTCTTTTTCCTTTGCCAGCCTTGCCGCCTGCTTTTTAAGCAGTGACGTTCTCGGGTCGGACAGCGTATATACCGCGTGTCCTATACCGTAAATCAGGCCTGTTTTGTCGAACACCTCGCGATTGATGATTTTCGCAAGATAATCGGCCACTTCGCCTTCGTCGGCGTAATTTTTGACGTTTTGCTTGATGTTTTCCATCATCTCAACAACCTGGATATTTGCTCCGCCGTGTTTATAGCCCTTCAGTGAGCCTATAGCGGCAGCAACAGATGAATATACATCGGTATCAGTAGAGGTAACAACATGAGCGACAAAGGTCGAGTTATTCCCTCCGCCGTGTTCGGCGTGCAGCACCAAGCACAAATCAAGCAGTTCAGCTTCGGTTTTGGTATACTTTTTATCGGCTCTCGTGAGCATCAGAAAGTTTTCCGCCGTCGAAAGTTTTTCGTCCGGGCTGTGAATGAAAAGGCTCTGACCGTCATAGTAGTGAATCTTTGCCTGATAGCCGTATGCCGCAAATGTCGGAAACCTCGCAATCAATCCGATGCACTGCCGCAGAATATTTTTAAGCGACCGGTCTTCAGGGTTCTTGTCGTAGGAATAATAGGCCAGAACGCTTCGTGCCAGCTTATTCATTACATTATTGCTGGGCGCTTTAAGAATCATATTCTCGGTAAAGCCTTCTGGAAGCGCTCTGTTCTTGCCGAGCAGTCGACAAAACTTTGTCAAATCCCGTCTTTTCGGCAGTTCGCCAAACAGCAGCAGATAGGCGGTCTCTTCAAAACCAAATCTTTTTTCCTTCTGGTATCCTACCACAATATCTTCTATTTCAATGCCGCGATATGTCAGTCTGCCTTCGACCGGCACCTTTTCTTTTTCGCTGACGATATAGCCGTGAACATCGCCGATTTCCGTAAGGCCGACAACAACACCGGTGCCGTCCGCATTGCGCAGACCCCGCTTGACATTATACTGCTCATAAAGCTGCGGTTCAATTTTGTTGTTCTGCCTGGCAAGCCTTGACAGCTCAATCAGAAATGGGTCTTTCGGTGTCGGCTCCACCGTAAGGTGTCCTGTGGAAGGTACAACCCCCTCAACCCCGCACCCCTGAGGGGGGTCAACATCCGGTTTTACAGGCTCTGCCATCCCTTTATCTCCTTACTTCTTTGCTTCTTTATTTCCTGCCGTAAGGCATACTGCGTATTGCTTCCTTTCAGCAAGGCGACATAATATAATGTATAAAAACCTCTTATGCAAGAACCTATCTTTTCCGGCCATAAGCTTCCTTGACTTTTGGTTCTTTTGTGGGATACTACATTTTTGTGGTTTTTAACCTTAAATCCTGAATTTTTAATTTCTTCTTATGCCTGTCGGCAAAATCAATCGGTTTCTCGTAAAGATTTTTGGCTCGCGGAATGAAAGGCTTGTCAAAAGCTATATGCGCACCGCCCTCGAATCGGGCAAATTTGAGCAGCAGTTAAAAGCCTTTGATGACGATGCTTTAAAGGCCAAAACGCACCAGTTCAGAGACCGTCTTGCACAGGGCCAAACTCCGCAGCAAATCCTCCCCGAAGCCTTTGCCGTTGTCCGTGAAGCAGCCAGGCGAAATGTTAATATGCGGCATTTTGACGTTCAGCTCGTCGGCGGCAATGTCCTGTACGACGGCAAAATCGCTGAAATGGCGACCGGCGAAGGAAAAACCCTTGTTGCTACTCTTGCTGTATATCTGGTTTATCTTACCGGCAGAAAGGTGCATATTGTTACCGTCAACGATTATCTTGCCAAACGAGACGCCGAGTGGATGGGGCCGATATATAAAGCCTTAGGCTTAACCGTCGGCGCAATCCAGGCCGATATGGACACCATCGGCGACGAACGCAAAGGTCAATATGCCTGCGATGTAACTTACGGAACAAACAGCGAATTTGGCTTTGATTACCTGCGCGACAATATGAAAATCTCCGCCCAGCAGCTTGCCCAGGGTCCTCTCGAATACGCCATTGTTGACGAAGTTGACTCGATTCTCATCGATGAGGCCAGAACACCGCTGATTATATCAGGCCCTGCCTTTGACGATGTCAGCAGATACAAAAAGGCCGATGCTGTTGCAAGGCAGCTCATAAAAATGCAGGGCGATTATGACCGTATAAAACAACAGCTCGACTCGGCACAAAAAACAGTCGCAAATGCCGAAGGCGAACTTTCAGAAGCAAAGAAGGCAAAGGATAGCATCCGAGTGCAAAAAGCCCAGTCGGTCATCGAAAAAACCCGCTCTGAAATTGAAAACCTCGAAGTTCGTCTTACCTCCGCCAAACAGTATTATGAAGTCGAATACGACCGCAAAGCGGTTCATCTCAATCACGATGGTCTCGGTGCTGCCCAGGAGCTGGCTGGCGTAGGCTCGTTCTTTACCGGTTCAAATATGGATTGGCCCCACCTTTTACAGCAGAGTCTGCGGGCCTACATAGTCTTTGAAAAGGAAAAAGACTATGTCGTAATGGACAACAAGGTCATTATTGTTGACGAATTTACCGGTCGCCTGATGCATGGCAGGCAATGGTCTGACGGCCTTCATCAGGCTGTCGAAGCCAAGGAAGGCGTAACAATAAAGGAAGAAACCCAGACCCTTGCAACAATAACGCTGCAGAATTTCTTCCGTCTTTACGACCAGATAGCCGGTATGACCGGCACAGCCGCTACGGAAGCCGAAGAATTTATGCAGATATATAAACTTGAAGTTGTTACCATCCCCACTAATGCACCCTGCATCCGTCAGGATTACGACGATATGATTTACAAGTCTATGAGCGAAAAATTCAACGCCATTATAGAGGAGATTCATAATACAAGTTCTGCTGGCCGGCCCGTCCTTGTCGGTACAATAAGTGTTGAAAAGAACGAGGCCATCTCAAATGCTCTTACCAGAAAATACGGCATAGAACATGAGGTGCTGAACGCAAAGCAGCATGCAAGAGAAGCTCTTATAGTTGAAAAAGCAGGCCAGCAGCACACCGACCGCTCAGGCAAACTTTGCGGAAACGTTACTATTGCCACGAATATGGCAGGCCGCGGCACCGACATAAAACTTGGCTCAGGTGTTGCCGATATCGGCGGCCTGCATATAGTAGGTACGGAGAGACATGAGGCAAGGAGAATAGACAATCAGCTCCGAGGCCGCAGCGGCCGTCAGGGAGATGCTGGCTCAGGCCAGTTCTTTTTAAGTTTCGACGACGACCTTTTGAAAATCTTTTCTCCTGAATGGACGGTAAAGGCCCTTTCGTGGGTCGGCTGGGAAGAAGGTATGCCCATCCAGCACGGCCGGATAAGCAAAGGCATTGAAAAAGCCCAGAAAAAAGTCGAACAGCGAAACTTCGAAGCCCGCAAAAGTCTTCTCGAATATGACGAGGTAATGGATTATCAGAGAAAAATCTTCTACTCGCGCAGAAGACAGATAATCAGCCAAACGGGCCTTAAGGATATGATAACCGAAATGATTGAATCGGTCATCGAAAAGGCCTGTGTCAATATGCTCAAGGAAGGCTATCGTTTTATCTGTATTGCCGAATGGGCAAGGACAACTTTCGGCGCGGATATAAATCCAAAACGCCTTGAGGGTCTTGATGCGGAGCAAATCGAAAAACTCGTAAAGAAAAACACCGCAAGCGAAGCCGCAAACAACATCTCCATTACGCTGGGTGAATATCTGGAAGATTTTGAAGACAAAAGCACCTGGAACATTGATGCCCTGTGCAAGTGGGCGATGAGCACATACAAAATAAATCTTTCGGCCAATAAAATCAGGCAAATGACCGCAGAGCAAATCGAACAGAACCTTATCGAAGCCTCGGCAGAGCAGATTGAAAAGAAAGATTGTTCCATTCTGACCGCATTTCTCGACCCTGATTTCGGGATTAAGACATTTGCTCACTGGGCAAACAATAAATTCACCGTAAACCTTGATGCGAACCGGCTTAAAACCTTAAAACCATCTCAGATTCAGAACGAACTCTCCGAGCAGATTCAAGCCAGATACAACCGGCGGGAAATTGAATATCCAATCGAATTTGCGATGAGCATAACTTACCGTCCCGACAGCATAAATATTTACTCGTTTGAAAATCTGGCCGGATGGGCAAATGAAAAATTCGGCGCCAAATTTTCCGCCTCCTATCTTCAGAATACTTCGCCTTCCGCTGTTCATAAAGAGCTGCTCGCAATCAGCGAAGATTATCACAGGACAGGTCTGGAAAAAGAGATTGATGAAAAACTTGCCGTTTTGAACCCCGATGCCCTTGCCGAATGGGCAAAGCAGAGATTCAAGGCAACTCTTGACCCCGCTGAACTTGGGGAAAAAGACCCTGCCGGAGAAAAACTTCGCCAAATCGGCAAAAACTTCCTGCGAAGCGAACTATCGGAGCTTGAAAGGTATGTCCTGCTGCAGATATTTGATTCCGTATGGAAGGACCATTTGTATTCGATGGACCATTTGAAGGAAAGTATCTTTATGCGCGCTTATGCCGAAAAAGACCCCAAAATCGAATACAAGCAGGAAGGTTTTCGTATGTTCAGCGAAATGCTCGATTTGACAGAAGACAAGGTTACCGATACAATCTTTAAAGTTCGTCTCGACCCCGGCGCAAGGGCAAGAAGCGTCTGGCAGGCAGGCCGGACAATACATGATGAGGTCAGCCAGTTTGAAATGGCCGAACGCCAGCGAGCAGCCGCACAGGCACCGCAGGGCGAAGGAGCGAAAGTCAAGCAGATAAAACTCGAGCAGCCCAAGGTCGGCAGAAACGACCCCTGTCCCTGCGGCAGCGGAAAAAAATACAAAAAATGCTGCGGAAAAAATGCTTGATTAAATTCTTTTTATCCACCTGTGACGAAACATATCCCTGATTTTGTCTGTGAATCTAACCCCTATTCTTTGTGAAGAAGCGGAAAACTCTATTTTTTTCATATCACTGACAGGGTCTCTTGGTCTGAATAACGAATAAACCGAAGTGATTAACCCAAATAAAAATAGTCTTCTTCCACAATTTTTATTTTTGATTTTTGATTTTTGGTTTTCCATTATCTTACTATCGCCATTTTTGTCATGGCTAAAAGTTCAACGCCTGTTTTACTTTCAAATTTTTGCTGTCCAAACAACTGATGTCTGGCCAAAATTTCTGGTGCATCAGCATAATATCTCTTCATTGCTTCTATCCCCCCTTCAGCAGGACCTGATGTTCTGTAATTGATATCACCCAGCCATCTGCCAAATTCGTCGTTGTACTCAGCTGGAAAGATAATTGCAGTTACAAATTTTTCGTTGCTGTACTTTGCAAGATGAACCTTTGCCCTTGCAGGCGGAGCCGCACTCACAGCCAGGCTTATAAGTCTCTTAAAGTCACTCTGAGCAGCGGTTTTGTCAAACTCGTAGAAAAACATTCCTGCCTCAAGCTCAAAATTTTCATTAGGTACACCCTTAAGCTCCATTTTGCCGTCCGGGTATGCATTATAAATCTTATAGACCTTTACGTCTTTGAATTTCTCGCTTTCGAGCAGTTCTGCCGCTTCCTCAGCAGTAAATCCGACTCCGCTTCTGTCCCCAAAATCAACTACATAAAGGCCGACATACCTATCTGGATTTTTTATTTCAGGTAGTTTCATTCAACTATCGACAACTCTACAAATTTACGTTTCCCTGCCCGAACAATCATTCCGCTGGCCGGCGTTATCAATTCATTTGGGTCGTTTATCTTTTCACCGTTAATAGTAACGCCGCCCTGAGCTACTAATCTTTTTGCTTCTCCGCCGGTTGAAACAAGTTTACAACTCAAAAGCAGTCTTGCCGCCGCTATCGGTTCAGCCTTTATCTGAACTGTCGGCATATCATCGGGAAGCTGTTTTTGAGAAAAGACTTTGTCAAAGTAAGCTGCAGAGATATCACCAATCGTCATTCCACCTTGCTGAACATCTGGCGTCAAGTCGTGCCCTTTTTGGGAGATAGACTCATCCTGGCGAACGTCGCCACAAAACTGATCCACAATGGTTTTCGCCAGCAGGATTTTCGCTTCTTTCGGATGCGTCTTTTGCGGATTGACTAATTCTTTTATTTTGTCGGCGTCTATATCGGTAAGAAGCGTAAAATAATTCTCCATCATATCATCGCTTATGCTCATAATTTTGCCGAACATATCTTTCGGCTCATCGGTTACACCGATGTAATTACCCTTCGATTTGCTCATTTTTTCTTTGCCGTCAAGTCCGACCAATATCGGCATAGTAATTACAATCTGTGGCGCCTGCCCGTTGAGTCTTTGCAGGTCGCGGCCGACAAGATTATTAAACGTCTGGTCCGTTCCGCCGAGCTCAACATCGGCTTTTATCATAACAGAATCATATCCCTGCATCAGCGGATACAGAAATTCATGAATGCTTATCGGTTCGCCCGCCTTATGTCGCAGCTCAAACGTATCACGTTCAAGCATCCTTGCCACTGTCATTGTGCTGGCAAGTTTTATAATATCAGCCAGTTTCAAATCAGCCAGCCATTGACTGTTGGATTTTACTTCCAGCTTTTCTTTTGATGTATCGAGGATTTTGCCTGCTTGCGCCAGATAAGTTTTTGCATTTTTCTCAATCTGCTCAAATTCAAGCATTGGTCTTGTTGTATTCTGGCCTGTCGGGTCGCCGATACGGGCGGTATAATCGCCTATAATCAGAACAGCCTTATGGCCCATATCCTGAAATTGTCTCATCTTCCGCATAACGACCGTATGTCCGAGGTGTATATCTGGTGAAGTAGGGTCCATACCGAGTTTGACACGAAGCTGGCGCCTTTCTTTGGCCGCCTCTTTGAGTCGCTCGGCAAGTTCATCTTCGTTGAAAATCTCAACCGTCCCGCGTTTGAGCAGCTCAAGCTGCTGTTTTATACTTTCTGCCATAAATACCTCTAAAAGAGGAAGATATTCTAATCTAAAGCCCGTTTTTAATCAACGGAAATGATTCGGTTTAGCCCCTGCCGCTTGAGGTGGGGATTTTTAAAACTGTTTTTTGCTGTCCAGCAGGAAATTTATTGGCCCGTCATTCGATGCTGTAACATCCATATACGCAGCAAAAACCCCTTTTTGCACTTCAAGCCCCTCTGCCTTTACAAGCTCAACGACCTTTTCGTAGAGTCTCTCGGCGCAATCCGGCTCGGCAGCCATATCAAAGCCAGGCCTTCTGCCCTTTCTGCAGTCGCCGAAAAGCGTAAAGTTGCTTACAATCAGCACCTGTCCCGCCATATCCTTTACGCTTAAATTCATCTTGTCGTTGCTGTCGGCAAAAATCCGCAGATTGGTAATCTTATCGGCAATAAACATGGCATCTGTCTCATCATCCTCCCTACCAACACCAAGATACACAAGCAGCCCTTTGCCAATCTGTCCGACTGTATTGCCATTTACTGCAACCTGTGCGTTTTTTACTCTCTGTACTATAGCTCTCATTTTTATCATCTTAAGCAGCAACAACCTTACAGTCAACCGCACAAATGCGCAAAAAAAACTCGTATGCACCATCCATAACACAAGTCCTCTTATAGGACTTGGCATAAAAACCTTTATCCATTGTATCTCCTGGTATTGTAACATCTCCCATCGATTGTGATTTAAGTAACTTCATACCTAAGGTATGCCGATATTAATAAAAACTTGAATTAGTGAGCAATATTATGCAGGAATCAATGGCAGTTCTTGTTATTGACGATGATGCAGTAATTAGAACATTGTTGCAGAGCGCTTTAGCAGGCAAGGGCTTTAAGGTTTTTACTGCCTCTAACGGTTATGACGGCATTGACATCGCCAAAACTGAAGAGATTGATGTTATACTGCTGGACTGGATAATGCCTGAGATGGACGGTATGCAGGTGCTGGAAGAGCTGAAGCGCAACAGCGATACAATGCACACACCGGTCTTTATGCTCACCTGCAAGGATGGTTGCAAGGATATCGATTTTGCCATCAGCAAAGGTGCTGTCGATTATATTATAAAACCTTTTAACACCTATGAAGTGCCTGAAATGGTCCAGCAATACCTCGAAAAAATCCATCACGGCAAACATGCCAACAAACACGGCTTCTTAGGCAGAATCTTCACCCATCACAATTAAGCCGGCATCTCTAATTCTCGCACAAATTCCCGCACACAATGCTGCTGATAAGCCGATTTAACGGCTATATAAGGCGGTATCGGTCATTACGGTAATTTTTGAAAAAAAACCTGTTTATGATGGATGATTTAACATAAAAAATTTCTAATAAAAACAGATTTTTTTCTTGCATTTCCACTTCCGTTGTGATATAATTATGGCAGAATTGGGGCAGGTGAAGGGTTATTGTATAAAGTGTCTGGCTATCCAACTTGGGTTTTATCTTTTCGTACTGTTTTGCAACACTGACTTGTCCGCCATAGCCTCGGCGAAGGCGGATTTTAAGCAAATCTTTGTGTTTTAAAGCGAGAGAAGGGTTATTCGGTAGGAAGTTTGCGCGCGTTTTTAAAGCGATAAAATAAACCTCTTTACTTAGAAAGTGAGGTAAATATGACGAAAAGATTTTTAATCTTCTTTGCTGCTGCTCTCTTTGTAATGGCCGGTTTGGCATCTGCCACTATACTCGGCCCAATTACCACAAGCACACCGATTCCTTTGACGCTAACCAATTGGTCAAACACATTGGCGTTTCAGAAGTTTAATCCCTCGTTGGGAACGTTAAACAGCGTAAAGCTCGACCTTTCCGGCTCTTTAAGTACGGTAATAACCGTTACGTCATCAACCTACGCAACCGGCTGGGCAAAAACTTCTGTTGATGTGAACGTTCAGGACGTGGGACATAATCTCAACAGTCCGCCAATCAGCCTGATGAGCCCTGCTTTTACTTTTACTAATCTTAGCGGTACTGTAGTTTCCGGCACACTCACTAAGAGCGGTGTGTCTTCTGACACGTACACAGCTGCTGCGGTGCTTAGTGAGTTTACAGGAACCGGCGATTTTCTGCTGCCCGCCGACACGTTCACTGAAACATTAGTGTCTTTTACCAGCGGTAATGCCGATGTAAGCCAGGTTACAAGTGCATCTCTGACCGGAACCGTTACTTACGATTACACTGTTCCTGAACCTGCTACAATTACTCTGCTTTGCACAGGCCTTGTCTTTCTGCTGAAGAGAAAAAGCAGCAAATAACATTTTGTGGGAAAAGGATTTTTATATATAAAAACCCTGAGCCCCGATTTATCGGGGCTCTTTCTTTGCGCAGTCTCTTCTGTCGTTTTCAATTAAACTTTTCTGCAAAAAACCTTTAATAATGCGATTTTTCCTCTTGCATTTATGTCTGCGTTGTGATATAATACTGCTCGAATTGGGGTAGGGGTAAAGGGTTGTTGTATAAAGCGTCTTGTTATCCAGCATACGTTTTTGTTTTGTCTTTCCGCAAATTGGGGCAGGTGAAGGGTTCTTGTCTAAAGCGTTTTATTTTCCGGCTTGAGTTTTGTTTTTCTGCCCTGTTTTACTTCGCTGATTTTAAACAAGTCTGCTATTTTTAACCAGGAGAAGAATTATTCGTCAGAGTGTTTGCGCGCGTTTTTAAAGCGGCAAAACAACCTCCAGAATGGAAGGTGAGGTGTTAAATGACGAAAAAATTCTTGATTCTTGTTGCTATCGTACCTTTGGTAACGGTCTTTTCAGCTCTTTCCATCGCCACTATATCTGGTCCATTTACCACGACCACGCCGATTTCGGCTGCGTTGACCGACTGGCAAAAGACGTTATCGTTCCCGAAGTTTAATCCTTCATTGGGAACATTAAATAGCGTCCAGCTCGACCTTTCCGGGTCTATGAGCACTGTAATAACTGCCACAAACCATTCGCCAGGTCTGTCATCCAGCGAAGTTTACACCCATTTGCAGGTAACTGTTCAGGATTCAGGACTTAACCTTAGCTCTCCGGCAATCGACCTGATAATCCCCACCTTTTACTACACTCTTGTCGGCGGCCAATCATTGACTTCAGGCACGCTCACCAAAAGCGATTCTTCCTCTAACCTGTACACAGCTCCTGCTATCCTTTCAGAGTTCAGTGGGTTTGGTACGATTGTGCTGGATGCCAACACTTATACGGAGACATTCCTGACTTATAGTGGCGGCAACACCAACATTGGCCAGCTTACACATGCGCAGCTGACCGGAACAGTTACTTATGACTATACCGCTCCTGAACCGGCAACGATTGGACTTCTGGGTATGGGTGGACTGGTATTTCTCAGAAAAAAATACAAAAAGTAAAGGGATATTGAAGAAATTTTCATATAAAGGGGCCGGAGAAATAAAACCGACCCCTTTCCCTTATCCGTTGTATCTGCCCCTTGGGCACCTGCTTATATCTGAATTTTTTCAATGGGAGGGAATCTTCTTAACAGGGATTTTGCACGTGTTTTAAAGCGAATTTAATACAAAAACAACCTTTCAATGGAATCGAAGGTTATAATATGATCAAGAAATCCCTGCTCTTCCCTGGTGCCGCACTCTTTGTAATAGCCGTTTCAGCCTTTGCCGCGACAACTACGCGGACAAAGGACTTCAATGGCATGCCAGGTTATTACAATTTAACTTTCAATAAGTTTGACGACCATAACGGACTTTACACTTTGAATTTCATCAAAGTCACCCTTGCCTTGAATGTAAATGGCGGCCAAATAATATTGGATAACGACGGAGAAGAACCGGCATCCGGTACTTTCGAATTCGGTGCAAATGCTCGCATTTCCTCATCAGACGTGGTATTGTTAAACTCCTCTTCTCAGGAGATACCAGGCGATGTCCAGGCCGTTCATATCGACACGTTCAACCTTGCAGGTAATGTTGACGACACTGTATTTCAAATTGACCCCAATGCGCCAGATGGTATGCAATATTGGGGTACACTCGAATCAGATGCCAACACCGACTTTGTAGGACCCTTCGCATGGGCCAGTTATACAGGATTAGGAACCTATAACATTCTTGTTTCAGTAGAACATGTGGCTAAAGTATTCGGTGGTGACAATGTCCAGTTTTTTGCAACACCTGCAAATTCTTCTGGTTACGTAACAATTGTCTACGACTATATAGTTCCTGAGCCGGCTACGATTACTCTGTTTTGTACAGGTACTTTGGCCTTCTTAAAGAGAAAAAGCAGCAAATAACCTAAAATATCGCAGAGCAGAGAAGAGTTTTTATATAAAAACTTACAAAGCCGGCCTTGGGGCCGGCCTCTTTTTTGCGCAAATCTTCCAAAAAATATTCTGATTTTCTCTTGACAAACACATACTGTTTATGGTATAATTCCCATCACAATAAAGGTGGATGGAGAAAAGGGGAGTATGAGAAACTCACAAATGGGGAAATTGGAGATAAACTCGTTATAGGGATAGCGGGTTTTTTTACGCGCCATTCGGCATTTATCCGCTGAAAAAGGAGAAATTCCAAAGCATTTGCGCTCACTTTGCGCGCTTTTTGAGCTTTGTACTGTTTGACAATTAATCTATCTGATTTTCATTAGGTTTTAAGGAAGAAAAAGAAAGCATTTTATCGGAGTAAGTGAAGAAGTTTTATGAGAAGAAGTTTTATGAGCAGAGAGAAGAGGTGTATTTATGTACGGAGCGAGCAAAGACAGAAGAAGTTACACGGACATTCCCCATTCTCACATCAGTTTCACTGTTTTGCTGTTGTTTTTCCTGATTCAGCCGGTTCAGTCTGTATTTAATTGGGGCGGTGTACAGGCTGCCGCTATACCCTGGAGTGAGCCGAATGGCACGGCAGACGGCTTCGACTGGGAAAATGGCGGCAGTGAATATGGCCTGTTTGGCGAACCGAATCTTGTCGGCGGAAATACATTTGTATTCTTCCCGTCAAACTTCAGAGCCGAGTCTTCAGACGGTCAGATTGTGGATGTCAACGATACGCTTGTTTTTGACTTGATTGCTCACACAAATGTCCTGATTACCCAGATACAGATTACCGAACTTGGTAACTACGATGTGGTCGGCAGCGGCCTTGTTGACCTGACCGGTATTCTGCAGGTGCAGAATCTCGCAAATCCGCAAACAGAATCTGTTGAGTTAGTATCAACCCCCCCTATGCCTGTTGTTGTCACCGATGATTTTGCTTCGGGCATCTGGAGCGCAGAGGGAGCCTTATCTTTTGCCGGCTGGACACATCTGAGAGTAACTCTTGACAATAACCTTCTTGCAATAAGCGATATCGGCTCATCCGCCTTTATTCAGAAAGAAACTGTTGGTAGTGCCGTCGCCATAACTATCATTCCCGAACCGGCAACGATTTGTCTTCTCAGCCTTGGCGCTTTAAGCCTCGTCAGCAGAAAAAATGATAATAAACAAAAGCACAAATAGTAAAAGGAGAAGTTCAAATGAAAAAGGTAATTACAATTTGTTTAGCAGTGCTGGTCATTGCCGCCGGCGTCCGTGCTGAAGCGGTCTCAATAAGTGATGCACAGATAAATTGGACATCGCTGACCATAACCGGAAATATTACGTGGAGTGATAAAGGCAGTGGCTCGTACGCCTATGCAGAAGATGATACCGGCTGGGCTGAGGATTACCATCCGGAGCCGGGATGGGTGGACACATACGCTTCCGTCTGGATGATAGGCAATTCATGGGGTTGTGCTGCTACCGATGATACCTATTTATACGAAAGGGTGCAGGTGATTGCAAATGAAACCACTACACCATGGGCGGACGCTAATGCAGATGCGTATCGCTGGGGTAATTTCACTGCAAACTCGGCTGGGACGGTACAATTTTCAGCCGATTACGCACTCTGGCAGGAACTATCTACCGATGAAGTAGGTGAATCGGCATATGGTTATGCACAAGCAGGGTTACTCTTACAGAACTATACCACATATTATGATTGGAGCCAAGACATACGAAGTCTTGAAAATTCTGTGTCGGATGGCGGCTCTATAACCGATTGGGACGCCGGCACATTGACGGTAACAGTATGGTTTAACGCAGGGGACTCTGGGTATTTTCAGGCCGGTGTATACAACGATGCAGGTGTGCAAATCCCCGAGCCGGCAACGATTTGTCTTCTCGGCCTTGGCGCTTTGAGTCTCATTAGCAAAAAAAATAATAAAAAATCAACAAATAATAATTAAAGGAGAATAAAAATGCAAAACAGGAGAAAAAACAAAAATGACTGGCACTTTTTTGCAGCTTTGACGCTGGCTCTGTTGGTACAGCTCGTCCTGATTGCCCGTCCGGCACAGGCTCTAACATACTGGACAGACAAGGACGGCGCCGCCAACTTTTTCAACTGGGAAAATGGCGGCAGCGACAAAGGATTGTTCGGAGACCCAATTCTTGTTGGCGGAGATACTTTTGTATTCTTCCCGTCAAATTTCAGGGCCGAAAGCATCAACGGCAAGGCAGCTTCAAAGTCCGACAGGCTCGAAGTCGGCCTGCTCGCTCATCCGGGATATACCATCTCAGCTATTCAAATCACTGAATACGGCGACTATGGCATCCTTGACCAGGGCAAAGTCTCTGTTAGCGGAACAATGTTTGTGACAAATCTTAATGTTTATGACGTCCGGTGGGACAACCTCAAAAGTACTCCGCCTTCACCAATATTGTCTGGTCAGGGAAACTGGTCCGCCAAAGTAGGCGTTACAGACATCGACTGGACACATTTGAAAATTGTGCTCAACGACAATCTTATGGCTATCAGCTGCCTCGGTTCAACAGCATTTATCGAAAAGAAGGTTGTTGGAGATGCCGTTGCCATCCGGATAATTCCCGAACCGGCAACGATTTGTCTGCTCGGCCTTGGTACTTTAAGTCTGATTCGCAGAAAAAATAACAATAAATAAAAACAACAAACTTGTCCGCCGTAACTTTAGCGAAGGCGGATAGTAAAAGGAGAAGTTCAAATGAAAAAATTAATCACAATAATTACGATAGTTACACTGGCTGGTATTGCGGCACAGGTGCAAGCAGTTTCGTCACCACAGATTCTTCTTTATGATAATAATACCAGTTATCGACATGCCCAGGCTGCACTGAACAGCCTTTCGCTGCCATACACAATCGGAAACAGTAGTACATTTAACCCCCTGCTCGTGGGCGGAAACTGGGACATAGTTGTTGTTGATTGTCCAAGTCAAATACCCTCCACAGGGTGGATGCCGCTGATTAATTACATAAACAATAACGGCAGGGCCATTATGTCTTTCTGGGACCTGGACAACGATGGCGGCCGTGGAGACCCTCTTCTTCCGGGTGCTTTTGATGTCAGCGTTTCCTATAGTTTCAATACTCCGAAAAACGTCTACAGGTGGGTACCGGGGCATAACATCTTCAATATACCCAATCTGGTAGGCAACCTGACCAGTTGGACTGACGCTTGGGTTGATGACGGAGACGGTTTGGCTTTAGTGCCGCTTGCCGGTGCACAGGCACTTGCGGGTTTTACCACGTCTCTGGTTTCCGGCGAGGCTGCGATTGTGCTCGGCAACAGTAGGCGAACCATCTACAACGGTTTTCTTTTTGATGAGTTGAATGCTCCTGTCAGTGTTAACCTGATAGCCAACGAGATTATGTATGTGGTCCCCGAACCGGCAACAATCGCCCTGCTGGCAATAGGCTCATTGATATTTACAAGAAGGAAAAAATAACAATTTCATCCGCCGACTTGTCCGCCAGAGGCGGATTAGCTTAAAGGAGAAGAAGTATGAAAAAGTTAATCACCATTTGTGCAGTGGCAGCAGTGGTTATTATTTCAGCATCCTCGGCTGTTTTTGGCACCTTAAGTTATACCCCTATATACAAACCCCCCAGCAGTGAAAAGAATCATGCCCAAATTCTTGGTCGGATTTATGGCGGCACATTCACAAAGAATGGGGTAAACTACAATAACACAAGTTCAGGAGTTAGTGCTCTTCGGGTTTACGATTCCGGCAATGATGCCAACAGCTTGAATCTGCTCACGGGTACTCCGAGCAATATAGACCAAATCTGGGCGGATGGTGTGGCAACATTAACAGCAGAGGTAAAATATGCTGCTTTACACCAGTCGTTCGGCTGGAATGGTGGCGGAACAGGAACCAACTATCACGAATTGCTTACAGAGGAAGACATAGGAGGTTCGCCGGTTATCGTTAATATACCACACGGTGATTTTCTCTTGGGTTGTTGGCCCACCGACCGATATCAGTGGTGTTGGAATCAGCAACATCAGAGCTTTAATTGGTGGGATACTTTTGAGGGGTGCTGGCACATGGATTGGCCGAGTAACCCCACGTGGTGGACGATGAATTCGAAAAACTCAGACGGCAAAGACCACTTTGTAACATATAAAATCGAGGGGCTTGGCGGTTCGCACACAGTATGGCTGATATTTATGGAAGACCTTTGTCTTTCTCAGTCAGATAAGGATTACAATGATTTTGTAGTTCAGATATCTGCGGTTCCCGAACCGACAACGATTTGTCTGCTCGGCCTTGGCGCTTTGAGTCTCATTATCAGAAAAAAGTAGAAAGGAGAACCTTAAATGAAAAAGTCAAGAATAATCTCCGCGATAGTAGCGTTGCTCTTATTTGTGGCTGGTCCCATAACCGCAGCTCCTGTCAATTATTATATCTGGAACGACTGGGGCGGAACCTGGGCCGATGCTGAGAAATCTTCACCAAACACTGAAGATGACCTGATGTGCTGGGCAGCAGCTGCCTCAAACATCCTCGAATGGACAGGATGGGGCAAGGTTGGCGGTATGACCAACACCGACCAGATGTTTACTTATTTCCAGGACCACTGGACAGATGTCGGCGGAGCAATGGCGTTCGGCTGGGAATGGTGGTTCACTGGGATTAATCCCTCCCAGGGTTGGCCTGACTGGTCGCAAGTGGACGTGCCGGGCGGCGGATTCTATCCCTCACTAAATTTCTATGACTATTTCCACGAGACGGAGAGCACCTCACTGGCATTATCCGCTGTCGACGAGTATCTTCATGCCGGCTACGGCACAACGTTGGGAGTCTATGCTCCTGATAGCGGACACGCGATTACGTGCTGGGGTTTTCGGTATGACACCAACAGCCCAAAATACTATACCGGCATCTGGGTGACCGACTCGGACGATGACAAAAATGGCTACCCTCCCCGCCCTGACTCATTGCGGTACTACGATGCGAAATACACTGCTGGGAAGTGGTACCTGCAGAACTTCTACGGGACTAACAATTGGTATATCGGAGCCGTGCAGGCCCTGGCTGTTCCCGAGCCGGCAACGATTTGTCTGCTCGGCCTTGGCGCTTTAAGCCTGATTCACAGAAAAAAATAAAAACCAACAAATAGTAAAAGGAGAAACCCAAATGAAAAAGTTAATGACAATTTGTTTAGTTTTAGTGATGGTGTTATTATCTTTTTGTCCGGTATTTGAAGAATCGTTAGTCTATGGAGATACTATAGGCCCTTGGGACATACGTTCCGCACCAGTATCTGCGACATTTCAGTCTGGAGATCCGTTGGCTATAATTCAGTGGATAAATATTAACAATGCTGACATCCCCATCGCCGAAGCTTTTACAGGGATGAGTGTAATCGATGATGGTCTTGGCAACATACCATCAGGTTCAGTGATTGAGATGACGTTCGAACCCGGTAAAGCATTAAATATCTCTGGAAATGATGTGGTTCTATTTGAGGCGAGGTTTACTCCAGGGTCATACAGACTCTTCACAAGCTATGATGGTCTTAGCACCTTTTTGAATGTTGATCTGACCGACTTCACCTACACAGGTATTCAGAGAGACTACTATTACGGGCTTAATTGGGGCCCTTTTAGTGCCGAGGTGTGGGCGGTGCCTATTGATCTATCACAGTTGGGCATTCCGATAGGTGTATCCGTCGAAACAATCAGATTAGTGACAACTTCCAATGGCGCTGACCCACTTGGAGTAGGTTCTCTAACAATTCCCGAGCCGGCAACGATTTGTCTGCTCGGCCTCGGCGCTTTGAGTCTGGTTAGCAGAAAAAAGTAGAGAAGACAAAGAAGTACACCCCCACACCTTTGCAGAAAACCACGGCTGTAAAACCGTGGATAAGTGTGATTATTTTTTCGCACAAGCCGGAAACAGGCAAAGCCATATGGTAAAAGGTGTGGGGGTAAAAAAAATTTCAAAAAAATCCGATTTTTCCTCTTGACAAACATCCACCGCTTTTGGTACAAATATCATTTCTAATTGGGCGGACAGGGAAAACGGGGCAAGAGAAAACACAGATTAGGGAGAAAAGAGAAAAACGCGTTACCGGGACAGTTGGTTTTTGCGCGTTTTTCGGCATTTACCCGCTGATTAAGGAGAAAACACCAAGGCTTTTGCGCACATATTGCGCGCTTTTTGAGCTTTGCGCTGTTTGACAACCAGCTTTTTTGAATTCACCTGGCTTTAGCCGACCTGATTACCAATATTTTTCGAGCTGCTGTGAACCTGCCGAACGGTCGGTCTATGGCTAATTTTCATTCTAAATTTATCCGCCAGAGGCGGATTTTGGGCGGAGAGAAAACTGGGAAGGGCAGGAGAAAACACGTCATAGGATCGTTGAGAAGAAGTTTTTGTAGGGATAAGAGAGAACTTGAGGCAAGGGAAGAGGTATATTAAATGCATGAAGTGAGTAGGAAGAGAAGAAGCCGTACGGAGATTTTTTGCCTTCATCTCAGCGCTACCATTGCGCCATTATTCCTTTTCTTTATCCCGCTGTTGCAGTCCGTGTTAGATTCTGGCGATGCACAGGCTACTATCTACTGGCAGCAGAAAAATGGTATAGCAGCTGATTTTGACTGGGCAAACGGCGGAAGCGACAAGTGCCTTTTTGGCGAACCTACCGTCATCGGAAACGTCTTTCAATTCTCACCGACTAATTTTCGTGCTGAAAGTATCGACGGCAGGAGTGCCATAACATCAGACCGCCTGCAGTTTGACATAATCGCTCATCCCGGCAAAGAAATTGAAGGTATTCGGATTACTGAAGAGGGCGATTACAGCATCCTCTTTGAGGGAAAGGTTTCAGCCAGCAGCGCAATATTCGTAACCAATATGAACCAGTTCGAAGTCCGCAAGGCAATGTTTCAGATGGAACCGGTTATGCCCATTTCATCGCCGACACCTCTCGACTTCTGGAGCGGTCAGGTTGCAATCGAGAATCTCCATTGGACGTATGCGCGGGTTGTTTTGAATAATAATCTCATTGCCCTCAGCCTGCCGGCGTCAGTCACATTTATCGAAAAGAAGTCGGTAGGGGTTAATATCGAAATTATCATTCCCGAACCTGCAACTATCACAATCCTGTCAATAGGTTTATTAGCATTTAACAGGAAGAAAAAAATAAATTTATCCGCTGACTCGTCCACCGAAGGTTTACCGAAGGCGGATAGCAGGGAGAAAACTGCGTCCTGGCACATATCAGGAAGAAAGGAGGTATGACGGCAGGATTCAGTAATGTCATTCCCGCGAAGGCGGGAAAAAGTATGTAAGCGTGAAGAAGTTAATCGAAAGTATTTAGAAAAATTTATGGAACTAAGGAGCTTAAAAATGAAAAAGTTAATTACAATTTGTTTAGTAGCAACGATGATTTTGGCAATCGGTAGTGTGGCAAATGCCAGTTGGAATCCAGGCGACCCATACAAGATGCATTATCCACAGTTGCCGGACCCATACGGCTGGGATGTTGCCTTTGACGATTTTGCGTATACGTATGGACAGAAGCCTATTGCGGATGACTGGTTGTGCACCGGCACCGGCCCGGTCAAGGATATTCACCTGTGGGTCTCCTGGCAGGGCGATATGGTCGGCGAAATTACAGCTTTAAACGTGGCAATCTACAGCGATATCCCTAAGAACCCTGAAGACCCATATAGCTTTAGCAAACCGGGCAGACAGCTGTGGCAAAGTCTGCTATACCCCGATATGAAGTATTACGGCGAGGGTGACCAGGGATGGCTCGACCCGTTCAGAACGAGCGTCGTAACCCCCCACGACCATAAGGACATCTACCAGTTGAATATTACCGACATCGCCAGCCCCTTTGAGCAGATAGAAGGAAATATTTACTGGCTGGTGATTAATGGTTGGTGGACTAAGGGCGATACCGAGCCTTTTATGTGGCCAGGCTGGAAGACCTCCGAAAACCACTGGAACGACGACGCAGTCTACGCTTTCTACTGGATCGGGGGAGAAACCCCGTGGCTGTGGGAGGAGTTGACTGACCCTATAACGGGGTATTCCCTTGACCTGGCATTTGTGATCACTCCCGAACCGGCAACAATTTGTCTGCTTGGCATTGGCGCTTTAAGTCTGCTTCGTAGGAAAAAATAACAATAAAAGAAAACCGCCACCAAGACACTGAGGCACAAAGAAAAAAATAGAATCAAAAAACTTCGTGTCTTCGTGACTTGGTGGCTACAGAAAAGGAGATTAAAAATGAAAAAGTTAATGACAATTTGTTTAGTAGTGCTGGTTATTGCCGCCATCGTCCATGCTAACGCGGTCTCAACGAGTGCAGCAAGGATGGATTGGACATCGCTGACCATAACCGGAGATATTACGTGGACTGAAGATAGCAACTACAGTTACTCATACGCCTATGCAGCAGATGATACCGGCTACAGCTACGATGAACAGGAGGAGCCGGGATGGGCAGACACATACGCTTACGCCTGGATAGGCAATTCATGGGGTGATGCTTATACCGATAATTCCTATTTATACGAAAGTGTGTATGCGAGTGCAAGTAAAACCACCACAACACAGGCGTACAGTAGTGCATCTGCGAATCGTTGGGGTAATTTCACAGCAATTTCGGATGGACCGGTACAATTTTCAGCCGATTACGAACTTTTGCAGAGCCTATATACAGATTATGTAGGCGAATCGGCGTATGGTTATGCACAAGCAAGGTTATCTTTAGAGAACTCTAGCGCATATGAGTGGGGCGAAGACAGAGCATGGCTTGAAAATTCTGTGTGGGATGGCGGACTTATAAACGATGAGGACGCCGGCACATTGATGGTAGCAGTATATTTTGACGCAGGGAACTCCGGGTTTTTTCAGGCCTGGGTAGGCAACGATGCAGGTGCGCAAATCCCCGAACCTGCTACCTTATCGCTGCTCGGCCTTGGCGCTTTGAGTCTGATTAGGAGGAAAAAATAACAATAAAAGAAAACCGCCACCAAGGCACTAAGGCACAAAGAAAAAAATAGAATCAAAAAACTTCGTGTCTTCGTGACTTGGTGGCTACAAAGAAAGGAAAAACTCAAATGAAAAAGTTAATTCCAATTTGCTTAGTAGTATTATTCGTAGCTAATGTCCATCCTGTCCAGGCAACCATCATGGGAGTAGCTTTGGGTACAGGCGCTCCGCCTTCGGCGCTGGGTCCATACACTATGACTGCTTTCGGCCCCGACCCGCGGCCAAGTGGTCCATATAGTCCTCCAGTTACATCAGTCGATTCACCGCTGGGTGGAACGGTAAATTTCAATAGCCCAATGACACACTATACTGTTGGCGGCAGTAGCTGGTCAACCTGGAGCCACGGTTATACTGGCGACGTGTACTCAAGAGGCTTACACGCAGTGGTGGTATTGACATTACCTTCCGATACGGCTGCATTTTATTTCTATGCTGAGCCGCAGTCTTATTACCATTACACAATCACCGCTACCTCACAGGATGGTACGCTAGTATCCCAGTATGTGTACGGAAATTCAGGTGCCTGCGGCTATGGTTTCTGGGCTGATGGCGGAGACCTAATCTCCACAATTAATGTCGCATGCGATGGTGACAATTTCGCCGTCGGTGAGTTTGGGATTGCGGTGCCCGAGCCGGCAACGGTTTGTCTGCTCAGCCTCGGCGCCTTGAGTTTGATTCGCAGAAAAAAGTAAAGAAAAAGAAGAAGTAAACGAAAAAACAAAAAAACTGAAACGAAATAGTTAAAGGAGCTTAAAAATGAAAAAGTTAATGACAATTTGTTTAGCAGTGCTGGTTATTGCCGCCGTTGTTCGTGCTGATGCGCTTTCAATAAGCACAGCACGGTTAAATTGGGAATCGCTGAACATAACCGGCGATATTACGTGGATTGAGGACAGCAAGTACAGTGAGTCGTACGCCTATGCAAGCAATGAGACCGGCTACGACGAGGATTACGAGGGTGAGGAGGGATGGGTCCCAACATACGCCTACGCTTCGACTGAAACCTCAAACGGTCGTGCTTACACTGATCCTTACAATTTATACGAAGAGATGTATGCGAGTGCAAGTAAATCCACCACAACGTGGGCGTACGCTTACGCGGATGCGTATCGCTACGGTAATTTCACAGCAGATTCGGCTGGATTGGTAGAATTTTCAACCAGTTACTCGCTCCAGCAGGAGCTATCTACCGATGAAGTAGGCGAATCAGCATATGGTTACGCAGAAGCAGGATTATATATATATAACAATGACACTTACGGCTATGACCAAAATACAGCATCGCTTAGTAATTCCTTGTCGGAACCCGGATACATCTATTTGCCGGACTCCGGCACACTGACGGTATCAGTATGGTTTGACGACGGGCAGTCTGGGTATTTTGAGGGCTGGGTATATAACGGCGGAAATGCGCAAATCCCCGAACCTGCTACCTTATCGCTGCTCGGCCTTGGCGCTTTAAGTCTGCTTCGTAGGAAAAAATAACAATAAAAGAAAACCGCCACCAAGACACTGAGGCACAAAGAAAAAAATAGAATCAAAAAACTTCGTGTCTTCGTGACTTGGTGGCTACAGAAAAGGAGATTAAAAATGAAAAAGTTAAGCAACTCCGCCGACCTTCCTCCGCCCGCCAAAGCGGGCTACGCGAAGGCGGGAGCGGCTATGTTGCTCGCGCGAAGGCGGATTACAATTTGTATCTTTTGTGTTCTTTTTACTGTACTTGAAAATTTAACTAACGCAGCTTATGCGCCTCTTACACTTTGCCCGATAGACAGTGCTTTATCGGTAGAGCAGATAAGCAAAGAGTCAACCCGACCGGCAGTTGGAAGTACGCTTGTCAGCGGTGATGTCCCAAGCTATTACTGGCACTATGGCTGTTCGCCTACCAGCGGCGGGATGATAGTCGGCTACTGGGACAGCAAGTCCGGCTATCAAAATCTGTTTTACGGCGATGCATCAGTAGAAAGTGCCGCGACACGCGCTATGATTGCAAGCCAGGCGCATATTACCGCCGGACACGAAAACGGTTACACCTATGGCGACTGGCATAATAGCGCCTCGTATCCGACTCACGAAAGCAATCCCGATTGCATAGCAGATTTTATGCATACTGTTGATGGTGGAAGCTATTCAGCCAATATTGCTTCCGGTCTGGAGGCGTATGTTGAGTGGGACAACCCGGCCACGCCTATCAATGAAAGTTACCAGGCAACAGCATTGAATATAGACGACCCTTATTGGGGCGGGTCATTTACATATTCAAGCCTCAAGGCTGAAATTGATGCCGATAGACCGGTGCTGCTGGATGTATATACATATTATTACTCTGAGGGGGAGGTTGGTCATTCGATTGTCTGTTTCGGTTATCAGGATGATATGTTCCCCATATTTCCAGCCGGCGGTTCAAGCAACATAGTTGTGCCCGGCATTGCAGTTGATGATACCTGGACGGACGGTACTACATATATGAGCGAATGGCTTTTGGATACCGACGGCAACAATATACCGGACTCGTACTATGAATCTTACATAGACGAGGCAGGCGTCGAATGGTGGCCGTATTGTACTGATTCTGATACGCAAAGTTATTCATATATCTACTATTGGGACTGGTCTTTCGGAGATGCGGTAACACTCGACATAGTGGTTCCCGAGCCCGCAACAATCACAATGCTATTAATAGGCTCATTGGTCTTTATCCGCCAGAGGCGGATTCATAGAAAGGAAAAAACAAATAGTAGCAGGGAGAAAACTGTATTTGGCACATATCAGCCAAGAAAGGAGGTATGACGGCAGGATTCAGTAATGTCATTCCCGCGAAGGCGGGAAAAAGTATGTGAGTGTGAAGAAGTTATATGTGGGCCGAACAGCGAAGTATGTAAGTGTGAAAAAGTTAATTAAAAGAATTCAGTAAATGGAAAAAAGAAGCCACAAAGGCAATAAGGCACAAAGAAAAAAACAGAATCAAAAAACTTCGTGTCTTCGTGACTTGGTGGCTACAAAGAAAGGAAAAACTCAAATGAAAAAGTTAATTACAATTTGTTTAGTATGTGTTTTCGCCAGCACAGTTCTGGCTGATGATTTCCTTCCGCCTTCGTGGAGAGGCCTACCCGGCACAGTAACCGCAGAATGGGATAGCTGGTCAGGATTCACCGGCCCTATGTATCCCGATTCTTATTCAAGCAACCCGGAAATGACGGTTTATCCTCCCGCAGATGCGTATGTCTATACGGGCGCCACTCTCCTTGATGAGTTTCATGATAGAACCAACGTTATCAAATTAACCAATGATTACCAGTTAGAATTATGGGTGGCAAATTTTTATCAACAGCCGCCCAATCCTTACAAGGACATCCAAGTTCAGATTACTTACTATTATGGGGATAACCCCGCTCAATTCAGCTGGTTTATGGTAAATGGAATAGATGTACGCTCCACGGGCACTTTGACCTCATATGGGCTTGAAAATAGCTGGGGCGTTGATATCTGGAATATCCGGCTCGAACCAAATCCCGCATCGGAACTTTTCTACATAGGTTTCTACGATAGGAACGGTTCAGGACAGCCATTGTATCCTGCTTACGTTGACCAGATAGTAATCGACACGTATTGTGTTCCCGAACCAGCAACGATTTGTCTCCTCGGCCTTGGTACTTTAAGTCTGATTCGAAGGAAGCACTAAATACACAAAAAGATACTCGGTTAAAAAATGAAAACGAAAAATAGAAACAAATAAGGAGTAAAGAAAATGGACAATTATTTCAATCGACACAGCTGCATCGAGCTTAAAACTTTTATCACGGTCGTCATTCTAATGGCTCTCATTACGGCAAATGCGGGCGCAGCAATCCCCTCTATGGTGTTCGAAGGCTACGAGGCCGAAGAAGGTGCCCCACCCCCGCCTATCGGCGGAACCATCGGCAGCCATGCCACCGGTGATTCAGACCCCTGGTTTGGCACCATAGCCTATTGGTATATGGATGGCTGGAATCATGCGCCAAGGGTTCCTGAAGAGGAATACTCTGAGATATGGACTGCCGGCGGACACGCCGGACAAGGCACTGCTATGCAGGGATGGACCTCGCTAATCAATGACGAGCCCGGAAGATATGTCATTGATTTCTCCGGCTACGAATACACAAGCAGCGTCTTCCACGAAGATATGGGCGACCCTCTATTCGGCCATGAAGACAGATTGTACCACAGAATGACTGACGCGGGCGAAGGAAGGTGGCAAATCCTCGATACCACCGCGGGCACCTCCGTCGCAAGCGGCACTGTCGGCGATGTCCTTGCTATGGATATATTCTATGACCCCCTCAATGTTCTTAATCCCAACTGGGACCCATACGTACGGGGGACAGGAACCATTATAGCCGAGAATGACGGCGGAGCTTTCTACAACGAACTGATAACACGATGGGGTACTGCTACGTTGAATTTCACGGGATTTACAGACGAGCCGCCCATCCAGGCCGAAAACCCCGGCGCCGACCCAGAAGATGCATGGGCTATTTACGGAACTATGTGGACAGTCACACCCATTATTCCCGAACCGGCGACGATTTGTCTCCTCGGTCTCGGCGCTTTAAGTCTTATCAAAAGAAAAAATTAACAAATAGTTATAGGAGAAAAAGTTATGAAAAAGTTAATGACAATCTGTTTGGTGGCAACGATGATTTTGATAATTGGCAGTGTGGCATACGCCGATTGGCAACCGGGCGAGCCGCACAAGATGCATTATCCCCAACTGCCCGACCCGCTGGGCTGGGACGTTGCCTTTGACCATTTCACGCCTCTTGCAGATGACTGGCGGTGCAGCAAAACTGGACCGGTCAGCGATATTCATCTCTGGCTTTCCTGGATGGGTGACCAAATAGGTGAAATTTCAGCCTTGCATATGGCGATTTACAACGATATCCCTTATGATGAATATACCAATCCGTTTAGCACTCCCGGTAATATTCTATGGGAAAGGACAATACTCCCTGTCGAAATGAGTTTTTATAACTCCGGTGACCAGGGATTTTTCAATCCACATGGAGGTCCTCCTATCGCACACGACCACGAAAATTTTTATCAAATAAACATCACGGACATCCAAGATCCATTTACTCAGGAGGCAGGAAACATTTACTGGCTTGGAATATATGCCGAATGGAATTCCGGCGAATTTCCGGATTACTTCTATCCCGGCTGGAAAACTTCTGAAAATCATTTTAATGACGGCGCCGTTTACCTGGAGGGCGGTTATTGGATGCAGCTGGTTTATCCTTATAACGACCCGTTGAACAGGAATGGACTGCCAATCGACCTTGCTTTTGTGATAACCCCCGAGCCGGCAACGATTTGTCTCCTCGGCCTTGGCGCTTTAAGTCTTGTTATCAGAAAAAAGTAAAGAAGAAGTTAATAAAAAAGTAGAAAGGAAAAGAACAATGAAGAAGTTAATTACAACAAGTTTAAGTTTGTGTGCGCTGCTTCTGGTGGTTTTTCTATCCGTCCCGGCTGCCGCCGAGACCCGCGTATGGGACAACGGCGCAGGTGACAACGATTGGTACAACTCCGCAAACTGGAACCCTGATGGCTCGCCGGATTATACCGACAACCTGACCGTCAATTACGGCTCGCCTGCGACTGACATCGGCGCTGCTACCTACAACGGCGGGTCCATCACTTTCAACAACTCGGCCACGACCGGCTTGCTTGGGTATCTTGACATCGGCTCCAGCGGCATCGGTACGCTTGATATCAAAAATGGCGCAAATGTTAGCAGTAGCGCCAGCTACAACACCATTGGTTACTATGCCGGTTCCGAGGGCACCGTGACAGTCGATGGTTATGGCTCGACCTGGAACGCAGGCACCTACTATATGTATGTCGGCAACGGCGGCACCGGTATACTTAATATCAAAAATGGCGCTTATGTTACCAGCGGTGAGAGCTTCGTTGGTTTCGGCAACGACTCGACGGGAACTGTGAATGTCGACTCCGATGCGAGCTGGAGCACAGGAACGTCTGCCCTGCACATCGGCTCCAGCGGCACCGGCACACTCAATATCACCAACGGCGCTACGGTTTCCAGCGGCACTGGGTGTATTGGTGACTATGCCGGTTCCGAGGGCACCGTAACCGTCGACGGCTATAACTCAAGCTGGGGCACAAACAGCTATGACCTGTATGTCGGTACGGACAGCGGCACAGGCACGCTCAACATTCGTAATGATGCACAAGTCTACATCGGCGGCTGGCTTAGCATCACCACCAAAGGCAGGGTGAACCTATCAAGCGGGGTGCTCTCCGCCGCGTACCTGAACGGCGCGGCCGACAGTCTGAACTTCACAGGCGGTGAGCTCGATATTTATTCCGGCGATGTAACCATCTCCGGCTATGACCCGCTGGGTTCGTCTTTAAACCTGCAAAGCGGGCAGGGCTTGTACGTGGAAAACGGCACCACCACTGTGGCTTCAGGCTCGTCCCTTTACGTCAACAACAGCTTGCTGTATAGCAACTCTGTTCAAAACGACGGCTATCTGAGCATCGGTAGCGGTGGGGAGGTGTACACCTACTATGGCCTGACTAATAGCTCTTCGATGAATATGAATGGCGGCACCATCGGAGTCGAAGACGGGACAGTTATAAATCTCGCCGGTTTTTATGCCTCGGGCACGGTTGACGCTTACCTGGTGAATTACGGTACCATCGGTTTAGATGGTGTGTTGACAGTCAATGGTTGGATGGACAATTGCGGCTCGGTTGATATCTACAACGGCGATATGCTCCAGCAGAACGGGCTGGAAAACTACGGCACCATCAACTTATACGGTGGCTCAATCAGCAGCGGCGGCGGCGAAGAAGGAGGAACGATTTACAATTATGGCACCATCCGCGGCGGCAGCGCAATCCTCAGCCCAATTACCAATGACGGCGGGCTCATCCGCGCCGATAGCGGCTCCACACTGCTTATCGCCGATATGAGCGACGGCGGCAACATTAACGGCGGCGAGATGAGAGTTGAGGATGGCTCCGGCATTACAGTAATGTCTTATCTTCCTAACGCCGGCACAATAGTACTCAATGGCCCCCGCGCCACTTTCTCCGGCGGCCCAATCTGGAATACGGGTACAATCATTGGCTCGGGCAGGGTCTCAAACTCAGTAAATAACGACGGCATCATCCGGGCCTGCGACGAGACACTGACACTCTCCGGCCCCGGCTTTACCAACAGCAGCACCGGCCGGATTGAAGCCCTCGAAGCAACCGTCTTTGTTACTCAGGGCCTGGCGAACAACGATGGTGCTATCGTTCTGGAGGACGGCGACTTCGACAACGCCACCAACGCCATTACCAACTACGGCTCTATCACGGGCTTCGGGATGTTTCGCAGTGGTGGCTTAACTAATAACGGTCATATCGGAGTCGGCTACGGCGACCTCGGGGTCATCGGCACGGTTATAAACGATGGCACCTGCTATATAGAGGGCGGCTCAACAGCCGTTTTCTTCAATGATGTCAGCGGCTCAGGCACCTTCGACGGCAGTGGAACCGCTATGTTCCTCGGTGCCCTCAACCCGGGCCACAGCCCCGGCGTTATGAGCTTTGAGACAAATGTAACTCTTGGCTCAAGCTCAACACTAATAATGGAGCTGGCTGGCTTGCTCGCTGGCGAAGAGTATGACGTGCTCGATGTAGGGGGCATTTTTGCCCTTGCTGATGGTACACTGGACATCGAGCTGATAAATCTCTTTGTCCCACAGGCCGGCAACGTTTTCGACATCCTTGATTTCGACCACCTTCACGGCGCATTTGGCATAATCAACCTGCCAGAGCTTCCTGCAGGGTTAGCCTGGGATACATCGTCCTTGTATACCACAGGTGAACTTGGCGTCATCCCTGAGCCTGCAACGATTTGTCTCCTCGGCCTCGGCGCTTTAAGTCTCATCAGCAGAAAAAAATAAAGAAAAAGAAGAAGTAAATGAAAAAACAAAAAAACTGAAACGAAATAGTTAAAGGAGCTTAAAAATGAAAAGGTTAAGCAACTCCGCCGACCTTCCTCCGCCCGCCAAAGCGGGCTACGCGAAGGCGGGAGCGGCTATGTTGCTCGCGCGAAGGCGGATTACAATTTGTTTAGTGGCAACAATGATTTTGGCAATCGGTAGCATGGCAAACGCCGATTGGAATCCAGGCGAACCATACAAAATGCATTATCCTCAACTGCCTGACCCGCTGGGCTGGGATGTTGCCTTTGACGATTTTGCGTATACGTATGGACAGAAACCTCTTGCCGATGACTGGTTATGCACCGGCACCGGCCCGGTCACGGATATCCACCTGTGGGTCTCCTGGCAGGGCGATATGGTCGGCTACATTACGGCTTTAAACGTGGCAATCTACAGCGATATCCCTAAGGAGGACCCTGAAGACCCACATAGTTTTAGCAAACCGGGCAGACAGCTGTGGCAAAGGCTGCTATACCCTGACATGATTAAGTACGGCGAGGGTGACCAGGGATGGCTCGACCCGTTCAGAACGAGCGTCGTAACCCCCCACGACCATAAGGACATCTACCAGTTGAATATTACCGACATCGCCAGCCCCTTTGAGCAGATAGAAGGAAATATTTACTGGCTGGTGATTAATGGTTGGTGGACTAAGGGCGATACCGAGCCTTTTATGTGGCCAGGCTGGAAGACCTCCGAAGACCACTGGAACGACGACGCAGTCTACGCCACCTACTATATCGGGGGAGAAGACCCGTGGCTGTGGCAGGAGTTGACTGACCCTATAACGGGGTATTCCCTTGACCTGGCATTTGTGATTACCCCCGAACCTGCAACAATTTGTCTCCTCGGTCTCGGCGCTTTAAGTCTAATAAGAAGGAAAAAATAACAATAAATAAAATCAGAGGGAGAAACCGAAAATGAAAAAGATAATTTTGACAGGCTTGTGCGTGCTGTTCGCCGTCACAATCGGCCTTCCGCCTGCTTTCGCTGTGGATAAATACTGGGTCGGCGGCGATTCCGATTACTGGTATCAGGCGGAGCGCTGGCACTACTGGAACGGCAGCGAGTGGAAGGAAACCACTGCTCCTGCGGAAGGTGATAATGCCTTCCTTTGTGATTGGGGCAGTAGCATCGTCCTGTATGAAACTTATGCAGACCCAATCCCCACCATAGGAGATTTGCAGATTGACGCCAGCGCCGGCAAAACCCTATTGCAGGAAGAGAAACCGTCAATCCGAGACACATTGATAACCACAACTACTTATGTCGGTGTTTACAACTCTGGAAGTTATATCCAATCCGGCGGCACACATACTACCAATGGTGGACTGATTCTTGGCTTGGAAATCGGCAGTACCGGCACATACGATTTAAGCGGCACCGGAGAATTGAGTGCACTTGGCGAGGGAATCGGAGTGTCTGGAACCGGGGTATTCACCCAGACCGGCGGAACTCATAAGATTACCGGATGTGAATATGCATTTGTTCTCGGTTCCGGCGAAGAAGGTGTAGGGACATATAACCTGCAGGACGGTATTTTTACTATCGATAGAAATGTAGAAGAAGGTGACTATCCCGGCGATGAACATATAGGTCGTTCCGGCGAGGGCTATTTTAACCAGACCGGCGGAACCCACGATGCCTCGAATGCATTCGTTTATGTAGGCGATGACCAAGCAGGTTATGGCGAATATAACCTCAGCGACGGCGATTTCTGGGCATACCAGTTAACAGTCGGCAAGAGTGGAGAAGGCAGGTTTATTCAAACCGGCGGATACGTCAGCACCCCGGAATTGTATCTCGGCAGATCACCCTGGTGGTGGAGTCCTGCCGGCACGGGCACTTATGAATTAAGCGATGGCTACCTGGAAGTTGAGAATGAATTCATTGGCATAAAGGGAACGGGAACGGGCACGTTTACGCAAACCGGCGGCGAACATTACGTCTACGGCTCCATTTACATATCTGACCCCGAGGATGGCGGCAGCGGCACTCTTAATCTCGAAGGTGGAACATTGTCAGGAGGATACGATGAAGAGTGGGAGGAATTTGTGCCGACAGTTATTTACAACTATGACACGTTCAATTTTACCGGCGGGGACCTTTATGCCTATGTTGAAAACTATGGACTTTTCAAAGGCGCAGGCAGTATGAACGGCTATCTTTTTAACGCCGGATGGTTCAGCCCCGGCAGTTCACCGGGAAGTCTGGATATCGAAGGTAGTTACGAACAGGACTCGTCTGGAATTTTGCTTGTCGAGATGAGCAACGAAAATTGCGATGTTCTGAATATAACCGGCACCGCCGCTCTTGCAGGTACGCTTTTTGTTTCGTTTCTCGATGGATATATCCCCGATATAGGGGATTCTTTTAATATCCTCTGGGCAGATACCATTGATGGCGAATTTGATTACCTCGATTTCTCCTCTCTTCCACCGGGAAGCAATTTTGATATTTCATATAACCTCAATCCGACTGACTTGGATTATGTCACGTTAACTTATGTTCCCGAACCTGCAACGATTTGTCTCCTCGGCCTTGGCGCTTTAAGTCTCGTAAGAAGAAGAAAGTAAAAACAAAAAAACACAAATAGTAAAAGGAAAAAAGTTATGAAAAAGTTAATGACAATTTGTTTAGCAGCAACAATGATTTTGATGATTGGCAGTGTGGCAAATGCTCATTGGGACTCAAACATGCCATACAAGATGCATTATCCGCAGTTGCCAGACCCCTACGGCTGGGATATTTCATTCAGCACCGTACTTGCCGACGATTGGCAATGCAGCCAAAGCGGTCCTGTAAAGGACATCCACTTCTGGGTTTCGCTTAAAGGCGACGTGGAACCACCGGAAGTCGGACCTGCCATTTATGTCGGCATTTACTCGAATATCCCTGCTGAACTAAGCGCGACAGGTTACAGCACGCCGGGCAATTTGCTGTGGTCCAGAGTATTTGAGGACGGTGAATACGAGGGAGAAGACGCTGGAACTGGTAGTCAGGGATGGCTCGACCCGCTTACTGGAGAGGCTCTGCTGGATGACCACGACGCCTATTATCTTGTGAACATTGACGACATTAAGCCAATCGAAGGAAGTCCTCTCTTCCTGCAGGAAGAAGGACAAATCTACTGGCTGGCAATCCAGGCAGGGTCGCTGTCGGAGGACTACCAATTCGGCTGGAAAACTTCAATCAGCCCACACTTTCAGGATGATGCAGTGTTCGCCGTACCCGACGTCGGCTGGCAGGAACTGAAATATCCAACTGACGACCCAAGGTCAGGGCTATCAATTGACCTGGCGTTTGTTATCACTCCCGAACCGGCAACGATTTGTCTGCTCAGCCTTGGCACTTTAAGTCTGATTAGCAGAAAAAAATAATAAAATAATTAAGGAGAAAGCACATGATTAGAAGAACAAACTTGAACACCCATTTGATTGTCCTGTCCGTGTTAGGAATAATGGCTAATGCTTTCGGTGAAAGTCTCTGGCCTTTACAAGTAGGTCAAAAATTTGTGTATAGCAGATCGGATCCATGCGGCAGCGAATGGACTGTTTGGATGGACGTAAACGATCAAATGACCGCCAAGTCGTTTACTTACTTTCACATTCAAGAATGGAACTATGACAACGACTCTTTACTCCAAGACCAAGGTTATATCAGAACAACAGAACAAGAGGTCTATAGGTACAATCCGGATGGCGAGGACTACTTGGAATTTCAAAAGGCATCTGTAGGAACAAAGTGGAGTTTCTACCGGCCAGAAGACGACAGCGAACTTGACTACCAAGTCAATGAAATAGTTGATATCACCGAGGTCAATGTTCCGTATGGCATATTCGATGAATCCTACAAAACTCGAAAGTATCAATGTGTTAACCCCGATGATTTAGGTCAAGGCAAATCTCCCGATTGGTATGATTGGATAGTGCCGGGTGTGGGCTTTGTAAAAGAAGTGGACTATTGGGTAGAGCCGTCAGCACCTTGGACCATGGTGTTGGTACCTGAACCTGCAACGATTTGCCTCCTCGGCCTTGGCGCTTTGAGTCTGATTCGCAGAAAAAAACAAAATGAAAGAGGTAAATAAAAAAACAGAAAGGAGAAAAAATAATGAAAAAGTTAAGCAACTCCGCCGACCTTCCTCCGCCCGCCAAAGCGGGCTACGCGAAGGCGGGAGCGGCTATGTTGCTCGCGCGAAGGCGGATTACAATTTGTACCATAGCGGGGTTGATGATTTTCACAACTTCTGTGGCCTATGCGTTACCATCGGATGACTTCAACGACAATGTGATGGATCCATCCTTATGGAATCTATATCAGGAGAACCCCAATGCCTGGCTGGAGGAAATCAACCAGAGACTGGAGTTGCGCTCCGCCGCAGGCGTGGAAGAGGCGGTAGCTCTTTATGCCGCCAATGGCTGGGGTTTTCTAACGACAAACAATTTTTCATTCAAAGCCGATTTCCACTGCAGCTCAACTTCAGGGCCGGAGTACTCTGAATTTAACGTTATGCTCGGTATCGGCAAAGGTGTGAACGACCCTGTAACAATAGAGAATAACAATGCTACGATAGCCGCCGGTTACTATGTTGATGAATATGAAAGCGAATCGTTTTTTAGCTGCGACAAAACCACTGATGGCATTCATGTCAATGAAGGTTGGCAGTCAAGGAGCCAAGATAACGGCACTTTGTATATCTCCTACGATGCAAGCGAAGACAAGCTATATCTGAGTGACACCGGCTATGATAGTCCCTGGGTCACAATCTCAGATTTGCTGAAAGGCGAATGGGATAGTCCCGTTGTCAGCCTGTTTCTGGGTGGCTACGTAGACAACATAGCCCTGAATTCGGGCGACGCCTTCCTCGACAACTTTGTAGTCGACAGCGGCTCAGTCATCCCCGAGCCGGCAACGATATCGGTACTCGGTCTTGGGGGTTTGGTATTGGCCCTTAGGAAAAGGAAAGCGTAAGGCAAGGATGATGAATGATTATCAATTGAAATTTGATAGGAAAAAACCATGAAAACTATGAAAAAAGAAATAACAGTATTTACGGCACTTTTCATCTGTGCGGTGCTGAATTTCAGTGCAGCCAGCGTCCGTGCTGACGCGGTCTCAACAAGCACAAGTAAAGCATTGATAGATTGGACATCGCTGACCATAACCGGAGATATTACGTGGGGTGATAAAGGCAGTGGCTCGTACGCCTATGCAGAAGATGATACCGGCTACGACTATGATGAACTGCAGGAGCCGGAATGGGTGGAAACATCCGCTTCCGCTTCGATGGGAAATTCATTCGGCGATGCTTATACCAGCGATGACTATTTATACGAAGAGGTGTATGCGAGTGCAAGTAAAACCACCACAACACAGGCGAACGCTAATGCCTATGCGTATCGCTGGGGTTATTTCACTGCAGACTCGGCTGGGACGGTAGAAATTTCAGCCAATTACAGCCTCTGGCAGGAACTACTTACAGATTGCGTAGGTGAATTCCCTTGGACATCTGGTTATGCAGAAGCAGGGTTATATTTAGAGAACTCTGACACATCTGAGTGGGACGAAGACATAGCAGAACTTGAAATTACTGTATGTGGGATGGAGACTCGGGACGGCACATTGACGGTAGCAGTATGGTTTAACGCAGGGGACGGGGGGTATTTTGACGCCGGTGTATACAACGACGCAGAGGTGCAGGTTCCCGAGCCAGCAACGATTTGTCTGCTGGCAATAGGTTCATTAGCCTTTATCCGCCAAAGGCGGATTTATTAGAAAGGAAAAAATAATAGTAAGAAAGAAAAATTTAAAAATAAACTCGGCAGGGCCATAAAGCTTATGGCGTTTTGGGTTCTGTCCATAAAAAAAGATGGCGAGAAGGGAAAGACCGCGAAGAAATAGCATCCTTATTTTGGCGGCTGTTTTTACCTTAAATGCCCTAACCTATGCCAATTGGGCTGTGGCGGGCTTTCGCCGCGGTGCGACTGCATCGCAATGGGTAGAAAGGAAAAAATAATAGATAGTAAGAAAGAAAAATTTAAAAATAAACTCGGCAGGGCCATAAAGCTTATGGCGTCTTGGGCTCTGCCCATTTTAAGTGGAGGAAAAAAAGATGGCGAGGAAAGAAAAACTTGTAGGAAATAGTGTTTCTATTCTGCTGGCTGTTTTCGTTTTAAACACCCTGATTTGTGCCAATCGGGCTGCGGCGGCCTTTGCCGCGACGAGCGCCCCGGCGAGCATAGTTTACAACTTTCATATCTTCAACAACCCCAGATATGAAAACGACCCCAACCTCAACTTTACTCTGACAATAACCGATGAAGGGTCCTGGTGGGGCAGACAGAGAGTAGGCTTTAAGTTTGATAATAACAGCATTATCAGTTCGTCAATTACTGATATTTATTTCGATGCCTGCCCGGATACCGGCAGCTCCCTCCTCTTCAGTAATGTTTCAATCTTTGAAGGTCAGGGTGTAGACTTCAGCAAGAGCGCGAATCCGGCAACTCTGCCCGGCGGTGCTGAACTTACGCCGCCATTTGACAAATACCCTGAATACAGCGCCGATTCCGATTCGCCGGTTTCCCACAACGGCATAAACCCTAACGAATGGCTTAAACTCGTTTTCACGCTTAATTATAACAGAACTATTGATGATGTAATTGCCGAAATTGCCGCTGGCGACAGCACCACCGACAAAAACCTTCAAGTTGGCATTCATATTCAGTCTTTGCCGAAAGATATTCATTATGGCTGGTGCTGCTGCCCTCCTCCCGACTACAGCGACAGCGCTTCAGCTATAAACTGCACTCAGCCGACCCCCGAGCCGGCAACGATTTGCCTCCTCGGCCTTGGCGCTTTGAGTCTCGTTATCAGAAAAAAACAAAAAATAACCAAATAGTAAAAGGAGATTAAAAATGAAGAAGTTAATGTTAACAATAAGTTTGTGTGTCCTGTTTGCCGCTGGCACGGCGCTGGCGGATTGGGCGCCGGGCGACCCGTACAAGATGCATTATCCGCAGCTACCGGACCCATGGGGCTGGGATGTTTCATTCAGCAACAACATCATTCTTGCCGACGATTGGAAATGCAGCCAAACCGGTTATGTAAAGGACATCCACTTCTGGGCTTCGAGCAAGGGCGATAATTTCCCACCGATGAACACATCTGTTATTCATGTCAGCATTTACTCTGATATTCCTGCCACCGAGAGCAGCACAGGTTACAGCATGCCGGGCACCTTGCTGTGGGATAGAACGTTTACGGGCAGTCAATACGATTCAGGACCTGATGAACCTGGTGATCAGGGATGGCTCGACCCGGTTACCGGAAATGCTATACCGCATGACCACAAAACCTACGGCATTGTGAATATTAAGAATATTGATGCTCCATTCCAGCAGCAAGAAGGAACAATCTACTGGCTGGCAGCTCAGGTGTCGACGCTGACACCGTACGAAGACGGCTGGAAAACTTCAATATCTGAGCACTTTATGGATGATGCTGTATGGCATGCGCCTGGGTCGGAGACCTGGCTGGAATTGCGCTATCCGGATAACGACCCACTGGGCAGAGGCGGACAATCAATTGACCTGGCATTTGTGATTACGCCCGAGCCAGCGACGATTTGTCTGCTCGGCCTCGGCGCTTTAAATTTGATAAGAAGAAAAAAGTAAATAACTCGTATAATGGTGTTGCGGTTGTGTTACTACGTGAGACGTCATTACGATTGACGATACGAGTCCCGTTAGAGTCGGGCCACCTTCGGTAGCACCAAGCCTTAGGCTTTGACTCTAACGGGACGAGCTGCGCAATCGTCAAGATGGCTTACGCCACCGCAACCGCTCGACGCAGCCTATTAGTCAATTCCTTACATCCTTACTTCTTTGCTTCCTTATTTCCTTTTTCTTCTGGATTTAAGGACTGATAAACTATAAAATCATTGCCGATATGGATATTCTCTATAAAAACAAAATCCTTGAACGGCTGTTGATACTGACAAATGTCGCTGTAACAACCGCTGTGGTGGGGACGGCATTATTGCAGTTGGGTTTTTTTAAGCAGATACTGCCCCTTTTGTGGATGCATCTGATATTCGTCGCCGCTACAGCTTTTTTCATAGTGGAAAAATTCATAAGATTCTTCAACGCCCGCTCAAAAAAGGATTTCCTTTCCCTGTGGTGGTACGAATTTCTGTTTGTTGCCGTTTTATTGATTCTTCTGTTCACAACCGATTTTCTTATAGCTCTTGCAGTATATCTGCTGCTGCAGATTATCACAAAGGTATGCAGAACTATGGTAAATCTTGCCGCCGCAGGCAAAAACCCTGCTGTTGCACTTGTCGGCAGCTTTGTAATTCTCATTTTCAGCGGCGCAATTCTTCTAATGCTGCCCAAAAGCTGCACCCAGCCGGTAAATTTTATCGACGCCGTATTTACTGCCACAAGTGCAACCTGTGTAACAGGCCTTGCTGTCAAAGATATAGGAGTGGATTTTTCCATTGTCGGTCAGACTGTAATACTTTGCCTTATTCAGCTTGGCGGTCTGGGTATTGTGATTTTCGGAGCCGTTTTTGCCCTGCTTTTCGGCCAGGCTCTTGGTGTTCGCCAGGCAGCAGCAATGCAGGATTTGCTCAGCGCCCAGACCGTAAGCAAAATAGCAAATATCATCGCATTTATTTTCATAGCAACACTTTCTATCGAAGCGCTTGGGGCGGTATTTCTTTATAATATGTGGGATTTGATATCTCCTTTGCCGGCGCACATCGAAAGCAAATGGTTCTGTTCGTTCTTCCACTCGGTCAGTGCGTTTTGCAACGCCGGCCTCGGCCTGTTTTCTGACAGCCTTATCAGGTATAACTTCGACTGGCGTCTCTACTCGGTTATCTGCCCATTGATAATACTCGGCGGTCTGGGTTTTGGAGTGCTCCACAATCTTACAAACGTTTTTACAGACAGAATCAGATGCCTTTTCAATAGGTTTCTTTCTCCTGAAAAACGATACTTAAAAAGTCCTGCAAGAATAGAACTGCAGACAAAAGTGGTTCTGCTCGCAACCTTTATACTTATTGTTGCCGGAACATTGGGGCTGCTCATTATTCATAATAATACCGGCAAACGTCACATTGACATTGCCGATGCCTTTTTCCAATCCGTTACTGCCAGAACGGCAGGCTTTAGCACGATTGATATAAATGCCCTTTCTGTGCCGGCAAAAATGATTCTTATAATTCTTATGTTCATTGGCGGCTCGCCCGGCGGAACCGCAGGCGGAATCAAAACCGTTACCCTCGCGGTAATCATAATGGCAGTTTACGCCACTGTCCGCAAAAGAGCCGAGGTCGAAATCTTTAATCGCTGCATACCGCAGGTAACGGTTGGCAAAGCTCTTACGGTCGTGACGCTTTTCGCCGTAGTGCTGTTTTCAGCGACTTTTCTGCTGGCAATAACTGAAAGGCACAACAATTTCGACGCTTCCGCCATAATGTTTGAAGCAACATCTGCTCTTGGCACTGTCGGGCTCTCCTGTGGAATTACGCCGTCTTTGACAACGGCAGGAAAAATAATTATCACTTTAACTATGTTGATTGGAAGACTTGGGCCGCTTACGCTGCTTGCCGTTTTGACTTTCAATATAAAGCCGGCTCGTTATAATTATCCGACAGAACTTGTGGTTGTGGGATAAATTTATCCCTGCTTGAGGCGTCTGCCCAAAGGAGAAAAATATGAAAAAGTTTGCTGTAATAGGTCTTGGCAGGTTTGGACGAAAACTTGCTGTTACCCTCACAATGGGCGAGGCCGAAGTAATTGCAATCGACCAGAACCGCGAAATAACCGAGGAGATTCGCGACGAGGTTACACATGCCGTAAGGCTCGACAGTACCGATGAGGACGCTTTGCGAGCTCAGGGGATTGACAAAGTCGATGTTGCAATTGTCGGTATAGGTCAGGGCGGCCGCGGCTTTGAATCCTCAATCCTGACCGTTGTCAACTTAAAGGCTCTCGGAGTACCGCAGATTTATGCCCGTGCGGAAAACCTCATTCAGGGACAGGTGCTGTCAAAAATCGGCGCTACTGAAGTCATTTATCCTGAAATCGAATCCGCCCAGCGATGGGCCTATAAGCTGCTAACTCCACAAATAACCGACAAGATAGATTTCGCGCCGGGTTATTCGATTGCAAGCGTGATTGCGCCCGCAAGCTATCACGAGAAAACCGTTCTTGATTTGCAACTTCGTCAGAAGTATCGTATCAATCTTGTCTCGATAAAAAGAGGCGAAAAAACCTCCGACTCAAGAGAGAAAGGCGAAATAATAAATGTCCCGCTGCCGGACACCGTCATTTACGAAGGCGACATCCTGATGGTCGCAGGTTCAGATGCAGACCTTGCCAGACTACCGCAGGAATAAATTTCCACAAGTTTTTCAGACACATCTGAATTTTCGCAGTTCCTCGAGCATCTGCTGGAAATCAATCGGCAATGGTGCTTCAAATTTCATCAATTTATGCGTCTGGGGATGCGTGATTTCAAGCTGCCATGCGTGAAGAGCAGGCCTTGCGATTAACGGCTCTTCGGGCCGGGCTTGTTTATCTTCAATCTGCCAGCGATAGACAATTTTCCCTCCATACATTTCATCGCCTACTACCGGGTGCTTTATATAAGACATATGGACACGTATCTGATGAGTCCTGCCGGTTCTTATATCAAGTTTGAGCAGACTGTACCCCCGGAATTTTTCAATAACCTCATAATATGTTATGGCTTCTTTGCCGATTTCGGGCCGAACGGCGAATCTTTCACGTATTACCGGATGAACGGCCAGCGGCTTATTTATGCAATCTGCCGCAAGTTCCGGCACACCGTGAACAATCGCAAGATAATACTTTCTGACAAGTCTCTTTTCAAATTGTCTTGCCAGCCGCCAGTGTGCCGTGTCATTTTTCGCAATAACAAGAACGCCTGTGGTATTTCGGTCGAGCCTGTGTACTATGCCCGGCCGAAACTCTTCGCTGCCCTTCGAAAGCTGTTTTGAATGATATACAAGAGCATTAACAAGCGTACCTTTCTTATAGCCTCTGGCAGGATGAACAATCAGGTCCGCCTGTTTATTGATAACGAGAACATCTTCGTCTTCATAAAGAATATCCAGCGGAATATTTTCCGGCACAATTTCTTTGATTTCCGGCGGCGGCAGAATTAAATCCACAACGTCTCCCGGCGATAGCTTGCTGCTGGGCTTGGCGTAATTTTCGTTTACTGTTACCCCCTGCTCTTTTATCAGCTTCTGGATGATTGTTCTGCTGAACTGACTTAATCTGCCCTGAAGGTATTTATCCAGCCTGCGCTGTTTTATATTGCCGCTTACCCGCAAGGTAAGATGTTCGGCGCCTTCAGTCTGCTCAAACGGTTTCTGATTGTTTGGCTCTTTTTTATTTTCCCCTGTAAGTTTTTCCTCATTCATCCCGCACCTTCTTTCCATTCAATTTTTCAAAAGATATACGTGATACATTGAATATTTAGAAGGTGCGGGATCCATCGCAGGCTATTTAGCCAAATTAAAGTCCAAATCCTTCGACTCGACTGTCCTTGGGACTCCTGACGGAGAGTTCGTCGAAGTCTGTGATGTAATATTTGCTTCAGTCAATGGTGCTTGCGGCTTTAGCGATTCGGAAGACTGTTTGTTACTTTGCTGCTCAGGTATTTGTTTGGACGGTTCAACCTGCCTGTCCTCCGTAGCCCCGACTCCATCGGGACGGAGGGTGGATGCAAAAAAGGCCTTTTCTTTGTAGTCGCTTAGGATTTTAGCACGAAATTTCGCCCTTGCCGCAAATGAACTGCCCCGATATTCTGCCGAATCGGCTACTTTTTCATAAAGTTTTTTAGCCCCTTCAAAATCCCCCATATCTTCAAGGCACAGGCCTATTCCGTATTCAGCCATAGATGCTATTTCGGGTTCGCCTTTGGCCTTTCCAAGTGCCTGTTCGTAAATACTTTTGGCCTGTTCGAACTGATATTTCTGCACGTCGGCCTCGGCTATCTTAGGCCGATAGTGAAGCTCGGTACGAAGAGCTTGCGCCCTTTTAATCATTGCAAGAGCGGACAAACGCGGATTTTCAGCCTCTGCAGCAGCGACACCAAGATTTCCTGCCGTATTAAGAAAGATATCCGAAACGCCCAGCCCCTGTACCCTGCCCGACAGTACGGTCTCCTTTTGCCAGGTGAGTTGCTCAAGCAGTGCCGTGGTCATTGCCTGTTTCTCCTCCCAGACCACGCCCTGTCTGCTGTAAAAGAATATTATATAGGCTGAAAGACCTACGACTATAATTGCTCCGACGATTATACTCGTTCTGTTTTCCTTCAACCACTGCGGAAAATGCACAATCCAGTCGGCCAGCTCATTTGTTGCCAGCTCACGACGACGTTCTGTTTTCATCGTTTACCCCTTTTTAATTTTAAATTTTTAATTCTTAATTTCAAAAATTGAATTCTAATCATTAAACATTAAAAATTCAACATTAAACATTCCTTTTAGCTTGCAATATCTGGCTTAGACTACTAAAATCTTTACTCTGCGAAAGGAAAGATTGATGCCTCAAAAACCTGTAAGTGCCGTAAAAACAGTACCTTGCCTCTTGCTGCTTGCTTTTTGTTACGCTGATATTGACAAAGCAAAATACATAACTATCGATGAAATCAAGCCTGGAATGGACGCTGTATGTCTTACGGTTTATAAAGGCGTCGAGCCGGAAAAATTCAATCTCAAGGTCGTGGATATTGTCAGGGATATAGTTCCCGGCAGAAATGCGATTCTTGTTATGGGGACTGATGAAAGGTTTATCCACACAGGTCCTGTTTCAGGATGCAGCGGTTCGCCTGTCTATATAAATAACAGACTTGCAGGCGCGCTTGCATTTGCATGGATATTCAGCAAAGACCCCTTTTACGGCGTAACCCCTATAGAAGAAATGTTGGGAGTAGGTCAGGAACAATTCTACAACTCAAAACTCAAAACTCAAAACTCAAAACTGACTTCGACGAGCTCGGTCGGGTTGTGGTCTGCGCCGGTTCTGGATTTTTCAAAGCCTATCAATCTTAAAACAGCATATAACCAGATGATTAACGTCAAAAAAACCGCATCTTCGGCAACCAATGGAATAAGTATGCTTCCCTGCCCGATAGCTACCACTCTGCCTGCAGCTTGTTTTGAAGATTTTACCGGCATATTTGAATCTATGGGTCTTTCACCGGTATCGGTTGGCGCTTCTGGAAAGCTTTCTGAATATACTAATGTTTCAATGAAGCCTGGCGGAATACTTGCTTTGCCGCTTGTTCACGGCGATATAGAACTTTCTGCCATCGGCACGATTACCGAGGTGGATGGAGACAGGATTTATGCCTTCGGTCATGCTTTTCTCGGCGAAGGACCGATTGATGTTCCGATGGCAACAGGATATGTTCATACTGTTGTTGCTAATGTTATCAGGTCGTTCAAATTCGGTCAGGCGATTGATATCAAAGGGGCCGTATATGCCGACCAGTCAACCGCCATTGTCGGCACTCTCGGCAAAAAGGCCGCAACGATTCCTATGCGCCTGACGGTAGAGAGGTTCAACGACGAAAAAATACGCACATATAATTGTCAGCTCGTTCAGCACCGATTTTTCACGCCGCTTTTGGCTAAAATCTGCCTGTCCGGCACGGCAACATTGCTCGGGCCGCTGCCTGCCGACCATTCGGTGCAATACAAAACCCGCATCGGCATCGAAGGCTATGAACCTGTCTATCTGGAAAATTTCTCAAGCCTTGCTGAGCTTGAAGACTACCTGGCCGACAGTATCGGGGCTTTGAGTCTTATTATGAACAATCCTTATGACAGACCGCCGATTTCCTCTCTCGACTTTGAGGTCAAGATACTGCCGCAGACCGCGGTTTCACATATATGGAGCTTTGACGTATCGGACACGACGGTAAAGCCTGGCCGGACAATAACGGCTTCGATAACGCTGGAATCATACCTTGCAGGTCATAAAAATTACAAAACTTCTCTAACTATACCGGACAATGTTCCGGCGGGCCAATACAAACTTCTGCTTGGCGGCACAGAAGATTATATGCATCTTATAACAAAAGCAGCGCCTTACAGATATATACCTGAAAATCTGCCGGGCCTGATAAGCATCATAAACAATATCGCCAACACAAAAAGGACCAATCTGCATCTGGTTCTGACTCTGCCTGCAGGCGGTATTGCGATTGAAACAGCCCAATTGCCCCAGCTTCCGCTTAGTAAAACCTTGCTTCTGAACAATGAAAAACGCTCAATGATTACAAAACCGGCGGCACAATGGCTCGAAGAAACAATACCTATCGACACCATTGTGCTCGACAGCAAATCGCTGGATATAACTGTTGAAGAAAAATAAACAAACTTCTGATTCCTGACATCGGAATTCTTTTTAATGAGGTTGATTATGAAAAAACTTTTTTCCATTCTGACTGTTGCCGTTTTTGTCGTCAACTGCTCCGCTGTTACAAGTAAAATCACCAAACACAAATCAATGGACGACTTTTCCAAAGGGAAAACTAAGGATACAGTCATAAATTCTCGCGGCAATATCACGCTTGCAGGAGCAACGCAGGTACTGACTGAGGATTTCAACGATGTCTGGGTAATAAATTCAATCTTACAGACCAAAGACGGCTCAATATATATCGGCACAAGTCCAAACGGCCAAATCTACAGGTACAAAGACGGCAAAACTATATGTATTTACCCCGTTAGAGAAAGCCGCCGATTTCCCGATATTAACCCGGTTAAAGAGAAAGCGTCAAAGACGCAAACAAAAGAGCCAGATAAACCTGATGAGCCAAATGAACCTAACGAACCTAATAAACCTAACGAACCAAAAAGTGGTACGACTCAACTGATTTTGCCGAAGTCTGCCGAAAAACGTCTGCAAAATCTTCATATTTTCAAACTGGCGCTCGACGCTTGGGGCAAAGTTCTTGCCGGCATAAGCGGCGACAAATGTTGTCTTACCCGATTCGATGGCAAAAACTTTGAAACAGTCTTTGAACCAAATGACACATCATATATATTTGCAATTGAGCTTGATAAAAACGGCAATATTTTTCTCGGCACAGGTCCAAACGGCAAAATCTGGCGTCTTGACAGTAAGGGGCGAAATCCTCAGCTTATTTACACCTGTAAGGACAAAAACGTCCTGTGCCTTGCCGCAGGCAAAGATGGCTTTCTATATGCCGGAACTGATATAAGGGGGCTCGTCTATAAAATCAGTCCTGAAAAGAGGACTGCTTCGGTTCTTTATGATAGCAGCGAAAATGAGATTACCGACTTGTTGTTCGACAATAAGGGCAATCTCTATGCAGCCGCTACTTCATACAAATCAATCAAGTCCCAATTCAAGGAAGAGGAGGCAGAACTAAAACCATTTGCGCCGGGCAGACCGGAAGATAAGGATGCTGAAGAACAAGAATCCAAACTTCCCGCAGCCGGGGGAATATCGCTCAAAATCGCGAATACCGGTTCAGACAATCAGCGGCCTGCTGAACTTCCCAAACCGCCCGAAAGTCTTAAAAGAGGCCGCGAATCCTCTGCAAGTCATATCTATAAAATCGACCCAAATGGTTTTGTAACTGATATTTTCAGCCGGACCGCGGTCTTTTTTGCCCTCCATTTGCAGAACAATAATCTTCTCGTCGGCACCGGCAATAAAGCCCAAATGTACAGCATCAATCCGCAGACAGAAATTGAAACTCTTGTTTATGAAGACGAGGTTGCTTCTCAGATAACCGACATAATCAGTGCAGGTTCGGATGCATATTTCTGCACCGCAAACCCGCCAAGGCTCATATTGCTCAAGTCAAAATATGCCGTCAAGGGCAGTTTTGAATCCGCTCTTGTTGATGCCGGTCAGCCTGCACAATGGGGCAAACTGCAGCTCGACGCCGACATACCAAACCAGACAAAAGTGTTGCTTTCCGCCAGGAGCGGAAATGTCGAAGATGTCAACGACCCAACCTTTTCCACCTGGACGGAACCGCTGATTATTACAACGCCAATTGACCTTACCGTCCCATTAGGCAGATTCTGCCAGTATAAACTGATTCTCCAAGGCAATGCGGACTCAACGCCGGTTATACGCGAAGTTGCCGTAGCCTCCGTGATACCCAACCTTGCTCCCAAAGTAACAGAGGTAACGGTTGGAAAACCTGACAAAAAGGCAGACCCTGGCGTTTTTAAAATCGATTTTAAGGTGGAAGATGAAAATGAGGACCGGCTTATATATAAAATTGACTTCAGAAAAAAAGGTCGCACCGGCTGGATTGAGCTGAAAGACGAGCTTGACAAACCTACCTTTGATTGGGACAGCAGGACCGTTGAGGACGGCATCTATGAAATCAGAATCACCGCCTCGGACGAACTGAGCAATGACCAGAGCACAAAGCTGACAGGCTCAAGAATAAGCGAACCCGTAACAGTCGACAACACTGCGCCTGTCATCGAAACACACAAACTTCAGGTCTCGGATGCGAAGGCCGTACTGGATTTGAAAATAAAAGACCAGTACAGTGTTATTGAAAGTTTAAGCTATGCAATCGATAGCAATGAAAAATGGATTTCATCGCTGCCAAAAGATGGCATATTCGATACGACCCAGGAAGACTTTACAATCACAATAGCCGATTTAAAACCTGGCCGGCACGTCCTTGCATTAAAGGTATCTGACGTCGAAGGCAATACAATGTACAAAACATTTGATATTGAGATAAAATAAAATCGTGAGGACTATACAATTTGAAAAAATCGCTTCGGAGGTCGAAAAACTCTGCATAGAAAGCTGCCACGAATTACCGCAGGACGTTCTGGCTGCACTGGAAACTTTCGCAAAAAAAGAGTCGAGCATCTCTGCAAAAAAAATACTAAACCAGCTTATTGAAAATGCAAAAATCGCCCAGCAACGGCAAATCCCCATCTGTCAGGACACCGGTCTTGCCGTTGTGTTTCTTCAAATCGGTTCGCAGGTCGTCATAGAGCCTGCTGGCTCTACTGCCGCTGGCGCCGTAACTGTCGGCGTAGCAAGAGGTTACGAAAACGGCTATCTGCGAAAAAGCGTTGTTGCCGACCCTTTGAACAAAAGAAGAAATACCGGCACAAACACCCCTGCGGTAATTCATACAGAAATCATTGCCGGCGACAAAATCAGGATAACTTTGATGGCCAAAGGTGGCGGCTGCGAAAACAGAAGTCAGTTCAAAATGTTTCTGCCGACCGACGACAAGGAAAAAATCATCGAATGGATTGTGCAGGTTGTCACACAGGCCGGTGCCAATGCCTGTCCGCCTTTTATCGTTGGCATTGGTATCGGCGGCGATTTTGAACAGTGTTGTTTCTTGAGCAAAAAAGCCCTCTTGCGAAAACTTGATTCCCACAATGCTGATTCTTTTTATGCCGATATGGAAAAACAGCTCCTGCAGAAAATAAACTCTCTCGGCATAGGCCCGTCAGGTCTTGGCGGTGACACAACGGCGCTTGCAGTTCTGATTAAAACCGCCCCCTGCCATATCGCATCACTGCCTGTAGCCGTCAACATCGAATGTCACGCCCATCGCTACGCCTCAGTAGAAATTTGATATTTTAGCCATGAAGACATCCGCCTTCGCTAAAGCTTCGTCGGACAGGCAAAGGCACGAAGTAATTTATAAAAATAATTCATCTTTTTCTTGGTGTCTCCGTGTCTTTGTGGCTATCCGAGTGTTTCATTACACAGATTTGCGATTGCAACATAATCGACCGCACTTAATTCCTCCGGCCTGTGATGCGGCTCGATAAACGCCCTTGTAAAAATGTCCTGCCAGTTATGAATGTTTGCAAGTTTGCCTTCGGCGAATTTGACGCAGGCCTTCATCATCTTTCGCCGATGGCCCATAAACAGCCCTACTACCAGATGGAACAGTTCGATATTATGAACTTCAGAGGCTTTGGCAGGGTCTCTGTCGAATCGAACCATTGCCGAATCCACCTGTGGCGGCGGCCAGAATACCTTTGGCGACAGTTTCCTCAAAATCCTGCACTGTCCCATCGCCGCCAGAAAGATACTCAGTATCCCGTAATCTTCGCTTCCCGCCTCGGCAGCCATTCGCAGAGCAACTTCCTTCTGCACCGTTACAATCATTTCATCGGCAACCACTGTGCCTGACAAAAGATTAAGCATCACGCTCGAAGACGCACTGTAAGGCAGGTTTGAGACGAGCAGGACTCTACCGAAAAACTCCCGCTGTGCTGCTTGAAGTTTTTCAATCACCTGGCGGTTGATGGTATTTTTACTCTCAAGAACATCTGCGTTTATAATCTCGATATTTTTTGCGTTACGAAGATGCTGTCTTGTTATCTCTGCAAGAGCATCATCATATTCGACTGCGATAACTTTCCCCGCCCGCCTGACAAGTTCGCTCGTCAGCGACCCTGTGCCGGAGCCTACTTCAAGAACGATGTCGTCTTCAGTAACATTTGCATTTGAAAGCAGAAGCTCCATAAGGTTCAGGTCGATAAGGAAGTGCTGTCCGAGCCGTTTATTTGGCTCAACCCCCGCCCCCGCCAATAATCTTTGTATTTCAGTCTTCGTCTGCATAAATAAAATAATATTTTTAATCCTTGCTTTCTTGCCTCTTTACTTTCCTACTTTTGTTCTTTTAATTTTTCATTTTTCACTCTTAACTTCGTTCCGTATTCTGCCTTCTGCTTTCTGTTTTCTCACTTTTACCATTTCTATCGCAAGTTTTATTGCAGCCTTCATACTCGATTCATCCGCAACGCCTTTTCCTGCGATGTCGAATGCCGTGCCGTGAGCGGGCGAAGTGCGGATTATCGGCAGACCTATTGTTACATTGACTGCGTCTTTAAATGCAAGCAGTTTAACCGGTATCATTCCCTGGTCGTGGTACATTGCGACAACGCCGTCGAATTCGCCTGCCGCCGCTCTTACAAAAAGCGTATCAGCCGGGTACGGCCCTGAGCAGTTTATGCCCATCTCCTGTGCAATTAAAATTGCAGGGCTGATTATCCTTTGTTCTTCATCGCCGAACTGCCCCTCTTCGCCCGCATGAGGATTAAGCGCTGCCACCGCTATATGTGGATTTTTAATGCCGAAAAATTCCTGCAGTGCGGTATTGAGCAAATCTATCGGCTCATAAACGCAGCCGATTGTAAATTTGTTTCGAAGCTCAAAAAGTGCTTCGTGGATTGTGGCAAGTGCAATTTTTAACGGCCCTGCGACAAACATCATTGCCTTGCGTGGCGATTTGCACAGTGCTGCCAGGAGTTCCGTATGTCCCGGCCATTCGGCACCTGCCTGTTTCCAGCTTGTCTTGCTTATAGGTGCCGTAACTACTGCATCTATTATGCCTGCCCTTGCTGCCTCGGTTGCGTCGGTGCAAAATCTCAAAGATGCCTCGCCGCCTGATTTGCTTGGTCCTTTTATCCAGCTCGGCACTGAATAATCGTCATAATCCGCAACGACAATATTTCGCGGAAAATCTCTGCTTATTTTCTCATGCTGGCATCTTCCCCAGTAAGGCTCGATTTCCGCAAGGTCCGCAGCGTATTCGAGAAACTCATCCATTCCGAATATGATAAACTTTGCGCCTCTGCGTATAAACGGGTCGTACAGGGCTTTAACGATAATCTCCGGCCCAATGCCCACAGGCTCGCCCATCGTTATGCCTATTACCAACGGCTCATCAAAATTATTTTTGTTTTCAGACACTTTTTCTACTGTCTACTGTATTCTGTGTTCTGTATTCTTTTCTAAAATCCTATTTCTTTCAATCTCTCAACAGTAAAACCTTGCTTGTGTCCCAAAATATTATCGAGCTGTTTTTTTACTATTCGGCAGATTATATCGGTTTCGATATTGACCGAATTGCCGAGCCTGTAATTTTTGAAAATAGTATTTTCGAAAGTTGCGGGAATAATCGCCACACTGAAATTGTTTTCTTCGACATCAACAATTGTAAGACTAACGCCGTCAACTGCTATTGAGCCTTTGGGAATGATGTAATCTGAGATATCTTTGCCAACTTCAAAAACATACAGCCAGAATTCACCTTTCTTTTCGATTTTTTTTACGGTACCGATTGCATCGATATGTCCCCCAACAAAATGTCCGCCGAATCTGTCTGCCGCCTGCATAGCCCTTCCCATATTTACCTCTGAACCGGTTTTTAATTTGCCCAGTATTGTCTTTGACAGCGTTTCAGCGCTTACATCAAATTCTGCAATAGTTCCTTTCGAGCTTGCCACAGTCAGACACACGCCGTTGACAGCGATGCTGTCGCCGCACCTTGCTGTCTGGCCGAGGTCTATTCCCAGTCTCATACCGCCTGCTTTGCTGACAGCCGAATTTACCTTACCAACAGATTCAACAAGTCCTGTAAACATCGTAATTTCAACAAATTATAGATATTATGGGTTAGAAAAACCAGATTGTCAAATACCTTTTTGCCGACGTCTTTTTTGACTTTTCGGCAAAACATTTAATTGGTATTATGGTATTATATTATAAGGTTATTTTAAGGGAAAATTGGATAAATTATGAGAAAATTCAGCAATCTGCCGAAAATCGTTTCTTTAATCGTTTTCTTACTTATTATTTATACTGAAGTTTTCGCCCAGGCTCAGTACACACCCGCACCGAGGAGGACGCAATCCGGTCAGGAAATAAGGCAACAGCTTCAACAAGAAGCCTCAACAGCTATGACGGAAGTCGATGCCACCTATAAAAAAATCCTCGATTTTGTAAACTCCGGCCAAATACCTTCCAAAGAAGACCTTGACGCGTCTCTTAAAACTATCGCAAAAAACAGAAAGTATTTGCCGGTGCTTAACAACTCACAGAAGAGCACTTATCATATTCTTTCAGCATGGGTTTATTATTTCGACAACAAGCAGGACAAGGCATCGAAACAGGCTGCCTCAGCCCAGAAGGTGGCCTCTAAAAATCCAAACACCGTCAAAACACGTCTTGCTCTTTCTATCATTTACAAGGATTACGCATCTGTAATTGAAGCGCTGACAGAACAAAGTACTAACAGCCGGCCGGGCCCACAAACCGACAAAGCTGATGTCCAGTCTTACCAGCAGGGTAGCGAAAATGATATTCAGCTTGATGTAAACGCCGTCAGGATAGGGCTGCTTGGCAAAGTTTTTGATTTTTATCCTGAGCCTGTTGGGGCTGATTCGCCTTCCTGGCGGTCAGCCGGTCAGCTTGCGTGCGCCATATTGTGGAAAATCGATGCTAATGAACTCGATAGTTTTGCACCGGTGGAAGAGACAAAACCGGCAGAAACTAACGAACCAAATATTCCTGTATCCCCCCCTCCACAGCCTGTTGTCGCACCTGCTGAAAATATACCTGCACCTATGCCCCAGCCGGCGCCGGAAGCTGTGCCGCAGCAACAGTACCAGGCCGAACAGACAAACGAACTCAAAGCATTTTCAAAACTACAAAACCAGTTTGAAAAAGACAGAAGAATCGCCTTTATAGGAATTAATCTCAACGACCCGACAAAAACGAAAAATCTTGCAAACTGGCTCAATAAAAACCCTCAAACCTGGCGGACCTTTATTCTTTCCCCTGAGGGGCAGCAGAAAATGTTCTCCTGTCTTGGCGGCAGTTTTGACAAACCGCTCCTATTGATTGTCGCGCCTGACAGCACAATCAGGTATGCCGGCAACGTTGAAGGTTTTCTGCCGCAGATGGTTATTCACAAAATTCTGGAAAATCCGCAGGAGTTCGCAGCGGCAGATTTTAACGAACCCAATCAGCCGCCTGCCGCCCCTCAATCAAATCTGCCTGCCGTTGAACCTGTCCAGCCTGTGCAGTTACCGGCAGGGCCGAATATATCGCCGGTTTTAACTGCTGATGTAAATAAAACCGATGTAAATACACCACAGCCTCAACAGTCTAAAGCGGATGCAAACACCGTTTCGGCTCCGGCAAAACAGAAAGTGAATGAAGACTTTTCCGTTGCCGACGATTATCAGGCAGAAACGCTTCTCTCTAACGCCAGGACTTTTCTCAAAATCGGCAACAGGCTTCCTGCCCATATGTATCGAGAGCCTGTGGAAATGTGCAGGCGGGTAATGAAAGATTATCCCAACACAAAATATGCACAGGAGGCGCAGATGCTTCTGCGCAATGTGCCCAAAGAACACCGCCAGCAATATAATCTTACTGACGAGGAACTTGGACTCTAAAGAAGCACGGAGGTCAAATGAGCAATATACCTGTAATTTCCATCGAGGCCGGCTGTTTGTCGGAAGCATGGGAAGCAGCGGTTCTGGCTGTATGGGACAACGGCATTGAAGTAAGAACCCAGTACGACAAGCCCACAGACCCGCCCAGCAGGGACGCCACGGTAATGATTACGGTAACCGACCCTTTTGCCGAGCCTCGAATACACAAAAACTTCCCCGGCGGGCCTGCAGAGCTTGAAGCTTATCGGCAGGAAGTAGTTAACGGCATTCACGACCATTGGATTGACCCCGCATCAGGAAAATGGACTTACACCTATCACGAAAGGCTTTTTGCCTATTGCCCGCTCGAAGACATCAGAAATCCCAAGTCACCCAAACCATTTGCAAAGGTCAATCAAATTCAATACATAATCGACTCTCTTTCGGCAACCACATATACAAGGCGAGCTCAGGCTGTTACCTGGATACCGACCGCTGATACCAAAACCGACGACCCTCCCTGTCTTCAGCGGATATGGTGCAGAATGCTCGAAAATCCTGACGGCAGTTTCAGCCTGAATATGAACACTCACTGGCGAAGCAGGGACCTTTACAAAGCCTGGTTTATGAATGTTTATGCCCTGACGGATTTGCAGAGAATCATTGCGGAAAAAATAGCTGAAAAAATCCTCAGACCGGTCAAGGCCGGCAGATACGTTGACATAACGGATTCGCTGCACATTTACGGCAGCTATTTCAGGGACGCCGCTGCCGAGGTGGAAAAAATGAGGGATGGCGATTTTAAAAAACGTTCCTGGTACTCTTCGCACCCTGCCTTTTCAATGATGACTGCCGAGGCAAAGGAAAAGCTCTCCTGCGACCCGGACTGGTACGCCAAAGCCAAAGGTTGAAGTCAATCGAAGAACGAATATCCCTTTTGGTTTACAGTTTACAGAATTATGCTGGCCAATTCTTTTCTTCTGTAAACTGTTAACTGTTCACTGTTAACTTTTGCGGTCACCTTTAATCTTAAATCTTCAATATGTTTAGAGTCTCATAATCATTCACCCCCAAATGCATTAAACGCCTATCGTGTGCGATTTGCACTTATGCGATTCATTTCTTATATTTTCAATGGAGTCAGACAAGACAAAAATGTGAAGCGGACTCCTTATCTCCTTCTACTATTTGTGCTTCCTGCCTTGGGGGGACTAACCAGGGCAGGTAGTAATTAAAAGGCTCATAGCAGCCTTGATAAATAAAAAAAATTTCTGGTGAATTTGCATCCTCGAATTTGCTTCTTATAATTTAGATGGAAGCGAAAGAAAAACAAATCGCTGACAAAATTGACTTCTTCTCTCCTCCTTTAACTTGTGCTTCCTGCCTTGGGGGGATTAACCAGGGCAGGCGAAATCGAAAGGCTCAAAAAGAGCTTTGAACAATAAAAGTGCTTCGCCGAGGTTGCTTGTTTTTTGCTGCAGCGTAACAAGTGTATAGGCTACAGGGATACGCTCAAAGACAACCAATTTGTTTGGGGGGATTTGCTTATACATTGATTCGGGGTCTCTGCCGTAAGGGGACGCAGAGACCCTTTTTTTGCGCTCAAATTTATTTGAATCTTGAATTTGTATTTTGGTCCTTGGAATTTTCTCCCCGCTTCTTTGCTTCCTCCGTAAGGAGTCCATAGGACTTACTTCCTTTTTATCCCCTGTGAATTCCTTATCACGCCGACCATTACCTCATTAAAGCCCATAACTTGCAGCAAAGGAAAAGAATTATTAACAATCCCGGCCCGTTGCCTGTCCTGAGCGGCTCGAGGAATAAGCAAAATTCTTAAATATTTTTGGTTGACATACTATATATGGGTTTTAGAATAACGTTGACTCAAAATATTGTGGTGTTACTGGCAGAAAAGAACCGTGAAATGTCCATATTGCAAGGAAAACCGTGACAGGGTTATTGATTCGCGCTCAAGCGAAGCGGGTCGCGTAATTCGCCGAAGACGCCGGTGTCTGGCTTGTGGCAGAAGGTTCACAACTTACGAAAAAATCGGCGAAAGTTTTAAACTTAACGTTATCAAAAAGGACAATTCACGTGTTCCCTATGACAGGGAAAAGGTAATTTCCGGTTTGCAGAAAGCCTGCTATAAAAGGCCTGTTTCTGCCGAGCAGATACAGCAGATTGCCGACAAGGTCGAAGAAGACATATTCAGGCATTCTGACAAGGAAGTAAGTTCAAAATTCATTGGCCAAAGCACAATGAAGCATTTGAAAGCCGTTGACAAGGTGGCTTATATTCGTTTCGCCAGTGTTTATCGGCAGTTTACGGATGCCGGTGAGCTTATAGATGAGGTAAGTCAGGCTATCTCGGAGCCTGACGATACAAATCAGCCAAAACTGTTTACAGACTGAAAGACGGTTGGATGCAGCAGCTAAAGGTAATAAAAGTTGATGGTACAGAGGAAGGGTATCTGCACACAAAGGTCTTTGCGACATTTGTTAATGCCTTTGCGGAGCCTGCGGATGCTTCTGTCGCCGGCGAACTTGCCGAAGCTGTTACGTTTTACCTGTACGGCAGATACGGCTCAAATAAAATCACGAGCAGTGAAATTTTGTCGATAATTCAGGCTGTCCTCTCATCTACCGGACACGATAACGCTGCAGCCAATCTCGCTGAACACCGCTGTAAACGCAACCTTTTAAGGGCAAGAGTCGAAGTAACAAAATCCGATATTCAGAAAATTTCTGATGTCGTCAGGCTGCGACAGGATATGGCAGTCCGGCCTGTGAACCGCTGGAACAAATCAAAAATTATTAATGACCTCGTAGTTGAGTATAATCTCGACATTATCACGGCAAGAACGGTTGCTTCAATTGTGGAAGAAAAAATACTCGCTTCCGGCTTTCGCACTGTGCCGGCCGCTTTTATCAGATTTCTTGCTCTTTCGCAGGCACAGGCGATACTCTCGGCACAGCAGCAGTTGCAGCCACTCTCGGTTGAAGAAACCGTTGCTTCCTCTGTAACTAATACGTCTATGGATGGACGTCTCAGGCAGCCGCAAAAAGGACTTTGCCCCGTCGAAGTTTAAAAAGGCAGGTTTATCCGCCGACCTGTCCGCCGAAGTCCCTTAGTCCCTTTGGGACACCATAGGTGGGACGAAGGTGGAAGCTTTAGCGAAGGTGGAATGAAAAAAATCTAATCCATTGCCGACTCGACTTCTGCTGCCTGAGATTTTTCTTTGTACTTCCGTTACAATTTATCCGCCGCAGGCGGATTAACCTCTGGCTGGAGAAATAAATATGAACCTTATTCTTTTTGTCATTGTCCTTTTAATATCTTTCATCGTCGTTCGAATTGGAGCTATTGCTTTCCAGCTTACGGGGCTTGAGTGGTCTTTGGCGAAGTTTCAGGCTCTGAGCTGTTTTACCGGCACAGGTTTTACCACTAAGGAATCGGAACTGATTGTCTCCAACCCTCAAAGACGTAAAATTGCATCAGCTCTTATTGTGCTTGGAAACGCAGGACTTGTTACTATGATAGCTACTTTTGCTAACTCTTTGAGGCCCGGCGTCTCTGAAACCAGAATATCTCTGCCTTTTCTGAAGGATTTTATGCCTTCGAGTCTGCTGCCCTGGATAAACTTTGCCGTAATTATCTTGCTGTTTTTGTTACTCTATAAACTCTTCACATACAATAATTCTTCGCAGGGTCTGACAAACCTTTTGAGAAAATTCGTGTTAAAACGGGACATAATAAAACCCGTAACTTTTGAAGAGCTTTTAATATCAACCGGCGGTTATGGCGTATCGAGAATAACGATTTGTCCTGATAGCCCCATCCTGAACAAAACCCTTATTGAATCAAAGCTAAGAAGTTACGACATAATCGTTCTTGCAATCATAAGAGACCGCCAAACAATACCGAATCCTTCCACAGATACAATATTTTCACTTGATGATGAATTGATTTGTTTCGGAAGGCTTGAAAACATTCAGCAAAAAATCCGCTCGTCCCGCACCGCGTTCGGGCGGGGCTCCCCGTCAAAACAGTAATAAAATTATTTAGCCCCTGCCGCGCCTGTCCTGAGCGAAGTCGAAGGATGAGGCGGAGATTTTATTCTTTCTTCCATATTTGCCACAATCTGCCGATTCTTATCTTGACCTTGACAACTTTATCTTCAAGTCTCATCCCTGCTCGTCCCTTACCCATCGTCGGATGGTCAAAATCAAGTCCGTTCGGCTGGTCGAGCTTTTCGGCAAGGGCAGGCGATTGTTCCAGCACATAGAGTATTCTTTCGAGTGTCTGTTTAATCATCATTCCGCCTGTATCTGGAATTCTGCTGTCCTGCCGAATCTGTTTAACATCATCGCGACAGTTTTCAAGCACCTTTTTCAGTATTGCAATCCGCTTTTGATTCTCACTGGTGTAGGCCTCTGATAAGGTTTCCTCGTCGATAATCTCTTCGGCATCGAATCGCAGTTTTTGCCCCTCCGCAGCAATATGCCAGGGCTTTTCATCGACCGCCAGAAAATATTTTCTTGTTGCGGTGAATTGTTCCTCTTCAAAAGCAACCATAGTCAGCCAGAATTGACTGGTGCCTTTCTTCTCTCCGTAGCTGGCGATAACGCTTTCGCTCTGGCTTACAAATTCCTGCTTGTACTGTTTTATCGCTTCCAGCACATCGACGCTTGTGCTTTTATTAAGCTGGACCTTATTATAAGCCCGCGGCAACTGACTTGTATAAGGTTTTGGCTCAGGCTCCACTCTCTCCAGCGGCTCTGTTATTATCCCGCAGCCCCCATAAAACAATATCGCCGGAACAATAATCCCAAACAACAAAAAGTTTGAGGTCTTCAAGGGTTTCCTTTCCATCAAATAACCATCCGCCGAAGCTTCAGCGAAGGCGGATTCCACAATTTTGCATTCTTGCCCCGTGAGATGCCGCTTCGGCTATCTCACCGGGGTTAATTTTTGATTTTTTATTTTTTTTTATTATACTTCCTTCGCCTTAATCCATTTCATCATCTTTCGCAGTTTCCTTCCGACCTTTTCAAGCTGGCAGTTATAATCTTTTTTGTATAGTGCATTGAACTTTTTAAGGCCGCTTTTATACTCAGCAACCCATTCTTTCGCAAATTTCCCGCTCCTGATATCTGCCAGAATCTTTTTCATCTCAGCGCGCGTCCTGTCGGTTATTATTTTCGGCCCTCTTGTCAGGTCGCCGTACTCAGCCGTATTTGAAATTGAATACCTCATATAGCTCATTCCGCCCTGATATATCAGGTCAACAATCAGTTTCACCTCGTGCATACATTCGAAATATGCTATCTCAGGCTGATATCCTGCCTTAACAAGCGTTTCAAATCCTGCTTTAATTAGCGAAGTTAGTCCCCCACAGAGAACCACCTGTTCGCCGAACAAATCTGTTTCAGTTTCTTCCTTGAAGGTGGTTTGAATGATACCTGCCCTTGCCCCGCCGATACCGTTGCCCCACGCAAGCGCTATTTTCTTCGCATCGCCGGTCGCGTCCTGTTTTACAGCAACCAGACAAGGCACACCTCCGCCCTTCTCGAATTCGCTGCGAACTAAATGCCCCGGCCCTTTCGGCGCAATCATAACGACGTTCACATTCCTCGGCGGCACAATATATTTGAAATGTATATTAAAGCCGTGGCAAAATCCCATTGTTTGTCCCGCCAACAGGTTCGGCTTAATCTGTGTTTGATATACGTTTGCCTGCATTTCATCCGGCACAGTTACGATTATCAGCGATGCTCCATTCACTGCTGTTTTTATATCGCCCGGCTTGAATTTATGTTTTTGTGCGAGTTTGTAGTTATCGGTGCCTTTTAGTTCTGCTACGCCTACTTTTATCCCGCTGTCTCGCAGGTTAAGGCTGTGAGCATGTCCTTGGCTGCCGTATCCGATTACCGCTACTTTTTTGCCTTTAAGCGGACCAATAGGGGCATCTTTCTGGTAATATATCTTTGCCATTTTCACAATCTCCTAATCCAATGGTTATCTGGTATTGATTATCGCGTATTTCGTATGTTTTTACCCCTAAACCGCCTCTTTTGCAAGTAAATTTATTCGATGGTTAGCCCCCAGTTTTACTGGGGGTTCGTCCACCTTTTCAAAGTTCAAGACAGCGAACTGGCCGTGATAAAATTTGGCGGCCTCGTCATATGCCCTTGCGGCTTCTTCCTCATTGTCGAAAATTCCTAAATACTTATATATTCCATTGTAAGATATAGATGCCTCCCATTTTCTTTCCTTTTTACGATAGCGGACACCTCTATATTTCGAACTGCCGCTTTTTGTTCGTGTTCTGTTGCAGGCATTTTGAGAATGTGTCGCCAAACGCAGGTTTCTTTTAGTATTATCGAGTCCTTCACCATTTCTATGGTCAACGATTTTACCTTTAGGAGCATTCATAATCACTCTGTGCATATACACAATTTTTCTATGCTCGAAACAGCCGGCGTAATATATCTCATTTCCGCCTTCCAACAGTAGCCAGGGATATTTAGACAATTTCTGATAATCGTCAGGGTCAACGATAGTGTATTGGTGCTTTGCATCAACGTTTTCGTTTGTAATTAGTTTTATGCGCCTGAATGCGAAGCCGTAATGTTTTTTTCTATAGCGCAGCAGGAACCATACGCAGATGCGTTCGATAAATGCGGGAATAAAAACCGGAGTTGGAATAATAAATTTAACCATCGTAAAAATCCTTAAATTTTCAATTTTAAATCTTCAATTTTCAATTTATATGTTCCTCCGTATTACATAAAAACTTGCGCGTTTTTGACGAAAATTCGTCAAATTTTTGGTAGGCCGATTTTGTAAGTGCCTGTGAAATATGGGGAAAAAATTTTTATTTTTTTGCCGGCGCGCAAGTTTTTTCTTGCGCATTTTTGATTATGTGGACAAAAGACAGCCACAAAGGCACTAAGTTATTAATCGCAGATTTCACTGACCCGCCTTCGCACAAGGCTGCGGCGGGCAAGTTTCTCGGATTTTTGCCTTTTTACTTTTACCTTTTTAATTCAATGTTCGATGTTCGGCGTTCAATGTTGGAAGTTGACTCCATTTAACCCTCTTATGCCTTTACCGACACCGCGACGTTACCGTTACCAATACCGATACCGAAAAAAAATGCTTTCCGCCAGATTTAAGGCTACAATTTGTCGCAGTTCTTTAAGGAGACAATTCCCCATTGCTTTGCGGGTTGAACATAAGCTCTTATTAATCGTATAGGTTAGGACAAAAGTAGTGAATTGTGAGATTGTTAATTTTATAACTCTTGTATTTTTAATGAATTATAACAAATTTTAAGATGAAAAATCTTGAACTTGACCAGTTACTATGGTATAATATAATTGTTGTTTTAAATTGAAATTCTAAAGCACAAGAAGCAACAGGAGTCAGGATAGAAGAAGTCATCGATGGGAGAAACATCCTAAAGTTAGTGGCCCAGAAGTGTCGATATATTCTGCACTTAAGGAGGTAGTTTTTATGGGTCGTACTCACTCGAAAAGGATTAATTATTACGGAAAATATGTGGCTATGAAATCTTTCGATAATCGAAAGATTGTGGCAGCCTCCACAGACCCGCTTAAAGCTATTAAAAAAGCCGAAACACAAGGCATAAAAAAGCCTGTAGTAGTTTTTGTTCCAAAGGCTAATTCGATTCAGCTTTATTAATAAACAAAGAGGAGATAATGCGCGTTAAGGATGCCCCGTTTCTTGCGGTTCCCGATATTGGTGGAGAGAAAAAACCTGTGTTGCCAATCGTGATTATTAATCCGGACAATGGGTTAGATTTTTCAACTTGGGGCTAAATTGACACGGGGGCCGACGAAATTATTATCCCTGAGCATATCGCGAGAAAATTAGGGCATAATATTCGTAATGTTAAACCCCGTGATGCATATTCTGCAAGCGGTCCGATGGATGTTTACGAACACACTTTTAAAATACAGGTTTTGCCTCTTAATAAGCAGGGTCTAATCGACAAAAAACAAAAGCCTCTGATAATTCCTCGAAAAAAGATTGGGGTAGTTTTTGGATTGTCTCACGTTTTATTGGGTGTAAGCGATTTGCTCGAAGACCATATCCTTCAGATTAATTATCCTGCCAAGCGTTTTTCTATCTGGAAGCCCCGAAAGTAATTCTAAGTACCTCAATTGATTAGCACTCCCGTAGCGCAATGTCATAAAATCAAAAACCTCCGCTTCCGAAAAATCATTGCCTTCTTACTTTTACCTTTTTAATTCAATGTTCGATGTTCGACGTTCGACGTTCAATGTTGGAAGTTGACTCCATTTAACCCTCTTATGCCTTTACCGACACCGCGACGTTACCGTTACCAATACCGATACCGAAAAAAATTGCTTTCCGCCCAATTTAAGGCTATAATTTTCTCCGATTTATTGGGGCGGCAGCGTAAAATGCTCCCCTACCATTTCTCTCAATTCTCAATGTTTACCTTATCAGCAACAACCATGTTGACTACAGGCACTTTTAACCGTTATTTCTTCAAGTTTGTTGTTTTCATATTGCCTGATGGTTTCTTCGACAGTGCCGCCGGATGCCCTATATGCCTTTATTCCGTCTTCGTTTAGTTTCTGCACCGCCCTTACGCCCATTCCGCCACAAACCACCGCATCGATTTTTTTACCGGTCAATGCGCCCATCGGCTGACAGGCACCGTGAACATGATGCTGATTGGAATTATCAATAATCTCAACAGTATCTTCCTCAGTATCATAAATGGTAAAACAGGGAGCGCTGCCAAAATGCCCGTAAACGTCCGCTTTTTCCCCGTCATTTGTCGCAGTTGGAATACATATTCTCATATACCCATCCTTCTGCACATTCCGCGTCCCCTACCGTGTCCGCCGGCACGTGCCCAGCCCCGGTCCTGAGGAGACCTGTGAATATTCTTGCTCTGGCATTTTGGGCATTCAGCCGGCCTTCCAGAACCATAGGGAACATTCCATTCGTTCTGGCAATCGTAACATAAAAATTGTTTCTGCATCATTTTTACAACACCTCCTTCAATTTTAAGGGCCTTGGCATTAACCATCGCATCCGCTACCTTCTTGTGGGCGGATTCAATAATATTGCCAAAGGTCTGTCTTGAAATATTCATCATTTTAGCCGCCTCTTCCTGATATAAACCATCGAGGTCGGCCAGCCGTATGGCCTCAAATTCATCAATCGTTAAAATAACTTCCTCCAATTGTGAAACTGGTACGCCTCTCGGCTTAAAATAATCTGCCTGCGGATTTCCGCAAACACGTCTGCATTTACAGGGTCGGGGCATAATCTTTGTTCATGGCTTAAAAAGTAACCACTTTATCGCTTTCTTTGACGATATCGTACATATCCTTCATTGTTGAGATAGGACACATCTCTGAACCTTCCTGCTGGCGGGATTTGATACACATCCCGCAGGCAAATATCCTGCCACCTGCTTTGAGAAATTTGTCCGCTTGTTCTATCGTGTTAAATTTATCGATGCTGACCTTTTGATACTCAACGCCTTTGCCCATTAAAAAGACTTTAACCTCATCTTTTTGGCCGAGGCTGAAATTAGCATAACGCAGAGCGTTCCAGCAAGTTTCTGCATCGTTACTTGAAATAACAATTCCTATTTTCATAAATTTCCCTTTCGTTTACTCAAACTTTTTGTAAAACAATTTTGTCGCCCAAAGAATAAACAAAACAGCAAAACCTGTCAGTATCAGCGCATCTCTTAAAACCAACAATTTCGTCCCCGCGATGAAGCAATTACGTAATCCATCAACAGTATAGGTAAGCGGCATTGTATGAGAGATATATTTCAGCCACGCAGGCATTCGGGAGATAGGATAAACAACGCCGCAGAGGAATATCATTATGAATCTTGGTAAATTAAGCAATGTTTGTGCTTCAAATACCTCTTTTACTAAAACACATAAAAGAGCACCCAGAGATGAAAAGACAAGACATGAAACAATGATGATTATAACAAGAGAAAATATATTAGGATAAACGCCAACCACAAGAACCGACCCAATTGATATTATAGCGGTCATCATCAGCCCAAAAAAGAAACCTCCTAATATCTTGCCCATTAATACTGCCAGCACAGTTACAGGGGCCAAAAGCAACCGCTCCAACGAACCAAGCCTAAGCTCAAAATTAATCACCACTGCCTCTGCAGCAGTAGTACTAAACAAAATTGTCATAGCTATCAAGCCGGGCACTAATTCCTTAAAGTCAGATGGCATCCTTAGATAAAAGGCTAAAATCCAAGTAACAGGAAAGACAATTCCCCAACTGACTGCAGGGGGTTTGAGATAGTATGTCCTCATATCTTTTAAGGCGATATACCAGATTACCCGCAGATTATCGCGCCACATTATACCCACCGCCTTTTTCTGCCACCATAACAGTAGAACTTAGACCCGTTATTTTAATAAACGCTTCTTCGAGGCTGTTCGTATTAGTCAAATCTTTCAACGCTTTAGGAGTGTCAATTTTTATAATCCTTCCTTTAACAATAATTGCAACACGGTCGCATAAAAAGTCTGCTTCCTCCAAATAATGCGTGGTAAGAAAAACCGTCGTTCCTTCGCTGCGCATATTATCAATCAATGTGCGTAAAGTCCGTGCAGCAATCACGTCCAAACCTACAGTTGGTTCATCAAGAAATACAATTTCAGGATTATGTATTAAAGCTGCGGCAATGGTTAGCGCCCGTTTCATACCGCGGGAGTATGTCCGAAACAGACTTTCTTTGCGTTCATAAAGACCGAAAGTTTTTAATAACTCCTGCGCTCGTTCCTCCCGTTGATTGCGAGGAATACCATAAAGCTGCGCCATAAATATCAAGTTATCCATTCCGGACAGTTCGTCGTAAAGATTAGAATTTTCCGGGACAACGCCGATACGCTTTTTGATGTTTGTAATTTCTGAATGAATATCAAAATCTAAAATAGATGCATTCCCGCTTGTAGGTTTGGAAAGGCCGGTAAGCATTCTTATGGTTGTTGTTTTACCTGCTCCGTTAGGCCCAAGAAATCCAAAAATCTCGCCCTTTCGGACATCAAAACTACTTCGGTCAACAGCAGGGAAGTCACCGAATCGTTTTGTCAGCTCCTTAACCTTAATTACATTAACCATTTGCAGAAAACCGCCTCCAAAAAATCGGCCTTATTTTCATTACAGCATTGGTTATTGGCATATGCCAATAATGTAGAACAGAAAAAGCTCTTTGTCAATAAAATAAATTTTAATAGTAAAGGGCAGTTAACCGCATACGGTACTATTCTCAACTCAAGCTGTAACTTATATCAGAATAATATTTAATAATCCACCTACAACAAGACTGGAAATGACCATAATTCCAGCCGATTTGAGCATATCCACAAATCCCAGTTCCTTAACAAGCGTGGCAAATGTTGCAACACAGGGAAAATACATAGCCAGTACTACGGAGGCAATTATCAGTTGCTTTGCGGTCAGCCCCAACGGAATGAGCATTCCGACAGCCACATCTTTACGGAGGAAGCCAATTATCAGTGCGCCTACAGCCTCGCCGGGCAATCCCAAAACCCGGGTAACAACAGGAGAGGCAATTTTACCGACAAATTGAATTATTCCAAGTGTATATAATATATTTACAAGAAATACTCCCAGCAGCACAAATGGAACCGCCTCTTTAATAAACCACTTTATTCTTATCCATATTTTTTTCGACAAGCCTCTCAGGTATGGAATTCTGTAAGGCGGTATCTCTACAAATATCTCCGGCGACTTGCCTTTTACGGTATGATTCAACAAAACTCCAAGTATTAACCAGACAATAAACAATGTTCCGTAAACAATTCCAAGACTTGTCATCCCATGTTTTCCTAATAGCCCTACAACCATTGCCTGCAGTGCTGTGCAAGGAACCCCAATGGACATTATGGTCACGGCAATGAATCTTTCCCTTCGGGTCTCAAGAATTCTTGTTGCCAACACACCCGGAACATTACATCCAAGCCCAAGCAGCATAGGTATTATTGCCAGACCATGCAAACCAAGTCTGTGCATTAAAGTGTCTACCATGATGGCAAGGCGGGGAAGATAGCCGAAATCTTCTAAAAAAGACAGTACCAGATAAAATGCGAATACATAGGGCAGAACTGCACCCAGCGGGACAAAAAGCCCTGTTGTCAGCAAACCAAAAGATTGTCCATAGTCGATTTGTCCTCCCACAAGGTGGCCTATTACAAGGTCATGCACAAAACCCTTGGATCCCAAAAAGTTCGAAAGTCTCAGCATCAGCGGCGACCAGAGATTTTCAAATATCGGTTCACATACATAGCCTATCAAGCCTTCACCGATAAATCGTATTAGCTTAAAGGCTAAAAACAGTACTATGACAGCTATGGGAAGACCAGTAAGCGGTTTGACCGATGCGTCTGAAAATCTTTCAAATAAAGTATGATGACGGTGAGTTATAGTTTGCACCTTATCTATGATGTTGCCAATTTCGTGCCACTTTTCTTGCTCATCATATTTAAGCGATGAAAGCTTTGCCTCTTTAATTCGCTCGACTAAGTGCTTGACTCCCTCGCCTGTCACAGCACATATAGGAACACAGGGAACTTTTAAGATATTTTCCAACTTCTCTACATCAATTGATATCCCCTTGTGTTTAGTCTCATCCCAGAAATTAAGCGCCACAATAATAGGCACCCGCTCCTTAAGTAATTGCAGGGTAAGATTAAGACTGCGCTCTAAGTTAGTGGCTTCTATTACGTTAATAACTACATCTTCATCGTCCCTGCCTTTGAACATTTCGACTGCTATTTGCTCTGCTTTACTGGTTGGCTCGAGGGTATATGTTCCGGGAACATCGATAAGTTCAACGCTCTGGTCTGCAATCTTCACGCTGCCTTTTGTGAACTCTACTGTTGTACCGGCATAATTAGATACAATGACATTTGCACCGGTAAGCCGATTGAAAATGGCACTTTTGCCGACATTGGGATTTCCCATAAGAAGTATTTTCACCGCTGCTTCTCCTCTGTAATTTCCACTAACACCTTAGAAGCCATTCCGAACCCAAGAGCTACCTGACTATTACCATGCTGCAAAAGTACAGGTCCTCTCATCCACTGCTGACTTATTTTTTTTATTTTCTCGCCTTCTCTGATCCCAAGTGCCTCAAGTTTGCGCACAACGCCATAACCACCGCTTATCCGGACTATATTACCTTTCTGGCCAGCTCGCATCCGAACTAGGGACATCCTGCTACTCATAAAACCCACCACTTTTTTACCTTCAGGATGGCGCAGTCGGCGCATCTTTTTGATAATATATCCTTGCCATTTTGTTTTTCTCCTAAGAACTTATCAATAAAACAGTTATTGATTATCCACCATTTCCGCCCGCTCGAACCTTCCCATTGCAACTGTGCCGGTGCGCACCATATTTTTTATGCCGTAAGGCCGGCAGGCCTCGATGAACGCCTCTATCTTGTCTTCCGGCCCGGAGACTTCGACCATAACAAATTTTTGTCCGATATCCACGACTTTTGCCTTGAACATCTCGACAAGCGCCAGTATTTCAGGCCGTTTTTCAGGCGGAATATGCACGCAAATCAGCATTAAATCTCGTGCTATCACTTCTTTGCCGGAAAAATCCTGAACCTTGACGACGTCGATAATCTTGGCAAGTTGTTTACGTACCTGTTCAACAACTTTGTCGTCTCCGATAACGACTATAGTCATTCGGCTCAAGGCAGGGTCATCTGTTCTTCCGACCGCAAGCGAATCGATATTAAAAGCCCTGGCCGCGAACATCCCTGCCACGTGTGCCAGCACTCCCGGCTTGTTTTGCACTAATGCGCTGATTATATGTTTCATTTTTCCGCCCTTTCGGCTATTGCCACCAAGACACCAAGGCACCAAGTTTTTATTTATATTATTTTTCTTTGTGTCTTTGTGCCTTCGTGGCTATTTATGCCATACTCTCAAATATATCCAGCCCATCCATTTCGTGCAGGCTTTTTCCTGCAGCAACCATTGGCCAGACGTTTTCTTCGCGTTCGACCTTGAAATCGACAATACAGGGCTTTTTTTCGCTAAGCATTTTTGCGATAGCGTTTTTCACTTCGCTTTTCTTTTCAACGGTGATTCCAGCCGCACCGAACACCTGCGCAACCGCGGCAAACTCCGGATTCTTCAGGGAACTTTTCGAATATCTCTTACTATAGAAAAGCTCCTGCCATTGGCGTATCATTCCCATATAGCCGTTGTTGATGATGCAGACCTTGATGGGCAGCTCGTACTGGACTGCGGTGCTGATTTCGGTAAGGGTCATATTAAAGCTGCTGTCGCCGTCGATATCAATAACCAGAGCATCAGGCCTTGCAATCTGTGCACCTATCGCTGCAGGCAAACCATAACCCATAGTGCCCAATCCGCCTGACGTTATAAAATGTCTTGGTTTTGTATGTTTGTAAAACTGAGCCGTCCACATCTGATGCTGACCGACGCCGGTAACAATTATAGCCCGCTCTTTCGTCGCTTCCCAGAGCTGCTCAATAACATACTGAGGCTTTATATTGCCGCTGGCCGTATCATACCGCAGCGGATAATGCTTCTTCCAGTCTGCTATTTTGTCAAACCACTCTTTTCTTTCCTTATGCTGAACTTCTTTGACCAGTTCAGCAAGGATAAACTTTGCATCGCCGACAACCGGAATATCGACAGCAACATTTTTGCTGATACTGCTCGGGTCGATATCAATATGAATAATTTTGGCATTAGGCGCGAAGGTCTTGACCTTCCCTGTTACTCTGTCGTCAAAACGCGCACCGACCGCAATCAAGAGGTCGCATTCCTGAACGGCATAATTTGCATAAGCAGTGCCGTGCATACCGAGCATATCCAGCGACTCCGGCCTCGTCTGGTCGTAACTGCCTAGTCCCAGAAGAGTCATTGTTACAGGCAGATTCGCCTTCTGTGCAAGGGCCCGCAGCTCCTCGGAGGCATTGGCTGAAATCACCCCGCCGCCGACGTAAACAACAGGCTTTTCAGACTTGTTGATGGCCTCGGCAGCCATTTTTATCTGCCGCAGATGCCCCTTTTGCGGAGGCTTATATCCGGGCAGAGAAATTTCCTTCAAAGGCTGCAACTGGCATTTTGCAACTTGAATATCAACCGGAATATCTACAAGCACCGGCCCGGGTCTGCCGGTTCTGGCAATATAAAACGCCTCGCGAATCGTCTGCTGCAGCTCCTTAACGTCCTTGACAATCATATTATGCTTGGTAATCGGCCTCGTAACGCCTGTGGTGTCAGCCTCCTGAAAGGCGTCATTGCCAATCAGTTCTGTCCGCACCTGACCTGTTAGCGCAACTATCGGCACGGAATCCATCATTGCGTTTGCTATGCCGGTCGTAAGATTGCAGGCACCAGGTCCGCTGGTGGTAAGCACAACGCCGACCTTGCCGCTTGCACGTGCGTAGCCGTCAGCCATATGACAGCCGCCCTGCTCGTGCCGCGGAATAATAAATCTAATCGGTGCATCGTAGAGCCTGTCAAACAATGGCAAAACCACTCCGCCTGGATAACCGAACATTACATCAACGCCCTGCTCAATCAGGGTATTGACGATAATTTCAGCACCGGTCTTGATGGGTAAAGCGGACGGGGTTTGAGTGGAACTGTTCTGTGGAGCAGAATTTTTCATTTTTTTACTCCTGATAAACGACTAATCGTTATTCCGGCTTACTACGGCTTTTTTGGACATTACTGACCGGCCGATTACAAGGCGACGCGCTCCAATAACCTGCCTGTTCAGGATTTACGTCCTGCCGCAGCGCCATAATCGCCCCTAAGGGGCGTTTCAGGAAACAGCCTACAGTAACCTGTAAACCGTTAACTGTAAACTTATATATTACTATATATATCGGTCTTTGTCAATAGCCGGATTTAATTTAGCTATCGACCTGTCCCGAAACCCTTATTCCTCAAAAATCGTTGACATTTCGCAGCGAAATATTTATAATTATTTATATCCAGTTTGGAGGGTGGAGAAAATTCGCCAAAAGACAAGCTCTATGGCAGGAGGGAAGAAGAATTACGAACCGTAGCATTGTCATAATACTAAGCTGTTTGGCTCTGTTACTGTCGGCAAATCCGGCAGCCGCCGCTCCATCTGTTCCGGATGTCGTATCAGCCGTCAGCCAGGCTACCTACCGAAACTATCTTGACAATATGCTTTACACACATCTTGAAGATAACAGAGGCTCCGGTGCAGCGCACGACCTTGCACGCGACAATATATATTCCGAATTTAACCGTCTTGGGCTGGCTGCAAGTATAGCTCCATTTGAATATAGCGGCCTGGCCGGCAGCAACATCATAGGCATCCATCAGGGCAAAATCCGGCCGGGAGATATTTATATCATTGGTGCGCATTATGATTCAGTAAATAATCCCGGAGCAGATGATAACGCCAGCGGCACAGCCGGCGTATTGGAAGCCGCCCGCGTATTAAGCGCCTACGACTTCGAGGCAACACTTATTTTTATCGCCTTCGACAGGGAAGAAAACGGCCTTTACGGCAGCAGGGTCTATGCCGAAGAACACGCAGATGACAATATCGTCGGAATGCTTTCGCTGGATATGATTGCTTATAACCTTGACGGCTCAAATACCGCCAGAATCTATGGGCGGGACACTTCTGCTCCTTTTAAAGATAGCCTTGCGGATTCCATATCCATTTACGGGAACGGCCTTGTCGCCACTGACTGGGGAGCATTAGACGCCAGCGACCATGCCCCCTTTGAGCTAAAAGGCTTTCAGGCAGCCTTGCTGATTGAATACGGCGTCTGGAGTAATCCTTATTACCATCGTGCCGGAGACAGCGTCGATATGCCGGATTACATAGATTACTCTTACGCAACGAATATGGTCAGTTCAACGGTCGGCTTTTTCGCTACCAATGCCGTCTTAATCCCTGAACCCGCCTCGGCATTGATAATAGTTATCGGCGCAGCGTTTTTCCTCCTGCGACAAAAATAGAGCTGTTGGCAACAAAGCAGGAGAGGCATAAAGTTTTGAGTTTTTAGTTTTGAGTTTTTAGTTTTGAGTTTATTATGGAAAATTCAACACGGCGAAATCGCCGCGATATTTTTTTGCTGCCTCATCGCAGGCCTTTGCCGCTTCTACTTCGCTGTCGAAATAACCGAGGTGTTCTTTTCTGCCGTTATGTCTGATACAGGCTCGCCATTTCTTAAATACCATAATCTTCTTTGTGTCTTGGTGCCTTTATGGCTCTCCGTATATAGGAAAAACTTGCGCACTTTGTAAAAACAGAACCATTTTTATCGGTTATGGATTATTGATGATTGATTATTGGGTGGTTGGAAGCGAAAATAGCGGGCTCGGTGGCCGTAAATCATAAAATAGCAGGCAAAAAATGCGGAGGCAGATAATATGACAGAGCAGGAACAGGCAAGCGGTGGCATAACGCCTGAGATTCTAAAAAGTGCGTTAAAGGCATTCAAGAAGCGGCTCAAACTCACTGCGCTGGATGACGATTCACGCCTTGGCAAAGGTGTATTTTCAAGCGGCCCTACGGGCATTTTTGCGATAAGGCCGCCAAGCCAGTTTCCTCCCCAGGTTTGGCAGGAATTATGCCGGCAGGGCAAACTCCGAGACAGCGGCCACGGCCTCTACGAACTCGCCAAAACAGAACCAGATAGAACGTAAGAAATTTATCGGTTAGCCCCGCCATCTTGATGGCAGGGTTCGTCATTCCCGCCAGGGCTTGTGAGCCTTGTACTCCTCAAGACGTTTTTCGTATTCCTTTTTGGTTTTATCGTCAGCCAGTTCAATAGCTTTTTCCTGATATTCGATAGCTTTGTCAAAATCACCGGATTTAGCATAAAGAGATGCCAAAGTTGCATGCACAATAGCATTGTTCGGCTTTATTCGGATGACCTCTTTGAAAACTTGTATTGCTTCGTTGTGACGATCCAAATCCTTATAAGTGATACCGAGACTGTAGTATGCATCGGCATCATTGGGGTTTATTCTTATCATTTGTTTAAACGCCTCTATTGCCTCATCGCGACGACCTAAATCTCTATAAATGGTACCGAGGTTGCAGTATGCATCGGTATTATTAGGATTTAGCTTTATAGTTTGTTTAAACGCCTCTATCGCCTCGTCGTGACGACCTAAATCTCTATATGTGGTACCGAGGTTGCAGTATGCATCGGCATCGTTGGGAGTTATTCTTATCATTTGTTTAAACGCCTCTATTGCTTCATCGCGACGACCTAAATCTCTATAAATAGTACCGAGATTGCAGTATGCATCGGTGTCATTGGGGTTTATTTTTACAGTTTGTTTAAATGCCTCTATTGCCTCATCGTGGCGACCTAACTCCCTATAAGCGATACCGAGATTATAGTATACACCAGTGTTATTGGGGTCTATTTCGATAGCCTGTTTATAAATCTTTATTGCTTCTTGGAAACGTCTAGTCTTCTTGTAACAGTCGCCTAAACCCCAATATGCATTACCATAATTTGGCTTGATTTTGATGGCTTCATGATAAGCTTTTATAGCTTTTTCGTATTGGCCTGCCATACGGTAACATTCTCCTATATAAAATTGAACCTCTGCGTCATTGGGGGTTGCTTTTGCCACTTTTATGAAATACTGCAGTGCTTCTGAATATTGCTCTCCCTCAAGCCTATCACGCCCTTGCTTGTATCGTTCCATTAAAGCAACTTTCTTCTTTTCTTGTCTATGACTTGAAAGCAGAGAGTAGCCCAGAACAATTACTAAAATAAAAGCAAAGGTGACTGCAACTTTTAAAGGATTTCTTCGCAGGGTTTTATAAGCTCTTTGAGTAATACTCGGTTTCTTTGCGGTTATTGGTTTAAATTCAAGCAGGTTCTCAATGTCGTTAGCAAAATCGGCAGCGGTCTGGTATCTATCTTCGGGTAATTTCTCAAGGGCGTGAAGTAAAACCGTATTAAAATCGGTCGAAAGTCTCGGACAATATTTTTTCGGCGGAACAGCCTCGCGCGATATTACCTGCGTCAGTGTTTCGTTGACGGTATCGCCGCCAAACGGCGGATGCAAAGTCAGACATTCGTAGTAAGTCGCTGCCAGTGAAAATATATCGCTTCGGCAATCGACTATGTCAGGCTTGCGAATCTGTTCGGGCGAAATATAGCTGGGCGTTCCAAAAAACTCGCCGGTAATTGTTATTGACTGCTGTGTTTCAGCCCTTGCCAAACCGAAATCCACAAGTTTTGCCGTGCCGTCAGAATCAATGAGAATATTTGATGGTTTGACGTCACGGTGCAAGATACCCTTCTTATGGGCATAGTCCAAAGCGGAAGCTATACTGATAATGATTTTGCTTATATTAATAATATAGTCAGTATCTATCTCTGCGGTTGTACCTTTGGTATCTTGGTGTTTATCGCCATAAGTGGCCGTATGCGTTTCAAGGCATTTGCTCATAACAGCACTTGCCTTGTCGCCGGTCTTTGCATTGCGAATACTGCTTAGAATTTTGTCTAAAGACACGCCATCGACATACTGCATCGCAAAGTATGAATACGGCCCCTGTTGGCCGATTTCATAAATCGGGACGATATTCGGATGGGAGATTTTTGCTAACACCCTGCTTTCACGTTTAAATCTGTCCAAATGTTTAGTTTGTGCATCACCAACGGAACTGATGACCTTAAGCGCGACTTCTCTGTCAAGCGAAACCTGCCGGGCGAGAAAAACCGCTCCCATTCCACCCTGACCGATTATCTTCAGGATTTCAAAATCACCAAGTTTTTGGCCTACAAGATTGTATTTGGGCGTTGCTTTGCTGAAATCGCCGTTGTCTGCCTGCATAAGGCAATCGAAAAGATTATCAATTTGCCGCAGGTTCTGTATTCTTTTTCTAATCTGACTTTCAAACTGCGGATATTGTTTGACAAACTCATCTATGTCCGGCTCCTGGCCCCGTAATTGGGCATCGACAAACTGCTGGACAGCCTGTTCAATAATATTTTCAGGATTATGTTCAGGTTTTGTCATTCCGTACTCTCAAAATTCCGGCTTAATACACTCATCGCACGAGCGAGCAGCATTCTGACGGCATCGGGACTTTTGCCTAATTTTTCTCCGACTTCCTTGTGGGAAAGCCCTTCGAGTTTTGTCAGGATTATCACTTCTCTATACTCCGGCTTTAATTCACTTATAGCTTTTTCCAGTTTATTCAGGCCTTCTCTTTTGGACAAAATCAGGCTCGGCGTAGCAGTATCAATCGGCTCAGAAGTTCCGACAAAAGTATCCTGCGTGGCCGATGTATTATTAAGCGGGATTTCTTTGCGTATGTCACGCTTGTTTGTGTGTAATTTTTCCAGATTATCACGAATTCGATTCTCAACTATCTTTGACACCCAGCGTAAGAAATCTCCTTCATTTTGGTATGTGAAGTTCTCCAAACTCCTCAGGGCGGAAATAAACGCATCCTGTACGAGGTCCATCGACTCCTGCTTGGAACGTAATTCCGGTCCCATTCTCATCCGTACTATTCGCAGGACACGTTCGTTATAAACCTCGCATAACTTATTCAGGGCGGATTGGTCGCCGTCCTTGGCGAGGGCAACTAATCGCTGAGTCTGAAAATTGAAGGCGTTCTCCATCTTTCAATATCCTGAAAAACCGCATTTTTGGACATAATAACCGCTATATCAAAAAATTTCAACAAAATCGTTCGGTCAGGCACTTTTCCCCGCTGATATGTATAGAGCGGAAAGATTTAAAAAAGTTAATAAAAACCAAATATTTCAAAGGAGACAAAAAATGAAAAAGACAATGACAATTCTGGCGGTTCTGGTAGTTATTTGTGCAACAAGTTTTACAGCAAATGCGGATGTTTATGTCAGAGGCTACTACCGTGGAAATGGGACGTATGTGCAGCCGCATTATCGTTCAAACCCTGATGGTAATCGGTCCAATAATTGGAGTACCTATCCTAATGTAAATCCCCATACCGGCCAAATAGGCACCAGACATCTAAGCAACATAAACGGTTTCGACACGCCATCGTATCAGAAGCCAAGTACAATGCCCTATTTCCCTCCCGGTATATTCGGGCAGGACTCTTCATGGAGGAAGCTGACTCCTTTACCAGTGAGACCCGGAGGTTCCGGTTCTCCTTCCTTGTTAATGTCCCGCTGAGTATAAAAATCTTATAAGCACCTCATGCAGGGCTGGTGAAACCCTTCGCCAGCCCTGTATTTTTTTCTCTGTGGCTTCCGTGAACTCTGTGGCTAAATTTCACCGTCCATTTTGGTACGCCCTCGCAGAAATGGTCGATTCTATTTAATTGTTTTTTGTAAAAGAAGCTGCAGGAGAAATTTCTTTTTTTCACAGACCAAAATGGTCGGTCGCAAAAATTTTTGCCTCGGCACACATAATTTTTTGTTTTTCTAACCCTTTCTTTTTAAACGACTTAAAAAATTCTTCCAAAAAATTTCCTGCTGGCACACAGGTTGCAAATATATAAGTCGTCGAGGACGGGAAGAACAGTCGTCTTTGAAAGAAGGTTCAGAAATGCTCGTCCTTGTGAAAGCGAATATTCTGGCAGTGGGACTCGGAGGCAGAAGCAACGCTTTAAAAGGGTTGCCGATTCGAGTCTGTTATATTCGCACCGGCTTAGAAGCCGGGCGTTCTTTGAAAAGTGAAAATGTGGACAGTGTCATCAGCAAATGGGACCTGCCGGATGCCCCGGATGGTCGATTCCTGCGAAATCTACGGCTGGCAAAACCTTATATGCCGGTTATTGCCGTGGTTGACTCGAATGATGTCAGGCAGGAAATAGCGGCTCGCAGCGTTGTGGCGACAGCGGTATTGAGCAGTGATGTTACCGACCAGGTATTCAGGCAGATTGTTTCCGAGGTCCTTGGGCTTGGTGATACTGGAGCGATTGAGGAAATCTGTGCCGTTGCAGACGATGAAGAAGAACGCTGAGCGTTTTTCGAATCGTTGTGTCGGACGTTAGCCAAGACCGAACAGGAAATAAAGGGCTTAACTCCTGACGCGCAGGGCACTGGTTATAGGGAGAGAGGACTTGAGAAAAGAAACAATAACTTCTTCTCCTCCTCCAAAAGTGGGTTGTGACCGAACGGTGACAGAGGTTGCAGCCCGCTGGAGAGCAAGCACGGCTTAGGCCGTGAGAGTATAGGGCTCAGGAAGTTTTCTCCTCCTCCCAAATGAGCTGGGCTTGTGATCGGACAGTGGATAAAAACAAGGTCGGTTACAGCCCGCTCGAGAGCAAGCACGCCTTAGGCGTGATAATTATAAATGCTCACAATGAGTTTTCTCCTCCTCCCACGAGAAGGGTTGTGGCCGGACAGTGACAATAAGGCTATCGACCCTCTCGAAAGCAAACACGCCTTAGGCGTGAGAAAATAAATTTTCATTAAAAACTTCATCTTCTACTTCTCCCAAGAAGTTAGGGTTGTGGACCGACGGTGAACGATTCGGTTACAACCCTTTTGAGAACTACATGGTATCAGAACCATGTTCGGTGGCTTGCTAATGTGTGAAGCATCACCCAATGTAGGCCCCGACCAAAGATCACTGTTCGGTCTTACGGTCGGGGCCAATTTTATGCGCACCTCGAAACACTAAAATCCATTTCTAAAACAATCACTAAAATATTTGCAATTTGCCAGCGATGATTAAATAAAACTGCCACTGCGCTCCTTCGACTTCGCTCGGTCCTAGGAACTCCTTACGGAGGACAGGCAGGGCAGGAGCTAACCGAAATTTTTTTGTTCACATAATCCGTATATGATACTAAAATCAGACTTTCCGACAGGAATGTAAAAATGAGCGATATCGACATAGAAAAATATTCGTCGGCATTCACCCTCTCCGATATGGAAATATTCGTGTTTCCAGAGCTGATGTATTCACTACTTTTAGCGAATATAATGAGCCCGGTAGTCTGGACGTGGCGAAATGCAGAATGCTTCAAGAAACTTGAAGGCAAAGACCCTCATAAAAAACTAATGCGGCTCCGCCAATTCATAATGGATGAGTTTGAGTTCAACCTTGACCTGCAAACATGGGGACTTACAGATAAAAGGACTGAACTCAAAAGATTTGAAAAATACCTCTCACCACAGAAAATCGCCAAGAGCAACGCTCTGTTCGGCTACGAAGGCGACACATACTACTTCGACGTCGATATAAGAAAACATTTCGGATTAGATAAATACAGCGGCGATATAATTCCATACTGGAAAACAGAAACAGTAGAGGCTATGCAGGCATTCCGCCTTAAAGGAGGCTACAAAACCGGAGCCGGCGAGTGCGTATCACTGTCAACCCTATATGCAACAGCGGCGTTCATCGTCTGCGGCGTGCCATTAGAAAATATCTATATGGTCCTGACGCCACTGCATTCGCAAAACTTCATCGATATAGAAGACGGCGTTATAACCAACAACAGAAGATTAGTTACCAAATCAATGTGGTTCAACGGCACAGAACTTTCAAACAAAGCCCAAAGGGCTCTGCGAAATGAACAAATAACCATCGTTGCACATAATACCGGCCTTGTCCACTGCCTTTATAAAGATGCTACAATTGACAAAAATCTTTATAATAATTTTTGCAGCAAACTGGCAGGTTTCCTCCAAACGGAACTGTCAACTGCCACGATGGTTAATTTCCTACGGGCAAATCCCGATTATCAGCAGCATTTTCAGTTCTGCCGGGACTGCCGGGGAAACATCCAATTCGTCAAGGCAGAAGACCTTTTTAGCTACGAACATTTAAGGCCGATAAAGGTCTCCGACTGCTCACACAAACAACTGTTAGAAGAGGTTTTTGACGGCGAGTTTTCAAATGAGCCTTTCCCAAATCGAATCCAGTGCGAACAGTTCGCAGAATTCCTCAAAAAGAAGAAACCTGACATAACGACCGAAAATGGCAGAAAAGACCTCGTAAGCCTTTTTGCAGATTATGTGCCATACGGCGAAAAATTTGTGCAGGAGCTCTACGATTTTCTGCATATTGAGCCAAAACTGCCAAGTACTGATAAAAGTCATATTCCATCCGAACCAATTAAAATTTCAACGGATATGTCAAGAAAGCAGATAATTGATTATCTACAAAGTATAAGAAAAACGAATGTCGTTGCAGACCTTGCATTTTATGCGTACAGGGATATGGGGGTTTGCGACTGGCGGCCATTTATAAGAGCGGCGATTGAACGAAGCCCGGTTTCAATAGAAGCGACAAAAGATATGAGCGCTATGCAATGCTTCGAATGGCTTTTACAGATGCCGAATAAATCCATATATGACGGCAGCCGGGTTGCGCAGCCGGATGAGGTCGCAAATTATAAAACCGCCGACGGAATCGAAAAAGCAATAACATTAGCAAATATACTGCACGCAAGAGATGCGCAAAGCGAAATATCAATCAATATTGATGAAAATAAGGTTGTTGTTGATGTGGGGAAGCGTTTTGAATTTGAAAGTTCGAAATCGTTTAGCAAGACAATAAAAATCAATAAAGAAAACTACGAAATTATTTAATCACAGATTACGCTGATTACACTGATTTATTTTAGTGAATTAAATTGGTTGAGTTTGAAAGTAAAAAGGTTATAATCCATTCATAATAAAATCGTGAGAGGGAATTAGTATGAAAAATATTATGCGAGTTGCGGCGGTAATAACCCTGATGACAACAGGCGTCATTTGGGCTGATGTAAATTCTGCTGCGCAAAATGTAGCCGATGCAAATAAGACCACACAAACCAAGACCCAGCAGAAAAGTGATGAAATCGCAAAAATACAACAAGAGGCCGAGCGGCTTAAAACTGAAAATACGGTGGCGGAGAAGGCCATCAAGGCTTACGAAGAATCGGTGACTCATCTAAAATGGGGATTGTGGGGAATGGTTGTTCTGGTTATTGTCTCGGTGGGTGTTCTGGTTTTCGAGAGCACACGCGAGTACAGAGAAGCACTGCGAGATACGAAAGAGGCGGCCAAAGAAGCAAAAGAAACGGCTAAAGAGGCAGAAAAAGCAGCCGAAAAGGCAAGGGACCGGGAGGGAAAAGCACAAAAAATATTTGATGAGATTGATACAACAATCAAGGGGAAACTCAATGAGATTGATACGGCATTCAAACAAAAGCTCGAAGAGTTTGATACAGCCGTTGATGCTGCATCTGCTCAAAAGCTTAAAGAGGTAGAAAAAGCAGCCGAAAAGGCAAAGGACCGGGAGGGAAAAGCACAAAAAACATTTGATGAGATTGATACAACAGTTAAGAAAAAACTCGATGAGATAGAGGAAAAAGCCGACAAAATAATTGAGACCAAAGCAAACGAAGCAATTAAGCTGATAAGCAAAAAGGCCGAGGCGGAACGCGAAAAGAGCCGAAAAGAAGCCGAGAAAGAAAAACAGGCAAGCGAACGATGGGCCAGAAGCCTACAAGAAGTGTTAACGGGTAATACGATTGTAGAACAAGCTCAAAAGGAAGAAGGTGCTGAAGCCAATAGATTATTTGCAGAGGGATGCGCCAAGTACAAAGAAGCGATAAAGATAGAGCCGGGCATGTATGGAGCTTGGAATAACTGGGGCTTGGCGCTTTTGGAGCAGGCCAAAAAGAAAGAAGGTGATGAGAAGAAGAAACTTTTGCAGGAGACAAAAGAAAAATTCTTGAAGGCGGAGCAAATAAGAAAAGGCATAAGTATATATAACCTTGTCTGTACAGCAGCAATAGAAGATAATGAAGAAGAGTGCAGGAAGTGGTTGAAAACAGGGGAAGAGGCAGCGGCACTGCCGACAAGAAAACAGGCGATGAAAGATGATGACCTTAAAATATATCGAGATAAAGACTGGTTTAAGGCGATAAAGTGGAAAGGAGAAAAGTAGGACCCCGATGAGATGGTCGCGGCCCCGATGGGATAGTTTCACATCCCACGGGGCAGGCAGTTGAGCAGGTGAACAGGTGAAATAAAACGAGATTGCTTCGGCCAAAGGCCTCGCAATGACATTATTCGTGGTTGATTGAAATGGAAAAGAAAAATTTGACGGAACTTTTGGCGCGGGGAGTAGTCATCGGGGATGGGGCGATGGGGACGATGCTGTACTCCAAAGGCGTGTTCGTAAATACCTGCTTCGATGAGCTTAACCTGACAAATCCCAGCCTTGTGAAAGAAATTCACCAGCAATACGTCGATGCAGGGGCTGATTTTATCGAGACAAATACCTTTGGCGCAAATGAATTTAAATTAGCAAGATTCGGCCTTGCTGACAAAGTCCAGCAAATAAATTCTGCTGCTGTGAAAAATGCAAAACAATGTGCCGGCGATAAGGTTCTCATTGCGGGGTCTGTCGGGCCGTTAGGGGTCGATATTGCGCAGGACGGCAGAGTAAGCGAAAAAGAGACAATAAACGCCTTTGCAAATCAGGTAAAAGCCCTGTCGCAAGCAGGCGCTGATTTTATACTTTTCGAGACGTTCGGCAATTTAAAAGAAATTCTTTTGGCAATAAAGGCGGGCAGCGAGGTTTGCGAACTTGCGGCCGTAGCGCAGATGGCGATAAACGAATACAAGGAAACCTTATACGGCGACAGGCTTGATGCGGCGATGAGAAGCCTTAGCGAGATTGAGAAAGTTATTGCAGTCGGGCTTAACTGTTCAATCGGGCCGGCGGTAATGCTCGAAAGCCTTGAAATAATAAAGAAGACAACGACAAAGCCGATTTCTTTGCAGCCTAATGCCGGTCTGCCACGAAGCGTTGACGGCAGAACACTTTATATGTGCACACCTGAATATATGGCGGAATACGCCAAGAGATTCTACGAGAAAGGCGTAAAAATCATAGGCGGCTGCTGCGGCACAACGCCGGAACATATAAGACAGATTGTAAAAACCATAAAGTCAATCGAAAAAGCAGAGGCAAAACAGGTTACGGTCGAGGTAAAACCAGCAGTTAAACCAGCGGCCAGGCAAAAGCCAGCACAGCTTAAGGATAAATCGAAGCTCGGTGCAAAACTTGCCGCGGGCCAAAAAATCATAACGATAGAGATTTCGCCGCCGAAGGGAGCGGATGTCTCCGAACTTCTGGAAAGGGTCCGTATCTGCCAGAAAGCAGGTGCTGATTGTGTAAACATTCCCGACGGGCCGCGCGCCAGCTCGAGACTGAGCGCGATGATAACCGCAATAAAGATTGAGCAGAGCTGTGATATCGAGACGATTCTGCATTTTTGCTGCCGGGACAGGAACATAATAGCGATGCAGTCGGATTTGCTGGGGATACATACGGTAGGTCTCAGAAATGTTCTTGTAATAACGGGCGACCCGCCAAAGTTAGGCGAATATCCGGATGCAACGGGAGTGTTCGACCTTGATTCGATAGCGCTGACCGGCGTTATCAGCAATCTAAACTGCGGGATTGATATAGCAGGCAACGGTTTTTCGCCGCCGACATCGCTTGCTGTCGGGGTCGGAGCAAACCCCGTTGCTGCGGATTTGAAAAGAGAAATTGAAAGATTCAAAAGAAAGGTTTCGGCTGGGGCCGAATTTGCCATAACCCAGCCGGTGTTCGACGCGGATAGTCTGAAAAGATTTCTCGATGCAACAAGCGACTGCAAAATAGCCGTAATTGCGGGCATCTGGCCGTTTACGAGTTACAAGAACGCAGAGTTTATGGCAAATGAAGTGCCGGGCGTTGTCGTTCCTGCAAAAATTCTCGACAGGATGGCTCAAACAAAAGACGCCAAAGACAGCCGACGAGCAGGCGTTGAAATTGCAAGAGAACTTATGGAACAGATAAGCGATTTGACGAGCGGTTTTGCAATAAGCGCACCGTTCGGCAACGTAAAAATAGCACTTGCGGCAGCAGGGAAAATGGAAATCGAACAGATTTAAATTCGAAGCACGAAATCCGAAACAAATTCGAAATTAAAAATCCAAATGACCTAAACAACTACTACCCAAATGCCATTGTTTTGAACATTTTAATTTTGGTCATTTGATATTGTTTCCACCGTAAGGTGTCCTGTGGAGGATTTAGATATTAGAATTTCGGATTTTTTGACACTGTGTTTATTCGTGGTTTTGTTTTGCAGGGCTGAATTTAAAATTTTTTTCGAAGACTTCTTCAAAGTCATAGACGTTTTTGAATTCGTCTATCGAATCTTCGGGGCGGGCAAACATCCACTTGTGCTCGACGAGGAGATAAACAATCCTGCCGAAATCATAGGTGAATTTCACGCCGAGCTGATTTAAAACGACCCTTGCCAGATAGCCCCATTTGTCGGCAGCCAGCTCGGCAAGGCCGAAGCAAAGCTCCCTGCCATTGACATGATGAGAACCCTGACTATCAGCTTCGTCGCCGTAATATTTTTTTACGGCCCGGCCAAAGCCTTCGTGCACAAATTCAAACGCCCGCAGGGAATACCTGCCGTCAAGTTTCGCAATCTCTTCAATACTTTTTTTCATAGGTCATTTAATTGGTTAAAAAGTCTCTTAACCAGCTTAAATCACGACCAATTACCAATTCACATTTCTGATAATGCAGAGTGGTTTTCATTGCCACCTTTTCAACCTCAAAATTGTGCCTGTCAGCAAGTTTTTTAATCTCGTCTGACTCATCATAAGTCATCAGAAAATCGCCTTTGACCTGACTTGCTAGCAAAAATAATCGTTCATGGTCAACATCAAAATAACGATATAACCTGCGTGCGGCTTGTACATAAGGCGGGTCTAAGAAAAATATTACATTTTCCTTTTGGTTATATTTCTCTATGACTTTAAAGCCGTCCCCGTGAATAAAAGATATTTTTTTCTTTATGGATATAATATCTTCAATCCTTCTGCTCAATGTGTCCGGATACCATCGTGAAACCAGTCCTTTTCCATTCTCTCCTTTTTTTATTAAGCCGGCGCCTTCTGCAAGAATACCTCCATGGTGCAAACGATTTTTCAAAAACGTTACAAAAGCCTTATCTCGCAGAGAAGAAACTGGTTTTGAAAAAACTTTTCCCACATTTTCATGAGTCAACTCAAAATGCAAAATATGGCGAGCAAGCCACTCCCCATCATCTCCTAATATAGTCTGCCAGACAGCGGCGATATCATCATCTTTCTCTGCCAGAATCACCCTGCCTGCCAAATTTTCAAAGGCGCAGGTAAGTCCGACAATTCCTCCTCCGGCAAAAGGCTCAACATAAATTATATCTCTATCGAACTGCTTGAGCCAGCGAATCGCATAAGGGACGAACCACGTTTTACCGCCGGGATAGCGAAATGGACTTCGCTGTTTCGCACAGGCCACGTTCATTGGCTTTCGAAGTGTTTCCATCTCAAATAATTTCATCTGTCTCATACTTTTGTCTCACCGGTTCAGGAAATGGTTATATCTCTTAAGGTTTCTGTATCCGGAGGGTGTCCTTCCAATTTTTCATCCAATTTATTTTGAAGAAGTTGGACAAAATCGCTTATATCGCCGGCTTGTGGTTTTATTATTTTGTCTAATGCCGGAGTAAATTGAGTATAAACGGTCTTTGACTTGCAAAGTCTGTATTTTTTCACCTTCTCTTCATACTTTAGGTCATAAAGCAGCCATGCCATATCAGCCGTCTTTTTCTCTGCTTGTGGTAATTCCGGAAGTGTTTCAAAAAAGTCTTTCTGCAGAGCAATTGCCTGTTTCTTCTTCCAGAATTTAAAAATTCCGCCTTTATAAAGAATCTGAGGAACTAAACGTTTTCGGGAAGAAGAAAGGAAATCCGGTTTGGGATAATTTGGCTTTCCCTGCCAATTAAAATCCTTTTTCTTTTTGCAGGTTTCAATGTAATATTCGAAAGGAGAACGAATATTCCCTGATATATACACAGCCTGAACTTCTAATGAACCAAAATCAATTATCTTGCCTGCTTTATCATATGACACCAATATCAGATCGATATTTCCCGCCGTTTTACCTTCCTTGTCTGATAAAGTCACCTCCGAAAGACTTGTCCAATTCGTTTTTTCATCAAAGAAAAACTCGGCTGCATCTTCTACTATAACCCAACTTTCCCGAAAACGAATTGGACAGGTAATAATGGGTTTCTGATTAGCATATACACTGCATACCCCCAGAGGGTCTTTTGCCTTGTCTTTTGTACAGGAAGGAACTCTGTTATTGAATGGGCAAAGCTTATTTTTTCTGAAACGATTCGCTTCAGAATCCGTATTATTAACCGGAAATCCAAATACTTCCGCTAAAGGCTGCATATTTATCCCCTTCTTAATGTATTCTTTGTCCTGGTTTCGCTCCACTGTCAATACTAAGCATAAATATATCCTTGCCTCCAGTACCTGCTGCGAGAATCATTCCTTCCGATGTGCCAAACTTCATCTTGCGAGGCTGCAGATTCGCAACGCAGATAACCAGCCTTCCGACGAGCCGGTCGGTACTGTACGCCTGAGCAATACCTGCAAAGACGCTTTTTGTTGTGCCGCCCAAATCCAGCTCAAGACGCAAAAGTTTATCGGCGCCGGGAACCTTTTCGGCTTTTGTAACCACTGCGACACGCAGGTCGACCTTCGCAAAATCTTCGATTGTACATTGCGGTGCAAGCGGCTCTTCGAGGGCTGCTGTCTGCGGTTTCTGTTCGCCCTGCTCGTTTTTACTTTGTTCTATCATAGCGTCCACCTTCTGTTTTTCGATTCTTTCAGCAAGTCTTATGTATTCATTTATTTTGTGTCTTATCAACACGCCAGCATCGGCGAAAGATAAAGGTTCAATATTGAGGATTTTTTCTACTTTTTCCGCAAATACCGGCAGAATTGGTTTAAGATATAGTGTCAAAATTTTTACGGCATTTATAGCTGCTGTAAGCGTCATACGTGTTCTGTCAATATCGCTTTTTATTGTATCCCAGGGTTTATTCTGCTCAATATAGCGGTTGGCTGCATCGGCAAGAGAAGTTACCTGCCTGATAACAGAAGCATAGTTTAGATTTTCATAATCGTTTATTATCTGCTGCTTAGCCTTAGCAAGTTGAATTACAAGTTCCCTGCCTCTGTCATCGAGCCTTCCAAGTTTCGAGTCGAGTTTTGCTGTCAGCATTGTTACCGAGCGGCTTGCCAAATTAGCAAGGTTTCCGACGAGGTCGGAATTTATCTTTGCAACAAAATCATCAAGATTAAGGTCAATGTCCTCTACGCCGTCGGTCAACTTACTTGCGTAATAATATCGCAGGTATTCGGGGTCGAGATGATTCAAATAAGTCTCGGCCTTGATGAAAGTGCCTTTCGATTTGCTCATTTTTTCGCCGTTGACGGTCAGAAAGCCGTGGACAAAGAGCCTGTCTGCAATTTTAAAACCGCTTGCCATCAGCATTGCCGGCCAGAACAGTGCGTGAAAATACATAATGTCCTTGCCTATGAAGTGATAAAGCTCATAATCTTTGCCGTTCCAGACTTTTTCAAAATCGAGACCACATCTATCGCAGTAGTTTTTGCAGCTTGCCATATAGCCGATGGGGGCATCAAGCCAGACATAAAAAAATTTATTTTCCTCGCCGGGGATTTTAAAGCCGAAATACGGACCGTCGCGCGAGATGTCCCAGTCCTTAAGGCCTGCGGCAAACCATTCGTCGAGTTTGTTGGAAACACTTTTGCCGGTGTAGCCTGAGGCGATAAGCTCCTTTAGTTTCTGCTGGTAGTCTGCGAGTCTGAAAAAGTAATGCAGGCTTTTTTCCCTTAGGGGTTTCGCGCCACAGGTTGCACAGACCGGATTGATGAGGTCCGTGGGCTGATACGTTGCGCCGCAGGTGTCGCAGGAGTCGCCGTACTGGTTCTGGGCTTTGCAGCGAGGACAGGTGCCGCGGATGAACCTGTCCGGCAGAAACATTTTGCAACTGTCGCAAAAGGCTTGTTCAATCTCGCTTTTTACGATTGAACCTTTCTGAAGGAGTCTGTTGAAAATCAGCTCACAAAACTTTCTGTTTTCCTCTGAATGAGTGGAATGATAGTTGTCGAACTCTATATGAAATTTCTTGAAATCTCTTATATGCTCGGCATAAACCTTTTTTATAAGCTCCTCGGGTTCGATGCCTTCAGAGCGTGCTGTAATCATTACGGGCGTGCCGTGCGTGTCGTCGGCGCAAAAGTACAGGCACTGATTACCGCAGGCTTTCTGGAAACGGACCCAGATATCGGTCTGCAAATACTCTACAAGATGGCCCATATGAATGGGGCCATTTGCGTAGGGAAGCGCTGACGTAACAACAATTTTGCGGCTCATTTACTGCTCCGGCTTGTCCTGTGGGTTTGCAGGACTATCGAAATCAATTTCCTTGCCCTCGTCCTCTGGTTCGACAGGCTCACCATCCAATATATCCTCACTGTCAAAATCATCGAGACTATCCTCATCGGCAAACTGCTGGCCGGCCGGTGCACCTGTTTTTTCAATCTGGGGCTGTCTGGGAGGAAGCTCAAGAATTTCTATTTCTTCCACCGGTACGGCAAAAACCGTTCCATCATCAGTCTTTATAGACACGAGCTGCGTAAGGACCTGTGTATCGACAACGATGCCTTCGCCATGAGGGGTTTTTACACGAGTGCGTTTTTTTGGCAATTGTCTGACAAGCTCTCTATACGTATGGTCTTCGTATCTGAGGCAACATTTGAGCCTTCCGCAGTAGCCGGAGATTTTTGAAGGGTCGAGAGTGGCTTTCTGGAGCTTTGCCATTTTCATATTAACGGTTTTGAGGATTTTCAAGAATCTTGCGCAGCAGCAGGGCTGGCCGCAGACTTCAATGTCCGCAGCGATTTTGGCCGCATCCCTCGAGCCGACCTGCCTCATTTCAATCCTCGTCTGAAACTCTTTTGCCAGCTTCTTGACAAGCTCTCGAAAATCGATTCTGCTGTCGGCGGTGAAGTAGAAAATTATTCTTTCGCCGCCGAAGATATGCTCAATATCCACCAGCTTCATCGGCAGATTCATTTCCCTGATGAACTGACGGCATTTGTCAAGCTCCTGCTTTGCATTGGCGTTTATATGCCGTTCTTCGCTGAGGTCCTGCTCAGTGGCGTAGCGTACGAATTTTCCTCCTGTCGTTATCGGGCAGTTTTCCGGAGGCTGGCCATAATAATCGACGACGGCCTGCTCCGACCTTTTGAAAACGCCCGACCTGTAGCAGAATCTGCCGACCACCTCACCAATTTCCAGACCTCTGTCGGTCTTTATCATTGCCCTGCTGTGGGCCTTGAGCATAGTTCTTTCAGTATGCGTAAACCAGCCGACAAGACCGGTCCTACCGTATCGGACAAGCATTTTCTTTTCCGCAGGACTGTGCTTGGGTTTTTGTTTTGCTTCAATATCGTCCATATAAGAAAATAAAAAATAAAAGATAAAAAATAAAAGATTCGGAGTCCGCCTCCGGCGGGATAACTTCCTTAACTTTTAACTCACCATTATAGCAGAACTTGTGAAGTTTAGCAACAAATGCTCAAAAACGAGTTTTTCATTGACCGCTGCGTCGATAAAACGATTGGACAGGAAGCAGTCTTCAATCAGTTCGGCACATTTTTGGGGGTCGTATCTTTTAACGAGAATTTTTATCTGTTCGGCCTGGTCGAAATTTATCATCTCCGGCGGGCGAGCAAACAATTGTCTCATTGCATCCTGGAGGGCTGATGTAAATATCAGGATAAAGATTTTTTTGAGCTGCCTGCTTATGTCGGAGCTGCTTGTGCCGGCCTTAAGCTTTTGCCAGCCTTGAGTCAATTGTGAGGCGGTTGAATTTATCCATTGCGCAAGCTCGACACAATCGGCGAGCTGACTGCTGCAGAGGCGTTTTAGAAATTGCTTCTTGACCTCATAGAAAGACGGCTGGAGTTTCGAAAGAAGCTCAGCCTGGCCTATGCTGCCGGTAAACAATCTTGCCCAGAATTTCGCCTCGTTTTTATCAATTCCGGCCTCGGCCAGATGAGAAATTATCTTCTCCTCGCTTACAGGGCCGAACCGAACTATCTGACAACGAGACCTTGTCGTCGGCAGAAGATTATCGAGCTTTGTGCAGAGCAATACGATGAAACTCTGCTGGGGCGGCTCTTCAAGGGTTTTTAAAAGTGCGTTCTGGCTCGCGATGTTCAGTTTTTCAGACTCGCTTACAATGAATACCTTCGCTACGGAAAGGGCAGGTTTTATCTGAACTTTTTCAATCACAAATTCCCGCACAACGTCAATCGGTAAATCAATCGGTATTTTTTTTCTGTTTTGCGGGTCTCTGGTAAGCTGAATAAGCTCCTTGTAAATATGATGGAAGTCCGGATGCGAATCGTCTTCAAAAGCCCGGCAGGATGGGCATTTTCCGCAACTGTCGGCAAAGTTATTTCTTTTTATCGGCGACTTACACAACAGCAATTTGGCCCAGCAGCGGGCGGTAGTGAATTTGCCTACGCCTTGAGCGCCTGCGAAGATGTAAGCATGCGGGATTCTTTGGGCGGCAAAGGCACGCTGCAAAGTATCAATGGCCTTGTCCTGACAGAAAATATCGGAAAGATTCATCTGGTTTTCTTTTAGTTTACAGTCTACTGTTTAGACTGCAATTTAACTAAAATACTTTTCGATTGTCTGAACTATTTTTTTATGCACCGTTTGCATATCGTCCTGTGCATCGAGCACAATAATGTCGTCGCGAAGTTCGGCAAGCTCAAGAAAACCCGCCCGGACTTTTTTGTGATAGGCGGCATTTTTCAGTTCCATCCTGTCGAAGTCGCGTTTTATTCTTGCCCTGGCTGTGCGAAGGTCGATATCGAGAATAATCGTCAGGTCAGGCCAGGCTCTTTGGAGTGAATGTTCGGCAATGTCAATGACCTTTGCGATTCCAAGACCGCCTGCAAAACCCTGATATGCGCAGGTGCTCGACAGCCAGCGGTCGAGCAGTACGCATTTTTTTTCTTCGAGGGCCGGCGCAATACGCTCCTGCCAAAGCTGTGCGCGGCTGGCCATATAGAGCAATAGCTCTGTTCTGTCGCCCATCAGATTGTTTTGGGCATCGAGCAGAATATCCCTTATCTTTTCGCCAATGGCGGTTGAGCCCGGGTCGCGAAACACCGCAGGCACAACGCCCTGTGTTTTAAGGAATTCGGCCATCAACGCAGTCTGAGTGCTTTTACCGCAGCCATCAGGGCCATCGAGAACTATAAAACGCGATTTGAATTTTTCAGCAATTGACATAATCATTGGTAAGGCCGTCCCAAGTGGCGGCCGCTAAACGAGTAAATTCAAACGGCAGAATCTTTTTCGATAACCTTCTGACACTGAGCCTTTCTGAAATCTGCAAGTTTCGCGGCCAGCTTTTCATCATTCAACGCAAGAATCTGCACCGCAAAGAGCGCGGCATTAACCGCCCCTGCTTTGCCGAGAGCCATAGTCGCAACAGGTACGCCCGGCGGCATCTGTGCCGTGCTCAAAATAGCATCGATACCTGCGGGCGACTCCGACGCGACAAGCGGAACGCCGATTACCGGCAAAGTCGTCCTTGCGGCCAACACCCCGGCAAGGTGAGCGGCCATTCCCGCCGCGGCTATTATAACCTTTATGCCGTCTTTGGCTGCGTTTTCGGCAAATTCGGCAGCTATATCAGGCGTCCGATGAGCCGAAATAATCCGAACCTGCGGCTCAATCCCAAATTCCTTCAGCCTGTCGATGCAGACCTTCATCGTCGGCATATCACTGTCAGAACCCATCACTACCGCTACGACTTTTTTGTCAATTTGAGCCATTGTATTTCCCCACAAAAGGGTTTAAAATACCGAAACTTACAAGTCAGATAATATCCATTTATCAGCAATTTTGCAAGTACGGAGATTATTATTATGGCAGCAAGAAAACCGGTCGTGGCCGGGCAGTTCTACCCGGCCGGCGAAAAACAGTGCAGAGCAGAAATCGCAGAGTGCCTAACAGAGGGGCCTGTAACCTGCAAACTACCTGAAAAAATCGCAGCAGGAATCGTGCCGCACGCAGGCTGGACATTCAGCGGCAACCTTGCCGCTATGGTCTTTGCGGCAATCGAAAAGGCCAACAAAACGATTGACACATTTGTTATCTTTGGCGCCGTACACAGCTATCTCGGCTCAACTGCAGCCGTGTACGACAAAGGAAGCTGGCAGATGCCGATGGGCGAAATAAAAATCGACGAGGAGCTGGCAGCGGCAATCACTAAAAAAAATCCATCTGCAAAACCAAATCCTGAAGCTCACCGACACGAGCACAGTATCGAGGTGCAGGTGCCTTTTATTCAGTATCTTTTCAAGGATGCAAAAATCGTTCCGATTATGATACCGCCGACAGAATATGCGGTGCAGTTAGGCAGCGATATAGCCGAATGTATAAAATCTGCCGATGATAAAAAAATTGTCTGCATCGGCTCAACGGATTTGACGCATTACGGCCCGCGTTATGGATTCAATCCTCAGGGCAACGGACAGGCGGGAATCGAATGGGCAAAGAACATCAATGACCGGGCATTTATCAGCCTTGCGGTCGAAATGAAGGCTGAGCGGATACTTACCGAGTCGATGGAGAACCAGAACGCCTGCGGCCCCGGCGCCGCAGCAGCGACGATTGCCGCGGCAAGGGCGCTTGGCAAAACAAAGGGCGTTTTGCTTGCCCATACGCACAGCAATGAGGTAATGGAAAGACGCTTCGGGCAAGCAAGCGAAGAAAGCGTCGGGTACGCAGCGATAGTATATTAAAAAAAGAAGTAGGGAGGTAAGGAAGCAAGGAGGTAAGGAAGGGGAATAAAAATGATAACAATACTTGATTACAAGGCGGGAAACCTGACAAGCGTTCAATTGGCTTTTGAACATATAGGATGCAAGGTAAAAATCACCGATAAGGCCGGAGAAATCCTGCAAGCAGAAAAAATAGTTTTTCCGGGCGTCGGAGCAGCAAAAGCCGCAATGGATAACCTGATAAAATTAAAACTCCCTGAGACAATAAAAAAAATAATCGCCGACGGCATCCCTTTTCTTGGTATCTGTATTGGTATGCAGATACTATTCGAGACGAGCGATGAAAACAGCGGAACCAAATGTCTGGGCATTCTGCCTGGCAGCGTGAAAAAATTCAAATCCAATGATAAATTCTGCAAAATTCCACAGATGGGCTGGAATGCGGTAAAAATCGTAAAACCGCACCCGGTTTTTGCCGGTATCGAAGACCAAAGCGAATTTTACTTTGTACACAGCTATTATCCGAGCTGCAGCGATAAAAACCATATAATCGGCCAGACCGAATACGCTGACGCTGTCTTTGCAAGCGCGGCAGGAAAAGAAAACCTTGTCGCAACACAATTTCACCCGGAAAGGTCGGGCAGAATTGGTCTAAAACTGCTTGAGAACTTTAGTAAGTGGGACGGCAGATGCTGACGAAAAGAATAATACCGTGCCTTGACGTACGAAACCGCAAGGTAACCAAAGGCGTAAGATTTCAGAACAATGTCGACCTCGGCGACCCGGTCGAGATGGCGGTTACCTACAGCGAAGGCGGATGCGATGAGCTGGTTGTCTACGACATAACCGCTTCGGCAGAGGAAAGAGATATAGATATCGAAATGGTTCGCGAAGTTGCAAAAGCAATACGCATACCATTTGCCGTCGGCGGTGGAATAAAAGGTATCGAGGATATGAGGCAGGTCCTCCTTGCAGGCGCAGAGAAAGTAAGCGTCAATACTCTTGCCGTGCGCAACCCGAACATAATAGCCGAAGGAGCAAAACTGTTCGGCTCACAATGTATCGTTTTAGGTATGGACCCCGTAAGGGTCGAAAAAAGCGAAAAAATTCCAAGCGGCTACGAAATTACCATCGAGGGTTTCAGGAAAAGGACAGGACTCGATGCACTGGCGTGGGCAAAAAAGGCTGAAAGTCTCGGCGCAGGCGAAATAGTCGCAAACAGCGTCGATGCGGACGGAACACAGGATGGTTTTGAGATTAACCTTACAAGACTAATTGCGGAAAATGTCGGTATCCCGGTAGTTGCAAGCGGCGGCGCCGGAACATATCAGCACCTGATTGACGTCTTTACCAAAGGAAAGGCTGATGCCGCAATCATAGCAAGTATGATTCACACGGGGAAATTCACCATAAAACAAATTAAAGACGAACTTATCGGTGCAGGAATTCCTATAAGGCGAAAATGGTAAAGCAAAAAGGAGATTTTTATGAATGCTTTTAACAAAACAATAAGCGTAATTGAGCCGGTAAACGAAGCTGTAGAAAGAACAAAAACAATTTTATTTAAGCCTTTCAATCTGGAAAAATGGTTTATAATCGGCTTTTGTGCGTGGCTTGCAGAGTTATTTCAAGGGGGTTTCGGCGGATTCAATTGCAAATTCAACAACAAGGAGGATTTCGGCAAAGCAATCGAGTTCTGCAAGGCTAATATAATATTTGCAGTCTTCTCTGTTATTGCGGCGGTTATTCTGGTTGCCGCCGTTATACTCGTTCTTTTGTGGTTCAGCAGCAGAGGGAAATTTATGTTCCTCGATTGTCTTGCCAAAAATAAAGCCCACATAAAAGAGCCGTGGAAAACCTTTAAAAAGCAGGCAAACAGCCTATTAGGTTTTCGATTGCTTTTGATAGTTGCCAGCTTCGCATATATCGCCATTATAGTCATTACGATAATTGCTTTTGTGGTATTCATAAAATCGGCGACCAACGAAAAAATGCTCCCCATCGTTTTGCTGCTGGTAATTACGATTGCGATACCGCTTATCGTTATATCAGGATTATTCCTCGGATTTGTTCAGACTTTGACCTTCGATTTTGTCATGCCGATAATGTATCTGCAAAGAATCGGCGCATTTGCGGCGTGGGAGAAATTTGGGCCTCTGCTGCGGCAGAGCTTCTGGAAGATTGTGCTCTATCTGTTATTCAAGATTCTGATAATACTCTGCACAGGAGCAATCACATTATTGATTGTTGGTTTGGGCTGCTGTTGCTGCTGTATAGGAGTAGTCGTTTTCATACCTTATATAGGCACGGTAATACTGCTGCCGTTATCGAGTTTTTACAGACTTTATGCTCTCTGTTTCTTCAGACAGTTCGGCAGCGAATACGATGTTTTCCTTTGCTACTCTGCGAAGTAACTTCCGGCCTTCGCAGCCGAAGCGGCTGCTTCGGCGGAGGAGGCTCGCTACACAGCACGAGTCGGCGACATAAACAATTTATTGGCTTTGCTGCCTTAACTTACTCAGGATAGCAGTACCAAACCGCTGAGCTATTTCAGAACCGCCAGTTGATACCTGAGTCGCATCAAAACCAGTGGCTGTTATCATATTGCCGTCAATTTCAAGCGAAGTATTCTTCTTCCACTGGGCACCGGCATTGACAAGCCTGCCTCGCTGTGCAGGAAAACTTACAACCTTTCTGCCCTTGACGATGCCGGCATAAGCAAATATGGCAGGGGCATTATCGATAGCAGCAAGCACTTTATTTTTTTTATTTGCCGACCGTACAAGATTCAATGCCCCCCTGTCGTCAAAATACTCTTTCGCACCCGGGCCGCCAATAAAGACAAAGGCATCATAATCGTCAGCTTTTATATCCTTGACAAGCACCGTTGCAGTTACGGCATTTCTTTCGATGCCTTTTATTTCGCCGGTAACCGAACTTGCAATAACCGGCTGAATCCCTGCCAATTGAAGAGCATTTTCGACACCGAAATACTCCGTATCACTGAAATACTCTTTGGCCACTATAATAACAACCCGCTTTGTGCGAATATCCGATGCCGACTGAACGGGCAGGGCCGGCACCGGGGCGGCGGCAACAGCCGGCTCAAGAACGGGCTTTACAACCGGATTACCCGTACAAACCAGATACAACGGCTCAAGGTCTTCAGTAAGCTTACAGATTCCCGCAACCGATTTGGGGTCAAAAGCACCGAGAGGCACAGAACCAAGACCAAGGGTAACCGCCTGCAAATGAACATTCTGAGCGATGTGGCCGGCCTCGAGATAAGTAAACTTTTCGCCTTTACCACGGTACTTCGCCTCAATCTTTCTTATTGAACCGGCAATTACAAAACTACACGGCGAGTCCTGCATCACCTGCTGACCGAAAGCTGCCGTACGAAGCACCGGCCTGAGGTCACCATCGATTTGCTTTTCAAGACTGTGTCCCTGCGGCGAATAAAGATAAAGGCCATCCGGCAAAACAACATATAACTGTATTGGATACAAAGCACCCGCAGACGGAGCGGCTCTTAAGCCTCTGTTGGGGTCCGTTATGCCCTGCGCCGACCAGCACAACTGCCCTATCTGACTTATTTTTAAAGGCTCCGCAGTAAACTGGCGGATGCTCCTGCGATTTTTAATCGCCTGCTCAAGAGAAATTTTGCCATTCAAATCCGGCTCAGGCAGCTTTATTGTCGTTACAATGGGGGCGACAGAGACAGGCTGTGCCAAAACAACATCCGCCGGAGCTTTTGCTATGGCGGATAAATTTGAAACCAACAGCAAAACAAAAAATACTTTCTTCATTTTAAGCGCCTTTCGATAATCAGTCCTCATCCTTTTCAATCATGGTAACTTCGCCAATCTTCTTATGTTTATATATAAGATGCAGATTGCGAATGTAAATAAACGTGTTGAGCGAAAAACCAAGTATAAAAATGGGCTCCATTCTATGAATGCTGTAAACAAGCAATATAACGCTGCCTGCCAGAGACATATACCAGAATGCCTCCGGCACGTGAGACTTTTTTTTGTACTCACTGACAAGCCACTGCAGTATAAACCTGCCGCCGAAAGTAAACTGTCCCAAAAAACCAACCGTCGTCCAGACAGGCTCCCGCGAAAGCTCTTTTACCAAAGACTCAAACATATATTTCTCCTGAAAAAGAAATTAACTGGCCTATGATAACCAAATATGATATAAAAACAATAGTTTCCGAAGCTAACGTTATGAAAACGACCAGAGAACAAAATTTCTTTAAATTTATTCTGATATTTTACTGGCCGGGCATATTCATTGCCACACATATTCCTGTGCTGCCCAACTGGACAGGAAAAATGGGCGTAAGCGATAAAACTATGCACTTTGCCGCCTATATGGCAGTGGCATTACTGCTGTGGCTCGGCACAAGTTTTGAAAAAAAGGCCGACTGGAGAAAACTTCGTCCCTGGCTGCTATCAGCAATCGTCCTGCTTTATGGCGTTGCGGACGAACTATCGCAACATTTTATGAAACGCTCGACGGACATCAGAGATTTTGCAGCCAATGTGCTTGGCCTGGCTATCGCAATGGCAATAGTTACCGTTCTACTGCCCCATCACGCAGTAATGATACTTATTACAGCCTGTCCGCTACTTCTGCCGGCTATCGTAAAGTCGCAGCTTATAACAGGCGGTTCGATACCTGAAGCTGCTGCCTATATAGCAGGTTTTGCAGGTGTAACCGCCGCCTGGATGAAGTATCTGTCTTCAGTAGTCGGTCTGAATCTCAGAAGAAATAAGCTTTTCCCGGTATTTTTTGCACCATCGGCAGGGACGGTAATCATCATAAAACTTTATGCATCGCTTACAGATAAACCGTTCGGCACAACAGCACTTCTGAGCGCTTTTGTCTCAATAATACTGACACTTTTCATCGGGCGTCTAATAAGCAAGAAAGAAACCGCTATTTAATGTTGAGCTTATAAAAGGGGTCGCCTATCAGGACAAACTGCCATGAATTAAAAGGATTCGTCCTGTAAAAAGCCTCGACAAGACATTTGCCGTCAAGCAACTCAGCAAAAAATTCGTGCGGCTGGGGAAATGAATGCAGGTAAGGTTCGCTGACCGGGCCGAGAGTTGCGGTTATGCCGTGTGAAAGCATAGCAGGACACCAATTGGAACCTGATGGATTGCGCAAATCCGCCGCCTCAAAACTTGCTATATGAAACCCTACGGCGCCGGGGACAAAATCAAAGGCATCAACATACTTTTTTACGCTGTACCATCCGCAGTAAATCGCCGCCTTTGGACAAGAGTTGGGGCCAAAAAGCGATGCTGTGTTCTCAACAACAACAGCCATTGAGGTGCGCTTCTTGAGCATATCTCCAAGCAGATGTAGAGATTTATCAAAAAATTCAAACGAATACGGTGCGGGCTGTTCGACAATTGGCAAACCGCGCGTATCAATATAAGCCTTTCCGGAAAGGCCCCTCTTTTCAGCTTCGACTGCCTTGTCAATCAAACCAGCGGCGATTTGGGCCGAAGGACCATCGAGCCTTGAAACCATCAGCGTCTTTGCCGGCAGAAACAAGGGCATATTCTGCAGCTCGTTTTTCTGCCAGCGATAAAGGTCATAATCGCCGTATAAAACCATTGAAAGCTCACTGTCAACCGAAGCGGCTGTTTCCTGGCCATTACATCTGCCGATATCAGCCTTGAGATTTGAAACAACAGCGACAAGACCGCCGACAACTTCGGCGGCCTGATAAAAGCTCATCTCAAGCTTCTTCTCGATATTCCATTTGTCCTGCTCCGACATCTGCAAAATCGGACTGATTCTGCGCAGCCGACTCTCCTCAAGTTCAGAAAGTTTAAATGAAATCTGCGGCGACTGCTGGGCCTGCTGCTGAGCGTAAACAGGGCCATAAAAACCTTTCAGGAGAACCACCAGTCTGTCATATTGTTCCTTTCTCGCATCCTGCTGCTCAATATATTCAATTCTTTTTACAGCCTGCTTTACATTATCAGCCAGATGTTTTAAGGCATCCTCAAACGATTCTGCCTGAACAACATTCTGATCTACTAACTCCTGTCTGCCAAGCTGATTAAGCTGGTGTAATGAGTTTTTAAATTCCTTCTCCTTCGCATCGAGCATCCGCGTCAGCTTGGGGACAAGTATCTGGGAATTTTTTAGCGGTCCGGCAGAACCGACTTTTATCGGTACGCCATACAAAGTCAAAAGACACTTGATTTCGCCTGGCAATCTCTTATCCTCAAGCTCCCTTTTTACTGCAGCAGCTAAAACATTATCATATTGCGGCCGGTTCATTTCCTCCGAAAGACTTTGTCCAAGCGATATTTTTAGAATATTTGCAGTCGGAACAGCTCTTTTGCTGCAATAATACTGTGCGAGCCACAACGATTCATTGACATCGGAATTCGCAATCACAAGAATCTGCTGCGGCTGGAGGGCAAAAACAAGAGTCGCCGTGCCGACGATGACTAAACAAACCCCCAGTATCTGCCTTCGCCAAGGCTTCGTCGGACAAGTAAAACTGGGAGCTAAACTTCTAATCTTTCCGTCCTCTTGTATCTTCGGTCTGCGAATATCTCTTTTCATAAATGCTTTTGCTTGTCAAAACCTGCCAGAGTGTCAGAAAAATTATTTTAAAGTCCAGCAGGAGCGACGCCCTTTCGACATACTCAACATCATAAGCAAGTTTTTCTTCTTTTGTAAGCTCGCCTCTGCCGCTAATCTGAGCAAGGCCCGTAAGGCCGGGCTTGACGAGAAGTCTTTTTTTCTGCCGGTCATTCCATTCGGCTATCTGCTGGATATACAACGGTCTGGGCCCTACAAGGCTCATATCACCTTTTAATACATTAAAAAGCTGCGGCAACTCATCGAGCGAATACTCGCGCAAAAAAATACCTGTTTTGGTCAAGCGCGGGTCTTTGTCCGATTTAGGACTTGCACCGAACGGGGCAACACCGGTTTTCATCGTGCGAAATTTATAAAACGTAAAAGGTCTTCCGTCCTTACCGGCTCTGGCCTGCCTGAAAATCGCCGGTCCTCTGCTACCAAGTTTTACTGCTATAATTATTATCGCAAATACAGGCAGCAATATCAAAATTGCCAGCAAAGAAATAAGGATATCCAGAAATCTTTTTATAAAGCTATACGCCATTAATCGTCCTTAGCAAATCCGGTAACTTTGTAATCGAATCAATTTCATAATTCGGCTGAGCCTGCTGCGATGGCGCTTTTCCAAAATGAATCCTTCTTTTGCGAATTATCCTGACGGTTTTAAAGTCCATTTGATTCGGCGATAAAAAATCCTTCTCAAGATTATCGCCCACATAAACACATTGATTTGCAACCACACCAAGCTCGGCCAAAAGCCTCTCAAACCCTGTCGGAGAGGGTTTCCAGTATTCCCTGCCGAGCTTTTCCGTATATAAAATACAATCAAAATACTTCTCAAGTCCCAAAGCTTTTACCTTCAACTCCTGAGCAGGCAGGTAGCCATCAGTAATCAGTCCGAGCTTATAACGACCCTTCAAATTCTCCAAAACCGTCCTGCTTTCAGAAGGAAGATGTATATCGGGATTGTGATTACGAAAAACATTTACAAGTTTTTCTATATAGTCTCCGTCAAAAACAATGCCAAGCTTTTCGGCGGCGGCATCAAAAGCAGTTTTGTGATTGCCGGAATTAAAAATCTCCCACAAAGTCTTAAAAACAGCCTCCTCTGCCAACCCAAAATCACCCGACACCGCCCGACTCACCACTAAAAAAGCGCTTTTATAGTAGTCCACCTCATCATAAAGGGTATCATCCATATCAAAAACTATACACTTTATCACTTTAAAAACCTGTTAAATCAGCCGAAAATAAAGTATGCACTTGTTGCTATAATTCTCTGGACAAAAGTCCTATAATCAGTTAAACTTTCACTAACTTTTTTGGGTACTATAACTTATGATAAGCCACAAGAAACCAAAATGCAAGGATTTTAACATTCTGTTTACCTGCATCGGCAGAAGGGTATCTCTATTAAACAGTTTCAAAAAAGCCGCAAAAGAACTTAAGCTCAACTGCCGATTTGTCGGAACTGAAACAACAGAACTCAGCTCCGCCCTTCAACTTTGCGATAAAAAATTCATCGTAAAACCCGTGAATCATCAGAACTATATAAAACAGCTTTTACAGATTATAAAACAAAACGATGTAAAACTGCTGGTGCCGACAGTCGATTTGGACCTGAAAATTCTTGCTGAAAACAAGGGGAAATTCGATGCTGCCGGCTGCACGGTGCTTGTTTCAAAACCGCAGATTGTCAACATATGTCAGGATAAACGACAGACTTTCAAATTTCTTGTCGAAAACGGTTTCGACACTCCCAGGACCTTCAGCGTAAAAGAGTCGCTTACCAAAAGAAATCTCAGATACCCCTGCTTTTTGAAGCCCTGGGATGGCTACGCAAGCAGAGGGAATGCCACCGTCAGAAATCGCAGGGAACTTGGCTTCTATGTAAAAAAAATACCCAACTGCATCGTTCAGGAATTTATCTCGGGCGAAGAATTTACCTGCGATGTCTTCGTTGACTTTAACCTTCGGGTAAGATGTGTCGTGCCGAGAAAACGAATTGAGACAAGGGCGGGCGAAGTCAGTAAAAGCAAAGTAATCAAAAATTCAAAAATCACACGTCAGACAGCAGAACTGATAAGAAAACTCGGTGCAGGTCCCGGCGTTATTACCGTTCAGTTAATACTGACCGAAGATAAAAAAATAAAATTCATTGAAATCAATCCACGCTTCGGCGGTGGTGCACCGCTGTCAATCAGGGCCGGTGCGAACTTTCCAAAGTGGATACTTGGGCAGATGGCCGGTAAAAAACCACAAATTAAATTCGATGGTTTTCAGAACAATCTTGTAATGCTCAGATATGACGCGGAGGTCTGGCTAAAAAGGCATAAAACACCCCTTGCTGAGAAAGGATAAATAATGTTTGAGTATCTCGTTGGACCAGAAAGACCTCTGGAGTGGACCTTCCAGTTCTGGCCGGTATTGCTGACTTCTTTCGTCTGCGGACTGCTGGCAACCTGGCTGAGCAAAAAAATTGCCCTGCGGTACGGAATCGTCGATAGGCCAGATGACACCGTCAAGACTCATAAAGAACCAACGGCATATCTTGGCGGCATCGGGATTCTCGCAGGACTCGGCGTTGGGATATTGACAGGCGTCGGATGTTTTAAGGAAGATGTCGGAATTTCCAGATGGCTTATGTCTATTCTGACCGGCTCAGCCATAGCATGCTTTGTCGGCCTGCTAGATGATGTTTACAATCTAAAACCGTGGCACAAGATTGCCGGACAGATGATTGCCTCAATACCTTTGATAGCTGCCGGCATAATGCCTGCGTTAAATCCATTCCTCAGACCATTCGGCTGGTCAATGCCACATCCGGTAGAATGGGCTGTTGGTGTACCAATCGTAATTTTTACAGTAGTCGGTGCGACAAATTCATTGAACCTGCTCGACGGTCTTGACGGTCTATGCGCAGGAGTTACAGCAATTATCACCATTGCCCTGCTTTTTCTGGCTGTTCATTTAGCCACATGGGACTGGGGACCAATTCAAGACCCGGTGCGTATGATAGTTTGTCTGGCGCTGGTGGGAGGAGTATGTGGCTTTCTGCCCTTTAACAGGGCACCTGCCAAAATATTTATGGGTGACGCGGGCAGTATGCTGTCAGGCTTTGTCGTGGCAGCGATAATGATGCTCTTTGCCAGGGCGTTTCCAAGATGGTGGCTGGCATCACTTGTCGTATTCGGCCTGCCAATCCTCGATACTGCTGTAGCTATTGCCAGAAGATGGCTCAATAACAGACCATTGTTCGTATCAGACAGAGGCCATATCTACGACCAGATGATTGACAGAGGTCTGTCTCTGAAAAAAACAGTTATTATCTGTTATGTACTGGCCGGGATGTATGCACTTATCGGTCTGGCAATGAGTCAGATAAGAACCAGATATGCAATCATCGTTTATCTGGTGGTCTTTATCGTATCAGCAATCACAGTATGGCAGAAAGGCTATCTGAAAATGGAAGGATTAAGAGGGGCTGTACGCAAAGAAATGAAGTCAGAAACACCAAAACATTCTGAAAGTTGAGCTTACAACAAAGTTTTACTTGTTCGTTGTTTCGTTTGGGAGAACAATTTCAAATATATTTTCCGTATCGGATATCGCAAAAGGTTTCAACCAATCTGCTTGTTTGACCCATTTTGGACAATCACCCATACCGTAAAGATTAAATAATCTTTGTCCTGCTGAAATTTTTACTATTAACTGATCAGTTAGGTTACCACCTTCAACCAATTCTATATCAGGCCGCATACCGTCTATTTCCTGAGCGTAGATAAAAACTGAAAAAGGAGTGGAATCGAGCAGTAAAATTGCCTTCGGCGGCAACTTCTCAAAAACCTCTGTCACAAGACGTCTCGGTCCAACCTGATTATGCTGCCAAGGCTGCAAATAATATTCATAAATATTGCGATAAGGAATGCGATGGCTTACACCAAGCTTTATTTGTTTCCAGCCGGCATACCTATATATTCCTGCATAGGTTGGCGGTATTAATAGCAGCAGCACGGTCAATATTGTGATTATTACTTTTGTGGGTCTTTTTATCGCAAAAGCAATCCCAATTCCTATATATACACTTACGAGCATATATGCAGAAAGAAAAAAATTATTTTGATTGGGAACGTCATAACGCATTGCGAAAATAATATACAGAATAATGCTTAAAACGAGTACCCACGGTATGGCTCTGTCTTTTAGTTTTGTAAAGCTGTAATACAACCCCGGGATTGCAAAGAAAACAAGCGGTGTCGGAAAATTCAAAATAAAAAATAAAACACTCCTTTTTAAAAGAACAGGTGCTTTGCCTATATTGAAAACTGCATGGGCCCATCGGCCCCAAACGGCTGAATATAATGTGCCCATCAAATCACCGCTGCGACAATATTCCATCGCAATTACCACCCAGTAAACCCCAGCCCCCACGCCCCATAAAACTATTATCGTTAGAAAATGAACAAAGGAAATTTTTCGTCTTAAACAACGTATAAATATCCAAACCATAAGCACCGCAAACCCAATCTGGCTCATCATATGTACGCTAATACCGAGACCGCTTATCAAACCCATCCAAAACAGGTAACGGATTTTGCCGGTAAATATATAACATACCGCCAAAATATACGCTGTGCTAAGGGCCGCATTGGCCATTCCATAAGTCTGCGCCTGCACACCAAGAAACCATACAGTATGCGCAAAAGCAAATACTAAAGATGCTAATACAGCAGACAAAATGCTCTCTGTCAGCAACAAAATCAATAAGTAAACATTGGCTACTGTTATAGCCGTAAACAATGCACTTACGAGATTTGCCGCATACGCATAACTAAAAAGACCTGTTTTGCCTAAATAATGAGATACAAACACATAAAGCGGATGCACCCTTACAACATCTTGCGGTATATTAAGAATCAGCTTGGCAGACTGGTATTGATAATCACCCTGGTCCTGCCAAACCAAATCCGGTGCAAGCGTTAAAAGGTACAAAGAAAAAACACAAGCAAAAACTGCAAACCACCCAACCACACCGGCAATATTTTTTCTTTTAACCAACCTCGTTTCCATTATTTCTCTGCAACTATAATATAATGACTATACCAAAGCATATCATGACGACCCATATATTTAATAGTAAAACCCAACTGTTTGAAGCACGCTGCAACCTTCTCCTTATCACAATATCTGGGCAATTGCCTCGACAACAACATGTCATGAAGTGAATTCATTGCACATTTTATTTTAGCCTGTGGGTCAATATCCTTGAAAATAATCTTCTTCGTATCGATTTCTTTTATTTTCGCCAAAAACGTTTTCTGCTGATTCGGTAAAATATGATGTAATACATCAATCATTGTTACACAATCATACAAACCTTCAGGCCACTTATCTTCTTTGCCAAATTGTAAAAATTCTAAATTATCCTCCGGCGTTTTGATCGAATTCGCTATCTTTACTTTCTTACTGTCAATTTCGACGCCAATTCCTTTAGACAATCGGCCGAATCTCGATAAAAGTAAAAGCCAAAGTCCCATTCCGCACCCAATATCAAGCACACTGCTGCCCGGCGGTATATACTCCATAAGAATATGATATGGACAAATCAGCGGCCGCCACGCCATCAACAATCTGTCCGGTATATTCAAGTTGACAGAAAATGTTTTTGCTTTATCGCTTAGTTCTTTAGGATGCATAAATTAGTAAATCCCTCGATGTTTTGAGGAATTATTCTGGGATTGCGAGTTTAAACTAGTACAAACCACCCAAATATTCTTTTATTTGCGGGCCATAAATAATAATAAATAACATCAATATGACCCATAGCAAGGTAACTATTTCGAACGGGCGATCTCTAAGAATAATATCAACCTGGTCGGAGTAACTACCCTTCATTGACAGCATCGCAAACCTGAACACTGCATATACAAGGAAAGGAAGGGTGTAGACGAAATATGCCGTGCCGAACCTCTCAATGGTCGACTCGCTTAAACAGTATGAAAGAAAAGCAACTATTGCAATTCCAGAAGAAGTCGTAATGAGATGAGTAAGCAGCTCCGGCGTGTACGCGATGAGAGTTCTACGATGCCCATACGCTCTTGCATCGTCAGAGATAACCGTCAGTTCGTTAAACCTTTTGCAGAATCCCATAAAGAGAAATATTGTAAACATACAAATGAACAGCCAGGGACTGATAAACACCTTGATTGCCACCGCACCTGCAACGGCCCTGAGAACGAAGCCGAGCGAAAGACAAATGACGTCAGCTATTGATATAAATCTAAAGAAAAAAATGTAGCTAATCTGCAACAGCAGATATACCAGTATTACTAGGACGGTAATACTGCCAGTAAAAACAGCCAGCACTGCCGCCAGTATCAGCAGAAGCAAAGCCTCAACCACAGCGGCCTTCCTGCTGACCTTTCCAGCAGGAATGGCTCTGTTTTTTTTGAGCGGATGATATTTGTCAGATTGCGCGTCAACAATATCATTCAGCACATAAACAAATGATGAAACAATGCAGAAAATAATCGCTACAAATGCCGCAATCAGCCAAGAATCCATCTGTCGATATTTAAGTCCAAAAACAACCGGAAAAAGCACAACAGCGTTTTTAATCCAGTGTCTGGGACGAATTAACTGTATGTAAGGCAAAATACTCATAATGTGTAACAATCGAACTATACCAAATTACTTCGAAACATTCGTTGCCGTAGGTACTTTCCAGATTGTAATTTCAGGCCTGACCATATAACCTATGGCAAGATATTTTGAGTCCGGTGAGAATGCAATACCCGAAACAACCCGACTACTGCCCACAGACAGCCTGCCTATTTCCTTGCCGGAAGTTATATCCCAGAACCATACCACTCCGGCAGGTTCGGTATCAGCTGCAAGAACTTTGCCGTCGGGACTTATAGCAATACAGGAAACATTCTGTTTCAGATGAACCGGAGTTTGGTATTCGTCCATAACAAATTTATTGAGGAGTTGTCCCGTGGCAGTGTCAAAGGCTAATATATGGCGGACTCTTTCAGCAACGAAAAGAGTTCTACAATCAGGCGAAAACTCGACAGAGGTAAACCGGTCGTATTCGTCAAAAATTTTCTCCCACAGGATATTTCCATTGTTTACATCCGTTACAAAAATCCAGGCCCGGCCTTTTTCACCTGCACCTGCAAGAAAACCGCCGTCATCAGTTATATCAAAATCATATACCAGAAAATTCTCTGCCGTATTCTTCTGAAATGCAAATGATAAGCCCTTCAACTCGGAATCAAAGACAGCCAACTTAAGCCAGCCCTTCTGCACGCCTTCTTTAAAAAGCGTTGAAAGTACACCAAATTTGCCATTCTGCGATGTCTTTATTTTTCTACATTCAGCATCGTAAGGCAAAGACAAGCTTGCCAGTTCTTTATCCGTTTTCAGATTGGCTATGATTAACTTTCCGATTTCGCCTGAGGCAACATAAATAATTCTATCATCAGCTATCAGCGATACCGCCTGCGATGCTGGCCTGGCAACAACAGGCCAGATTGATAAATCATTCCACTGCCAGGTATAAATATGGTTACTTTTTGAAACAATGGAAAGTCTGCCGTCAGCAGTCACAACACTGTCCGTTCCTTCGGTAGGCCCCCGAAGCTGACGTACAAAGGGATTTTTAGAACTGGAATAAACCATTATAAGTATAAGAACAATTATTATTATCACTGCAACAATGATATTTCGACTCATTCTGCTCATAATTATTGTTCTTTCGTCAAATCCCTGACATAAACATTACTTCTAATGCCGTGGCTGTCAATTTGCGTATTTAATTCAAAGCCGCATTTTTTATATAATTTATTGGCGGGCTCATTATCGGCAGCAACAAGAACTTTGACTTTGTCTATGCCACGACCGTGACATTCCTCAAAACCTTTTTCAATAAGTTGTTTCGCTACACCTCTACCTCGCCCTTCAGGCGCTACAACAATTGATAAAAGCTCCGCGTCTGGTAAGTCCATCTTTTTCATCTTTGAAGGATAAAAAATGTTATCCCAACCTTTTTTTAATACCCTAAAGGAAAGCATCTTCTTAGCAAGTATAAAGGCAAATTTAAAACCTTTTTTTAATACCACATACCTATAGAGCTTTGAAAGATTAGTCGTAAAAGCAATAAAACCTAAAACGTTATCATTCTCAACAGCTACAAAACCAAAGCTGTTTTCATCCTCCGCGATTGCTTCGTATAATGCTGCTACAAACTCCTGCCCCAAAGAACTTATAAAACCGGTTGGAATGCCTTGTATGTGCAATACTGCACATTTTCCTACATATCTTGACTGTAAGCTGTGGATCACTCTGTCAAAAGTTTCTTAATATGTCTTTTATGGTTGAAAACTTAAAATCAGAAAGCAGTTTATCGACTTTGCCTTTTACCGTCTGCCTATTTCTTGTCTGTGATTTATGAAATTTCAAGGCGGCTGTTTTTCCCTGTCCGGTAAGATTGTCCAATTTCAGCGGAACTATATCTGTATCAATTTCATAAGGGTGCATATAGATAACGGCTGGGCAGTTTTTTTGTATGTGCCCTATAGCCCATTTTGTATAGAAATATGGTAAGCGCCTCATGTACCCCCCACCGATTCCAAGCTCCTTTATGCCTAATGATATAGTTGACATCGGCACTTCAATAATGCTTTGTCCATTGGCCAAATGCATCCTGTGAATTTCTTTTTTAATACCGGGCCCGCCATACCGTTTGCCCATCATAGGCGAAATGCTTGAATCATAGACAAAACCTTTTTCGGCAAGCACCTCCAGTGCCCAGTTTGTGTCTTTTTTTATTGAAAATGCCGGTGCACGATGACCGATTATTTTTTGGCCGGAAATGTCCTCGAGGAGCTTCTTTGCATCTCCGACTTCCTTTTCGAACTCTTTTCTTGAAAGTTTAAAAATCTGACGGTGATAAAATCCATGTACGGCAAGTTCATGCCCCGCAGCACTTATTTCTCTTATCAAAAGCGGAAAAGATTCGGCAACCTCGCCGAGGATGAAAAAAGTAGCTTTCACCTTGTAATCGCTGAAAGTTTTCAAATACCATTCAGTGTTGTGAAATACGGCTTCGCTCGGTTTTGCATTTGGCAGATCCAACCAATCGCGAGATAAAATCGACCAATAATCTTCGACATCGACCGTCAGTGCATTTATCATCTCAGCCTTTCCTTGCGAAGTTTTTTATTCCAAAGCATTTCGAGATTTTCCATAAGATAACCGATTGTGGGACCAAAATCATTTATTCTTATGATTTGGTCATAAGTATCAGAAGCAAAAAACCTAAAAAAACTTGGCTTAACTTTAAAACGATTTTCCTTAGTCTTCAAGAACCACATAATATCGCCGAAGAGAAACCGTGTATATTGATTTTCCTTATATTTCAACTGTGGCTGAGGTTTTTGTCCTATTGCAAGCTGGTATATTATTTTTGACATATCTACACCGGCCGCAACGGTTGCACGATAACTTTCGGGAAATCTCGGGTTTATTTCCATTAATTTTACAATTCCGTCTTTTGGGTCTGTTATAAAATCAAAATCACAAAGTCCAATCCATCTTAGTTCTTTCATAACATTTAGAGCAGATGCAATTATATCAGGTCTGTATTCTGTCTTGTTCAGTATACTGGAGCCGCCATTTGGTGGATAATATCTTAGTTTGGAATAGGCTACTGCAGCGTAAACAATTTGATTTTTGTCCATAACAGCATCAACTTTATACTGTATGCCGGTTTGAGGCACATATTCCTGAATATAAGATTGACCATACTGGTTTTGGACCTGATAAAATTCTTTTAGTATATCCTCTTTATTATTACAAAATACAATTCCTCTGGCGCCTGCCGAAATAGCAGGTTTTATAAGCACCGGATAATTGGTAATTTTTTCTACAATTACTTCCAAAGATTCATCATCAGGATACCAGGTCAGCGGTATTGGACATCCGGCCCTTTGGGCAGCCTTCATTGTCAAAACTTTATTTCTGCCTTGAACGAAAACATCATAAGGCGGCAGCAGAATTTTGGTGTATTTTGCGATTTCTTCCTGATTTTTCGCTATTAAATCCGTCATTACATCGCCAATAGGAAACATCATATCGACCGTGTTGTTTTTTAAAAACTTCAGCAAAAAATCAAGACACTCATCCGACATTTCCGGCGGAGGATAAACAATTTTCTTATCAACGGCTTTGCTATACATTCCACAACAATACCTTTTCGGCGCACCAGCTATCACGTTTAATCCCATCGCCTTGCACGATTCTAAAATCGGAAGCGAAGCTTTGGCGTGTGTCTCAAGTACAAATACAGTCCGGTTTCCTTTGGCCATATTTTAGTTTTTTCTGATTGCTTCCTGAAGAGTTTCCATTAATTGAGCAGCTATAATTTTTCTGTCATACTTTTGCCACGCAGCTTTCCGACCGCACATACCCAACTCTTTACGCAGGACGAGGCTCTCCAATATACCTTAGAATCATAAGACCGATATGACAAACAGTGCTAAGTAGAATTCATATATCACTGATGTTTTTTACGTCTGGCGAGATATTCATCAATTACTGTTTCGAAGGCCTTTTCGTAATGCTGGGTGCCGATCTCAAGTGAGAGATGTTCATTGTAGAAACGGCGCCCGTTTTCACCCATAGCCGCTAGCTCCGAGTAAGACATGTTTTTGAACATCAGTGCAGTTTCAGCAATGCTTTGGGGATTTTCGGGTTCGCACTTCAGCCCTGCTTTGGCCTGCATCACCAAGTCTGCGGCATCACCCTTGACGCCAATTAGTATTGGCTTGCCGGCAGCCATATAAGCCTGAGTTTTTGAAGGGATGGTAATCTCGTGCAGTAAATTGTCTTTCAAGTGAACCAAGAATACGTCTGCCAGACTGAGAATGGCGCTTATTTCAGAGGGAGGTCGGCGATCCAGAAAACGTACGTTATTCAAACCTAGATTTTCCTTCTTTTGCTTGAGATAACCCACCTCTATTCCCGCACCTATAAAAACAAACTGTATTTGCGAACACTTATTTTGTAAAATTGACGCTGCGTCCAAAACGGCACTGAGAGCTTGACCTTTGCCCATACCTCCTGCAAACAAAATATTAAAGTGATTTTCAAAACCCAATTCGCGTGCCAAAACAGGATCCTTGTCAACTACTTTTATCTGAGTGTCGTCACACCAATTGTAAATAATCTCGATTTTATCCGAAGGAATGCCACGACGACATAATTCTCTCTTAATCCCAGGAGACTGTGCGATAACTCTGTCAGCCGAGCGATAAAAGTATCGGCAAAACCTGTCTGCGAGCCAGAGTGCAGCTTTGTTGCGTACCATACCTGAAGACGCCAACGCGTCAGGCCAAAGGTCCTGCACGTTATATAGAAAGGGAACTCGCCGTACCATTCGAATTACAGATGCAGGCAAATACACAGTGGCTGGGGGATGGCAGACATATGCCACATCAACTGGTTTTATGAGCCATGTGCCGATAGTAGTGGCTGACAATGCCAAACTTGTGTAGTTCAGGATGCGTCGGACAGATGAGCGGTCGTGGCTGGGATATAGAGGCACCCGAATTATCGGTATCCCGTCCATTTCCTCTTTTTGGAATATCCGTATCCGATAGCCATCAAATACTTTGCCACCCGGATAATTGGGAAAACCTGTCAAAACCTGCACATCGTGACCTCTGCTGGCAAGTTGTCTGGCAAAAGGCAGACCATTGAGAAAAGGTTCCGGCTGAAACCACTGAGTTATGAACAAAATCTTCATTTAATCTAAATTAGGAATATAATACATCTATCGGCTTTTGTCAGTAGGCAAGTTTAGCCCCGCCAACACCTTGCCGGGGTTCACAGGGGTTTATTACCAGGCAGTTTATCTAAATAAATCACAACCGTCACACCAATCAGGAGCGACACAAGTATCCATCCAATGATCGACAAAAGTGGCAAAGTCAACCAAATCAACCTGCCCGCTTTTGTTAAAATCACAACCGTCACACCAGTCAGGAGCGACACAAGTATCCATCCAATGATTGGCAAAAGAGGCAAAGTCAGCAAAGTTCACAATGCTGTTATAGTTCGAGTCACCTGGCAATCCTACTTCAAAAACGTGGTCTGAATATTCGTTAGCATATGTGAAAGAAATTTTGCCAAAATCATCAGAAAGATAGGTATCGAACAGAACCCCGTCCACTTTAACGAGATAATAAGTATTGGCTTTTAAATCTCCAACACTATTTGAGGTTGTAAGAGTGCCAGCAACAGATTCTGTCCATTTTTTGTAGTAAGTATCCGAAGTACTCCAGGTATCTATCGTAACATCAACTGAATTTTCAGACGGGCCAATAGTCAGATTGACCTCCGAAGAATTACTATAAGGCTCTGTTGAATAAGTGATTGCTCCATCTGGATAGACCGTATTTGTCCTTCCGGTGTGTATTCCTTCTGGGACATAAAATGCATGCTTAGTATAGGTTAAAACATCTCGTGAGTGTAAATCTGTAAATTCTGAAGCATCGCTTAACCACCCAGTGTGTGGAAAAATTTCAATATCAAAGGGATAATTGAAATCTGTTAATTCCTGAGCAGTATCTTCTTGATAAAGGTAAATCCGGATTTCAGAATTATTAACAAGAGAAATATTGTCAGTTGGAGAATTAACTTTGACAGCTATACCCATCTTCCCGTAAATTTCATCATATAATCTAACATCATAGATGTTTGAACCTATATTTTCAGGAACAAGCTGAAAACTTACTCTATCCCAACCTGCCCAACCATTAATTCCAGAAGAAGCATTATTATCATCGTCAATATAAAACATACCATTAGAAATATCCAGCGTACCTAAATCCACAGCTATTATTCCACTTGCGCCAGCTTGAGCAACGGTGAAATTATTCCATGTTAAATTATCTGTTGAATACCTATAGGTTGTTGCTCCTTCAGGTCTTTCTGCCACATAGGCAATTACTTTATACTCTCCATCTGGAAGAGAAAGGGGAATAGATAAGGCAGGTACATTTTCCCTGTTGTCCCAATAAATTAAAGTTGTGCCTGAATCCCAATAATAATTCCAATTTGTCCACAAATTATCAGAGGAATTTAGATTTGAGGTAATATAATTTGAAGGACCAGCAGTCTCAGCTTCGTAGCTGTTCTGTGGAGGTGCTAATAATAAAGAAACATAAATGTCCTTGACCAAAGCAGAACTACTTGCATTTAATGCACTGCCTTCAATTTTTAATTTGTCACTATCATTCCATGTTTTGAAAACAGAACTGTAGTTTAATTTACTATCACTACTCGTGGCATTCATTTGAAGCGATGTTTCATAATCAGAATTGCTTGCACTGACATCATCTATAGTGCCGTACTCAAAACTTTGGCTATCGTTGCTGTAATTTAAAGAATAAACGAGTTGGTCAATAAAATCATAACCTCCACTGGTTATTGCTTTTTGAAATTTATATAATGGAGCATAAATGGATGTTTCATATTGAGGTCTCTTAAATCCATATTGCATGTTTTGTGAATTTTGCCTAACTAAAAAGTAAGGAGAACTTACGAGTGCTGAGCCTAATCCAGGATTCTGAGAACAAGGATTATAAACATATTGAGCTGCCTGAAGAATTGGGTTTTGTTCTACACTGGTAGAAGCGTACCGATAGTGATTCGCGGCAAAATTACAAATATCATCGTTTGTAGCCAAATCAGTAGTGTAATAAATTGTTGTCAGCTCTCGTCTATAGCCGTTCTTGACCGGACTACATAAGACACCAGAGCCAAGCTCAAAATCCATCTGATATTCAAAATTCCAAGCCCCGGTTTCAACCACAGTACCGTAGTGATCATAAACATCAGTAAATATTAAACCCAAACTCACATTTTCATTTGTAAATTGCCAATTAATCCAAGGATAAGTATTGAGATTCGGACTATGTATTTGCTGAATTTCCATTCCAGTAAATTGAGTGATACCGCCATCTTTATCAGTCCCATACCATTCAGCCGTTAAATTGTTATTAATCATCCAGCAAAATTGAAACTGATTTGTTAAAAAACCACTTTCATCTACTACAACTGCGCTTGCCTCGCTTTGAAAATACGGCTTTTTTGCCCAAAATGTCCAATCTTCAGTAAACTCGGTTCCATAATAATTACTAGCGCGAGCTTCAATTTTTATCTTAGTGGAAGTATTTTCTAATATAGTCAAAGTTATATAATAATCTTGCTGCAATCCCTGAGATCTATTATAATTGGCAGTTCCTGAGCCCTCAAGATAACCTAAACCATGTGAACCATTAATTACTCCTACTAAATTATTCGACCACTGGCCATTATCTTTTTTAATATAAAGCCATTTAATTATCCCTCGGGCCGCAGGTGCTGAAGCTTTTGGTATAACAGCTTTATAATATTCATTTTCTATTGTGTAATCATCCATATTTTCGACAAGCGATATTGATTGACATGCCGCTGCAGAGCCACAAAAAACCAAAACTCCTAATACTGTCATAAAAAACAAACTCGTCTTTGCCCTTTCATATGCACCACCAAGTATCTTTTGACCACCAAGAATAACACCAGCAAAAAACAGAAAATATATAATTGACACGCCAAATGAATCATAGGGATTATATGCTCTGAAGAAATTAAACAGCATTACCACAGGGATTAATAGCAGACAAAATACCGTCGGAGAAAATCTTACTTCATTCTTCCTGCTGAATATCAGATAGAACACCAACAAAATCACCACTGGATATCCTGCCACGAGAATCATTCCAGCAATTATCTCTGGGTTTATTAATTGCAAACCCACAAAACAGTGTTATTGGGGATTTCCCGTATTAGACGCTTGGCTACATAACCAAACCGGTCAACCCCATAAGTATACCAAAATCTCGTTTGCAATGCAATAGTTTTGACTGTCTTTTCACAGTTCTTGCTGTCAAAATCATCAAAAATCGAAGTATCTGTCTTGGCAGGCCATAATTAGCTCAGGATTTTTACGCACCTCAACCATCCTCCTCGTCAAAAAAGACTTAATATTATCAGAAACCGTTTCAAAGCGCTACTTTATTGGGGAAATCAGGGTTTAAAAAAGTCGCTACCTTAAACAAGATCGTTTGTCTTGATATTATCCCAGATTTGATTTAGCTTCGCTGTGCCAAGAATAATTTTCAGCACTCGATATGATGTGTTTTCCACTTCATAATCCGTGAGAATGCTCCGCGGCATTTTTTTGTTATCGTCAGAAATCTGCATCTTTACTGCCGAAATGATAACCTCAGGCTCAAGTCCTGTCATTATTATGGTACCGGCATCCATAGCCTCCGGACGCTCCATTGCGTTGCGTATGGTAATAGCGGGAAAATTCAAAATGGCAGATTCTTCACAAATAGTGCCGCTGTCGCTTATAACGCAGCGGGCGTTTATTTGCAGCCAGTTATAATCAAGAAATCCAAACGGCTTGAGAAACTGAATACCTTTGGAAATCTTAAATGAATTGAAACTTTCAAGCCGCTTGCGCGTTCGCGGATGCGTGGAAACAATAACCGGCAGACCGAACTCGCTGTGCATCATTTCAAGGGCGGTAATGATACTCATTAGATTGGCTTTATTATCCACGTTTTCCTCTCGATGAGCACTTACGAGGAAAAAACCATCCTTTTTCAGGTCGAGTTGTTCCAAAATTGTTGATGACTTTATCTTTTCCAAATTCATCAACAAAACCTCGCGCATCGGAGAACCAGTAACGTAAATTCGGCGGTGCGGAATGCCTTCGGAAAGCAAATGCCTGCGGGCATGCTCGGTATATACGAGATTGAAATCGCTGATGTGGTCAATGATTCGACGATTAACTTCTTCAGGCACATTAAAATCAAAACATCTATTGCCAGCTTCCATATGATAAAGCGGAATCTTCATACGCTTGACAATTATGCCAGCGATTGAACTGTTTGTGTCGCCCAGAATCAAAACAACATCAGGCTTTTCCTTTTTCAGAACAGGTTCAATATTTATAAGTATATTACCATATACCTGACCTAAGCTGGCGGTATCAACATTGAGAAAATAGTCCGGTTTGCGAATGCCGAGGTCTTTGAAAAACACCTCATTGAGTTCATAGTCGTAATTCTGGCCTGTGTGGACAATTTTATGATTAACATGTTTGTCCAGACGTGCCATAACCGCAGCCAGACGGATTATTTCCGGCCTTGTTCCGAGAATCGTCATAACTTTAATTTTCTTCGACATCTTATTTAAACCTTTTCAAAAAATGTATCACTGTCATTCGGGGCAAATATTTCATTAGTCCAGAAAAGGGTACAAAGTTCATCGCTGCCAATGTTTTCAATATTATGCGTGTAAAAAATCGGCATTTCAACTACTACAGGCTTATCGCCAGAAACGTGATATTCAATGACCTTCTCCGTACCAATTCGGCGCAAGCGTATGATTGCTTTTCCCTTTACGACGCAGAATTTTTCCACTTTGCGGGTATGATAATGATTGCCGCGGACAATGTGGGGTTTGGTTGTGGAAAAGAATATCTGACTGCCCTTCTCCTGCTTGACAATTTCAAACAGACTTCCTCGCTCGTCAACTTGTAAAACAAGGGGTTGTTCATAATCGGCAGGTTCAGCATACGAAAGAAATGTATTGTAAAGATTCCGCTGAAAGTCGTTGGCAATTGCAGGCACAACCTTCCTCTCATAATAACATTCCCTAAAATGGGAAAGCAAAGCAAGAATTTCTGTAACCTTTGCCTTTGCCGTGTCACTTATTTCAACTCTTTCAAAACCAATCGGCGGATTTTTTATTTTATTGCAGAAGATTTCGACAAGTTCATTGATGTAAATAAGACTCATTTCTTTATCGACCTGCACTTCCGGTTTGCCATTATGAGTGAGAAGATGGCAGAATGTTGCGACGACAGAATTGTAAAACGGTCTGCCGCGGTCGCCGAATACATTTGGTATCACAAGAATACTCACGGGAGCATTATTAGCCTTTGACCATTCCTCCAGCAGTTTCTCGCCTTGCTTTTTCGAACGACCGTAAGGATTATCCAGCAAGATCTGCGTTGAAGATGAAAAAAGAACGTGCGGTCTGATTTTTAACGCCTGCAACTGGTCGATAAGTTTTCTGACAAGCTCGATATTAGTATTATATATTTCGTTTCCATCACCCCGGTTCATAGCTGCCAAGTGCACTACGACATCGGCTTCCTTCAACACCGCTTTGAGAGCCGATGGCTCATTAAAAAAAACATCTTCAAAAGGCGGCACTTCAATATCCTGCTCACGTCCCAGACGGTCGCGCAAGTGAGAACCCATAAAACCGACCAGACCTGTTATAACAACTTTTCGTTTTTTCATTGTCATTTTTCTGCAAGCAAACTCATTTGCTGTTCGGTTTCCAGCCTTGCAGTTCAACCTGTATCTCCGGCAGACTCAGAAGAAGTTCTTCAATCTGTTTAATATTGAGCCGGGTCGTGTTATGCGATGTGTAATCCTCTATACGTGATTCTCCAAGGTCGCCTTCCACGAAATAACAAGCATAATTCAGGTCGCGCTCATCAAGAGAAATACGGTAATAATCACCCAAATCCTGTGCCCGCTGAAGCTCCTCACGCGTTAAAAGCGTTTCATAGATTTTTTCGCCGTGCCGCATTCCGATAATTTTTTCCGGCACGTCAGATTTGAAAACATTCCTGACGGCTCTTGCAAGGTCAATAATCGTAGAGGCGGACGCTTTTCTGACGAAAAGGTCGCCGGACTGAGCATTTTCAAAAGCAAAAAGCACCAGCGAGACCGAATCCCGCAAAGGCAAAAGAAATCGCGTCATCTCCGGTACGGTAATCGTCAAGGGTTTGTTTCGCTTTATCTGCTGAATGAACAAAGGAATCACCGAACCTCGCGTACACATTACGTTGCCGTATCGCACACACGATACGATGGTTTTTTTACTCACTTTTGCGCGAGCGGCAGCCTGCGCAACTTTCTCCATCAGCGATTTTGTCATTCCCATTGCATTGATGGGATATACAGCTTTGTCTGTACTAAGACAAACAACACGTGAAACCCCATACACGATAGCAGATTCTATCACGTTGTGTCCGCCGATGATATTGGTCAGCACCGCCTGCATTGGGAAGAACTCACAGGAAGGCACCTGCTTGAGCGCCGCGGCGTGAAAGACAAGGTCAACGCCCTCCATAACATTGTCCACACTGTTGCGGTCACGCACATCGCCGATATAAAATTTGACCTTGGGATTGTTCAACTCAATTCGCATCTGTTCCTGTTTGAGCTCATCGCGGCTGAATACCCTGATCTCTTTTGTGTCTATTTTCAGAAGATAATCAACCATTGTTCTGCCAAATGAACCTGTACCGCCGGTGATGAGAACCGTTTTTCCTGTTAGTTTATTCATACCAAGCCTCATATTAATTTTTGAAATTATTTTTTAAATTTATAAAGCCTTCAGTGTGTATTTTACTACGGATCGTTTTGGATAACAATGGCCTAAAACAATAAAATACAACAGTTATTGAAGCTGCATTCAAGATTAGTAAGCTTGAATAAGTTCCTTTACCAGCTTATGGTCATGCCATCCATATGGTTTTTGCTATTCGGCCGCTAGTGATCGGTCTTGTAGGTGTATCTCTAATTTCTTATCGCCGACAATTTCACAGCGCCGCTGCATAGCTATTATTGATATTTGAATAAATAACTGAACGATTCATATTCGTAATTTTGCATAATGAAAGAACGAACGAAGCAAATTTTTTTAGCCAGCCTGTGCCACCCGCCCTGAACCAGAGGAGCGATTCCAAAATATCTTATTAACTCAATGATGTCTAAAATCTTCATACATTTATAATATTTTTTCAGTTTTCGATAACCTGCGCCACATACACTCTATTGTCTATTTTTTTTAACGCCTGACCACTAAAAACAATTTCGTCATGACACCATCCATTTCTGGGAAGTACTATAGAGCCAAACTGAAAATATTTTTTTGAAAAAATATCTTTCTCGGCCTGATAGACCTGCCGCCAATTCACAGCGTCCGCCGATATCCAGAGGGTAGCGAGATTATTGCTATATTTCTCGAAATATTCTACGCTTGTACTTATTGTGTACCATTTGCCAAACTTTGCTGCGTAAATACAACTGCCGGGTGTCTGGCAAAGCTTTCCAATTTTACCGGTAGCTTTATCTACTGTGTAAATAGCGTTAAAATCCTTCTCAGTATCGGTCCCGTAGACAATTTTATCCTTAAAAACAAATCCGGTTACCGCCCTATAACGCTGCTCACCTTTAATAAGCCAATCAAAACTTTTCAAATCTCGGCTGAGCCTTCCAATGCCCGGTTCTTTATTATGGTCTCCAACACAAACCCAATAACAATTGCTAAAATTATCTTCAAGAATATGATGTACATGTTTAACATCGCCAGCCTTAAAGGCCAAAAAAGGCTCATAGCTTTTTCCTTTATCCTCGGAAACAAACAACCTTACTTCTCTCCGGCTACTATTGTCCCAGTACTCACCCCAGAGAATGCGCTCCGATGAATCAACTGTTATAGCCATAGGAGGTTTTACTTCCATTCCTGTTTTAGGCAACAAGGCTGGTTTTAACAAAATTTCTTCTGTTTCAGAATAATACAATCCCTGTCTTGTAGCAACCACTTTTCTATTATCCCGCAACTGAACAAAGCCGCGTATTTCGTGCCTTAACAATCTGCACAAAAGTCTGAAAGGTGAAATGATTTGTCTTCTCAAGGGACAGGGAGCCCTGGCAACCAATTCGACGTCCCTGTCTTTAAGGAATTTCACAATCCTATAATTTTGACCGACAATTATACCCCTATCATCTGACAGACTAACGACACGGCCATTTATTATATGCCTGATTTTTAATTCAGCCATTACTCGGCAACTTAAAAGAGCGATATATGATACCTGGTATTTTAACGGACCGATTAACTATTTATAGAATAAATAATTGTGTCGGTCCAAAGTAAATACTTTAAATCCCATGCCACGTATCTTGTTGACAATAGCTTTAGTATCACGAATTGAATAATTGGTACAGTGATGGTGAAATTCTACATAGATTTGCTTAAATGGCTCAAGATCTTTTTCGCTTATCCCCTCCAGCAATTTATATTCAGCACCTTCAAGGTCCAATTTTATAAAATCAATCGGTGTTAAACCAATTCGTCGTACCAGCTCATGTAAGTTTACAGATTCAACTTTGTACGTCCTTATATCATCATTTATTATATTAGTATGCTCCGAAAGAATTGAACCACTTTCGTTTTGTTCGCTCTCATTAAATGTTATAAACCCATTTTCTTCGGTTACAGCTAACGTTAAATGGCGAAACCTGCCTTTTGTGCTCTCTTCGATTATCTTTAAAAACGGAGCATGCTTCCTAGTCGGATCGACTCCAAACGCCCTTAGATTATATTTTTCAATCAGGTACCTGGAAAATTCTGCTTCATGTCCGCAGCCTACATCAATAACAACACTGGCTTCATTGAACCTGTCAAAATACACATAATTAGGTTTAAGAAACTGCACGCCTGCCATTTTACTTCTAAGAAACCATACAATGTGATAAATCTTTCGCAGTATCTGTTTTAAAATATTTATTGTAGTTTTCCTTACTCTAAGCCATTTCATAACCTAAGTTCTTATCTATTTTAACCTTGTGCCCTGCAAGGACTTATGTGAACTTGGCCTTAGAAAGGGTTTTTTGTGGCCAAGGAAAGATAGAAATTAACACAAGCACAATGGGAAAAAATCGGATCATTATCACCAGAACCCAAAAAGTCCGGGCATGGTAGCAGGCCGTGGGCGGACAATCGCAAGGTCTTTACCGCCGGTGATGAGACCAGTTTCCCCTGCTAACTTATTCATAACAATTTCCTCTATTAGGGATAATTCCTACCACAATTTTTATGCGACGTATCTGTATAACGTTATTTTCCACTGGAAACCTCTTCAAACATTGACTTTATTGACTCCCGCAGGGAAATGACCGGTTCCCAACCACAGTGTTCGTTTATCTTCTGGTAACTTCCATAGACAATATTCACATCTGCATTACCTCTCAGATAGTCCTGTTCGATCACAGGTTTGATTTGTGCTCCTATACTGTTTAGCATCAGATTAAGCAATTCTCCAATTTTAACAGGTTTACCACTACATAAATTAAATATCTCTCCAGGGGCTGGTTTTTCACAGAGCATCCAAATTGATCTTACCGCATCTCTAACATCAAGAAAATCTCTGCTGCTTTCCAGATTACCAACCTTGATTTCATTGACACCAGATTTCCGAGCTTCAATTAATCGTTTGGCAAAGGCTCCCGGTGCAAGTTGGGGAGTTGCGCCTTTTCCAACTAATTGAAAAGGCCGTACTATCATAGTACATAAACCATGAACTCGATGATAATATTGGGCTGTAATTGTGGCAAGATATTTGCTTAAGCCATAGGGCATAACCGGTTTACAAAAATCCCTTTCTGTAACAGGAAGACAAGAAACATCTATTTCTCCGTACTCAGCAGCGGAACCGGTAGCAATAAAAATTGAATCGGGGACAAATCCCAAGATGGCCTCAAGAATCGCTGCCATCGAAAGGATATTTACTTTATAGATTTGCTGATTGTCACCTGTGCCAAATGTTCCAGCTAAATGTATAATATATTCTGGTTTATATTTTTTAACGATTTCTTTTACCTGGCTTGAATCTGTGATATCTGTGATATAAAATTCATCATATTTGTTATTATGATCATTGTAAATATCTAATCCGATAATCTTGAGTTTGTTCCGAAGAGAACGCAAATATTCACACATGTATTTACCTGTAAAACCAGCGGCACCTGTAATTATCACGGAATCCGCCATTGCTAACTGTCTCGCAAATATTTGTTTCTTGACTTTTCGAAAATCTCAACCGCTCGCTTGTAATCATCCGGTCTTCCAATATCAAGCCACTCACATTCACCGCGAAAAGTCATCACAGGGTTTCCGGAATCCTTCAAATTTATCATCAATGTAGGAATGTCCAGATATTCATTTTTGGGAATAAACTCCAGCACAGATTTATGAAATGCATTGACTCCCATACTAACAATATATTCATAGCAAGGTTTTTCCCTGTAATCCTGAAGCGTACCATCCTCTGCAACATCCAAGACGCCAAAGTCGATCTTTACTTCTCTTGGAAATACACCGATGGTTGCTTTTGCTCCAGATTGAATATGGCTTTGCATCATCGCGCAATAATCAATGGTAGTAAGCAGATCCCCATTCATAACAAGAAAATTCTCTGAGAGATCTTCAACAAGGGAAAGAGAGCCCGCAGTCCCCATGGGCTTAGTTTCCATGCAATAACTAATTTTCAACCCCAACTTATCGCCATCTCCAAAAAACGTCTTAATCAGTTCTGCCATATGGTTCACAGAAAGTGTAATTTTCTCAAAACCAAAGTACTTCAGCTGTCTTAATACCACCTCTAGAATCGGCATATCACCAATCGGCATTAGTGGCTTTGGAAAAACTGTTGTATAAGGTTCAAGACGCGTCCCCTTGCCTCCTGCAAGTATTACAACTCTTATATCTTTCACCTCGTCATTCCTACTTAGACAGCATAAATATCCGGTTTATACATTTCAATATGCTTCTTGACCCAATCAATCGTTTCAGCCAATCCTTTCTCAAGATTATATCTTGGCTTCCAACCGATAAGTTTTTCAGCTTTAGAATTATTACTGAGTAATTTCAGAACCTCGCTGTTTTTAGGTCTGATACGATTCTTATCCATTTTCACGTTCAGTCTGCGGCCAAGAATTTGACCAACTATCTCCACAATATCACCAATACTATACGCCTCGCCGGTCCCAAGATTCACCACTTTACCGACTGCTTTATCGCACTGCGCCAAAGCCAAAAAACCTTCACAGGTATCTTTGACATAGGTCATATCACGTACCGGCGTTAGTAACCCCAGACGTATAGAATTGCCAACCAAGGCCTGCGTTACTATCGTAGGTATTACCGCCCTGGCTGATTGTCGCGGACCATAGGTGTTAAACGGTCTGACAGTTACACCCGGCAACTTGAAAGAGCGATAATATGATTCCACCAATTTGTCCGCACCTATTTTGCTTGCTGAGTATGGAGATTGTCCCTGAAGCGGATGCTTCTCATCTATCGGAGTATATTGGGCAGTGCCATATACCTCGCTTGTGGAAGTATGAACCATTCGAGATACGCCCTCGGCCAGACAGGCTTCGAGAATATTAAGTGTTCCCAGAACATTAGTATTAACATAGCTGCTTGGTGCAATGTAGGAATATGGAATTGCTATTAAAGCCCCAAGGTGAAAAACGATATCACAGCCTTTTATCAGTTTTCGCATGGCAAAAGAGTCACAAAGGTCACCAAAGACTACTTCCAGCTCTTTGCGCATCGGCCTCGGAACGAACTTGAGCATACCTTCATCGCTCCGACTATTGTAATGTACCAGTGCGCGAACACGTTTGCATTGCTTAACGAGAAGTTCAGCCAAATGACTACCTATAAAACCTCCAGCTCCTGTTACAACTACTAACTTATTTTTCCAAAACATTCTTGTCATCTTTCCTACAGCCTATAATTAATGTTTATCAACTAATGTCTCAAGTTCTTTTATCGCATCGGCAACAATCTTTTCCCAGCTTATAAAAAAGCGGTAAACACGCTCTTTGCCTTTACTGACGAGTTCTTCCCTTAATTTACCATTGTTTTTCAGTAAAATGATTTTATCGACTACATCTGCCGGATTCCAGGGGTCAAAATAAATCGCTGCTTCGTCACATACGTAGTGGGCAAAATCAAGGTCGCTTGTCAGAATCGGTGTCTTAAAATACATCGCTTCGAGATAAGCACTGCTGAAACTCTCCAGTGTTGTCGGAAAAAAAAACGCATCAGAATTAATAAAATACCCGGCCAGTTCCTCATGTTTCAAATATCCGACGCTGACAATCTGATTTTCGAGTCTATATTTCTTTATCTTATCGAAAAAGGCACGTGCGTTACGGCCCTGATTCGGCAGTGCTGTAATTATGCACCTTACATCCCTAAGCTTTTCAGGAAAAGACCGGAAAATTTTTATAAGAATTTCCAGATTCTTATGCGTACAGTACATTGTTAAATAGAACATATTGAAGTATTGGCCTTGCTTAAAAATTTCCGGCACGCTAATTTGCTCTTCTTTTACCGCCATAAGAACCTCAGAAACAGCCGCTGGCATAATCTTTATTTTATCCTCCGGATAGTTGAAAACACCAGCAAACCGTTTTTTTGTAACAGGTGTCTGACAAAACACAATATCTATATTTTGCAAGGATTTTCTCAACTCATACTTGATAAACCATTTTCTCACTCTCGATGATAACCTGTCATGCGGATAATACTTTGCCGGATACACATGATGAGCATCATCTAGCAGTACAGCCTGTCTGCAACCAGGATGAGTTATCACCAAATTACCCATTCCAAAAACAACATCTGTTCCAAAATCTTTTATAATCTTTGGCAGCTTGAACTTGTGGAATTTCCATCGGGCGAAAAGACATTTATGCTGATCAACAAACACCACCTTGCTGCCGTCTGGTAACTCAACGTTTTCATAGCCGCAGTCAACAGGCGCAATCAGTAGAAACTGACGGCCTGGAGCCACTTTTTTCAAGCAGTTCACGACGTTAATGCCGACAACGTAACCGCCACCGCCCATTTTGTGCATATTATGACAAAGTAAAGCTATTTTCATATCATATCTTCAGAAACAATGACCCTAATTTCTCATGGCATATTTGATTGCATCAATAAA
>CAZBLD010000002.1:0-162261 GCA_964492875.1 uncultured Planctomycetaceae bacterium
ACCCTCAACCTTCGGATCGACAGTCCGATGCTCTATCCAATTGAGCTACGGCCCCAAAAATACAATCAAAGAATTGTAATAAATAATACCTAACACCCTTTTGTCAAGCTCCTTAAACCCATTTTTCACTCAAAGCAATCTTCCATACAATTTTTGGGGGCGTAAAAACCACAAGAACTTAAGTATGCGTAAACATATTACCCATTAATTTTAACCTAATTCGCTTTATAACCTACATTACCACAATATATTGTACCCCGCCAATTTTATCTCATAACATCCAAATTATATATGAACATCTAAAAATCGAAAAAAGCAAAATACGGCAATAACAAGGCCAATAAGCCATTTCTTAAGTCGCCAATTTGCCAAAATATCCAAAAGAAAACGGTAAACTTTTTTAAAGTTTTCATTTCCACACTGTCGATATCAGTATTAGAAGTTCTGATATTTATTCGCAAAGGAATAGCGGGAACACAATATATAGGGGTCTGACAGGAAATAAAACCTTCGATCCTTGAGTTTTAGCGGGGAAAAGCGGATTTTCCCAACTAAAACCGGACAGGAAAGGTAAAAAGCTATGAATCAGGCCAAAACTCAACCTCGTATCAGCAAACCGCAGATAAATCCTTACCAGGCTTTGGGCTTCAAAGATGACTGCAAAACTGAAGAACTCCTTCAAGCTGGCACCAAAACGCCTCTCGGTCAGTTACTTGAAAAAATAGCAGAACTGCCCGAGGTCAGATTTGAAAAGGTCTTAAGCGTTCGAAGGCAAATCTGCCGAGGACAATATAAACTCGACGAAAAACTCAACGCAACAATAGACAAAATGCTTGAAGAGTTATTAACCGAGCCTTAACACTCTTGCTTTTCCAGGTATTTGATTGAAGATAATCTGGTTGCAGCCCCTCTATACACAACCATCTCCTCATTCAAACACAAATGTGTTTTAAAAGCCGCTAAACCAAAAACTCAATGACGAGCGAAAAACTTACGACTGTTCGGTCATATCCTCAGGAACGTCATCATCAGGCTCGTCAAACTCAACAGGTTTATAGTCGGGCTGTTTTGCCCTTTCGGCTTCTGCCTCGTAAGCCTGGACGATTTTGTCCTGAATAGTCTGTCTGCACTGGGCATTGATTGGATGAGCTATATCGGCGTGCAATTTCATTCTGCCTTTGAAATCCTTTTTTGCTCTGTCCTCGCCCAACGATGCAGCGCAGTTGTTGCAGAACTTTGCTCTGAGATGATTCTTGCCGCCACATTTGGGGCAGTGGTCACTCATCTTCCTTGAGGGCATTGCAACAAAGTAGCCATTGGTACCCTGGATGACCTTGATGTCGCGGATCACAAAATCGTTGTCCAGAGTCATCGAACAAAATGCTTTCAGCCTTTCATCCTTGTTGTTTATCAGCTTTACTCTTACTTCAGTAATTTCCATAACAAGTGCCTCACAAAACTACCATTTGTTGTTGAAAACTATAATACAATTGCAGCCCAGCGAACTTTCGATTTCGCGCTGTAAAATTGTCGCTTTACGGTAGTCTTTGTCAGCAAGGACCACAAATAAGGCTGACCCGCTTCCACTTAACAACGCCGGAAGTTGACATATATTTTCTATTTCAGTCTTTAATAGAGCCAGTTTATTATTTAGTGCAAAACACGTCTTGGCAAGCATATTTGCGCACATTTTTTGCACTAAATCAACTCTGTTTTTCAAAAGAAGCGGTTTTATTTGCTCTTTTAGAGCTCCAAACAGCGGCAAATCAACCTTAAAATCATCATAAACCATTTTGGTAGAAACACTTAAATTCGGCAATACCACGAGAGCCAAAAAAGAGAAAATATTATCCATTTTTAAGATTTTTTCTCCCCTGCCGCTACATAAAGCTTGAGGGCCGCTCAAAAAAAACGGCACATCGCTGCCAAGCTCAGATGCCATAGAGAACAATCTACTCGCGGCAACCGGCTCCTGATACAGCCTGTTCAAGGCCAAAAGTGTCGTAGCCGCATCGCTACTCGCCCCGCCAAGCCCCGAACCGGCAGGGATATTTTTTGTAAGGGTTATCTTAACTGAAGGCTTTTTATTAACGGTCTGGTAAAAAATATCACACGTCTTATAAACAAGATTATCTCCGCCAGCCGGAGACCAAAGACCACTACAAACAAGTTCGATTCCTTCGGTTCTGTCGGTCTCAAAAAGCAGTTCATCGTAAAATGTAATCTTGGCCATCATCGTCTCTATGTTGTAAAAACTATCAGGTCTTTTATCAGCAACCAGAAGGTAAAGATTTACCTTCGCGGGTGCCCTTGCGAGCAAAGCACCGTTTACAAATTCAAACTGCGGTTTTAAATATTCCTCTGTCATACCCATTACACTCAGACAATTATTTACCCTGTTCGGGCAAAAAACGAATTATAAGTTCCTTGTCCTGAGTTGCTATCTTTTCAACACGAAGTTTTTTATGGTTAATTGAAAACACCGGTTCTATTCTGCTGTTATCAAATAGCGCTTTAGCAAAATCAGCAGTGTCCGAACTGTTCAGGAAGCCATTAAGTCCCTTAAGAACTTTCCTTTCCAAAGTTCCAGCAACAAATGGAACCCGGCTGTTGCCTGCCTGAATTTTTGAAACACCGAGAAAAAACTGCCCTTTTTTGCCTATGCCCGGCTTTAAAACAAGCGTTACAATAAAATCAATTCCGCAACAAACTGTTTTACCGGTCAGCAGTATTCTACCTTCTTTAAAGGTAACGCTTAAATCAGACAGATTCGCCTGATGCAGACTATTAGCGTCAATATGCCTTGCGATAACATCGTTGATGCCCGTCTCGGAAATAACAAGGTCAAACGGCAGGCCGTATTGCGACCTGTTGTGCAATTCAGGGAGGATATAATTGGTCAAATATTGACTCATATTCCCATCGACCACAAATTTGGCAGGCCTATAGTGCGGCGGGGTCCTGAAAAGCCCGACAAACCAGAACACGAACAACAAAATTACCAAGCCGACTGACAGTACAACAGCTGATTTGACTTTCGGGTCTTTGAGGCCTTGCTTTACTTTTTCATAGTCGAAATAATTTTTCATTACTTTCTTGCCAAAGTGATTTTTGTGTTTATAGTGTTTTATTTTGTACAATATAAACGTAAATCAGGATAGTATCTTATCGGAAAGGACTACAATGGCAAGTCATTTTGCAGACCGACTTTGTCAGGCTATTAAAAGCAAAAAAACGGCTTTGACTGTCGGACTTGACCCTGTTTACAACCATTTGCCTGCTGCGATACGTCAGAGGAGAAATATGGACGACGAAAACGACGCTGCTGCGGCAGTTGATGCAATATTTGAATTCTGCACAAAGATTTTGCGGATTGTTGCACCGCTCGTTCCCGCGGTTAAACTGAATATCGCTTTCTTCGAAAGATACTTATGGGAAGGCGTTGAATGTTATTATTCGCTTGTCAGCGAGGCAAATGAGCTTGGCCTTGAAATAATCGGCGATGTCAAACGCGGCGATATCGGCCATACCGCTGAAAGCTATGCAAAAGCTCACCTTCAGAACCCGGAACTTACAGGCTTGGAAGATACGCTTGCGCCTGATGCGATTACCATAAACGGCTTTACAGGCTCTGAAGGAATTTTGCCTTTCGCAGATGTTGCAAACCAGCAGGGAAAAGGTGTTTTCGTCTGGGTTCGTGCGAGCAATCCTTCGGCAGCGGTTATCCAGGATTTTGCGGATTCAAACGGAATAAAAATGTATGAAAAGCTGGCAGAAATCGTCGCAGAGATTGCGAACCAGCCGGCCAGAATTGGTAGAAGCGGTTACAGCAATATCGGAATGGTTGTCGGCGGCACAAGCGGCCAGCAGTCAGCCATCCTTCGCAAAAAATACGGCAAAATCATTTTTCTGGTACCCGGTTTCGGCTCACAGGGAGCAACGGCTGCCGACTGTCTGCGATTCTGCAAACCGGATGGCAGCGGCGCTCTTATCAGCGCTTCGAGGTCTATAATCTACGCTTATGAAAACGAAAAATACAAACAGCAGCTCGGCAACAACTGGGAAAAATGCATTGAGCAAGCTGTAATAGACGCAAAAATCGAACTGGCTAAAGCAGCGCAGTAAGAAAATGAATGCAGATTTTCTCAAAGGCAAATCCGCTCTTATAATGGGTCTTGGGGTATTTGGCGGCGGCGTCGATTCTGCAAAATTCGCTGCGCAATTGGCAAAAAAAGTTATTGTAACTGACAAGGCCGATGAAAAAAAACTTGCCGATTCAATAAAAGAACTCCAAGGATTTAAAAATATTGAGTTTCACATCGCCGGCCACAGAATAGAGGATTTTACAGAAGCCGATGTAATTATCGTTAATCCTGCTGTCGATGAAGCAAATCAATATATTGATGCTGCCAAAGAGAGAGGTAGACTCATCACATCGCAGATGGAAATTTTCTTCCAGCTCTGCCCTGCGAAGATTGTCGCAATTACAGGCTCAAATGGCAAAAGTACAACTACTGCTCTGACAGCACATCTGCTTAAAAACATAAAAGATGGCAACATCTGGCTCAGCGGCAATATCGGCAATCTTCCCCTGCTTGAAAATCTTGGCAGTATTCAAAAAAAAGACCTCGTTGTGCTGGAGATTTCGAGTTTTCAGCTTGAGCAATTGGCCCGAACAAAAAAATCGCCTTATATCGGTTGTATTACGAATATCGCCCCCAATCATCTCGACAGACACAAAACAATGGAAAATTACTGCAATGCGAAGGAAAACATCTTTCGTTTTCAAAAATCAGACGATGTCGCCGTATTAAATGCCTACGATGAAAAATGTCTTGAATGGTTCAAAAAATATAGCAAGACTACTCATAAATGTTATTTATTTGACAGAGAGAAGCTCGACAGCAGATTAACAAAAGTCTTTAAATTGCCCGGCAGAGCCAACAGGGAAAATCTCGCTGCTGCGGTAACAATAGCTCACCATTTTGGTCTTAAAGAGGAGGATTTGGTCGATGCAGTCGGAAGTTTTGTATCGCTTCCGCACAGGCTTCAGCTTGTCGGAACAGTCAACGGTGTAAGATATTACAATGATTCAATTGCGACAACGCCTGAAAGTACGATTGTCGGAATTGAGGCATTCGGCGAACCGAAGATTTTAATAGCCGGAGGTTTCGATAAGGGCCTGGATTTTGACAAAATGGCCCAGGCAATTTCAGATAAATTAAAGGCGTTAATTCTAATAGGCCAAACGGCCGATAAAATTGAACAATCTGTCAGAAAGACCGGAAAAATTCCGCCGATTTATCGGGCCAACTCACTTGCCGAGGCGGTAAAGAAAGCAGCAGAAATTTCTGCTGCCGGCGATGTCGTCCTGTTAAGTCCTGCCTGTGCAAGTTATGATATGTTCGTCAACTTCGTCCAAAGGGGAAATATGTTCGCCGAACTGGTAAAGCAGCTATAAACAATCGCAAAAAAAGAAAAAGGGGCCAGACCGCCTGGCCCCCGCTGGCGTTTGTCTTTAAGCTATTTTTTCGCATCTGCGCCAAACCCAGCTACATTAAATATAACAAAAACACCCTATCAGGTCAAGTACACCCCCACACCTATTTACATTGTGGCGGCACAGTTTAAGAAAATACTCAAGGCTGCTTTGGCCGGTTTTCAAAATGCTCAACCGCTGTGTAAACCCCCACGCCAATGTATTGGTGTGAGGGGTAAATAGGTGTGGGGGTAAATTATCGGACATTTGTCTTTCGTGCTTTTTCTGCTGCAATATTCCACCGTAACTAAAATGGTGTTTTTGAAACAATATTCAGCCCTCTGAAAAAAGATAATTTTTTCATCTCTGCCGTTGTTAAGGTTCATCTGGTTTTTGACGAACTTCAATTATCAAATTAAATGGAGACAGAGATGAACGAACAAACAGATGAGCGACGCAGGGAGAAACGTTTGAACTATCACTGGCCTGTCTGGTTTGCCGAGGATTTTGGAGATGTCTTATCGCAGGGACAGATGTTTGACCTTTCCAGCAACGGAGCATCTTTTACATGCTACGCCGATACCTGCCCTTACGAAGGACAATATATCACCACAAGATTCAGCATACCACGTTATGGTCAGGATAATTCATTTGACCTTGAAAATTGTATAAGAAGCGGCTTCGTCTGCAGAATCGAGGACATCAACCCTTATATGAAAAAAGTCGCTCTGCAGTTTGCAGAACCCTTGCATTTTAAGCCCGGCGAACAGGAAGGAAAACGGTCAGCTGTCAAGCATATACCTGCAGAGGTTTAATCCAGCCATCGATTTCATATACACTTCGCCATCCGCCTTCGCCAAGGTTTCGTCGGACAAGCAGGCGACCAAACCGGTTTACAACCGCTTTATTGCGACCGTTTTCACAAAAAAACCAATGAGTTCAGCAACAGAAAAACCGTTGACTTTTTGCGCCACCGGATAGCAGAGAACCTACTGTTCTTGATTGTTCCGGCAAAGTTCGAGACAGATTAGAATTCTAAATTTTCCCCATTGCTTCATTCCAAAAATGGCGGTAATATATCACCTGAAAGTGTGTAAAATTTTACATAAATCTTGGCAGTTAAACAAGTGTGGAATTTTCAGAGAGGTCAAGTAAAAATGCCTGACCGGATTTCCAACGATAAAAATAAAAGATATTATTTTAAATGGCTGGGCTTTGGGATTGAATTTGGGGGTGTAGTGGCAGTTTTCTGCTATATGGGCTATCAACTGGATGCCGCTTTAGATACAAGTCCTTATTTTCTGCTGACAGGTTTCTTTTTGAGTTTCATCGGTATGTTATATTTGGTTTTTAAGCAGACACGAGATATGTGGCGCAAGTAAGAATCTTAAAAAACCTGGAGTTTTATTAAGCTTGTTTTTTAAACAAGTTTGGTATATATTTACAGGCAGTACTCTAACCGATAATGACTGTATTTTATAAGCAGGAAATCTTGAACTTTATAAAATTATATGATTGTGTTTTAAGCGAATTCAATCCAATCGAGCAGGTTTTACCGGTGCCGTTGTTTACTTTTTCGGCTGGTGGTTACAAAATTGTGGTCAGCAACCATATGTTTATAATTACATTAGCGACGGTTGTGTTATTATTATTACTGTCTGTAGCGATGCGCTCTCCAAGACTTATCCCAAAAGGCCTTCAAAACCTCATAGAGTTGATTTGTGTTTATTTGCGCGAACAGATGGCACGGCCTGTTTTAGGCGAATACACCGACCGGTTTATTTGCTTTATTTGGACAATATTTTTCTTTATACTAACTCTGAATCTGCTTGCTATGGTACCTCTGGATATGATTATATATCTGATAACCGGCAGGCACAACCATCTTGCCGGCGCTGCCACAGCCAACATCTGGATTACCGGCGGTCTTGCAATAGTCTCATTTTTTGTAATCCATATTGCCGGCATAAAAAAGCAGGGTCTATGGCATTATATAGTGAATTTCGCCCCCAAAACGCCGTGGCCGATGGTACCGATTGTGTATTTTCTGGAAATCATAAGTGCTTTCGTAAGACCGTTTGCACTGGCCGTCCGGCTTTTTGCAAATATGCTGGCCGGCCATACAGTACTGGCGGCATTCCTTGGACTGATACTTGTCTTCAAAAACTATGGTGTAGCATTTGCATCAGTAACAGCGACTATAGCAGTGTCTTTTCTTGAATTACTCATAGCGTTTTTACAGGCGTATGTATTTACGTTTCTTTCTACCGTTTTTATAAGTTTTTCGATATCACAGGAACATTAATTTTCGGAGATTCAAATTTATGGAAGGTCTAACTAACACGACATTAGCGTTAACCTGGGGCGGCAGTGCTGCGGTTTTTGGAATAGTATTCAGCTGCAGTCTGGTGATTTTCGCTGCCAGCCTCGGGATAAGTCGAATCGGCAGCAAGGCCCTTGAATCACTGGCACGGCAGCCGGAGGCCGGCGAACGCATATTTTCAACAATGATTATTGCTGCTGCTCTGCTTGAAGGCGTTACGTTTTTTGCCCTGCTGATCTGTTTTATGGCTCTTTTCTGGTCACGATAAAAGCATCGTACAATGTGTAAAAAAACCGTAACGATTTTGATAATCTTTTTCGTTGCTGTCGCCGCCTTCGGCTCGGAAAATCAAACGCAATCCGAGCAGCAGAGCATTTTTAGTGGAACGCTGGCCGATGCGATATGGGCGGTCCTCGCCTTTGCACTGCTGCTGATTATTTTGAGCAGGGTGGCGTGGAAGCCTTTATTGAAAACCCTTCAGAGCAGAGAAGAGCAGATAAAACATCAGTTGGCCTCTGCGGAAGATGCCCGGTTAAAAGCGGAAAAGCTGCTCGATGAATACAAAAAGCAGAGTCTGGAAATACTCGAAGAAGCAACGAGCCGTGCAAGCCACATAGAAAAAGCTATCGTAGAAAAGGCTGGTAAAGAAGCGATAACGATGAAGGAGCGGGCGATATCAGAAATTAACCTCGCAGAAAATACGGTCCGTCAGCAGTTATGGCAGCACGTTGGCGATATGCTTTTAGCCATCAGCAATGAAGTCCTCGGCCGTTCAATTACAGCGGACGACAATAAACGGCTTATCGACGAAACAATTTCAAAACTTAGGCACCAACAGCTTTCAGGAACACAAAAATGACATCGTCTGACACGGCGCACCGTATACCGGTAACATACTCTCGAACCCTCTTTGAGCTTGCTTTGCAGCAGCAGTTGGTTGAGGCAGTCAAAAACGACCTGAACATAGTTGAAAATTTGACAAAAGCTGAAAAATCTTTCTTGGCTTTTATGACATCGCCTTACTTTTCGCTCGAACAGAAGCAGCTATTGATTGAAAAGGTTTTTGGCAGCGTTTTAAGCGACTTGACCTCTAATTTTCTGATGGTAGCAGAATCTCATAATCGAATATCATCCCTGTCTTGTATTATTGCGGAATACAACAGGTTGTATGAGAACTATCATAATTATCTCAATATTCACGTTACGGTTTCGCAGGCTCTCGGACAGAACAAAATTGAAACCCTCAAAGCTGCTTTATCCCGCGCAATGGCCAACGACAAGATAATACTGGAAGTAGCGACCGACCCGTCAATAATAGGCGGAGTAATTATCCGTTATAACGATATGGTTATTGATAATTCCGTAAGGAGCCGATTACATCGCGCCGTTGATACGATAATTAAGCGGAGCAGCGAAAAAACATGAAATTTGATTTAACCGAAATAGGCAGTATTCTCAGGGAGGAAATCAGCCGGTATAAAAATAAGCTTGACGTTTCCGCTGTCGGCCGAGTGGTGGAGGTTGGCGACGGTATCGCACATATTTATGGTCTCGAATGCGCTATGGCAGGCGAGATGTTACTATTCGAAAATAACATCAAGGGCGAGGTGTTCAATCTCGAAGAGGGGTCTATCGGTGCAATACTCTATGGCGATTACACGAAGGTAAAAGAAGGTTCTGATGTTCGCTCAACCGGTCGGTTGCTCTCTATCCCTGCCGGTTTCGAGCTGCTTGGAAGAGTAGTTAATCCGCTTTGTGAGCCGCTTGACGGAAAACCCGCAATAAAAACGCCCTCGAGCCGACCTCTCGAATCCGACGCTCCCGGCATAGCAATGCGTCGGCCGGTCAAAAAGCCTCTTCAGACGGGGATTAAAAGCATAGATTCAATGATTCCTATTGGTCGCGGACAGCGGGAGTTGATTATAGGAGACCGCAAGACCGGCAAAACTGCTATTGTGCTTGACACAATAATAAATCAGCACGACAAAGATGTAATTTGTATTTATATTGCCATAGGTCAGAAGGAATCTACCGTAGCTGAAGTAGTGGAAATTCTGCACCAATACGGTGCGATGGGATATACAACGGTGATTTTGGCATCGGCAGCAGACAGCGCATCGATGCAGTACATCGCCCCTTATGCCGGCTGCGCTCTGGCGGAATATTTTATGTATGAACAGCACCGAGATGTATTATGCATTTATGACGACCTGAGCAAGCACGCTGTGGCATATCGTCAGATTAGCCTGCTTTTGCGGCGGCCGCCGGGCAGAGAAGCATATCCCGGCGACATATTTTATCTTCACAGCCGTCTGCTCGAACGCAGCGCCAATCTCTCGGAAGAGGCTGGCGGCGGCTCGCTAACCGCCCTGCCGATAGTGGAGACGCTTGAAGAACAAATTGCCACATATATTCCTACCAACGTCATTTCAATCACAGACGGTCAGATATATCTTAAGAGAGACCTCTTTTTGTCGGGTATAAGGCCTGCCATAGATGTCGGTATCAGCGTCAGCCGTGTGGGCGGTAATGCCCAGGTTGAGGCGATGAAAAAGGTGGCGGCCAAATTAAGACTGGACCTTGCGGCATATAATGAACTGCTGAGTTTTGCCAGACTCGGTACGGAGCTCGATTCAGCAGCGCAAACGCAGCTCGACAGAGGGAGCCGTATGGTGGAACTGCTCAAACAGCCGCTGTTTTCCCCTCTTACCGTCGGCGAGGAGGTAATTACGATTTTTATCGGTTCCAGCGGTTTGCTTGATGACATCCCCGTCGAATCTGTCGGTAAATTTGCCTATTCGTTCCTTCAGTGGCTTGCAAAGGAACACAATGAATACATCGAGGAGATTAATAAAACTCTGAAACTGACCGATGAGCTTGAGGACAGGCTGATGGCCGCGGTAAAAGCCTTTAAAGAATTAAATAAAGAGAAAGGATGAGGTTTACGGTTTAACGATGGCCGGTCTTCGACAGATATTGCATCGCCGCAAGGCGGTTAACAATGTGCGGCGAATAACGCGAACTATGGAAATGATTTCAACCGCCAGGTATAAGGTTTATTCCAACAAAAGAGCCGCTGTCGTCGAATATCATAATGCCCTTGCTCAGGTCGGCTATCTTCTCGTCACGCCACAGAAGCCCATTGAGCATCCTCTTTTGAAGGAAAATAATTCTAATCATTCTGCCATCTTGGCACTCGGCTCATCCCGTGGTTTATGCGGCGCCTATAATAACTATGTATCTAATCTCGTCGATGCGCATATTAAAACAGCGGTTCAGCTCGGCAAATCGCTGGATATTTACGCCACCCGCAGCAGATTACTGAGCCTTTTAAATTATCACCGGATAACGCCCAAAAAGATATACCCTGATATTGATAAGTCGCTTGATACGACTCAGATTGACGAAATCGCAGATGAATTTATCGACCAGTATACAGCCGGCCATATCAACCATTTCAGCATCGTATATACGCGATATTATTCTGCGTCGAGACAGCAGGTGCAGACATTAACCATCCTGCCGCTGACGGAGCTTATAGATAATCTGACCACTCGCGCCACGGTTATTTGGCCATGGAAGCTTTCTTTTGAAGATTTTTATCTGTCGCCGTCTGCTTTTGAGATTGCAAATGCTTTTGCCAGAACGATTGTACGCTCGTCTATAAAAGCTTGTTTTACAGATGCAGCGTTGAGCGAACATCTGGCACGTATGATAGCGATGAGAAACGCTACAGATAACGCCGATGATATGATAAAGCAGCTTACGAATGATTACAACCGCGCCAGACAGACCCAGATAACCGGTGAATTGTTGGACATAATCAGCGGAACCGGAGCCTTGCAATGAAAAAAGGCAGGCTTATTCAGGTAATGGGTAGTGTTTTCGACGCCAAATTTGAATCGCAGGATATACCTGCCGTTTACAACGCGTTGGAAATACCCTGCAGCGACGGCAGAAAATTATATGGCGAGGTGCAACAGCACCTCGGCGACGGCAAGATACGCGCTATAGCTTTAGGCAGTACATTAGGTCTTCGCCGCGGTATGGATGTTTACGATACCGGCTCCTGCCTGATGGTGCCGGTCGGTCAGGAAACATTAGGCAGGGTATTGAATTTGCTCGGCGAACCAATAGACGGTCTCGGTCCGCTCCAGACTTCCGCCAAAATGCCTATTCATCGCAAGCCGCCGCCGCTGGTAGAGCTTTTAGCCAAGACAGAAATGTTTGAAACAGGCATAAAGGTAATAGACCTTCTTTGCCCGTTTGTAAGAGGCGGCAAGACCGGATTATTCGGCGGTGCCGGCGTGGGCAAAACAGTCATTATTCAGGAGCTTATCGCTCGCATAGCGACGAAACACAGCGGTTATTCCGTCTTTGCAGGTGTCGGCGAGCGGACGCGTGAGGGCAATGACTTGTGGCTGGAGATGCAGCAGACTCACATAGGCGATACCGATGATACCGTTTTGAAGCACACCTGTCTGGTATTCGGTCAGATGAACGAACCGCCCGGGGCAAGGTTAAGAGCAGCTCTTACCGCTATGACGCAGGCGGAATACTTTTGTGAAAGCGGCGTAGGCGATACATTGCTTTTCATAGACAATATATTCCGGTTTTCTCAGGCCGGCTCGGAGGTATCCGCCCTTTTAGGCCGTATTCCTTCGGCGGTAGGTTACCAGCCGACGCTGGCCACGGAGATGGGAGAGCTTCAGGAGCGTATTACTTCGAGCCGGCGAGGCACAATCACATCGGTACAGGCCATATATGTACCTGCCGACGATTTGACCGACCCCGCGCCTGCAGCGGCATTTACCCATCTGGACTCATTTGTTGTTCTGAAACGTTCTATTACCCAGAAAGGAATTTACCCCGCCGTTGACCCTCTGGAAAGCTCTTCGCGCATCCTCGATTCGAATATTTTAGGAAGCAATCATTATAACGTTGCTCAGACGGTTCTTGAATATCTGCAGCGGTATCACGACCTTCAGGATATTATAGCCATACTCGGAGTGGACGAACTCAGTCAGCAGGACCGGACGATAGTGGCCCGTGCCAGAAAACTCGAGCGGTTCTTTTCACAGCCGTTCATAGTAACGCGTCAATTTATCGGCCTTGAAGGCAGATACGTCGAAAAAGCTGATGCGATTGAAAGCTGCAGGCAGATATGTGAAGGCAAATGGGACCACTTGCCGGAAGAAGCGTTTATGTACGTAGGCACAGTTGAAGATGCGGTCCGCAAGGCGGCCGTTTTGACAGGTAAGCAGAAATAGGTTTTTATGGCAGCTGTCCAGAAAGTTTTTCGATGCGTCGTTGTTTCGCCGGCCGGCAGACTGCTCGACTGTCGGACCGCTGCGGTTACATTCATTGCTCACGACGGCAGCGTAGGCATTTTATACAATCATATGCCGATGTTATGCAAGTTGGGGCTTGGAATTATGAAGATTGCCGCCGAACCTCCAGCCCAACAGGCCGGCGAAAACAATCATAAAAAGCTCGCTCTCATAGACGGCGGTTTTGCACTGATTAGCTCGAATCTGGTTAAAATAATAGCTTCCGATGCCGTTTGCGGCTGGGATACAAATAGAGAAAAAATTGAGCGTCTTTTGGAAAAATCCCAAAAAAAGCTCAGTCAAACCGTTTATACCCCCCGGCAGCGTTTACACGAGACCCGGAAAAACGCTCTTCTGGAAAAACTCCTCGCAACAGTAAAATAATCGCTAAAGTCTACAATTGCGGTATCAACAAAATTGAACCGGAATACATTTGCCTGTTGTTCAGCACAGATACAGTTATAATACTTGTATGGCAGATGTGGAAAATCATAAAACGGCAAAATCCATTTCAAAATCTTTTATAACTGCCGGCCCTACTCTGCACTACAGCCACGCAAACGTAAACAGCTGTTATTTCCTCGCAGTTTGTGTGTATTATGCTTCTGCCGTTTTCTGTGCCAAGCTTCTGACCGGCCAGCTTATTTCTTTCTGGGGTCCATTTTATCTCGAGAAATTCGTTCCGACTCCCTTAAGTATTTTTGAATATCCCGCCCAGATATTTGTACTGGGACTTCTTGTCGGAATCTTCATTGCAGTGCCGATTCTCGCCTCGCAGCTTATGAGTTTCAAATATAGTATCCTGTTTGTGCTGATACTGTCCTTCATAGCAGGTCTGCCGGGGCTTGCGATTTGTGTCCTGATTGGTGCCTTCGCTGCAGCATTGAGACCCTTGCGATTCAGGTCGCGATACATTGCCGTCGTTCTGTGTACTTCACCTGTATTTGTATATTTTGCACTTTTCGGCGGAGCAAAAAATACTGACAGCATCCGATGGGCTCTTTCTTTCGTGCCGTGGTTCTACGGCCTGTTTAATGCTCTGGCAATCGCCGCCCTTGTTCTGGTGATAGGTCACTTTACCCGTTACAGACCGGGCTTGTTATGGAGCACCGCCGCCTGTGTCCTTGTTGCAACCATAATCGTTTTTCATAACACAATCAATCTTTCCGAGCTTGACTATCAGCTTTATGTCGCAAAGAACAACCCGGAAACAATACAGGAATTTCAGGACCACAGCATAACAGATGCTCTCGACCGCACCGTAACAAGTCGTGAAAGCAGAAGTTATTTCCAGCCGCCTTTTTATCCCGTGGAGACTATAGCCTTAAGGACGGCATTAAAAAAGGAAATTCAGAACAGGCTTATACATGACCGCTGGCCGGAATGGTTCAATGTACCGCCTGAACTGAAACACCAGGGAAAAAAACAGTGGCTTTTAGAACAATACGACAGATTTATAAACCCTCCCAAGCAATGGTGGAAGCCCGCTTTTATCCACAGGGCGCTTCTAAAAAGCAGAGTCAGAATAAAGCGTATGCCGATAGCGCTCTACTACAAAGCTATGTTAAGCGAGCTGGCGCCGGAGTTGAATATCCTCGTCGAAAAGGAAATACTGCATTTCTATAACGACTACCCGCACAGAGAAAATTTGCCGATATGGCATAAACTCTTCTTCGAATATCCTGACAGCACAGAATCTCTCGAAGCCGCCTGGCGAAGAGCCGTTCACCTTGCCGGTATGGAACAATTCTCCTCTGCCCGTCAGCTTATAGACCAGGCTCTTCTTATGATTAAGAACGAATCAACCAGCGCAACCGGTTCATCTTTATCCGCCGCAGCCCTGGCAAAGGCGGAAACGGATGAAACTGAAAGAATCTTTCGAAAGCCTCAGACAACCGTTATCACGGAATTTGAACTCAAAAAAATTAAAAGAAAACTGCAGTACCTGCGCAGTTTAATCAGCGAGGAAAATCCCGGCAGCGACAACAAAACCGCTCATCTGCTGGCACAGTTTATCTTGCTCAACCCCCATGACCAGTTTTTCAGACTACAGCTTGATAATCTGCTGGCACAGGCAACAGATAAAAGTCCCATCGCTGATAATATATTACTTTCGCAAATCATGCTCACTCCGGATTCCGTTTTAAGACAGCAGCGTCTCGGCCAGCTTGCAAAGAATTACGCAGGCACCGATGGTGGCATACAGGCAGAATTTGAGCAGGCCTGTCTGAAACTGGCCATCTGGAAAGAACACAGCTTAAGCGACGCAGAAAAAGAAAGATACTTAACTGAAGCATATCAAGACCTTAAGGATTTCCTTAAAAACCACCCCGACAGCATTTTTGCAGACCAGGTCCGCGAAAAACTCTCCTCTATGCCCGTCCATTGACCCCGCACCTATTGTTCCGTGCTATCTGGCGGTAGAATCATTTGAGCCAGGCGCCTTTTGAATCGACTCTTTTTTGGTTTTAGTACAGTACAATAGGTGCGGAGTTGACAAATTCACCCATTTTGCCTAATTTGACTTTGTCCCGGATTTTTAGTATAATACAGTGTTACGCTATGTGAGGGTACATAGACGAAAATGCGAAGCAGAATAACAATAGATAGTTACAATAAGGATAAAAAAGTACTGCTGATAGGCCGTGTTGAAAAAGCAGCCGTTGATACATCCGATTGTGCTTCCATACAGTTTCAGACCCGCCCGAATATGCCCGATGCTATCATTGCAGCATCAACAAATCAATTCGACATCATAGCAATAATTCCAGACGACTTTGATGAAAATCTCGTCTCGGCGCTGGCGACACTTAGAAAAATAAGCCCCAAATCTAAAATTCTCTTGCTGGCTCAAATGTGGCAGGAGCCGAAGGCCATCGAACTTATACATTCATCGGCTAATGGAGCTAAACTTGCAGATGATTATTACATTCTGCCGGTCAGTTTCACGGCAAAAGAATCCGACGGAAAACGATCGGTAGAAAACCTGCCTGAAACGGAGCTGATACGGCAACAGCGGCAGCGTATCGAGATACTTGAAAAACTTGTAATGGAAGATGAGCTTACCGGCGTAAGGAACAGGAGGTTTGTCAGGGAATTTCTGCGACAGATTACCGCTCGTGCCAGCCAGGAATCTCTGCAGGTTACACTGCTGGTTTTCGATATAGACAATTTCAAGCAATATAACGACCTTTACGGCCATCTGGTCGGCGACAGCATCCTTAAACAGGCTGCCGTTTTAATGCAGAAGTGCTGCAGAAAACAGGACGTCGTCGCCAGATACGGCGGAGACGAATTTGCCGTTGTCTTCTGGAATCTGCCTGCCGACAGGTCGGTTACCCTCGATACCGGCCCGAAAACAGAAAGAAGGCGTATCGAAAGCGAACATCCCACGCAGGTAATAAACATCTGCGAAAGATTCAGAAGGGAGCTTAACAAAACCGACCTTCCTGCACTTGGTGCAGAAGGCAAAGGCGTGCTGACCATAAGCGGCGGCCTGGCAACATTTCCCCGCGACGGCTCAACGGTAGAGGGGCTTTTCACTCAGGCCGACAAGGCCCTGCTGGAGGCAAAACGCAGCGGCAAAAACCGCGTTTACCTCGTCGGCAGCGAAAACAACCATCCCCAGCAAGCCTGACAGAAAATCATTACCAAATCATATATTTTTTTTTGCGCAGGCTCAAAATAAAAAATTTTCAAAAAAAATCAAATTGGCACTCCAACAATTTTTCAAGCACTCCAGAGGCAATATCAACGATAATATGTACGGAAAAAATAAGATAGGAAAAATTTCAGGCTGATTTTTGAGCCCCAATGTTATTGCCGGTGACAATTCGAATTTTTGCAGAAAGAAGATTTTGAAAAATTTTCTTGGTATCCTGATAGGGGGGTAGATTATACACGAGAAATAACCGGATGGGACAACGTGCTGGGCCCATCAGGGAGACGCATTCGCCTTCACATATTATTAGTGCAAAGGCGGGCACGTTTGCAAGGGCGTTGGGAACTAAAGTTATAACATAGTTAGGAGATTTTAACAATGTAGAAAAAACTCTTTCAATATTTTTAGTTTTATTGGAGTTTTTATTGTCGCAGGAGTAATATGCACTCTAAATTTAAGAAAAGGAGATTTGTTATGTGGCGGAGGAAAATAGTTTTATTTGTATTTGTTATTATGGTAGTGTTGCCTTTGTCATTATTCGGCTCTGCTGACTTCGATAATAATTTCATTGTGGATTGGAAAGACCTTGCAATGTTTGTTGACTACTGGCTTTACAATTATGACGATAACGAGAGGTGCGCGTCGTGGGATTTGGCTGAAAACGGCGTAATAGATTTTAACGACCTTGCAGTGATTGCGGAGCGATGGCTGATTGATTATAATTTTTCAGATTTTTCGAATTTTGCAGTATACTGGCAAAGGAATGTGGATTACAGGTTTCTGGACAGACGCTTCGACCTTTATGGCGGTAGCCTTCTTGCGAGTTCCGGAGACGGCGTCGTCGATTTCGGGGATTTTTCAGTGTTCGCCAGCGAATGGATGACAACGACAAATCCTTGCGACGATGCAAATGTTTCAGGGCCTTGGCGAGACCAATACTTCACCGGCATCGGCGGCTGCGGCCAATATGACTGCTGGTTTGATGGAGATGAAAGCGATTATATCTGGGATGATTGTGGCAACTACCTATATGTGGCGTGCAAGGAAACGCCGGAGTTCAATTATTACTGCGCTTATAACTATTATTTTAACTGGAATCGCGTTGGTTTGTGTGTTTACGCCTGCGGCGTAAATGCTTTTCAAGTTAGAAAGAACACCAGCGGCAGCCGTATCTTGCAAACCAGACATCGAACCCAGGACCAGTTAGAATATGGTTGTGACGAAGGAACTATTGGCAAATATGACTGGCAGATTGTCGTTTACGATGACATCACCCATCTCAAGACCGGCTATTGCCGGGAATCATACTCAGATCCATTAATCTATAAGCTCTGGGAACCAAACGAGGGGGAAGTAAGCGCGTGTGAAAAAACTTGGTGGTAACACGAATTTAAGTGAGAAAGTGAGGTTTAGATTATGTGTAAAGGGAAAAAGGGAACAGCGGCTTTTATGGTCATCATAGGCGTCATTTTAGTTTGGACAACAGGAGTAATGGCGAGGCTCTGTCCGCCTCAGTCAGGAAAAATGTGGCAGGCACAGTGTTGTATTACCTTTACGGGCGAGGTATTAGGAGGAACATTGATAATGAGTGAGAATCTTGGACGTAATGTCCCGTATGTTGCGATTGAAACAAAAGCAGGCGAGCCAGTAGAAAAGGTTATAGAACGTCTAGCGAATACCATTGAAGATACAAATCCCTTTGATTGGATGATTACTCCACCCAGTGATAGGAAATTTAAAGAAAAAATTGTTACTTCATCAGGTGGCGAATTGCAGGGGTTAGTAGGTTCTTGCATCCAATATATGACTGCCGGGACGGAAGCCGGCCTTGGTATTCCGCAGCCGCCGCATTCTTTGACTGCCAACTACGACCCGAATCTAAAAAAAATAGAGCTAAAATGGGTTAATCCTCCGGGAGGCTACGATTCCATAAGAGTCAGAATTAACTGGAGTAATTATGACCATTCAGGAGGAGACAGCCTTTCTGGAAATTCCGAAAACTATGTGATCGATTTGGATAAGTTTCTGGTGAATACGAGCGACCTTGATATTCTGGTAATCGGCGTGCGCAATGATATTCCCTCGAATGCCGCGGCAATTCACGTCAACAATAACATCCAGGAAGAACTGTATGGCATTCCCTTCACCAGCGGATTAGCTCCGAACTGGCAATCTTGGATTCTGGATGTCAATGGGGGCAAGATAAGTCCACAGATGGGTGTAAGAAATGAGCTAACTGTTGCCAAAGGTCATCGGTATAATCCTATCACAACGGCGGATAAAAAGCCGTTTTATCAAATCATCAATACCAGCAACAAAGGCGGCACAGGAGGTGTTTTTAGAAAGTTCATTGGGCTGACGCCCGGGAACACCTACAGACTTTCAGCAAGATTAAGCATCCTTAAAGCCGACACTAATGAAAAAGGCTGGTCTTATTCGCTGCATGCAACAGCCGACAAAGCCGGCATCGAAAAATTGACCGAAAACCAGATGGCAGGTCTTGCATCTCTGCCGGATGGCAAAAGTGGCCCGCAGGCAGGCAGATTAAAAGTGCTGGATTCCACAAGCCTGACCGGCGGAAAATATGAAGAGTGCTCTTCAGATATTACATTACCGGAGGATTCAAATTCGATTACAGTCTGGCTGCGACTGACAGGCAAAAACGCAAGCACTGTCGGCTTTGACTGGATAAGGCTCGAAAAACTCTGCCGTAAGGCATCCCCCGGCGGAGGCATAAAATAAAAGAGAGATTTTAGAACTATCAAACGTTGCGGCACAGACCCGACTGTATGGTTCTATCCGAGCGCTGATTATGATTATGTGGCACAGATTTTCTCTTAAAGTCTGACAATTTCTGTCGGCCCTGTAAGTTTGTACTTGACGCCTCGCCAGTTTATCGTCCTGCCGAACGATGAAGAAATAATGCAGATAAACAAAATCAGCGACCATAACGGAGTGGCGACAATATCAGCCGTCGCCGCTATTTTCATTTTTGCAGCTTCCGCCGCCAGAAGTCTGAAAATCATTTTCTGCCTCAAAATAGCCCGTGTTATTTGTCCTGCAAGAAAAACAATCGCCGCCGTCAGAAAGACCTGTCGATATTCTGAACCGGTAAGGTATGAAAAAATTGCCAGTCCCGTAAAACCCCAAAGCCCCAGGACTGAAAACACGCTGCTTACAAGACCGAACCACCATGTTCCCGGCACAGTTATCCTTGTAATAACAAACTGCCTTCTTACAAACTCAAAAAGACTGCGCCAATTGGTCTGTTCAAAAGAAGCGACAAGACATCCGGGCACAAAGATGACTTTAAGTTTCGCCTTTTTGACTTCCCTCGTCAGCGTCAAATCATCGCTGACCGCATTTTGCCAGACTTTATCAATTCCAAGCCTTCGGAAGACATCGACGCGCACCGCCATTGAGCCGCCCCAGGCGCAATTGAATATTGTCGGACCGAGCAATTGAGCAACCTTGGCATTCATCGCGGACAGCGCCAGCGTTGCGAAATTATTTTCCAGCGGCACATACCAGCGATAGCCGCTCGCCACGCCGTGTTTGGCCTTTCGCAGTGGATAAACAAGAAAGCTTAGCCAGTCTTTGCGGACGCAGGCATCAGAATCAGCAAATGCAAAAACCTCAACATCTTTTTCAGCGTCTCTGCACGCATAAAGCAGATTATGCAGCTTCTGGCTGCCTTCTGTCGCTATTCCGGCAACAAGAACTCTTGTCTTAAAAGCCTTTGAGTGGTCTTGGAACCGCTCTTTAAGACCCAGCAGTTGGTTATAAGCCGCATCTTCGCAGCTTTCGACTACGAATATCAGCTCGAAATTGTCATAATCAAGCCGGTAAAATGAACCGATATTCTCATCAAAAGCCGTGTCGATTCCCTTGCACGGCACAATCAATGCAACTCTGGGACGGTAAGAAGTATACTTTCTGGCAACCTTTTTCAGAACATATCTGTAGTGTTGAAAAATCTGATAAACGAACAGAACCTGTATCAGAATGCAGGCTATCGCTATTATATACAAAACCGTCATATCTGCCGAGCCTTTAGCCAATACTTGCAAGCGGCACAAGAGAGCCCGTTAATTTTTCTATCGTGTATTGAGAACTCAGGTCAATATGCAGCAGGTGGCCGTGATTGTGCTGTGAGTCTATTATAATCAGATTTTCATTATTACTCATCCATCCTGTTTCCTGAATCTGATGGCCAAGCACAAATAAATCGACGTCGAGTTGTTGCGCAAGAAACGCAAGGCTTTTGTTGCTTTGTCCTCTGCCCCAGGTAAGCAGATACGCCGAATTGGGTTTCACTATATCGCTGATTTTTAATTTCCTGTGAAAAATTGAAAAATCAAACTTATTAATCATCCTGTCGGAAGGCAGCGAATGTGAAATCCATATCCGGTTGGGACATCTGACTGCCAGAGGCTGCGAAAAAAGAAATCTTTCTATCGCACTTTCCACCTCCTTTGTCCGGCTGCCGAAACGTCTCTGCATCGCTGCACGCATCGCAGCATTCATCTCTTTCCCGCCCTTCATAACATCGCTGTTGTTTATAAAAGCGGTATCATGATTTGCGAGGATGAAATGTATCCTGCCGGGGTAATCTATCTTGAGCTTTGCGGCATCGGCCAATAGTTCAAATGATAAACACCCCCCTTTCTCATCTTCCGGTCCGCCGTGAATTAACTCCTGCAAAATAAGATGTCTGTCTGGATTTTTATCCAGTGCGGCATAAGTTATTATTCGTTCGAAATTGCGCCGATGGCCGTGGATATCGCCGGCAATAACCGTATCGCCCTTGTCCGGCATAACTATCAGATTATGCTGTCTGAAACAGTCGCTTTCATTGGCTTTGATGCCGGCCTGCAGCAGTTCTATAAAGTCCTTTGTCATTACTGACTTCTTAGTTTTTTGGCGAAAATACTATGAATCAGAAGGTCAAGTCTTGAAATCACCTCGGCCATTGAATCAGGACGATTTTCAGGCTCCTGGTTCACACAATCCATAACAAGATTTGAAACGCCCATTGGTATCTTGCGGTGGACCTGATGGGGAGCCGCAAACCGGCGCTGACTGAGCATCGCTGAAATATCATTCGACTGCGGTATCAGTGTCGGAACATTTTTGCCGGTAAGCGCCCAGTACATCGTCGCTCCGAGATTAAAGACATCCGTCCGCTGGTCGAGATGCCTTCTTTTAACCTGCTCCGGCGCAATGTAATCAGGCGTACCCTGAATCCTCGGCTTTACCGTGCCGATTTTGCAGCCTTGACCAAGGTCGATTATCCGCAGAGCACCGGATTCGTTTATCAGAATGTTATTCGGCTTGATATCACAATGTATATAACCCTGCTGATGCATCGTATTAAGGCCGTCGGCAACCATACGAAACACCAGCAGCACATCGCCGAGACTTAGGCTTTTGGACTTTTCAAGGGTCTCACCTTCAAACATCTCCATAGAAAGCAATAACTCCTTGACCTTGAGCATCTTACGGACTTTAATCAGCTTATTACACCTCCGCAGATACGGGTGCCGGACTATCCTTGAAACTTTGTATTCATTTATTATCTGCTCGAATATTCGGTGGTCTTCCGACTTTTCATAGATGGAACGTTTAAGAGCGACCGTACTGCCGGTTTCCTCATCGAGCGCAAGGTAAATCACGCTTCGGGCGCCTGTGCCGAGCTTTTTAATTATTGTAAAACCACTCAATTCGAGCCTGTCAGCCGCCATAAACGGTTATTATAGCATTTAAAACCCATTAAACAAACTTCACACTGCTGAATACGTATTAAGGACTCATTCAGGCTGGAAAACGGGACATAATACCTTAAATTTAACGGTTTGTCCAGTATTAGTCCCTTGACAAAACGGTAAAAATCTGGGAGATTTCTATGTTTCTAAAGCTATTCCCCGATAGCTCAATTGGTAGAGCGAGCGGCTGTAAAATAATGCAGCTCCTGATGGAAACATCAGGATGAAAAACCGGGTGAATTCAGGGAAGCCTAATTCTGCTGATGCGGAGATGGTAATCCTGAGCCAAGCCTGTTCACACAGGACAAATTAACAAGTGAGCAGGAAGGTGCAGAGACTACAGGGTGAGGCGGCCTGTGCCAATAAGCTCTGATAAGCGCCCGGCACCTTACACTCGTTTATCCGCCTGTGGCGGACGCAGGCGAAGGGTATGGTGATGAGATAGTCCGGTCTTCAGGGAAACCTGAAGGAAGCTGTAACCGCTAGGTCGTAGGTTCGAGCCCTACTCGGGGAGATTCGAGTTCGTCTCTAACCGTTGATATAATTCTGCCAAATATTCTTCACGACTGCAAGAAAAAGGAGCTTTGAATCCAGCTGCCCCGCCCGATTAAAAAGAATTTAAGAAAAGAGCTACTATAAAGGCAGCTTTTTTTTTGCTAAAAACTCCCCAGTCCACACACTCAACGCATATGCGTTAATTAGGTATTGGCCGGGTAATTTCCAGAATACTCAAAAAAACCGGCAGAAAAGCTTGTCAATGTCGACAATAACCATATAATTTAATCAGCTTTTAAGATTAAAAAAGGAGTTTATAATGAAAGCAAAAATTAGTCTTATTACCTTTCTTATCGTTTCAGCAAGTCTATCTCTCATAGTATCAGCTGCCTTGGCAGAAGGTATTTTCAGCGACTGGGCTTATGCAACCAACGACGGAAATGTGCCTGTGATTCTACATGTAAAAACCGGTGAAAACAAATATACAGAAATACAGCTTGAGCCTGGCAAGGGCATAGTCTTGCCGGCCGGCTCACAGGAGGTTACTGCATTTCCACTCAAGGGTCGGTTAGCAGAAGGAGAACAAATGAGTGTGAAAACAAACCTTTTCTCAGAGACCTTCAATCGCCTACCGCATACTATAACTGAGCCAGGCAAAAGCATTAAGTTTCCCCGGCCTTCGATAGCAGTAACACCTGAGATACGCAAGGGTATGAAAGATGATGTGGTCTTTGCACCGGGAGCACTAGCGCCGGTAGAAGAAGTACGAGAAGAGACAAAAGAAGAGATAAAAGAAGAGGCAAAAAAAGAAGCTCCGATTGACGACAAGGAATTTCTGCATGAACAAAACAAAATGTATATGGAAAAGAAACAACGGCTGGAAGAGATAGACCCCGACAGCGCCGAAGCCGGAGTAATCAGTGGGGCATTGAAAATCTGGGAAAAAGATATCGATAGAATGACAAAAGAGGCGGAAGATAAATATGGACCAGACTGGAGAGAGCAATACCGTGACTCAAACGGGAAATTACCAGGCGGCTTTATAGAAGATGATAAATCAAAACTTATTAAGCTAAAAGAAAGGCGCAAGGAGCAGCAAGGCAAAGTCGACGGGTTAAAATCAGAGTTCGAAGAGCTTAAGAAACGGTTGCAACCCGTTGAGCCCAGATGGGAAGACCGTTTAACGAAAGACCAAAAGAAATTTAGAGAGAAATTTATTGAAGAACACGGCCCGTCCGATACATGGGACGAAGAGACGAGGAAGAAATACTCGGAAGGTTTTAATGGACTGACGAAGGAATCGAGAAAACAATGGGAGAAGGACAAAGCCGAGCAGGCTGAGGTCAACAGAGCTATTGGAAGAAAGATAAAAGAAATTGCTCAGGAACAGGCAGAACTGAATCTGATGGATGAAGCTATTGAACTACAGGATAAGAAAGTCGCCGAGAAGCCCTATCTGACAGGAGCGCGGCAGGAGTCCCCGCAAGGGACAGAACCGCTGCTTCAAGCTATTGATGAGATAGAACAGATGATAAGGTTCGTTGAGGCTGAGGAGAAGAAGCACAATGAGACGATAAAAAAAGGCCGCTTCATGAAGGGGTACTATACCGAGCTCGCTGGCATTCCTGAGTCGGAACTGGGAAGGTCAGTGTATATACTTACCGGCGAAGATGCTTGGCCTTCGGATTACCCGGAATGGTTGGCTCAAACAATACCGGGCGATACCATCAGTGGGGAGATTTCTCCATATTGGCATATCGTTCCAAAGCTTAAGGCCTCGGTTGGCCATATTCAGGGTAATTCAGAATATTATAGAAAAAATCCGCCTGCACAGGAAATGAACTATCTACGAAAAGGTCTGTACGAGTGGCAAAAGGCCCTCGCAGAGTATCACAACGCGCTGGACAACTATTATGAAGTACTGGCCAATTTTGTAAAATATACCCGCTACTACGACAGAGTAAGACGTGATAAATTAGAGGAGATTGACAGGAAATACGCCGGAAGAGACAACGATAAATTTCAAATGGCAAAATATGATGTTGAAGTAAAGGCGGTTGAGGACTGGTGGCAAAAGTTAAAACCAGAGGAAGAACTGTATTATAACAAACTCCACTCAGGCGAAGAGGCGTATAATCGTGTCGCCAAAGCGGCAGAGGCAAAGATGTTCAATAGCCTGAGGGATGAATTTGAGAATTCCATAAATATTACCCAGAAGAACAAAGAATATATGGGGTGTGAAGAGAGACTGAATGATAAAAAGTTAGAGAAGAGCAAAAGAAAAAACTTAGAGCAGCAAAGGGACAGCCTGAAAAAACAGATTGGCGATATGATAAAGAACGAACAGAAGGCCCGCGGCGAAAACTGGAGGGATAGACTGCGAGATCCGGTTACCGGCGAGCTTCCCGGCGGCCTGATTACAGATAAGGGACTCGATAAACTTAAAACGATGTATAATAAGCGAAAAGGTCGGATGGCTTATCAGGTCGGAGCACTTGGAATAGAAGAGGATTGGGCGAATAAGCCGCTGCCAGAGGACAAACTATATAATTTTTTAGGAGTTCCTGTAGGTAAGCTTCGGACGTGACCGTTATGGCAATACAGATACTATTACAAGAGATGCCGATGGCAAAATTATCTCTGAACAGAAGAATACCGTAAGGCCTAAAGAACCTGCTGAAAAATCTGTGCGGCGGTGGAATTAATAACCAGAACTTAATCCGCCTAACTGCTGCTGCAGAGTCTGCAAGGCGGATTTCGTCGCGGTATAGAGCCAGATGCTGACGGCGATAACCGCTACAGATACGATAATCTTCGTTATGAGTTTATAACGAGGATTAAACCACATAAGAGGCAGAGCAAAAGGCCCGACACACAACAAAGCAATTACAAACCAATAAGTGGAAAAATACCACTTTTTTTTGACTCCCGCCTGCACAGCGGTTGTTGAACTCGGCTGGGTTTGCTCATCCATATCTCTGCCGCAATAAGGACACTTTACCATAAGCCATTCTCCTATCACATATATTATATATCGGGAAAAAGAGGTAAAAAGGAAAAGGAAAAAAGACCTCCTGAACAACAAAAATCACTATGGCCTAAAGCAGAAAAGACAGTTATAATTCCAAATATGGCTGAAATTAAACAACAACTCATTACTCTGGTATTAGGAAAGGTTACTGGGGAACTTACCGGTGAAGTGTTCAATCCCACAATCATCAAAAGTTCGCCTGTATATTACAAAACTGCTGTGCCGAGACAGGTTATCGTCGGGCAGGAAAACTTCACAATCGGCGGCCAAAATGTAACATTTCACCTGCGGGGATACCAGCCCGATGTGCTTCTTATTCAAACAACAATAGACGTGGAAAACATATTTCATAAGGAGGGCAATTTTTCACTCGAAAAGCAGTCTTATGAGCACTCATACCGTATTCTCAAAGAATACGGCGGAGATTCGCTGTTCAGCGAAGAGTACTCGGTCTTTGCCGTTGCCAACTATCAGGGAGACCCTGACCAGTTTCTCAAACATCGGGACGTCATTGTCTCACTTCTGAAATCCGAAATTCTGGACCTTGACCCGCAGGAGGTGCAGTACACTTTAGGCAGCAGGATAAAATACGGCAATAATGACTTGTCGATAATCGACTGGGACGGCGCATTTCTTTTTGACCCCAACGGCGACATCGCAGAAGACCTCGAGCTGCTGACGCTTGCGAATCTGCAGCTTCTGCGACACCGCATCCTCGACCATCAGCTCGACAGCAGACTTGCAAGAATGGTCGAACTGGTGCACAACATTCCGGTTGGTACAAGATACCTGCGGGACAAAGAGCTGGCTCAAAGAATGAAAGAGACTATGGAAATACGAATGGTCTCCATTTCGGAGCTACAGCGGCTGGAACGCGATATAAAACTCATCGGCGACTGGTACTCAGCAAGATTTTATGAGCTGGCTACGGCAAAATTCAAAATAGACGAATGGAGAAGAACCATCCGCAGCAAGCTCGAATCGCTGGAAGATGCCTATTCATTAGTCATAGGCAACTTCACGGTCTCTACAAAATACCGCGCAGAGTGGGCGCAAATTATCGCTTTCTTTATTCTACAAATCGGCTGGTTTGTCCTGCTTGTCATCGAACTTCTGCGCTTTATGAGAAAATCGTGATAACAGGAAAATATCGAGAACTCGCCTGCCCACAGACCATAAGCCCCATTCACTCATAACAAGCATAGAACAACACCGCCTTGTTATGATATTATAAACCTAACATGGTATGAAACAAATATTTGCCCGGGCATTAAACAAAACCCGGGCAAATTTATAACTGTTTTTTTTGTTAGTAACGACTTCCGCCGCTACGACCTCTGCCGCCGCCGCCGCCGAAACCGCCCCTGCGGGGACCTCTGCCGCCGCCTCTGCTGCCGCGATCATGAGCTTCATTGACCTTGATCGTCCTGCCGCTCAGGTCTTTATCGTTCAATTCCTGAATGGCTGCAAGGGCCTCGTCCTTCGACGGCATCTCGATAAAACCGAATCCTCTCGATTCGCCGCTGAACTTATCCTTTATAATGCTTACAGACCCCACTTGGCCATAAGCCTCAAAAGTCTGCCGCAACTGCTCTTCCGTCACCTCTCTTGCCAAATTTCCTACATAAATATTCATCTCAAAAACCCTCAAAATAAAATTTAAAAACTTTCGCCGGAAACCCGGCCAATACTTCCGAATCCTCAAAGATTCAGAACACTATATGCCAATTTTGTTAAATAATGCTGCAAAATAAGAGATGACTTTAACGGCAGGTCGTTTCATAAACAGACAGCAATAAAATGCACCTCAGCTATTTCATCAGCCTATAACGCAAATATTTACCGGCACAATAGTACTATCCTTGACTTTCTATAGCAACAAATATTTTTTATATTTACCTTTTTTCAGATAATTTAAGAATCTTTGGCAGTTTAGATGAGTATTTAGCGACTTAAAACATCTTTTTTGTTTGTTTAAATTGTCTGATTTGTCCTTTATGGGTTGTAATATTTCGGTTCAATTTTAAGCCAGTTGTCAGCAAACTCGGCAAAATCAAGCCAATTTACCATACCGTCAGCGACAATATTGATATCTGCATTAACCTCGAGCCAGTTAGATATAATCTGATAAAGGTCTGAAGTGCTGAACAAATGGCGGACACTCGATGATTAAAATTATGCTACCTGTTACAGTGATTTATCTACAAGCCAATTCTGGGCAAAAAAAGCAAAATCAATCATGTCCACATCGCCGTCAGGTTCAAAGTCTGCACCGTTGCAGAAATTATTTTCACTCTCACAATCCGTCCGTAACCACTGATTGGCAATCTCGACAAGGTCGAGCATATCGACTTTGCAATCGCCGTTGAGGTCTCCCTGCACCGGCCCCGGCCCATTACAGTCAGCAGTGGTTATTGTTTGAATCCATACGGCATAAGAGCTTACGCGCACGGCATCCATACCGTCAGGATGTGCATGGGACTTTGGGTCTAATGGGTCGCGATACCAGCTTTCTCCCTCAGCCGGCCAGGGGTCGCCGTGCGCTTCTACTCCGCGCGTAAGACCGGCTGTCTCCCAGACTGTCCCGACTTTTATGAACCATCCGCCGCCGGAATCATACTCGGCAGGAATTCCTTCATATAGAGTATCGCCAGGATCATTAAAATGAGCAGTAATTACTTCAGATGTCCATGTGCCGGTGACTACATCATTTCCATCTATAATATTCGTACACCATCGCTGCGTGTTATTGTTGTAATTGACTCCTGTGCCCCAGGTATACCCATAAACTCTGGGTGGAGAGCCGCCATAGAGAGTTGTTTCTCGCCCTCGGCCGTAGCCGCCAATACGGATATTCTGAGTAACCTCATTGGTGTTTGTATATGGAGGTGCATAGGCAAGATTAGGGTCTGAGCCATCGGTATTTTTGAGACGGATGAGACGAATGTCGGCATTGCCGGCTGGGCCGCCGGTCCAGTAAGTGGTGTTATAGATACAATTGTAGGTAACACCATTAACATCTACTGTTGCCGGGCTGGTACCCTGGTGGCGAGTGGTAAGAATCCATTTAGGGGAAACGACCACAAATGAGGCGTTAGTGCTCCATCTTCCCACGACGGCATTTGCCGGCTTATCTGTCCAAGTCAGTAAGTTTGGCTCTCCGCCCTCGTGCAGAATAATGCTTAGACCCGTAGTCGGTGTCAGCAGCACCAATACACATAAGCATATGCAGTGCCAAGCGTTATAGCCATGCCCATGCTTCATCAAACCACACCCTCCTTTTTATGACCTATAAAAAAAGTATTGTATCAGCTGGGATTTCCCATATAACATTGCGTGTCCTTGCTCAGCTATGCTGCTGAGCCTTATATTCCAATAGAATATCAAACCTATTCTTGAAAAAGTCGTCAATCCAAGGATCTCAACAACCCTGATATTTACCCCCTCGCCGGTGATGCCGAGTTGATGAACTGCCTGAGCATTTGAGCCGCCCTCTGCCGTCGAACCGGCCAATCCGTAAACGCTGCCGCAAAAAACCGCTAACAACAGCAATGTTATCAGACCATGCCTATATACAGACACCTTCTTCACTACCTCGCTTCCACGTGAAAAATTATAGCAGAAAACGCCCTAAAAATCAATGCAGATTTACCCCCACACCAATTCATATTGTGGCAACAAGACCTGAAAAAACATTCAAAAACCACTTTGGCGGGTTTTCAAAATGTTCAATCAACGTGTGAATTGGTGTGGGGGTTTATTCTTCCGGCTGTTTAAGCTCCTCTGCCTTTGGAAGGTCTTTTAGGTCATTTAACCCGAATACTTCGAGAAACTTTTTTGTTGTGCCGTAAAGAAGCGGTCTGCCGAGGATTTCCGCCTTGCCGACAATCTTGACAAAACCTTTATACATCAGCGAGCGAATCAGCTCACCGCAGGCAACGCCTCGAATCCCCTCGACATCAGCTCTTATTACCGGCTGTTTGTAGGCAATGATGGCAAGAGTCTCTAATGCGGCAGGAGTCAGCTTATTATCTCCTCGCTGGCGCAAAAGTTTTTTAAGCCAGCTATTATAATCAGGCAGCGTCATCATCTGGAAGCCGCCGGCAATCTCCTCTATTCTGAATGAGCGGCCGCTCTGGCGGTACTGCTCATTGAGCATTTCAATACATTTTTTAACCTGTTTTACACCGCCGTTGAGTTCGGCAATGGCAACAAGTCTTTCAGCCGACAGCGGCTCATCAGAAGCAAAAAGTATCGCCTCAACTACCGATTCAGTAGTTATCTGTTGTGATAGGGTATTCTGCTGAAATTCTTCGCTCATACCTTCGTCCATTCAAAGGGGTCTTTGTCTTTTTTGCTGATGATGATTTTAACATTTTTTAAGCTTTTTTGTAGCTCTTTTGCAACTTTTTTGAGTATAAATCTTTCCGAAATAGTATGACTCAGACATACAACCGTAACTCCTGCCTCCTGCGCTGCAAGTGCCTGATGATGCTTTATCTCGCCGGTTACGTAGAGGTCGCACTTTTCAGAAATAACATTTAATATAAGTTTGCCGCAGGAGCCGGCACAAACGGCTGCCTTTTTCACCTTCCGATTTTTGTTTCCGACAATACCAGCAGCTTTAGCGCCGGTAATTCTCTTTATTTTTTTAAGTATCGCACTCAACTGCGCCGGCTTTTTGAGAAATCCTATCCTGCCAAGGCCGGTTTTACCCTCAAAATCATATAACTTGATAACATCAAAAGCGGGTATCTCATACGGATGCACGCTCCTCATCGCCTCTACAACGTCCGCAACCTTTTCAGCAGGAACAATTGACTCAAATCTGATTTCATCGACTTTTTCAAGTCTGCCCTTTTTGCCGATTGCAGGCCTTGAGCCTTCAAGAGGCAGAAATGTACCTGTCCCGGATGAGCGGAAACTGCAATGGCTGTAATTGCCAATCCAGCCGGCGCCTGCTTTAAAAACCGCATCAGCAACTTTTTCAAGCGAATCGGCAGGCACAAAAACAATGAGCTTATAATTCTGCTTTTGCAGATTTTCCACAAAATCGCCAATCGGCTCAGGGTCCTTTATCCCGACTATTTCTGCCAAAGCATCATTTATTCCCCCTGCCACTGCATCAAGTGCGGTATGCATCGAATAAACAGAAATTCCCAAACGGACAAGCTCATAAGTAACTGAATCACTGGTAACGCTTTTTAGACCGTCCCATATAACAGGATGATAACTCAATACAAAATTACAACCGGTCTGCTTCGCTTCTTTTACTACTTCCGGCGTTACGTCAATCGTCAGCAGGATTTTTTTTACTACCGATTCGCTATCACCAACAAGTAAACCCGTATTGTCCCAGCCTTGTGCAAGCTTCGGCGGAGCAATTTTTTCAATCTGTTTTATAACATCCTTTATTTTTGATTTTTGATTTGTCATTTTGCTTTTCAATTTTTGATTTTTAATTTCTTACCAGTCCAACTTTCTTATTAAAATGCTCGGTATAAATAGCGGCTATTTTCTTTGTCATCGCTCCTGGTTTTGAATTTCCGACATTATGCGCTTCAATCCCTATCACCGGCATAACCTGCATTATAACATTTGTAATAAAAACTTCATCGGCTCCGAGCAAGTCGTCGATTGTAAGCTCTTTTTCTTCTGTCTTTATGGAATTTTTGCCGGCAAGACTTAAAACGGTCTTTCTTGCAATGCCCGGCAGAATACCGGTCTTCAACGAAGGCGTATAAACAACCGAATCTTTTACGATAAATACATTGCTCACACACCCTTCGCCAAGTTGGCCTTCGGTTGTGAACCACAATGCCTCCGCAGCACGTTTCTGATGAGCGATGCTCAAGGCAAATATTCTCGAAAAATAGCTCGTTGTTTTATGGCCGGCCAGTACATCCTGCGGATTCTGCCTGTATGAATTTAAAATAACCATTATGCCTTTATCATAATAACTTTTCGGATAAGGCTCGAAATTAACTGCTGTGATAAGCAAAGTCGGCTCAGTCTTTTCCGCGTTAACCATCCCGCTTGTGGCAGTCAGACGGATTCTGGCTTCTTTAAGCTCATTGGCATTTAAAGTCTCGTATACTGCATCAGCAGTAAATTTTTTGTCCCCTCGAAGATTGATATTCAGTTTATCAGCACTGGCAAAGAATCTGTCGAGATGGTCATCGAGCGCAAAAACAACGCCATTTGAAGCCCTCATCGTCTCAAAAAGTCCCGCACCATACAAAAATCCGCCGTCAGCACAGCTTATAAAAGCCTGCGAAGAATCTACTATATCGTCGTTAAAAAAAACCTTCTGTGCCATTATTCTTCCTGAACCGCCTTTATGCCGGCGAGTAATGCCTTTGCCTTAATCAGCGTTTCATCCCATTCGGATTGCGCATCGGAGTCTGCGACGATTCCGCCGCCGGTCTGAGCATAAGCAATATTATCGCGTATGATAATTGTTCTTATCGCGATATTCAAGCAGGCATTGCCTTTTAAATCCATCCAGCCAATCGAGCCTGTATAAAGACCCCTTGCTGTCGGCTCAAGTTCATTTATTATCTTCATCGCACTAATCTTCGGCGCTCCGCTAATCGAACCGCCGGGGAAAATCGCCGCCAGAATATCAACAAAATCAATTCCCTCTCTTAATCTGCCTTGTATCGTCGCAACTGCGTGGAAAACCGTAGCAAAGGCCTCTATATCGCGTCTCTTGGCAACTTTAATCGTTCCGTAAGAACAAATCCTGCCCAAATCGTTGCGCTCAAGGTCGATTATCATATCGAGTTCTGCCTTTTCCTTTTCGCTTCCGACAAGGTCGCTGTAATTTTTCTCATCTATAGCACTGTTTAATGTCCTCGGCCTTGTCCCTTTAATCGGGCAGGTTGAGATAACACCGTTACTTATACTGATAAAAAGCTCCGGCGAAGCGCTTACGATTTTGTAATCGCCGGCGTCGATATATGCCGAATAGGGGCTGGGATTGAACTTGTTTTGCCATAGAAAAAGTTTGTATGGCTTTGCAGAAAATTCATCGCTGAACCGCTGCGAAAAATTTATCTGATAAACCTCGCCGTCATAAATATATCTTTTTATCTCCGCAATCGCATCAAGGTAATAACCTTTCGTCACATTGGAGCCAAATCCGCTGATGTCGAAACTATCGCAAGGTTTTAAAAGTATCGAATCTTCGCTGTCTGCTGCCTGATTTAGAATATCCTTAAGCTGCGATATTTTTTCTTCGCCGCTTTTTGTATCCTCCGGCAGTTCAACTGCAAATAGATAAAAGCAATTCTGTAAATGGTCGAAGCAGATAACTTTGTCATAGAAACATAGCCTGATTAAGGGCAATTCCGCATCGTCACAGCCGCAGACAGGCACATTTTCAATAAATCTGTTAAGGTCATAGCTGAAAAAACCGACCCAGCCGCCTGTAAAAACTCCTTCGATACCTTCCTTAAGAGAATACCTTTTTAAAACCGCCCTTAATTTTTCAAATGGTTCTTTATCATTGCTGAATAACTCAAAAACCTCCACAGGTTCCGCAGCAAAATAACTGTATCGGTTTCTTTCGGAATTCAGGTTTGACCCGCCGAGAATTGCAGGATTAGGAAGGGACGCAAAATACTTCGACAGTTTCCATGGCTCAATCTTCGCTGATATTCTTTCCCAAACCAGCCGGCAATGCTTTACAAAGACATTTTGAGCAGTAGAAACTGCCATCACAGACTTTCAAGACGAAGTTTTTTGTCGTATTCAATCAGACCGGATATCAGCTCATCCATATCGCCTGCCATAATTTTTTCGAGATTGTAAAGCGATAGATTAACCCGGTGGTCCGTAACGCGGTTTTGCGGAAAATTATAAGTCCTTATTTTTTCGGAGCGGTCGCCTGAGCCTATCATCGTTTTTCGTGTTTTGTCGCGCTTTGCACGTTCAATGCTCTGAAAATGCTCATAGACCCTGCTCCGCAGCAGTCGCCAGGCCTTTGTGCGGTTTTTGTGCTGGCTTCTATCGTCGCGCATATTTACTGTTATGCCGGTCGGTTTATGTTCGAGCCTGACGGCACTGCTAATCTTGTTGACGCCCTGTCCGCCGGGGCCGCCTGCCCGGCTGATATGTTCGACAACATCATCAGGATTTATTTGAACATCCAGCTCCGCCGGCTCAGGCAATACGGCCACTGTAACCGCAGATGTATGTATCCTGCCCTGCGTTTCGGTCTCGGGAACTCGCTGAACACGATGGCATCCGCCTTCATAGCCAAGATGTGCCCATACGCCGGGGCCTTTTACGTTGAATATAACTTCGCGAAAACCGCCGAGTTCACTTGCGCTGAAATCAAGCAGTTCAACCTTCCATTTCTGCTTGTCCGCATAGTGAACATACATATCGTACAAATCGCGCGCAAACAGTGCCGCCTCATCACCGCCCGTGCCAGCCCGTATTTCCATTATGACTGAGCCTACTGCCGCATCGTCAGACATTACAAGCGAATCTTTTATCTGCTCAAAAAGCATCTGCCTTTTTTCTTCAAGCTGTTTGAGTTCCTCGGCAGCAAGGGTTTTCAGGTCGGCTTCAGCTTTGCTATCGTTCAAAATCACGCTGGTTTGCTCAATGTCCGAAAGCAGCTTTTTATAACTGCGGTACTTTGTAACAACCGGTTTGAGTCTGCCTTGCTCCTTTGTAAGAGGAACGAGTTTTGTCGAATCTGTGGAAATAGCAGGGTCGTGAAGCTGACCCTCAACTTCAGCATATCGGCCGTCAAGTTCATCAAGTTTCTTTATAAGTGTTGACTCTGTTTCGTCCATAATCCTAAACACCCGCAAAAAAATTACGCTGTTGGTACATAATCTGTCTGACTAAGCCCAACAGCGTAATTTGTAAACAAAAAAATCTACTTTTCTTTCTTTTGTGCCTTTTCGTCCTTTTGTGCCCCTTCGATATAGCTTTGGCCGTATTTCTTCTGGAAGCGTTCGATTCGCCCCGCCGTATCGACAAACTTATGTTTGCCGGTATAGAACGGATGGCACATCGAGCATATTTCAGCGTGGATTTCCTTTACGGTGCTGCGGGTCTCGAAGGTGTTGCCGCAGCCGCATTTAACTTTCACCGTCTGATATTTCGGATGTATGTCCTTTTTCATTTCTTTTTACCTTAAAATGTAGAATACAATATTATATCGGCTTTCTTAAGTAATGCAAGAAGTTTATGAAATACCTCTAAGGCACTAAGTGGCCGTCTTTTCTCTTACCAGTCTGGCAAATTCATTTATCAGCAATTTTGTAAATTTGCCGCACCTGCCGCCTGAAATCTCTATTTCGTTAAACTTTACTACCGGCACGATATCCTTACTCGATACTGCGATAAAAAGTTCATCAGCTTTTGTCGAATCCTGAACTTTTATTTGTTTTTCCTGGACATCAAGGCCGACATTCTTACGAATATCGAGTACAAATTGTCGTGTTATTGACGGCAGGATATTTGCAGTCAATGGTGCTGTCTGAAGCACATTTGCGAAAATTGCAAAAAATGCGCTGGATGCTCCTTCGGTTATACAGCCCTTTTCATCGACAAATATCGCTTCCTGACAGCCTCTTTTTTGCGCTTTGCGTCTGGCAAGCACATTTGGCAGAAGGTTCAGCGACTTGATATCGCATCTCTTCCATCTCGTATCGGGAACGGTTATTACCGAGACACCCTTGTTTTTTTGTTCGCGCCGGTCCTCAATCTTTGTAATCAGAAGAAGAAACCTCGGCTCAAGACCTTGTGCAGCGTGGTCTCTGGGTCCTGCTCCCCTTGTAATATGAAAATAAATCTTTGCATCAGCAATCTCGCTCTTCTGATATGCACATATAATCTTATCGCGGACAGCGTCAATATCAACGCCTTCTATCTCAATCTCCGCCAGACTTCTTTTGAACCTTGTCAGATGTTCTTCGAGTGCAAAGATTCTGCCGTCATAGCTTCGCAGAACCTCATAAACGCCGTCGCCGAAAAACATCCCATAGTCAAGATATGCAGAGTCGATTCTTTCCGCCTCGACCAGTTGGTCTCCAATCATAGCAAGCTGCATCATACAAATCCTTTTATAAAATCCTAAACTCTAATTTCTAAATCCTAAACAAATCCTAATAACTAAAATTCAAATTACCAAACCTTACTCATCTGCCGTTTTGAACATTGATATTTGGTACTTTGAACTTGTTTAGAGTTTAGGATTTAGTGCTTAGAAATTTTTGTTCTGCTCTATTTAACTTCTCAAAGAAGCTTATCATCCTTGTTCTGCTCGTCTTCGTCATCGACCTTCCATTTTTCGCTTTCGTCGATATCGCCGATTTCTCGTTCCATATACTTCAGGAGTTTATTCTGCAGCGGGGCAAATTTTTCCTGCCACCGCTGCATTCCGCGATACATCGCTGCTATCATATCCAGCCTGATTAGCTGCCACTTTGCGATGCATTCAGGCTCCTTGATATTGACAAACGGGTCGCACTTAAATGTCCTGCGGTTATCAGGACCCATTTCGCAGAACTCACAGTCTTTGCACTGAATCATTTTAACTCCCAAAAAACAAAAAATTATGTAAAACCGACTCTTGCAAACTTGAATGATACCATATATCTTATCCGTTTAAAAGCTTTTAGAAAAGCATAAAAATCACCGTATATGGAGCACATAATGAGCAAATCCAGGCGAAGGCGCAAGGTTGGCAGCAAGAAAAGGCATCAGAAGTGGAAAATCAGGCATCATAAGCAGTAACAGATGAACTTTTGATTTTGATGCATTTTCTGCTTTCCTGCTTTATGGATATTCTAATGCCTGACCAATGGTTTGAATTCCTCACAGAAGGAAAGATGCTTATATCTCGCCTACGGCAGATAAACTCTGGGGTAGGGCCAACACTAAAATTTATCCGCATAAGGCGAAACTCAAAAAATTTTTGTGCCTTTGTAGCTATCTTTCTCTTCTTTGTCCGAATAAGCAAAAATGCGCAATCCGCCTTCGCTGAAAGCTACGGCGGACAAGGTTTTTCAACCAAATGCGCAAGAAAAAACTTGCGCGCTTTGGAAAAATTAAAAATTTTTTCTCCATATCTGACAGACACTTACAAATCCAGCATTCAGAATTTTTGACGAAATTTCGTCAAAAACGCGCAAGTTTTTCCTTATATATGAAGGCACATATATAAGGAAATTCCAGACATCAAAAAACAATAACCAAACAATGGTCAATACCCAATTGGTCATTGGTGATTGGAATTTATTTGGAATTTGTATCTTGGTTATTGGTTATTTTCACTATGGAAAAAATTACTTTAACTGTTCCGATTCCGAAAATTATTGCGAACATTGTTTTATGGTTTGTTCTGCGCTACAGAAAAAAACACTACGGCTTTACATTCAGACGCATAAAACTAACTGGCGGTAAATTCGCTATCGTTGACCCGGAGGATTTCGAAGAGTTGAATGCTTACAAATGGCACGCCGCAAAGGGTGGTCACACTTTTTACGCCATAAGGTCAATATACAACAAAGGACATATAACTACCGTAAAGATGCACAGGCAGATTATAAACCCGCCTGATGGTCGCGTAGTTGACCATAAAAATCACGAGGGCCTTGACAATCGAAAGGCGAATTTAAGGCCGGCTACTCGTGCCCAGAACTGTTGGAACAGTATAAATCTGCCTAAGAAAGACAGTTCCAGATACAGAGGGGTCAGGCGGGATAAGGACGGCGACAAATGGCGTGCTGTTATTTCTGTTAACGGAAAACACGTCCATCTCGGCTATTTCACCGATGAAAACGAAGCCGCTAAAGCCTACGATGCCGCCGCCAAAAAATACCGCGGCGAATTTGCCGTTTTAAATTTCGTTTAGCCCCACTTTCTTGTCCGACGAAGCTTTTAGCGAAGGCGGATACTGGGGGTCCTATTTTTCAATGTACTTTTCTGCAATATCTCCGGCAATCGGCAGCTTAAACTTTTCGCCCTGATATGCCTTAACCATAAGCAAAATCCAAAGAACCAAACCAGCTAAAGCCAAAATAGGATATAGCAGCGTAAAAACAGGGATTAGAAAGTATAAGTGTATCACGTTGAATATCCCCACAAAAATCCCTACTGCAATCTGCAATACAGTTAACGCACCGAAAACAATTATTGATTGCATGGCGTGAAAGCGGACAAATTTATTTTCCTTCTCGATAAGAAAGAAAACAAGCCCGCTAATCCACCCTAAAACATAGCATAGCAATCCTGCTATATTAGCCTGCATACCTGTCGAAGTCTTGCCTAAATCTTTTGTTTCCATAGACACTCCTTTTTCATTTATTGCCATATTCCTGTTTATTGACCTGCTTTTCAGCTTCCCTGCTGTTTAACTTGTCTTATTGTACCACCATTTTTTGAAAATAAAAATTAAAAACTTGCCCCCGCTTTTTATCCGCCTCTGGCGGGCTGGCGGACGCCGCCATTTGTCGCGTCGAAGCCTTTTGGCGAAGACGGACAACAGCCCCAACGTCCCCTATTATTTACCCTATTATTTAAAATTTACCTTTCACTTGTTTCTGCCACTGACGGAATCGAACTTTAACTGCTGAGATATTATCTTTGTCTAGCGGATTCATATGGCAGATTACACATCGTGATCTATACACTTCCTCGACAAACTGTTCGAACCATTCGATATTTGGGATGATATTCGGAACGACATCCGGCGCAATCCTTCTCATTAACGGAGATAATTGTTTCAGATCTAAGTAATCTATGGGTCGTGCCCCTCTTCTCTGGTGCCATGAGTGTTTAGTATCATCGGCCATCCTTTCAGCAGCCTGATCCTTTAATCCTTTGGGGGCTTTGGTATCCCACCAATTCGGACCGTACTTTGATTCCATGAAAGAGGCAATGACCTCGCGAATTGAGTTTTCAAGAACATACAATAGAGGATAAATGGTTGCCATTTCTCTCGCCTCCCGCAACTTTTCCGCCGAGAGCACAGGGTCGCTTTCCTTAAACTCCCCAGAGATAATCAAAATCTTGCCTGTCCTAGTAGATTGTGTACCCTTGGACTTAGAGAGTGTTTGCATTGGTGTTGGCCTGTGTACTTGGCTTAGTACAGTTCTTATATGATTAACTTGTTCAGGCGAAAGATACTTGTCCAGCGGAATGCCCTGTTGGTGGGCTATGACATAAACCGCATCATCTGAAATCATCGGATGGTCATTCTTTAGGCGTTTAACACGTTGCGAGAGGGCTTGGGGGGTACATCTTAGTTTCATTAACAATGCTTTCCGTAAAGCTCTGTTTACCATGGTTGTGCAAACACTATTTTAGATTGTTAACAATGCTTTTGATTTTACGTGCCGGAAGCATCCTGCTGGTGTCGCTTTTATCCATTTTCAGTGCAATAGATATTTCTTTACCTTTCGCTCCCAACTTATAGAGCAGAGTTACTAATAATCTTTTGATCGCTACCAGCTCCCGTTCAACCGGATCGTTCGGTTTTGAATTTGTCTGTTTTCTTTTAGCCATACGAAACTCCTTAAAAAAGCATCCAGTTAGCCCCACTCATAATCAATGACGAGAAGGGCAATGTCATGGTCATGAGGGAACCAATTATCCTCTTTTTTTTGTGTTTTTTACGCATCGCAGTTAAAGATACTCGGACTGTATTGGGCGTTGTTCCGATTAACTCTGCGATTTCTTTAGGTGCCAACCCTGATTTGGATAGCAATTCGATTTTTTCCTGTTGCTTTTTTCCGGCCAAGAGATTGCTTGCAACCAATCTTATTAATGTATCAAGTCGTTGGATAACAGGTTGTAACTTTAAATCATTATTCATTTTCTACTCCTCTTTTTTTGGTGTATAACGGCGGTTATATAGTTAGTTGGTTTATTGAGAATTTCGCCTATTTCTGCTGGAGATAGGCTTAAGTTAGATAAACGATGTATCTTTTGAGATGTGGATGTTGAATTTTCTGATGACGCAATATCACTTATTAGCGAAATTAGGATATTGAGACGTTTTATAATGGTTTTTTGAAGTTTTGTGTCTTCCATAATTGCATTCCTAATTAAATGGAATTCTTAAATCCTTTTATATTCATAAGATACGACAATAGCATTAGACAATTATGCTGTCAAGAAAAAATTTTTATGTTTTTTTAGTCTTTTGGTTATTGGCTCGTTCATTTTTTTGTATCTCCTTGTTATTTATAGCCTTAAACGGCGAAAAGGGCAAAGAATTTTTAGATGTGGGGAATTTTGAATTTTGCGTCTAAATACCCTGCGACGACGGTTTTAAGAAAGTTTTAAAGGTGTTACAGGCATATAAATACAAAATGTGTAAAAAAAATTAAAAAATTCCTTGCACCAGCTTATTAAATATCGTATATATTATATCAGTGCGGGCGTTGACTGAGTCGATGGCTCGCATTTTTTATTTCCCGCTTTTGAATTCCCAGACACTAAAGTAATTCGGCTGATGTATTGTAAAATTACGGGCCAAGCAATCACATTTAACTTTTTCCTTCAGAAAATCACAGACTCTGCTTTTATAAACGTCAAATCTCAAATCTTTTTGCCTTGTTCTTCTGAAATCCAAAACGATACAGCCGATTAACGCGTCCACCAGTTGAATAAACAAGGAGGCATGAGATTCCAGCATGGTTGCATTAAATACTGAATCGACAGTTCGTATTTCCGGCTCGTAAAATTTGCTGCATTCTTTCGGTTTCCCAAGGAAATCTGCAATTACACAGATGCGATCTTCAGGTTTTATGTTTTTCTTAATCAGCAGCTTCGAGTAACTTATATAAGCATCCCATGTGCTTGGAAATACAGCTTCAACATTTATCTGAGGATTTTGCTTATCCAGAACAAATGAGCAAAATTCAAGATTCTTAAATTTAAAATAAAGGTCAATCAGTTCATAATAAAACTCAACCGAAGTTTTTGTGATATTCGTGAATTTAAACTCGAATGAGCCCAGTTTAGACGGCATACCCCTGTTTTGTCTGGCTAAATCAAGTTTAGATTCGGCCCTATTTTTCAAAATTCTTAATTGCTCTGATAACAAAGATGTATCTTCACACTTAAGAAGTCCAAGAGCAAAAAATCGTTGCGTAGGGTCTTTGTATAAAACTCCTGTTTCATCAATAAACCCAAGATAATTTGCCATTGTCTGAAGATCTCTCCTTAGTCTTGGGCCAAAGGCCGACAGTGATTTAAACTTTTCCTACTACAAGGCAGCAGTTATGGCCGCCGAAGCCGAACGAATTGCTTAAAGCATAATCGACCCTTCTTTCTTTGGAGACCTTCGGCACAAAATCCAATTTCGGGTCGCATTCGGGGTCGATGTTATCGAGGTTTATTGTAGGATGGATTATAGAGGTTTGGATTGTTTTGCAGGTTGCTACCAGTTCGATTCCGCCGCTTGCGCCGAGCGAATGGCCGATTGCGCTTTTTGTTGAGCTGATTGACAATTTATAGGCGTGCTGGCCGAAAACTTTCTTTATCGCCAGTGTCTCGGCAATATCGTTAAGCTGAGTGCTTGTGCCGTGCGCGTTTATGTAATCTATTTTTTCTTTCGCGATTCCCGCCTGTTTGAGCGCAATTTCTATTGCCTTTATGGCGCCTGCCCCATCCGGCGGCGGTGCGGTTATATGATGTGCATCTGCCGTTGCGCCGTAGCCTAAAAGCTCAGCATAGATTTTCGCTCCGCGTTTTTTGGCATGCTCGTATTCTTCAAGAATAAGAGTCGCAGCGCCTTCAGCCATTACAAAGCCGTCACGGTCGATATCGAACGGTCTTGAAGCAATTTCAGGCGTATCGTTTTTGGTGCTTAGTGCCTTTAAAGCACAGAAAGAACCCACGCCGACCGGCGAGATGGCCGCTTCTGACCCGCCGGTTATGATAACATCGCTGCGTTCCGTCAGGATGTTATAAAACGCCTCGCCGATTGAATGTGATGCGGAGGCACAGGCGGTAACGACGCAGAAATTCGGTCCTCTTAGGCCGTACATCATCGACATCGTACCGCTGGCGGCGTTGGCCATAAGTTTTGGCACGGTGAAAGGTGAAACGAACCGGGGTCCTTTATTCAGCAGTCGGATATGTTGTTGTTCGATTTCCTGGATGCCGCCGATGCCTGTTCCGAAGATAACGCCGCACCGGTTGAGGTCTTCTTTTGAAAAATTGATTCCGCTGTCATTGACAGCCTGCACTGCCGAGGCCACCGCAAGCTGGCAGAAGCGGTCCATTCGTTTGCCTTCGCGGGCATCGATGAATTTGGTAATATCGAAATCTTTTATCTCCCCGCCGAATCTTGTCGAAAACTGTGAAACATCAAAGCTGGTAATATGGGAAACGCCGCTTTTACCTCTGCAGATTGAGTCGAAGAAAACATCCACAGAGTCCCCCAGCGGGGTAACGCAGCCCAGGCCTGTTATAACCACTCGCCGATTATTCATCACAACAGCCTGCTATCAGCTCTGCTCTTTCTTCTTTAGCATATCGATGACATAGTCGATCGCGGCCCCGACGGTCTGGATTTTTTCTGCCTCTTCATCAGGAATACTGGTATCAAACTCATCCTCAAATTCCATCACCAACTCAACAGTATCAAGCGAATCAGCGTTAAGGTCGTTAATAAACGATGTTTCACGCGTTATTTCCGACTCATCAGTACCCATCTGGTCGGCAACAATCTTTATAACCTTCTTTTCAATAGCCTGAACGTCAATACTCACTTTTCGTCTCCTTGAATCAAAAATGCTCCATATTTGACATTTTATAAGTACGACCGTTCCGCCTGGGGCGGATAAATTTACATTAGCGCGGTAATATACCCGTCAATAACGACCAATGCAACCATTTTTTTCATAATTACATAGCCATACCGCCATCGACCTGCAGGACCTGGCCGTTAATATAGCCTGCATCATCACTTGCCAGAAAAGCTACTGCCTTTGCCACGTCCTGGGGCGTGCCAAATCTTTTTGCCGGAATTATAGCCAAAGCCGCCTCCTTGACGGCATCCGGCAGAACATTCGTCATTTCCGTAATAATGAAACCCGGTGCGATACAATTGGCGGTAATACCCTTTTTGGCGACTTCCCTGACTATGGACTTTGTCATTCCGATAAGGCCTGCTTTACTTGCGGCATAATTGGCGCTGCCTGCCTGACCGAAAATTGCAGCAACCGAACTTATACTGATAATCCTGCCGAACTTATTTCGAAGCATCGAGCGCAAAGCGGCCCTTGTGGCCATAAAGGCCGCCCGCAGATTCACCGCCATCAAAGCATCGTATTCCTCATCGCTCATCTGGAGCATAAGCCTATCGCGCGTAATTCCTGCATTATTTACGAGGATTCCTATCCCGCCGTACTGCTTCGCCAATTCCTCTAAACAATCATTTAACTGCTCTGTCTTCGTGATGTCTATGCACTTTGTTAAACAGGTGTAACCTGCTTGGGCAACGATGATTTGGAGCTCCTTAAGCTGCTCGGCATTGACATCAAGTCCAGCAACGAATCTATCCTGCTTTAAAAGCTCAAGCACAATCGCCCTGCCGATACCCCTTGCCGCTCCAGTTACAACCGCAAGCCTTTTTTCTTCAGCCATTGCTATACTCCAACCAACTCCTTCAAATTGGCAATACTGCTTATATTGAAAACTGTCGCCTTTCTGTTGATTCTTCTCATAAGACCCATCAAAACCCTGTTTGGACCTATTTCATAGAACATAGTTACTCCGTCAGCCAAAAGCTTTTCCATACACTTTTGCCAGAGAACCGCACCGGTAAGCTGCTTAACAAGGCCTTGTGAGATTTGCTTCTTGGTTTTATAATACTCTGCATCCACATTTGCTATAACGGCTATATTTCCGAGATTGTTGATTTTGCACTGTGCGAGGGCTTTTTTAAGTTCTTCTGACGCCGAGGCCATCATCTCCGAATGAAACGCCCCTGCCACTTTCAGCTCTACCGCTTTTATTGCACCGTACTTTCCAGCAAGAGCCAAAGCCCTTTTACAAGCCTCGACAGAGCCTGTAATGACAATCTGGCCGGGACAGTTAAAATTTGCACATTTCAGCAGCTGTCCCTGCGCTGCTTCGGTACAGATTTTTTCAACGGCAATCTGCTCAAGGCCGATTATACTTACCATAGAGCCTTTTGAGGCATCCGCGGCGGCCTGCATAGCCTGGCCGCGTTTCTGCACAAGCCTAAGGCCATCTTCAAAACTAAAACAATCGGCGGCATAAAGAGCCGTATATTCACCCAGACTCAGCCCTGCAGTTACATCCGGAGGTTTAATTGTCCCTCTTGCCTTTAAAACCTCAAGGATAGCAACCGATGTTACGAAGATAGCCGGTTGTGAAACGGTCGTTGAGTCAAGTTTATCTTCCGGTCCCTCAAAACAGGTTTTTGCAAGGTCGTAGCCGAGTATTTCGTCCGCTCTGTCAAAGAGCTGCTCAGCCAGCGGCTCAGCATCATAAAAATCCTTTCCCATACCCACTGTCTGAGCGCCCTGGCCGGGAAATATATAAGCGATTCTTCCTGCCATACTTTCCCCTGAAAGACTTTTCAGAACTCAATTACGTTAGCCCCCCAGGTCAGACCACCGCCAAAGGCAACCAGCAGAACAATGTCCCCCTTTTCAATTCTGCCCTGCCTGATACACTCATCCAGCGCAATGGGGATGGAGGCCGCTGAGGTGTTGCCGTACTTATCAATATTCATAAACACCTTTTCATCAGGCAATCGGAGTCTTTTCGCCACGGACTCAATAATTCTTGCATTCATCTGATGAGGAATGAATAACTTTATATCGTCGGCTGAAAGCCGGCAGTTTGTCAGACAGTCCTCAATGGTCTCAATAATTTTTCTCACCGCCAGCTGGTAAACCTCCTTGCCGTTAATCTGCATATAGATATAAGCGGGATTTTCCAACGGCTTGTCTGCCGGGTATCTGCTTCCGTAAGCGGGACAGTTAAGGGAAGGCCAGCCAGTTCCGTCGGAGCCGGAAGTGCTGTAGAAGATTCCCCTTGAGCCGTTAAGAGCGCCCCTTTTCACTATTGCAGCGCCTGCACCGTCGCCGAAAAGGATGCAACTTTTCCTGTCCTTGTAATCGGTGATTTTACTAAGCGTCTCTGCCCCAATGACAAGGACATTGTCATATCTGCCGGCTATTACAAAATGCTGAGCGATGCTCAACGCATAAACAAAGCCGCTGCAGGCAGCCGAGACATCGAATGCCCAGGCCTTTTTTGCACCGAGCTGCTCCTGCACAAAGCAGGCCGTTGCGGGAAATACCATCTCAGGCGTTGCCGTCGCCACGATAATCAATTCGACATCTCCAGCAGATATATCGGCCTGCTGGAGGGCTTTTCTTGCAGCGTCGGTTGCCAGAAACGCGGTTGTCTGATAATCCTGCGCTATATGACGGACCTTTATACCCGTCCGCGATGTTATCCATTCATCGCTGGTATCAACCATTTTTGTAAGGTCTTCGTTTGTAAGCTGCTTTTCAGGTATGCATGAACCTGTGCCTGCAATGACAGCCCTGAAATTACAACCCAAACCAGTTTTCGTATTACTCATCCGTGCCTCTGACCCCCTCTCTTGCTTCGCAAGAAGCTGAGGGGGTTGTTAACAGGTATTCCCTTACTTTCTCGTTAATTTTCTGATTGTAAAATTTTCGGCAGGCCATAATGGCATTTTTTATTGTCCCAGCCCTGCTGGCACCATGACAGATAACAGATGTACCGTTTACGCCTAAAAGCAGCGCCCCGCCATACTCATTGTAATCGTATTTCTGGTACATCCGCTGGACTACGGGCTTGAACTTCAATGCAAGCTCCACCGACTCCTGCATAAGCTCATTCCTTATAAGCTTAAAGAGCCCGTCAACCAGCCCCTCGGTGAGCTTAAGCACGACGTTTCCCACAAACCCGTCACATATCGCGACATCGCATTTGCCCTTGAATATGTCGCGTCCTTCGATATTGCCGATAAAATTTATTTTCGGGTCGCTCTTTATAAGCTCTCTCGCTTTTTTTACAATTTCGTTTCCCTTGGCGTCCTCTTCGCCGATGCTCATAATTCCGACGCGCGGGTTTTCGATGCCAAGAAGATGTTTCGAATACATACAGGCCATTATGGCGTACTGATAGAAGTTAATGGGCTTGCAGGCGATATTAGCGCCGACATCGCACATTGTAACAGGACCTTCAAATGTCGGAAAAACAACGGCGATTCCCGGCCTGTTTACGCCTTCGATGTTTCGCATTCTCATCTGACAGGCGGCGACGAAGGCCCCTGTATTTCCCCCAGAGATGACTGCGTCAGCCTCGCCATTTGAAACGAGTTTAACCATAACTGATATGGAGCTGTGCCGTTTTTTTCTCAGGGCGTCAATGGGTGACTCCTCCATACCGATAACTTCGGGGGCATCGACTATCTTAAGCACATCACCGTACTTGCTGAGATTTTCCGTTCCGAGCCTGGTTTCAATAACTTCAGCAGGGCCAACAAGGATTAAACTGTCATCTTTATCGAGATACTGTATAGACTCAATGGCACCGGCCAGGATTTCGTCCGGAGCAAAATCGCCACCCATGGCGTCAATGGCTATCCTCATCGTCAGCTCGTCTCCTCTTTTTTGGCAAGCTTGAGTGTGATTTTGGGATTGAGATATCCGCAGTTATCACAGGCAGCATGCGGCAGTTTCGGACTTTCACATTTTTTGCATATAGAATAGTTTACCGCCTTTAACGCCTGATGGCTTCTGCGAGACCTCGTCCTGCTTTTGCTTGTTTTTTTTACCGGTAGCATCAATTACCTCCGAAAGCTCAAAAGAAAAACGGATATCAAAAGTCTAAAATATCACATCTGATAATCCCGTTTTAAACACATTTTAATAGTTTACTTTGCCTACCCTGTCAAGAAAATTTATAGTTGAAACAAAACAGTTTATTGAGTATCCTACTGTTTTCGTGCTGCTTTAATGAACCGTATGCTGAGTCTTTAGAGGCCAAAAATGGCAAAGAATCCCAGACGAATCGCACTTTACGAGCTTATAAATAAAGCGCGCTTTAAGTCTGCTCAACAAAAGGCTTTATCGTCCATTAGTGTTTCAGCTAAGACGAAGGACGAGCCACAAGCGAGAAGCGAGGAGTCACGAGCCACAAGCGAGAAGTTACGGGCCGGTCCTGTCTGGAGCACAAAACCCAAGACGATAAGATTATATCCCGACAGGATAGAACTGTGTTTTTCCTGGCAGGTAACAGTAATAGGCCTGCTGGCGTTAGTGACGATATTTATGGTCTTTTTCAGACTGGGTCAGATATATTCATTTAAGAAAGCCGAGACAAAAAAGGCCTCCCAAAACGCTGTGTCTGTGGAAAAAGTTATCCCGCCGACCAGCATAGCCGAGACCAAAACCGCACCGGCAGCCGAATCGGCCCGACCGAAAATGGTTGAGCCAATGGGAGACCATGTTATTGTTATTGCGAGCCATGAGGTAAGCAGCCATCTGGAGCCGGTAAAACAGTATTACGACGGGTTCGGCATAGCAACTGAGATTGTAAAGAAAGGTACTCGTTACCTCCTTGTTACACAGGAACGCTTCGATAACCCGGAAAAAGCAGGCAGCAACGGCTTTGAAATGAAAAAAAAGATTATTTCCATAGGCGCCAATTACAAACCGCCGGCCAGCTCCGGTTTTGAGCCATTCGGCACAAAGCCGTTCCAGGACGCTTACGGGATGAAGATAAACTAAGTTAATCGAAGATTTAAGATTTAGGATTGAAAATTTCTTAAAAAAAAGCATTAAAGGCGTTCCTAAAATCTTCAATTTTAAATTTTCATTTTTTAATAGGAGTAGTATATGTCAGTTGACCGTTCGCTGAAATTAAAAGGCGCACTCGTACGGCACCGTAACGTTCTTACCCGTGCCGAGAGAGTGGCGCGTCTTAAGGAAGAAGAGCGTTGGCAGGAGGGAGACAGTCCTTTCGGTCTTCCGAAGGTTGCAAACAGAAAAGTATCCATCAGTAAGAAGAAAGCAGAAGCTAAAGCAGAAGGCCAGGCAGCCGTTCTGGAACAGGCTGCCGCTGGTGCTGTGCCCGGCGCCGCTGCCGATGGGGGCAAGGCCGCTCCTGCAGGTCCGGCCAAAGCCGCCGCTCCCGCAGGAAAGGCTGCCGCCGCAGCCCCCGGCAAAACTACTTCTTCAGCCGCAAGCAAAGCAACCGGTCAGGGTAAACCCGGCGGCGGTGGCGGCAGGAGATAAGTTGATGGTCTTTGCCATAAATTGAATAACGGTTGATTTAGCGGTGAAAAAATATCTTGCCGACAGAACAGCCCTCATTAATGCAAGCGGCATAAGAAAAGTTTTCAATCTTGCCGCTTCGATGAAAGACCCAATTAACTTCTCAATAGGCCAGCCAGATTTTGACGTTCCTGAACCGCTAAAGCAAATCGCCATCGAGGCAATAAAACAGGGCAAAAACAAATACACCATCACAGCAGGTGAGCCAACATTATGTGCAAAAATCGCCCAGAGAGTTACCGCCCAATTTGGATGGAAAAACCCTTCCGTTCTCGTGGCAAGCGGCGTAAGCGGCGCACTGCTACTATCCTTTATGAGCCTTATCAATCCGGGCGACGAGGTGATAATCGGCGACCCATATTTTGTTATGTACAAACACCTCGTAAATCTGCTTGGCGGAAAATGCGTCTTCATCGACACATATCCAGATTTCGGACTGCATCCGGAAAAAATCAAGGAGTGTATTACCAGCAGGACAAAAATTATCGTGGTAAACTCACCCTGCAATCCCACCGGCGCGGTTTACTCACAAAGCGACCTTAAAGCTCTTGCCGAGATTGCGGCGAAAAGAGACATTCTCATCCTGTCGGATGAGATATATGACAAATTCTGCTACGATGCACCTTACCGGAGTATGGCATCATTTTATCACAATACCATTCTGCTGCAGGGCTTCAGCAAATCTTATGCGATGACCGGCTGGCGGCTTGCATACGCAGCGGTCCCTGAGCATCTTAAGTCCATTATCGAGGAGATGACAAAAATCCAGCAGTACACCTTTGTCTGTGCGCCTTCTCCATTTCAGCAGGCGGCAATTGCCGCTCTGGATTACGATGTAAGCGAACTGATGGCCGAATATAAAACAAAGCGGGACATTACTTACGATGGTTTGAAAGACAAATTTGAACTGATAAAGCCCGGCGGCGCATTCTACGCCTTTGTAAGGGCGCCTGCGGACAAAGGAACTGAATTTGTCGAAAAGGCAATCAGGAATAACGTGCTGACTATTCCGGGCTGCGTTTTCAGCGAAAAAGACACTCATTTCAGACTCTGCTATACAACGACCAACGACAAGATTAAAAAAGGCATCGAAATTTTAAGAAAACTGGTTTGAAAACAAAACCCGCCGTGAAACGGCGGGCTAAATATTTTTATTGTCTGTCCTCCCGTACATCGCTAAAATTACGGTATGCGAATAAAAGCTCTCATTTTTCTATTATGTGTGGTTTCCTTGGTGGACCGCTCCCTAACGGTCGCGGCTCTGTCAACTAACAACATCGAACCAAATGAGGCGAAAGCCGCCATAATAACGTGCACGGGCCTGATTGACGACGGTCTCTATTCTTCGATAAAACGCCGCTCCAATACGGCTCTTGCGCTTGGCGCCAATTACCTTATTTTTGAAATCGGCACCTACGGCGGCCTTGTTGAAAGCGCCGATGATATTTCAAAATACCTTATTCTCGAATTGTCTCAAAAGGCAAGAACAATCGCTTACGTTAATACCGAGGCAATCAGCGCAGGAGCGATGATAAGCGTTTCCTGTCAGGATATAATAATGAGAAAGAACACCACTATCGGCGACTGCGCCCCGATTCAGATGGGCGACAAACTCGAAGGCGTCGAGCGTGAAAAAGCCGAAAGTTTTATTCGAGCAACATTTCAAAGAGCTGCTCAGGCCAACAACTATCCGCAGGCTCTGCTCGAAGCAATGGTAAGCAGGCACAAAAAAGTATGGCGGATAAAAAATATCAAAACAGACCTTTATGAATTCTGCGAGGATGAAAAACTACCCACAGACGCCAAACTTTACGACCTGAAAGCAAAAGAGCTTATCGACAACGAAAATGAAATTCTGACCCTTACTGCCGCAAAGGCAAAGGAATACGGCATTGCCAGAGAGGCGGTAAGCGATATCAACGAAGCAATTGCATTTCTTGCACAGCGCGATAACGTAAAGTTTTCGCCGAAAATTGTTCGGCTTGAACCGAACTGGTCCGAGCAACTTGTCAGGATGCTCAATCATCCGACAGTCAGCGGGATTTTGTTTATGATTGCGATGCTCGGCATTTATATCGAATTAAAAACCCCCGGCGTAGTTCTGCCCGGTATCGTAGCGTTAATCTGTTTTGCGATAATCTTCGGCAGCAGATATCTTACCGGCCTTGCAACCTGGTGGGAAATCGCGGTTTTTGCGATTGGCATTATCCTGCTGGCGCTTGAAGTTTTTGTCATTCCCGGCTTCGGCATTGCGGGAGTATTAGGCATTTTATTTATCCTCCTGAGCCTTTTTGCAATTCTTGTTCCCAACAGGCCGGATGAGCTGCCCTGGCCTAAATACGATTTCGACAACGTTCAATGGCAGCTCTTGACAAGCGGCGCGTGGGCCTTTTCGCTGGGCTTCGTGGGCTTCGCCGTTACCGCGTATTTTCTGGCAAAATTTTTACCAAGGACCGGTCCACTTAAGGGTCTTGTCCTTGCCCCTGCTGAGAAAGGTCCTCAAATGCAGATAGACCTGACCGCTCCGCCGCAAAAAGCAGACAAATTAAAAGCAGGCGATACAGGATTTGCCATTACAACACTCAGACCTGCAGGTCAGGGAAGATTCGAACATGCCGTCGTCGATGTTGTTACTGAAGGCGACTTTATCCAAAAAGGTCAAAAAATAAAAATCATACAAATTCAAGGCAACAGAGTTGTGGTAAGACAGACAAATGATTAGAGGATAAGCGAATGTTTTGGTGGATAGTACTTGCGATTTTTCTGTTTTTGCTATGTGCTGTTTTGCTGATAGCAGAAGTTTTTGTCCCCAGTTTCGGGCTGCTTATCGTCTGCTCGCTGGCCTGTCTCGCAGGCGGTATAGCAATTTTTTTCAAGCTCAGTCCAACAGCCGGCTGGATAGGCGTAGTAGTAGCTGTGGTTATGATTCCGGCTACACTTGTTTTCGCATATAAAATTTTCCCGAAAACCGGTTTCGGCAAAACTATATTGCTCGATATGCCTAAAAGACAAAAAGGCGAAGGAATACCAGATTCACAGGAACTTGCGAAACGTTTAGGCCAAAAAGCCATAACAATTACGCCGCTGCGTCCCGTCGGGATGTGCGATTTTTCCGGCACAAGACTTGAATGTGTCGCTGAAAGCGGTTATGTTGAGAAAGGAAAAACCGTCGAGGTCATAAAAGTCGAAGGTACACAACTTACAGTCAGGCAAATGGAAGATTCTTAATGAAAGGATTTTAAAATGACAACTGCAAATCTCTTTATTCTTGCTGAGATACCAAAGGCGGTATCAGGTATCGGTCTGATAATTCTTTTTGTTTTAATATTTATTTTTGGTCTGCTGGTATTGGCATACGGCCGGCTGTGGCTTCAGGCAAAATTGTCCGGTGCGCCTGTCTCGGTAGGCGAACTCATCGGAATGACACTGCGAAAGGTTAACGCGGGCAGAATAGTCAGCGCACGAATTATGGCAATTCAGGCAGGTCTTGATTTGACCCGCCGGGACCTCGAAAGCCATTATCTTGCCGGCGGCCGCGTTGAAAATGTCGTGCGAGCCCTTATTGCAGCCGACAGGGCAAATTTAAATTTGACTTTCAAGGTAGCCACAGCGATAGACCTTGCAGGCAGAGATATACTCGATGCCGTTCAGACTTCAGTTAATCCCAAGGTTATTGACTGTCCCGACCCCGCAAAAGGCCGGGAAACCATTGACGCTGTTTCACAGGACGGCATCCAGTTAAAGGCCAAGGCACGCGTAACAGTCCGTACAAACCTTCAGCGGCTTATCGGCGGTGCTACAGAACCAACCATCATCGCCCGTGTCGGTGAAGGCATCGTAACAACCATAGGCAGCGCGATATCTCACAAAAGTGTGCTTGAAAATCCCGATAATATTTCCAAGCAGGTTCTTGCCAAGAGTCTCGATGCTGGCACAGCATTTGAAATTCTCTCAATAGATATTGCTGACATTGATGTCGGCGATAACATTGGTGCCAAACTTCAGGCTGACCAGGCCAAGGCGGACCTCGCCAGGGCACAGGCAGAAGCCGAAAAACGGCGTGCAATGGCCGTCGCCCGCGAACAGGAAATGAGGGCGCTTGTTCAGGAAAACCGTGCAAAGGTCGTTCTATCCGAAGCGGAAGTGCCGCTTGCGATGGCCGAAGCCTTCAGGAAAGGCAATATGGGCATAATGGACTATTATAAAATGAAGAATATTGTGGCTGATACAACTATGAGAGATTCCATTGCAAAGCCGCCGAAAAAGGAAGAATAAAGCCACAAAGACACGAAGAATTAAAAAATTGAAGATTTGTTGAAAACAAATGTACTCTTTATTTGAAAATCTGCTTGCGGCCAGCGACAAGGACGTTGAGGTCTGGATACAGTTTATTGTCGTAGCGATAATAATTGTATTCGGCATCCTGAAAGCAATCGCTCGCCGCATAAAAGCGATGAGAGAGCAAAAGTCCGCCCAGAGCGAGAGCGAGTATAAACCTCCGCCTGCCAAGCCAAGGAAAAGATATGTCGCCGCCGACGGCAGCTACAAAACCCTCGAACAGCTTCGCCAAGAAAGGATTGCACAAATCAGAGCGGCCTTCGGCATACCTCAGCCTCAGCCGCCCAGCAGACCGCAACCTGTCACTGTTGAGACGCCGCAGGTCGCTGACCTCGGCGAGCTCGGTCGAGCCGAAAAAATTGAAAAACCTCCCGCCCCCCCACCTGTACCTGAGCCACAACCCGTACCTTCAAAAATTGCCGCCGACAGAAAAAAGGCTCATATTCCCACTGCGGTGCCGACCGGCGAGAGAGTCCATAAACTGCTTTTCTCATCGCCCGGCGACCTGCGAAACGCGGTGTTGTATCAGGAGATTCTCGGCAAACCTCTTGCCCTGCGAGACACGTAGCCACCAAGACACTAAGGCACAAAGGAAATTGAAGATTTAATCCGCTAGGGGATGGCTTACGCCAGATTGAAGAATGAAAATTTGAACCAGTTCTGCCGAAGGCAGACTCCACAAATCTTCAATCTTCAACTGTTCAATTTTCAATACCAATTCTTAGTGCTTTGGCGGTTTCTTTTGCCTTTTCACTTCGACAGCAATGTGGTATAAAATAAGGCTTAATTATGGAAAAATTAAGACTTGTTGACATTGTAAGCACAGAGCCTTTTTTGGAAGGCCAAAATTCGGATTCTTCCGAGGGTCCTAAGGAAATCGAACTGCCGGAAGTTATCGGCATTTTGCCGGTGCGAAACGCCGTTACATTTCCCGGCACCATCGCCCCGCTGGCCATAGGCCGAGAAAAAAGCAGAAAGCTGCTTGAAGAATGCCGGGTAAACGAAACCATAATCGGCCTTATTACCCAGAAAAAGTCCGACATTGAGAATCCCGGCATAAATGACCTTTATCGCGTCGGCACCGCTTCATCAATCCTCAAGATTGTCAAAATGCCAGCCGGCACGTTACACATTATCGTTCACGGTCTGATAAGGTTCAAAATCGTTGAGCTTGTGGCAACCGAGCCGTACATAAAGGTCAGAATCGCACCGCTTGTGGCAAAGACAAAAGTTACTAAAAAACTTAAAGCGTTAATGGTCAGCGTTCGCGACACTGCCAACAAGGTTATCCGTTTAAGTCCCAATGTGCCTGAGGAGGCATCCATTCTGCTGGAAAATATCGAGACGCCGTCAGCCCTTGCAGATTTTCTGGCGGCAAATTTAAGTATCCCCGTTATCGAAAAGCAGCAGATACTTGAAGAGGTCAACGCTCAAAAGCGTCTCGAAAAAATTTCTCTTGCCCTCGCCAAGCAGCTCGATGTTCTGGAGCTTAGCCATAAGATTCAGGTTCAGGTCAAGCAGGCCGTGGAAAAAAATCAGCGAGAATATTTTCTTCAGGAGCAGTTGAAAGCCATTCAGACGGAGCTTGGCGAGGACGATAAAAAGACCGGCGAACTCAAAGAACTCAAAGACAAGATAAAAAAGGCAAAGATGCCTGAAAAAGTGGAAGCTGAGGCTTTGCGCGAACTTGAGCATCTGTCAAGAATCCACGTTGCCTCACCGGATTTCGGCGTAATCAGAACGTATCTTGACTGGGTCTGTGAGCTGCCGTGGAACATAAAAACCGCTGATTCGCTGGATATAAGAAAAGCCCAGCGGATTTTAAACAGAGACCATTACGGCCTGGAAAAAATCAAAAAACGAATTCTTGAGTTTTTGGCCGTAAGGAAACTCAACCCCTCCGGCAAAGGGGCGATTTTGTGTTTCATCGGCCCTCCCGGCGTGGGCAAAACAAGTCTCGGCAAATCCATTGCTCGTGCGATGAGCAGAAAATTCGTCCGCATTTCACTCGGCGGTATGAGAGACGAAGCAGATATAAGAGGCCACAGGAGAACTTATATCGGCGCCCTGCCAGGGAGAATCCTGCAGGAGCTGCGCAAGTGCAGCAGCAAGAATCCTGTCTTTATGCTGGACGAAATGGACAAAATAGGCGTCGATTTCAGGGGCGACCCTGCAAGCGCGCTATTAGAAGTCCTCGACCCCGAACAAAACAACACCTTCACAGACCACTACCTTGACCAGCCGTTCGATTTGTCGAGCGTAATGTTCATCGGCACAGCAAACTATACCGAACCAATACCGCCCGCCCTGATGGACAGAATGGAGATTATCGAACTGCCGGGTTATACCGAAAACGAAAAGCTGAACATCGCAAAGAAATATCTCATACCTCGACAGTTTGCAGAGCACGGCCTAAAAAAAACCCGGCTCAAAATAACCGATGAGACCGTAATTGAAATAATCCGCAGTTATACCGCCGAGGCAGGCGTCCGCAATCTTGAGCGCAGCATTGCCGCTATCTGCCGTTCGGTCGCGACCGAGATAGCAAAGGGCGTCAGACACTCTGCGATAATTACGAAGGCGCATCTGCCTAAAATTCTCGGCCCGGTCAGACATTTACCGGAACTTGCGATGCGGACAGCAGTTCCCGGCGTGGCTACCGGCCTTGCATATACACCTTTCGGCGGTGAAATTCTTTTTGTCGAGTCCGCCTCAATGCCGGGCAAAGGCGAACTGATTCTTACCGGCCAGATAGGCGACGTGATGAAGGAAAGCGCACAGGCCGCCTTTTCAATCGTAAAGGAAAACTCTAAAAAGCTGAACGTCAATCCGGCCAGTTTTGGAAAGCATGATTTTCACATTCACGTTCCCGCCGGCGCCGTCCCAAAAGATGGCCCAAGCGCCGGAGTAGCAATGTTCTGTTCACTTGTTTCTCTTTTGACACAAGCCCCTGTCAAACCTGAAGTTGCGATGACAGGCGAAATCACACTTAAGGGGCTTATATTGCCAATTGGAGGTTTGAAGGAAAAAATCCTTGCCGCAAAACAGGCTGGTATAAAAACCGTTATCCTGCCACTGCGAAACAAAAAGGATATGGTTGAAGTGCCAGCCGAGGCGAAAAAAGGTATGAAGTTTATCTTTGTCAAAAAAGCTACAGAGGTTCTGAAAGCAGCACTACAAGAGCAACACAATGAAAAAACGAAATCTTAATGTTGAAATCTGGCTTACTGCGAGCGCATTGCGGCGAGAGCGACCTCTTAGCTTTTAAAAAAGACTTGCTAATTATGGCATACGGTTGTATGTTATTATACAAATGAATAACTGGTTTTTCAGGAGCACAAAGACAATGGGTACCGATGAGATTTTGGCAGTGCTGCGACATTACAAGCAAAGCCATCAAAACGAATACGGCATTAAATCTCTTGGCATTTTCGGCTCGGTTTCAAAAGGGCGGTTTGGTGAAAACAGTGATATCGATATCTTCGTGGAGCTGGAAAGGCCGGATATGTTCCTGCTGGCGGACATAAAACAGGATATCGAACAGAACCTTCACATACCGGTAGATATTGTGCGTCTGCGAGAGAAGATGAATCCTCTGTTAAAACGGCGAATATACCAGGATGGTATCTATGTATGACAGAGAACTGGTCAGGGATATCTTATCGCAGATACTTGGGGCTGCCGGAACTGTGCATCAGCGGTTCGCCTCGGTAAAGAGCGCAGATTTTTTTACCAATTCTCCACAAGGGATAGAAAAACTTGATGCCATCTGTATGCAGCTTATTGCTATCGGCGAGAGCCTCAAAAACCTTGATAAAATTACCGATGGAACACTTCTTGCTGAATATCCTGAAATTGATTGGCGCGGGGCTAAGGGTATGCGCGACATTATCAGCCACCATTACTTCGATATTGATGCGGAAGCAATTTATGATGTCTGCGCCAACAAACTTGGGCCTTTAACACAGGCAATCGATAAGATGTTAAAGAATATTGATAAAAAATAGGCGGCTGTTCCCACCCACTTAAAGGATATAGTAAAAGTACCTGCCGAGGCGAAAAAAGGTATGCAATTCGTCTTCGTGAAAAAAGCGACTGACATATTGAACGCTGCGCTTGATAGCAAGTGAGAATATCCACAAACTGTTAAAACAGATTTCGTTCCTATTCCTGTTCTTGTATAATATAATAATGAAGGAAAGAATTGAAAGGCTTGGTTACGTAGCCAGGCGTTTAATATGGGAAATCCCAATTAATAAGTTTATTTTTGGCTGGCGATAAGACGATAAATATATAAGAAATAAAAAAAGACTTTCAAGGAGTACAAGGAAATGGTCAAAAAAGCCCTCTTAATAATCCTGTTGCTTTTCGTCATACTTTCTGCAATTAGTTGTCAAACAATACGAGGTGTCGGGGGAGATATCCGCTGGCTTGGCGGTGCAAGAGACGACCAAAATTCAAAAAAATGAAAACAAATTTCTGGGCAGCGTATTGTCTGTAAGACCGGCGGCACTTTGGGGGTAAAGCCCACGCGGGCGATCGTTCGCCTGCTCAAATGTTCCCCTGCTCTCCTGTTCACTTCTCAGTCGAGTTTCATTGTCATCAGGAATTCGGCGTTTGACCTGCACTTGGCAAGTCTGCTCTTCAGGAGTTCAACGGATTCGACAGGGTTAAGCTCGCTAAGAACACGTCTTAGTCTGTAAACCAGCTCAAGCTCCTTGGCGTCGAGCAGAAGTTCTTCTCTTCTTGTGCCGCTTTTGCTGATATCGATAGCAGGCCAGATTCTCCTGTCAACAAGACGCCTGTCAAGATGAAGCTCCATATTGCCTGTGGCCTTGAACTCTTCAAAAATGACTTCGTCCATTTTTGAGCCTGTATCGACAAGAGCCGTTGCGAATATCGACAGCGAACCGCCTTCTTCGATGTTTCTGGCAGCACCGAAGAATTTTTTGGGCATCTGCATTGCATTTGCATCGACGCCGCCGGTGAGGATTTTGCCTGAGTGCGGCACTTCGGTATTATATGCCCTTGCAAGTCGAGTTATCGAATCGAGCAGAATAACGACATTCACGCCATATTCGACCATTCTTTTTGCCTTTTCGATAACCATTTCTGCCACCTGGCAATGTCTCGAAGCAGGCTCATCGAATGTTGAGCTTATGACTTCGACATCCTTGGCCACCTTTCGCTCCATTTCCGTTACTTCTTCCGGCCGTTCATCTATAAGAAGAACAATCAGTTTGACTTCAGGGGCGTTAGTGCTTATCGAATTGGCGATTTTCTGCAGGAGTATGGTTTTTCCGGTTCTCGGCGGAGCAACAATAAGGCCTCGCTGGCCTTTGCCGACCGGCGTAATCAGGTCGATTATCCGCATATTCAGTTCTTCCGGGATAGTCTCGAGTATGAATCTTTCATCCGGATGGAGGGGGGTTAGGTCGCTGAAGTTGATTCTTTCGGAGAGTCTGTCCGGCTCCTCGTAGTTTATCGCCTCAACTCTCAGCAAAGCGAAATACTTTTCCGACTCTTTGGGCGGGCGAATCTGTCCGCTTACGATAGCGCCGGTCCGCAGGCCGAATCTTTTAATCTGTGACGGCGAAACATATATATCATCCGGCGAGGAAAGGTAGTTATATTCGGGGTTTCTCAGGAAGCCGTAGCCGTCGGGCAGAACTTCCAGAACGCCTTCTCCGTACATCAGGCCGTTCGACTGTATGCGTTCCTTGAGGATTTTGAAGATAAGCTCCTGCTTCTTCATTCCGGTATATTCCTGCACGTTCTCCTTCTTGCAGACATCGTGCAGCTCAGCTACGGTCATTCTTTGCAGGTCGGTTATATGCAGATTGCCCCGCTTGATTCGCTCGTACTTGGCATGAGTAGACTCGAAATCCGTCTTCTTGTCTTTGCCGTTTTCAACAACAACGGCCTGTTCAGTTTTTTCGGGTTCGGGGGCTGGACCATTGCCTTGCTCCCGGGCGATTTCGGTCTGCTGCTCCTGCTGCCGGACGTTTTCATTTTCACTGTCGTTTTTTTTCGAACTTCTTCTTTTTTTGGGTTCTCTCGAATCTGTTTTTAAGGTTGTTTTAGCCATGTTTACCTCCACACCAATGCAATAAGTTTTGAATACTGTCTTTTTGATGAATATTTCGTTTTCATTTTTTCCCTTAAATGCTTTCCCCTGCACCAATACATTGGTGTGGGGGTTTACTCCTTATTTTGAAACCGATTATTGCGCTTTTAATAAAAATCTCTTCATAACCAGTGATAACAAAAACGTCTCTGCGCTCAAACAGGAACAAACTCGGACAGACCGTACAAAATCTGCCGCCTGATTTGGTTACTCTCTTAAAAATGTCACAACTATTATGTGTTTTTTACCTCCCGCAGTCCAAATTCAGGAACCCGTAAGATGCTACCCTTAAGATATTAAAGCGGGAAATAACTTTCCGATCTGTCTAATCATTTCTGATAGGTCATTATTTTCTACTATATAATGCGCCATATCGGCCTTTTTGTCCAGAGAAATTTGGAAATTTTCTCTTTTTTTTAGCTCATTTTCTCTCAAAATGCCCCCTTTTTGCGCCCTTTTGAGCCTTATTTTCGCATTACATCGGACAAAAATGAGCTTATCACACTTTTTATGCCATCCAACCTCTGCCAGCAGGGGCATATCCAGAACAATAGCTTTTACAGACGGTTGCTGCTGATATTTCTCTATAAGTTCTTCTGTTTTTTCAAGAACCTTCGGGTGAATTACCGCATTTACAGCCTTGACAGCCGTGGCATCCGCAAAGGCCTTTTCAGCAAGTTTCCTCCTGTTAACCCTGCCGCCAGCATCAAAAATCCGGCTGCCAAACCTGGAACGCAGCTGTTTTTTTACCCCCTTATCTCGGAGGAACCGTTTTGCCATTTCATCTGCATCGATGACCGCACAACCTCTCCTGGCAAGCTCTTTTGCTACGGTGCTTTTCCCTGATGCAATACCACCCATTATCCCGATTATATTTTTTTTACCGGTTTGCTGCACAAGAATAATCTAACTCGTCTGCGGCTGGAAGTCAACCGGCTGTTTAACATCTCATTATTCTCTCTTTTGTTTAACCTACGGCAGTTTTTTCTGTTTGTTTTGCCGACGCTTTTTCAAAGCTTCTGAGAAGATAGTTTTTAACAACCTCCTCCCAGCTCATATGCTCCGCAAGGTCGTAGCCGGAATTTATCATCTCAACTATCTCGTCATCGTTTTTCGGCAGCCGGGCAAAGATTTCCATCGCAACTCTTTCACTTACGTAATGCTCAATCCTGTTTCGGATGCCAACATCAATTTTGAGCATATCCTCAATATTGTCAAATCTCATTCCGCCCAGGTCCGTGTAATCGGCAATTATCACGTTGCGCTTTTCTTCAAAGCCGCATATTCTCCTGATAAACCCTGTACAGCCGCAGACACTGCTGAGCACACAGATTCCTCCAAAGCTCAGAGGCTCAATCTGTGCGATGCCGAAAGGCTCATAGATGCTCTGTCCGAACTCGACATCGCTCCCCTTTCTTATATCCATAAACTCCATATCTTCGGGCATTCTGTAGCCGCATCTGTGCCTGTCAAAGCCGAACTGGTTAATGAAAACCACCTTTATATTTCTGCTCCTCGTGTTGAACTCCTGTACGGCGGCATAAAACGCTGCCTCACCGCCGCTCAAATCCGGCAGTCCTTCCCGATGCGCGACAGGCCAGTTATACTCAGCCTCCATCTTCAGGATATCCCGCAGCCTTCTGGGGCCGACCTCGGTGCTAAGCAGAAACATCACGGCGGTTTTGTGCAGCGGTCTGAGCTGCTTTTCCATATACTCCAGCACCCTCAAATCGCGCCACAGCCCTTTGCTGCGAACCAGCCTTGTTACGTGGGTGAAAACATAATCAGGCGCAAATCCGAGGAGATTTTCACAATACTGCGCAAGTTTCGCCTTTGAGCGTTTTCTCTCTTCGAGACTGATGTGCCAGGCAGGTATGCCGTTGTATGCCAGCTTGATGTCTGCGGTTTTAAATTCCGGGGCAAGAAATCTTAATTCGTCCGCGACGTAATCACCGACGGCAAGGATACTGTCGCAGTGTCTGGACGCTTCTACCAGCACATGCTTGAAGTAGCCGCTCTGGTCTCCAAAGACTTCCGGCAAACTGACGCCCTGAGCCTGGGCGGTCCTCATAACATTGTAGAACATCGTATCATTGCCGCTTTTTTCCTCGACAATTCTTCTAACAGGTGCAACCTCATGGGCGTAAAAAACAGTTTTTAAGCTATATTCATTATCAATTTTAGCTGCAAGTGCGGTGGGTATGCCCATAAATTCATGAGCAACAATTACAGCAACTCCGTCCCCCTGAGGGGCGCCTATTACTTTTAATGCCGCTATGGCCGGCGGCGCAAGTCTTACCCATTCATCGTATTCCCACAGATGCTCGTAGAGGCGGCTCGAAATCGCGAAGCGGGTAAACAGTTGTCCCTTAAACGCATTTATAGGTGCAATATTTATGTGTCGGACGTCAATCAGAATAACTTCCGGCATATTTTTTATGCCGGTACGTCTATCTTCAAAAAGTCTCCTTCCATAAACGATGTCAACATCGAAAAACCTCTCGATATTTTTGAATCCGGCTGCGTAACCGGTTTTTGCCAGCCCGTCTGTGCTGGAATAAAGCACCTCGCCTCCTGCGCCGAGCCGGTTCTCCGGCGGTCCCTCGGTGGAAAAAAGAGTGCTTACAAGTATCGTCCTTCCAGTATTGTCAATGTACGCTTTGCTTGTGAGAATGCCGTCAAGAACAGCACCGATGCCGCCGATTTTGCCGATAGCCTCATGAGTAACATGAACAATGTTGGTCTTACGGTTCATACCATTGCCTTTCTTCCGTTAATACTCTGTTGTCATTCCATCTTCTGCTTTTTTGCAGTTTTAGCCTTCTTATTCGCTTCTTCTTTTTTCTTTGCTTCCCTTGCTTTCTTTGCTTCCTTTGCTTTTTTTGCTTTTTCCGCTTTTTCTGCTTTTTCTATTTTTTCCGCTTCCTTCTTTTCCTCTTCTTTCTTTTTTTCTACGACCTCTGGAATTGTCAGAAGAGGTCTTTGAGTAATTTCATTATATTTTTCCATTTGTATATCTGTCGGTTTGTCGCCGTTGTAAATATGAGGCGAGAGAATTATAAGCAGTTCGGAATTGTTCTGGACGGTATCTGTGGCCTTGAAGGCCAGACCTATTATCGGTATGTTTCCAAGAATGGGAAGCTGATTAGTCTGTTTCTGAGTTGTTTTCCGCCGCAGACCGCCGATAACAAGTATCTGACTGTCTTCGAGCAGCAGCGAACTCTGTATCTTTCTGGTATCAACTGTTGGCACGCCGCTGAGCGCGCCTGTGTAGGCACTCTGTTCGGTTTCGACATTCAGGAGGATGGAGTTGTCATCCATCAGCGTTGCCACTACATTAAGTTTTACACCAACATTCTTGAATTGCGTGCTTGTCATACTCCCGCCCTGGCTGGTTTGAGACGTTTCTGAATACGGTATTTCTTCTACGGCTTCGATAGAAGCGGTTTGGCCGCTGACAACCATTACGCGGGGACTTGCAAGGATTTCTACGTTGTTCTTCTCCTGCAGCGCGTGAATCACATTTCTGATATCGCCGGGCCAAAGAAGCCACAAATCGGAGCCTGAGCCAGTAGTATTGAATGCCGTAGCAGTACCAACTGTAGAGGCAGATCTATCTATTCTTTCCAGGCGGTTAGAAAACTTAAGGTTTTGTCTAAAAACGGCATCGTGGTCTCTGGTGGTAAGCAGGTCCCAGTTGATGCCGATTTCTGTTTCGTTATCGAGTTTTACATCGAGTAAAACAACCTCAATCATAATCTGTTCCGGCTTGCGGTCAGCCTTTTGAATCTGCGCAAGGATTTTTGCAAGATTTTCATTTGTGTCGCAGATTATCAAGGAATTGCCCTTCGCATCCGGCTCCATAGTGCCATATTCGCTCAACATCTTCTCAATCGAGGTCTTAAGGCTCCTCGCGTCGAGGAATTTAAGGGTAGCAGTTTCGACACAAAGTTCCGGTTTCGCTCCTACCGTAACCGTATCTGTTATATCCATCGGCGGGGCCTGTTTCCCGATAAATTGTACAAACGGGTTATTCTGAGTCATTCCGCTTGTGTCGATTTCGTTGCTGTCCTGGCCATAAACAGCAAGGGTAAAGCTTATAATAATCAACGCTGCAACCGCCGTTGCTACTCTGCGAAGCAGCGCTTCCGGCCTTCGCAGCCGAAGCGGCTGCTTCGGCGGAGCAGGCTCGCTACGCAGCACAAGCTTTTTGTCTGCCAGTCTTAACATCCGGCTAAATCCCCTTAACCTTTAACGTATATATGCTCAAAGACAAGTCGCATACAAGCAAGCTGGTCGTCTGGTCTTTGAGACGAAGATTTATTGTGTCAATCCATACTTTCTGTTTTCTGTTCTGCAGAGAATCAAGCAGTTTTACAATATCCTGATACTGACCGGAAACACTCAAATTCACCCGATACTGTCGTATATCAATGGGATTACTGTCACTAACCCCAATTTGTGTTGCAGGCAAAAACTTAAGCGTTTCGACAAAGCATTTATTTTTTTCAGCCTTCGATTGAATGTCTTCAAGAAAACTTCTGGCAGCATCAACCTCAAAAAACTCCTCTCTTTTCTGTCGGAATTGTTCTGAAGTTTTGTCAAGTTTCTTTCGACTTAGCTGAAGCTCTGTATTAATAATCTCGGTGGTCTTTTCGACTTCTTCAGCGACATCTTCGTACTTTTCTGCCGCCAAGAGGTATTGAGAATGCGGCGTTACAAACCAGTTATACGATGCAATCACTGCGACAAGCACGCACGCAGCGAAAACTATGTTTCTTGCCGACCAGCCCATACTTTTGATATAATCGAAAATCACGTTTTATTCCTTTACTGCCTAAGAGAACATACTATCGAATAATCAATCAATCTGTTGCCGAACCTTGTAACCTGGTTGGCTGAGACAAGCGAAGCAGAATTTATTCTTTTGCTTTGTCCCAGAAGACCAACAAGGTTGTTAACGGCTTCATAGCTGACCGCGAGTCCGTCAATTTCCATTATATTGTCGCCTTTTCCCTGCAGATTCTCTATAAGCACGGTTTGTGGTACAATGTTCGCCAGCTCGGTCAGCAGTTTACCCCAGTTGTGGTAGCTCCTGTCCTCGACGGCTTTCAAAACCGCCGCAAGATTATTCTCAGCGAGTTTGGCCCTCTTGCTGACGTTTCTTTCTGACCCAGCCAGCTTGAGCATGTTGACCTCGATACGCTTTTGTTTTGTTGCATAAATATCGCGACTGACTTCCACCGACTTTCTGCTCAGAAAAGCGATTTGCAGGAACAACAGGACAAGCAGACAGGCAGCAACATTCGCGATTACGAGCATTTCTTTTGTCGCTTTTCTAATTAAGATGATTTCCTTCGGCAGCAGGTTCAGCTTAATTACGCTTTTGTCTTCGTCGAGCAGTCTCATAGCCGCCCCTGCGGCTACGGGCGAAACCTCCTCATCGTCATCTCCCTTCATTACTACATCCATCAGACTGTTTTCATAAGCCGTAATTTCAATATCCTGCCGCGGGATTTGACTCCTGATTTCACCGGCAATTTGAGTGCTGTATTTGTTTTCCGGGGAGCAGGCAATAAATATCTGCCAGCCCTGCGTCTTGGTCTTTTTTTCAAGTTCCTGAAACCGGATTACAGACTCAACTTCATATTTGAGCCAGCTACTTCGCTGCTCTGACCCGACAATATCAGCCTCGAATTTCTTCGCTCTGAGGAACTCAAGTCTCTGTTTTTCAAAGACGCACAGATTCAGACTGTCATCCCGGACAAGCAGAAGCATAATATTTTTTTCTTTTTGCGGTTTGATTATCCTGTCGTAACATACTCTGATAAAAGCCGTAACAGCCGGCTCGATTACCGAGACATTAATATTGTCTTTCTCAACCGCCTTTACCGTCATGCTTAAATGCTCAGTCTGTGCCGCTCCGACAAGAACTCGCTTCGTCTTAGCATCGGAAGATTTTAGTCCGCAATAATCCATTTCAATATTTTTCAACGGCAGAACGGCGTATTGTCTGACCTCGTTCTGAATGATTTTTCTTACTTCGCCGGGCGCCGAATCGGGCAGATTCAATATCTGTAAAAGGATTGGCTCGGCACAAATGGTCAGCGTTGTATTGCTGTGTTTGAATGTCCCTGCAATTTTCAATTGTTTCAGTACCTCTGCCAGCGCCGCCGGCGCCTGTACGACCCCGTCACTTACTACTGCCTGGTCAAGAGGGACGTTTCCTGCGCGTACAACCTTTATCTGTGAACCGCTTTTCCGCAGTTCCGTGAAACTCACGGCGTTTTTGCAGACATCTATGCCGAACGCTTTTTTACTCCCTGTTCTCATTCGTTTATCCTCAACTTATCAATCCGTATCACATAAGGACTTATGCCGCTGATTGTGATTTCCGCCTTCACCGTGGCAACGAAACCCTGCGGCGAGGTGCCTATCGAGGTAATGTTAGGGTCCAGAGGTGTTCCTGCTATCGTAACGGTATATGAGCCGCCGCCAAAGCTGCTGGAACCGCTACTCCAGTTCGGGTCGCTTCGCAACTGACTGAATGCATCAGCAATGCCTGCTTCTGCAATTGCAATCGCCTCTGCAGCGAAGACCTCATTTTTCATAATCTGTATCTGTTCGGTATCTAATTGCAGTATTCCTGCGACAAGTGCCGCCAGCAGCGCTATGGTAAAAACCACAACAATCAATACCGACCCGTCATTTTTCGTCTTTGTTCTCATAGCAGTTTCGCTTTAAGGTCTTATCTGGCCTCCGCAATAAACATCCTGGCTGGCCGGAGCGGCTATTGCTATCGTAAGTGTCCTCGCCTCGTTCGATGAGCCAAGTGAGAAGGTCGAGGTCTCGCTGTTGCCGCTTACCAACTGTCTGACGTATCCTGCGCCGCCTGAGACCGCGCCTTCAAGCCCTATGCCCTGTACTACAAAGCCAATAATCGCCTGACGGCCCACAGTGCCGGAGAAAGTAGCGCGTGGTGTTTCGGCAACTCCGGTCGCGGATTTGTGGCCAGTTACACCAGTATGCCCATTAGCCCCAACCGATTGATCGGTTCCTTCAATAAAGCCGTTGTTTAATGTATATGAACCGTTATTACCGCAAACAGCGGCTACAATTACCATATCCCCGCCTCCCGTAGAAAGCGGGTCGGTCTCGATTGGATTTGTACTGCTTGTCGTACTTGCGCTGTCAGTAGCTCCGATGATATCCGTTTGGTCCACATTCTGTAGGAATACGCTGGCGTACGAGACGCTGCTGGGCGGATCGCCCCAAGTGGGAACGAACGTTCCACTGGTCGCGGCGGTGATTCCTGCCTCATTGAGGATAAAGGCCGCGACATAATTCCGAAAGCTGCTCGTGCCAGCGGTAATATCAATAACCTTGGTCATCGTTTGGCCACCGTAGGTCACAGTCAAAGATGGAGCGACGTTATCCTCCCAGTGAGCAATAAAAATCAAAGCACGGTTGGTGCCAGACTCTTTTGCATGAGTTGTGCCTGTCGCCCACGAGCCGAGTATCGCAACCGCTCCGGTACCACCACTGGAGCTCTTGTCCATCGTAATTGCGGTATGGCCGGGAAGGCCGGGATAACCGGGTTCCGGAAGAGTGTTGACATCACCATCATCAAACGCTCCCAGACGAAGAATCAGGCAATTGCTGAGAGTTGTGGTTACTTCAGGACTAGTTGGAGTGATGCTGGAATCGTTGTAAGCCGACCAGATATGAATTGGATTGTTAGGGTCGTGGCCTGTAAAACGCATCATCCAGCCGTAGGCCTGCTGGCCTCCTGTCCAGGTAAAATTATAACTGGCCGGCTCTGATGCACCTGCGATTTTCTGCCAGGCCCCCAGCGTTACCGCAGTGCCGTAAGCTGTGCAATCGATTTGCGTCCAGCCGCTTGGTACACCTGTAAATGGGGTAGAACTCTCATCCGTGGCGACCGCTGCAATCAGCAGGTCGCCTACATTTACATCACTAGGCTTCGGAATAGTAATATAATTACTGTCGGAGCTGACTTTGGCTTCTTCGAACGTCCTGAACTTGAGGATATTAGCCAGTTGTGCGACCTCCTGAGCGCTCATAGCATAGTTGTAGATACGCACATCATCGATGATGCCGCTAAATAAGCCAGAAGAAGAAGTACCATTAACTGAGTTACTTCTCCTGCCTATGTTGAACCAATTTCCCTGATTGGTTAAAGTGCCGGGATAGTGGACTGAGCCAATTAACCCACCATCAACATAAGCTAGCGCATCATTGCCATTCCATGTCACAGCAATATGGGACCAAGTATACTCAGGCCATGGCACAGTTGGAAAATCTGCTGGTGTTGTACCATTAAGGACTACTCCCAATGCCCCACCACTTATTGGGGTCCTGACATAAATTCCATACTGCATATTCGCAGTGGTGCTGGTGTTCCTTGTAACAATATATTCATATGCAGGGTCTCCCACAAAATATACCCAGGCAGATATAGTAAAAACTCTCGACAGGTTAAGTGTAGATGTAGCACTTCTTGATACATAATCATTAGACCCATCGAACGACAGGGCACCGCCGATTTGTCCTGCGACCCAGCAGCCCGGCGTGGCCATATTGTACAGTGTCCCATCGCCGCCGTTGCCTGACGAATCCGTCGCGGTTGTTCCGCTGGTCTCATCCAGCTTCCAATGCCCTATAAGCCCCCACTTGGTATTGGCGTTTGTTTGCAGATAGGCGGATGCGGTGAAGGTCCTGTCAGTTCCTGTGTCATTATTTGGAAAATCTGTCTCGATTTGTACAAGTCGAATAGCATTTACATCGGTGGCATTTACATCGGCCGTGGGATGGTTAAGGTCATTCAGGGAATAGCAGCTAATTTGCAATCTGTCGACAGGTCCTGCAAGCTGTGCTTCACTGCCGACGGCGCCGAAAACGACATATCCGCCGGAGAGCATATAACATTGGTTGACGTCGTTATTATCTTTAAACCTTATAAAGCCGCTGGTTTGACTGCTGGGGCTGACGCCGATAATCTTCTTTGCCGCTGAAAGATTTCTGGTAATGTGCTCGGCAAGGATTCTGCCGTTCTGGATTATCTCAGCCTGTGCTTCGGTGCTGGTCCAACTGTTTCTGATGGCCCTGAACTGCGGCACAACCGCTGCAAAGATGATTACGATTATTGCGAACGCAACTATTAACTCAACGAGACTAAATCCCTCACACCTATTTGCACAGCGGCACCACAAGCTAATAGTAGTATGCGACTTTGCAGTACTATTCGGCTCCACATTTGCAGGCACAATGCAAATAGGTGTAGGGGCAAAACCGTTTTTGTCTTTTTCTTTGCGCATTGCGTACTCTGTCTGCACCTTAATCCTTAAAAAATATCGGCTTATAATCCGTTCGTGCTAACCTCCAATCAGGGACTTATATGTGAAAAACGAAGATATGAAAAATTCAAATTGTCTAACTGCTAATTTTACTTTTATGGGACTTATCGGCACGATTACCAACCTGCCGTTTACATAATCGGAAAAGTCCTATAATTACTTCTTGCTTCTAACCTCTGACTTGTGGCTTCTGAATTATTTTTATGCTAAAATTGGCGGCTATGACAAAGCAGATTTTAGACCTTACAGGCAAATGGCAGTTCAAGGAATATCCGGCTTCTGCCCGGAGAATGCGCGATTTGGATGCGGTTTCGACAGGCTCACCACAAGAGGGAAACTGGCTCAACTGCCCCGTCCCCTCGTCAATTTACACCTGTCTGCTCGAAGCAGGTCTTATTAAACTTTCCGATTTAAATTCAAATCCAAAAGACTTTCTCTGGCCCAGCGAAAAATCATGGATATTTCAAAAGATTTTTGATATCGACGCCGAATTTCTCGAATTCGAAGGGACAGAGCTTGTCTTTGACGGTCTCGACACTTTCTGTCAAATCTGGCTCAACGACAAACTCGTCACAAAAACCGATAATATGTTCTGTTCATATCGCTTTGACGTAAAGGCACTGCTGAAGAAAAACAATCGCCTGCTGATAAAATGTGATTCGCCGCTGGCGGAAGGTAATCGTCTGATGAGGCGTTTCGGCATACTCAGTAATGACAACTATTCTCTGCTGTGCAGGTCGTATATCCGCAAAGCACAATGCCAGTTCGGCTGGGACTTTTGTCCGCCTCTGCCCGGCTGCGGCATCTGGCAGCCGGTTCGTATCGAGGGTTTCAACTCTGCCTGCCTGCGCGACATCCACATAAGAACTATTGAGGCCGACCCCGGCAGTGCTGATATGAAGATTTCTGTTCAAATTGAAAAATTTGCAAATCAGTCTTCAATCCGCTGCAGGCTTACAGTTTTTGACCCTCTCGACAACACCTGCGTTGACCGGGAACTTGATTTCGGTGATGGAAATATTATTTCTACGGTACTAAAGATAAAACCTGTATTTCTTTGGTGGCCAGTCTCTTACGGTTCTCAGCCGCTTTATACCCTCAAGGTTGAGCTTCTCAATGAAGACCAACTCATCGAGACATCATTGAAAAAATTCGGTATAAGAACGGTACATCTCAACCAGACGCCTGACGATATGGGTTCGACAGGCTCACCACAGGTCGGCAGCCCCTTCAAGTTCATAGTGAACAATCGTCCCGTTTACGTCCGAGGTGCATCGTGGGTACCGGCATCGCTGCTGGTTGGTTCAGTCACCAAAACCGACTACGAAAAATTACTGGCAGCGGCAAAAGAAGCGAACCTCAATATGTTACGTGTATGGGGCGGCGGAATCTATGAAACAGAAACGTTTTACAATCTCTGCGACCGGCTTGGCATAATGGTCTGGCAGGATTTTGCATTTGCCTGCGCCTATTATCCCGACCGCTCGTGGTTTACCCGGATGGTAAGAACCGAAGCCGCTCAAAACATAACCAGACTTCGCAATCATCCATCACTCGTGCTTTGGTGCGGCAACAATGAAATTGACTGGGCGCATTCTATGGGTATTCTGGGAACTCGTCGAGGCGAAGCCCGCCGCAGCCCAAAAGGCAAAAAATTCTACGGCAGAGATATTTATCATAAGCTCTTGTCGCAGCTTATCGACGAGTCTGACCCGGACAGGGATTACATTTCCTCAACACCGCTGGGGCCTGCCAAAAATCCCAATGACCCATCAACCGGCACAGTCCATCAGTGGAACGTATGGTCCGGCCTTGAGCCTACGGATAACTTTCTCACCGGTCCGCAACAAATCCCAAGATTTGTCGCTGAATTTGGTTTTCAGTCGCTGCCCTGCAGAAAAACTCTGGAAGATTTCCTGCCTGACAAAAAATTATATTCTGCATCAAATGAGCTGGAGAGACACAACTATCAGCCGAATGGCTCTGCCCGTCTGCACTATTACCTGAACGAACTCTTCCGTCCTCCGAAGAACATCAGCGAATTTATTTACCTTTCACAACTGACGCAGGCAAGAGCCGTTCGCAAGAATGTCGAGCATCTCCGCTCAAATTCAGACGTCAACAGCGGCGTTCTTTTCTGGCAGTTTAATGACTGCCGGCCGGCGATAAGCTGGTCCTGCGTTGATTATGCCGGCCGTCCGAAGGCACTTTACTATTATGCAAAAAGGTTTTTTGCACCGGTCCTTACAACAGTATCCGCCCGATACGACAGCAGCCGGCTGCCGCTTGAAAAAACAATCACTTCCCTGACAGCCTCGATAATAAATCATTCGGTCGAACCTTTGACAGGTTTTTTAACCTGCCGTCTGTGCGACATGAATTTGAAACCGATGGACGAATTCAAGAGACCTATTTCAACCAGCCCAGATACTATAACATCCTTTTCTCTGCCGCAATCTTTTGTCCGGCCACAGAAACCCCAGGATTATTTTCTCTATCTTTTGCTGGAAAATGACAAAACGGCAGTTACACAAAACAGCTTCTTTTATCTGCCCGATAAATACATTAACTGGCCACAAGCAAAAATTGATGTCCAAGGCGAGCAATGCGATGATTGTAACTGGCTTTTAAAATTAAAGGCATCTTCAGCAATAAAGGATATTTACATAGAAATGCCCTTCGACGCAGAATTGAGCGATAATTTTTTTGATTTGCTTACGGATGAACTCAAAACTGTAACCATCCGCACCGCCCAGGCGATTGACAATCTGCCCAAAAAGATTTCTTTTACTTGTATGAACTCAATTTTTGCCGACTAATCCCATCGTCTTGCAATCTGCGTTTGCAGCGTTACTTCAATTTCGTTGCTTGCAAGCGTACCGTTGCCGTCAATGTCCCGCCCGACTTTAACGCTGATTGCCTTAAGATTGCTGCTGACAGTCGTCTGACTGACATTACAAAGATATGAATTTCCCAGGTTCGTGTTATTTTCGGTGACGTCGTTAAAATCATAAATAGACCTTGCTTTTATCCGATTAAGTTTTCCCTGAGCAAGGCACAGACTCCGCGTTCTTCTTTCTATAATGACAGAATCGAGATTTGCCTGTGTAAGGGCTTGTAGAATCGGCACAATGGCAATCAGCAATAGTGCCGCCGCCACAACGACTTCCGGCAGTGTAAAACCACCTTTGGCTTTTATTATTGCTCCTGGCATTTCACCATTCCCGTAGCGGATATGACTGTTATACTGAATGTTTTTCCGCCGGCGCTCACGGTCAGGCTGTCGGTATCCGCCAATCTGTTTCCCAGCGGTCCGAATCTGAAATCATCTGCACCGGTACAGGAGACCTTTGGGTCTATCGTACCGGTTTCATTGACATCGCTTGTAGCAAGATTTACAATCTCAAATCCGCTATAAGGCGAACCTGTCATATTAAGACTGAAGCCCTGGGTATTTGTTGCGGCATTTGCAACAGCAAGACTCCTTGTGTATCGTATGGCTGCGGCGATTTTCTGGGCGTTTGTCTGGGCCTTGCTGCCTGTGATTATTGAAAACCCCATTCTCGGCACCGCAATAAACGTCATCACGCCGATAAGCAGCACAACAATCAACAATTCAACAAGTGTAACACCGCTTTTCTGGGCCGCCATAATTTTCCCCTGAAAGACAAAGGGATGGCCCCCTGAGCCATCCCTTCTGTTATCCACAACGGATCCGTTTTTTTGTCACATTGGCACAAGCTGCAGATTAGTGGCTGTGGACGGGCACTCGATTGTTTGTCCATCCATATGACTGATTATACGGACAGACCGGTTTGCCTTCCGGGAAGTAATTGGCGTCATTCGTAATAGCATCGAGATCGGCAGGATAGTTTCCGTCATTTCTTGCGGCCCATAGCTCAATCTGCGAATTCATTATGTCAACATTTGTAGAACAGGCATTTGTTTTTGCGGTTGAAGCGCTTTGTGTAATTCTCGGTATCGCTATGGCAGCCAGTGCACCCAGAATCAGCACTACAATCAACAACTCAATCAACGTAAAACCTTTCCTCGACTTCATTATTATCTCCTTTCCAAACCAAGAGCTAATAAACCAACAATTTTTATCCTTTAAAGCATAACAATAATTCGGCACTAAAACCGTGCTGCTTTCATAAAATCCCGCCTTAAAGGCGTATTTACTTTAAATGAGCCATATAATCGAACATCGGCAGATATACAGCAAGTAATATAAGTCCGATAACTGCACCCAAGCTCAGCGTAAGAGCAGGTTCAAGTTTTACAAGCAGTGAGTTAACCATTCGCTCAATATCCTTTTCGAGAAAATCGACACCTTTGTCGAGCATCTGTCCCAGCATACCAGCCTGCTCTCCAGAGTCGGCAAGCTGAACAATAATCGGGGGAAAGAGTTCGTGTTTTTCGAGCGATTCGGCCACGCTGTTTCCGGCCTGTATGGATTTCTGCACATCAAGACTTATCTGCGAGATTTTTTCATTGTTTGCCACTAAATCTGCTACCTGAAAGGCCCTTATTATCGGCACGCCGGTCAAAATCAGCATGGCGAGACTTCTGACAAAATGCGATACAGCTACCAGCCTGTTAAGCCTGCCGAGTATCGGCATTGCAAACTTAAAATGGTCCCACCTGCTCTTGATGAATCTACTTTTTCGGATGCGCCTGCAGACAATCGACACGACAACCGCCAGCAGAATTAAAACCGGCCACCACTTTCTCACAATGATGCTGAAGATAACCAGCAACTGTGTGGGGCCCGGCAGAGGTACGCCGAGCTGCCGGTATATCTTTGAAAACACCGGCACAACAAAAGACACCAGAGTCGTAATTATTGCAAAGCACACAATGATGACAATAACCGGATAGGTAAAAGCGCTTTTAAGCCGATTTCGTATATCTGCCCGTTTTTCGAGGTATTTTGCGCTTATTTCGAGGCTTTCAGCGAGTTTCCCGCCGGCTTCTCCCGCTTCAATCATTCCCAGAAAGAAATCTGAAAATACACGGCGGTATTTGTCAAACGCATCTGTCAGAGATGCCCCACGCTCTATGTTATTTCTTACATCGCTTATAATGAACTTTAACGACTTATTATCAGTCTGTTTTTCAAGCGCATCGAGGCACTGCACAATTGTAAGTCCCGCTCCGCACATAGCGGCAAATCTATATGCGAATGCGACAATGTCGGCTTGTTTTATTCTCCTGCTGCCGAGCTTGACCACTCCCTTTTTCTCTGCACGGATGAGGCTATATCCGATTTTGGCAAGCTCCTGCTTCAGCGCCGACGTTCCGCTGATATCTTCGTATATGCCGCTGAAGACCCGACCTGTCTCGTCTCGAGCTGTATATTCATAAACCGCCATCAGCCCACCTGCATATCAACCCCCCGCCACAATTCCTCGATAGTGGTAGTTTGTGAAATAATCTCTTCGATACCGCTTGTCTTTAAAGTTCTCATTCCCTCTTTTATTGCCTGTTCTTTAATCTCGGCATCGCTTCTGCCTTCGATTATCATTCTGCGTATCTGCACCGATACGGTCAGAATTTCATATATAGCCTTTCTTCCCAGATAACCTGTTTTTCTGCAGCTGTCACAGCCGGTATTTCTCGCAAGTAAAAGTTTTTTGGATTCCGGCTCGACTGAGCTCGCCGAAGTCCGACCGGCAGTCGTGAGGATTTTTTTCTGCTCTTCGGTTGCGGCATAAGTTTCCCTGCACTGTCCGCATGAGATTCTTATAAGTCTCTGCGCCACTGCTCCCAAAAGGCAAGAGGCAAGCAAAAACGGCTGTATTCCGAGGTTTATAAAGCGTGATATAGCTCCTGCAGCGTCGTTTGTATGAAGTGTCGATAGCACAAGATGTCCTGTTATAGCGGCGCTGACGGCGATTTCGGCAGTTTCGAAATCTCTGATTTCTCCGATAAGAATAATATCGGGGTCCTGCCTCAATATGCTTCTCAGCGCCGAGGCAAATACAAGGCCTGCTTTGGGATTGACCTGCATCTGCGTTATACCTGCAAGTCTGTACTCGACAGGGTCCTCAACAGTAACAATATTACTCCTGCCGGTATTCAAAAGCTGCAGAAGCGAATAAAGGGTCGTAGTTTTGCCGCTTCCGGTAGGCCCTGTAAGAAGTATCATACCATAAGGATTTTCAATCAGACTTCGGAATTTCTCGTTATCCTGTTTGCTCGTGGCTATATCGTCAAGGCTCCATCTATTGCTGCTTTTATCAAGTATTCTGATAACAATTTTTTCACCTATAATGGAGGGCAGCGATGAGACTCTCAAGTCAAATTCTCTGTCATGGTGCGCGATTGTTATATGTCCGTCCTGCGGCAGTCGTTTCTCCGATATATCCATATTCGCAAGAACCTTTATATGGCTGATTAGCTCCGCCTGTGCAGTTGCGGGGATGTCGAGCTCCTTTCGCAGGATGCCGTCAACCCTGTACCGGACAGTCAAATCTCTTTCCTGAGGTTCAATATGGATATCGCTTGCCCTTGAGTCGATTGCCCCGCTTATTATGGAAGAAACGAGGTTACTTACGGCATCATTGCTGTCCTGAAGTTTGTCCAATATGCTGGTCTGCTGCTTTTCCTGCTGCTGCTGTTTTTTCAGCCTCATCGAGACAATAGTCTGCCTTGTAGCGTTCTGCACATTGAAATGATATCTTATAGCGGCCTTAACGGCGCCCGGCGTAGCAGCCTGCGGAACAACCTTGCAGCCGGTTCTCAGCTCAATCTGGTCCCTTACAGCCAGATTCATCGGCGAACTCATCGCGACATACAGCTTATCACCCTCTGTCCGAAGCCCTATCAGATTATGTTCGTTGGACAGTTCATAAGGAATCAGATGAGCTGCTATGGGGTCAACCATATCCGGGCTGAGTGTTACAAATTCTATTTTCTGCTCTGCTGCGATAATTCTGCCAAGCTGCTCATCACTGACGAGATTATTTTCCTTAAGCAGACTAATTATGCTCTTGCCGCTCTCAGCGGACAACTTTTCAAGCTCATTGAGCTCTGCTTCGTCAAGAACATTGAGACGCTTTATTGCCTCCAATGTCGCATTGTCTGTTTTGTTAGTCGTCATAGTTTACTTCTATAGAGTCCGCCTCTGTGGCGGGTAAATTTGAGCATATACCCCAAATCGTCAAAAACTCCTTGTCTCTTAACCACTTATCGACCTTTTTAATCGGCGCAAAAAGACCGATAACGCGCAAAAGTTGGAGCAGTAACTTTCATACTGTTAGGTTTAAAATACCGGCAGAGCGCTTTTTAGTAATTTCCTGCTTTTTCGTTGTCGATAATCGAATCGGACGAATCTTTGCAGGAATACCCTATGCTTGGTTTGTTTAAGACAAAGAAGAAAATAAAAAATGCGACGATTCTGGTTGTTGACGACGAGGCGGACCTTCTGAACACAATCCAGACCCGTCTGAAATGGAACAAATTTAACGTTCTTACCGCATTGAACGGTCGTGAAGGTCTTGAAATTGCGGCATCCCAAAAGCCTGATTTGATACTTCTGGACAACAATATGCCTGTGATGAGCGGCCTTGAGATGCTGGCACAGTTGAGGGAAAATCCCGAGATTAAGAATATTCCCGTAATTATGGTCACGGCTGTCTGTGAACCTCGTAATATAGCGGCAGCAAGCTCATTCGGCATAATAGATTACATAACTAAGCCGTTTGATTTTGCCGAGCTGACCGAAAAAATCACACAGATACTCGATAAGAAATGAATCAGGACAATATTGACACTCAAAAAACACACGAATTATCCTTGGAACGTCTTATCGAACGCAAGAGGAAAAACCTCGAAGCGATATTCGATGCTGTTCCGGTCGGTCTTTTGCTCATCGACGAAAATTTAGTTGTCATAAGGGTAAACAATACAATCCGCCAAATGGTGGGGAAAAACTACACCGAAATTATAAACAGACCCATTGGCGAGGCGCTCGGCTGCTCTACGATAAAAATGGAAAGAAAAGCCTGCGGTCTCGGCTGCAACTGTCAGAGCTGTCCTTTAAGACAAAACATACAAAAGGTTTTTGAAACCTCACAATCGGTGCACGAATTCGAATTTCAGAGCAATACCCGCTTCCAGAACAGGCAGGAAAAGCCCTGGTTTTCGATGAACATTGAGCCGGTTATTATTGAGGACAAAAGATATGCAGTGGTATGTCTTAACGACATCACCGCCAAGAAGCTGGCTGAAGAAAAACTTGTCGAGGCAATGGAGATGAAATCCCAGTTTATTTCAACGGTATCGCATGAGCTTCGCACACCTCTGACAGCGATTAAGGAAGGTTTAGACATTGTTCTTGACGGTCTGGCAGGCAGAGTAAAAAAGAAACAAAAAGGATTTTTAATCCTTGTCAAGCATAATGTCGACCGTTTGGGTATGCTGGTAAACGACGTTCTTGATTTTCAGAAGCTCCAGGCTGGCAGAGCGAAATTTGATTTTCTGCCGCATAAAGTCGCCGAAGTAGTACGCGAAGCTTCCGATATAATGAGGCTCTTGGCCGAGAAGAATAAAATAGATTTGACTGTCAAACTGGCCGACGACCTGGGCGAGGCTGTTTTCGACCGTAATCGTATAATCCAGGTTTTGACAAATCTTCTGAGCAATGCGATAAAATTCACGCCTGAAGGCGGCAGGGCTTCTCTTGAAGTCATACGCCAGCAGAATGAAATCATAATTACGGTATCCGATACCGGAATGGGCATACCGAAAGAGGATTTGCAGAAGATATTCGAGAGATTTTACCGCGTAAAAAGGCCCGGCAGAGAAATCTACGGCACAGGTCTTGGTTTGTCAATTGTAGCCCAGATTATTAACCAGCATGGCGGCAGAATATTAGTTGAGAGCAAGCTGGACAAGGGAACAACGTTCACTGTCCATCTTCCAACTAATCCTGTGGACCTCGACACTTCTGCCAACGAGATACTTGAAAAGACCATTACGGGCGAATAAAAAATCCGGCCGGCAGTTCCTGCCGACTGCCGGCCCCTTCATCTTCTCCCCTGCAAGCAGTAACAGGGCTCCACCTTCTTACATTAAGGATTCCGGGGACCAAGCCCTCGATGCCGATGGTGTCGATTTATTAAGAACCCTATCCTGCAACTAACATAAGTCCCTGTCGCCATAATTGTGAAAGTCTGCGGCTCCGGCACAGGCTCTATCTGCCAATACTTCATTTTCCCCCTGTCATTTTTTGTTTCTGCTTCTTAAGATAAAAATCGCCGGGGCAATAAAAACGACTGTTGCCGGTTCCGGCAGAATTGCCGGCGTCGGAAGACTTTCCATACCGCACAATCCCCCGCCGCTGACGGCTCCAAACCCGATTGTCGGCGAATGAACCGAACTGAATATCAGAACGCTCGACCATTGTCTGGGATTAAGATTCTGACCTGCAAATACGAAGCCCGCACTTTGAGCAAAGACATTTGACATTGAAGGCTCTATAGCAGACCCAGGGCTGTAACCATACGTGTCATCGCTGTAAATGATACTGACTGTTGCGGGGCTGATGATTCCAACCGAAAAGAAATCGACAGCGATATCGGCTTTAAGGTCGTTGAAAATCTGATATGCGTATATGTATTCATTACCACTCGTAAGGTCATTGCCGGGATATGTTCCGGCTGCATAAACTGCGTATTCGACATCAACCTTCAACTCGATAGCCGACTGGAAAACAATTATTGATGTTCTGCCAGCGTATCCTGCCAAAGCTTGCGTGTCGTTATAGAGCGAAGCATCGACACAAGCCGCAAAAACAGCCAAACAGGCAAGAAGAAGGGTTGTTCCTGCCTTTATGTTTTTCATAAATCACCGCCCCATTTATCCATCGCCTATCAATGCGCGCGGAATCTCTGTGTCGCAATTAGCGTTCTTACCCCATTAGGTTTTTGCCGCTGAAAAACGGGAAAAAACTCTGCAGCCGTAGCAATAAAACATGTAACAAAATCGACAGAAGCCTGCTCAGAGAAGATGGCACTAATACCCCATTTAAGAAAACTCCTATTTGACATTATTAAAGCAAAAAAAGTACCAAAAGTCAAGTAAGTTCTGCCTATTTTAACACAAAACTGCTCCGCGTCCGGTAAAAAATGGTTTGCAATACTTTCTCAGCTTAACGTCTGGAAAATTTTTGGGAAACTAATTAAAATCAGACGTAATATTTGCCCTTTGCTTAAGAAATATGGACTTATGACAAATGAGGATGTACAGGAATTCGAGCAGATGCATCCAAGCAAGAGCATAACCGCCCAAAAACATTTCAAACCTCGTTGGAAAGTATTCATAGTCGCGATTTTATTCGCTGCCGTACTTGGCGGTGCTCTGACAATTGCTTTTAATAACTGTTCTATCTGCAGCGGCAGAAAGTTGGGCAGTATATCTTTGCTTCTTTAATTCCTTACTTCGCGCCTTTGCAGCTTCGTGGCTACTTATACTTTTTGCACATATCTTTTTATGTTGCGGATAGCCTGACGGAGTCTGTTTTCGTTTTCGACGAGGGCGATTCTCATAAATCCTTCGCCGTTTTCGCCGAATGCCCTGCCGGGGGCAACGACGACGTTTGCGTGTTCAACCAAATCCATCGCTAAATCGATAGTGCCTTTGTCTTTTAGCTGTTCGTCCGGCACCCTTGCCCAGACAAACATCGATGCTCGCGGTTTTTCGACCTGCCAGCCGATACGCGACAATGCCTCGCAGACGACATCCCTGCGCAACTGGTATCTTTTGTTTTGTTCTTCGATGTCTTTGTCACATTGCCGCATTGCGATTATGCTCGCAATCTGAACTGCCTGGAAGATTCCGTAATCGTAATAACCCTTTATTGTGGCAAGTGCCTCAATCATTTCCCTGTTCCCTGCGGCAAATCCGATTCGCCAGCCCGCCATATTGTAGGGTTTGCTCATCGTGGAAAATTCCACGCCGACATTCTTTGCTCCCTTTACTGACAGAAAACTCGGCGCTTTATAGCCGTCAAAGCAGGTCTCTCCATAAGCAAAATCGTGGATAACCGCTATATTGAATTTTCCGGCAATATCGACAACGGTCTCAAAATATCCGACATCATCAACGGTCATTGCAGTAGGATTATGCGGAAAATTCAGTATCATCATTTTTGGACGCGGATAAAGTTTTTCGCAAGTCTCTTTAATGTTTTTTAAAGACTCCTGCGTATTGCCCAGCGGCACGGTAACAACATTAGCGCCGGCAAGTGCCACAGCATATATATGTATTGGAAATGCAGGGTCTGCGACAATTGCAGTATCGCCGGGGCCGAGCATAGCGAGACACATATGGCTGAAACCTTCCTTGCTTCCGATGCAGGCAAGCACCTCGGTTTGCGGGTCGAGCTGGACGTTCCATTTTCTGGCGTATTTTAGGGATACTTCCTTTCTCAGATTGAAGATGCCTCTGCTCGCGCTGTATCGTTGATTGCGAGGGTCCTGCACGGCTTCGCACAGTTTATCAATAATGACCTGCGGCGTCGGGTCGGACGGGTTTCCCATGCCGAGGTCGATAATATCGATTTGCTGCTGGCGTTTGGTTAATTTAAGGGCGTTTAGTTTGCCGAACAGGTACGGCGGCAGCCTTTTTATCCTTTCCGCAGGTTCTATCTTAAATTCTTCCATACTTATTACTCACCAGTCATTAAATCTTTAATCTTAAGTTAACTTTGTGTCTTCGTGGCTATTTATGTTTTCATCGAATCCAGTTCGATAAACGCTATCGGCAAAAATATGAAGATTGGCAGCCATGCCCATAATTCCGGCAGTGCTCTGCCGGCGATTATAACTTCTGAGGCAAAAATTTTGGACACGAAGGTCATTATATAACACAGTCCTGTCAGAACAAAACTAATAAAGACAGCGCTCTTTAGTGATTTAGGGTCTCTGCATACCAGGATAGGCAGAGATATCATAAGCATAACCAGATTTATTATAGGGTCGGTAAGGTGGAAGTTTTTCTGTGCGTAGAGTCTTGCAAGGTCTTTTGGATTCTGCCGGGCCAGTTTTACAAGGTCGTAAGAGCTGAGCAAATCCATATGAGCCGATTTTCGCCTGACCGGAATATCCTTCGGCGTAAGGTCGCTCGGATATGACTTTATTGTTTCATAAGGTCTGTCTGCCAGTTCTCTTGAGACCCTCAGAAACACCCCGTTATTGAGAATCCACGACCTTGTATCGAGGTCGTAATATGCCGAGTCGGCCTTGATGATGCCTGTAACGTCGAACAATCCCGAATCCTGTTTTCTTGAGCGCGTGATTATTGTCGGCGTAATAATCGCCGCATCTTTAACCTTGAACTGCGGTGAGCTGAACAGGCTTGCATTTGCATCACCGATGAACCACATATCGTAAAACAGAGTATCAGCAACCGCGCCCTGTGCGCGGACGAGCTTCTCCGCCATCGGAGGGATGAAAAATTCCTGGTCGACCACATGCAGACCGGCAAAGATAAGCGACAGAAACAAAATCGGTGCGATTATTCGCTTTAAGCTCACTCCCGAAGCCATAATTGCGACAAGTTCGTTGTTCTTTGTCATTTTTCCCAGCGAGAACACCGCTGCGACAACGGTTATCATACCTGCAAAATCCCTGAAGTACAGAAAGCTATGTGTGCCATAGTAAAATACAATATTGGACAACACCTGTGCGGTGGTAAGTTCCGCATTTTCTGTAAATTCATCAAGATTTATGAACAGGTCTGTCATTATGCGCAGTCCCATCAGCACGCCAAAGGAAATCAGATAGCCTGTCAGAAAATTTTTCGTTACATATCTGTCAAGTGTTTTCATCGTTCAACTTTACTCGCGACAAGTTTTGCATCTTTAATTTTTCAGCATTTTTCTGTAAAGCACAAGGGCAAAAACCGTCAGAATTATCAGTCCTGCCCACATAAAGCCGACGCCAAGGTCGGCTCCTAATATAGAACGCTGGTTTTGTGTTATATTCTTCCCCATCATAATGAAGATAAGCAGTGCTGCAGCCGGAATCGAGCTTATCCCGAATGCCGTAAGCAGATGTCCTCCCCTGAATCTGATACCCAGACCGATACCGATGAGTATGAGCGTAATGCAGCCGATGCCGAAGACCAGCCTCGAATGAATTTCCGCCTTGATTTCAAAAAGTGTCACTCTGATTTTTCTGTCCAGTTCCTTTATAAGCCCTGCAAGTTGTGCCGAAGGCTCCCGAATATATCGATGCTTTCTCGCGGCATCTATAATATCCTCTCCGAGTTTCGCTGTAACGGAGCTCGGCAGAACAATATCCTGTACGGTATATCTTGGTTTTATGTATTCAATGCCGCGGTCAAGCCAGATGGCATTTGGAAACGTAACGATAAGTATCGTGCTTGGTCTGGTTTCCGTTTCCGCTGAAAGCTGTATATAGAGCTTCTGTCCCCGGTAGCTTTTTATAAGTTCTCCGCTGCTTCTGTCGTATTCGAAGAGCAATACATCGCCCGTAACTTCTATCTGGTCGCCAGTGGCACTAAGCTGACAATCTTTTGCGGTCAGACGCAGCAATTTTTCATTATTGTAAAGCTGGTAGAAATTATCTTTATCCAAACTTATGGTATTTTTTATTTCTTCGGCCAGTATCTCCATAGTCAGCCTTTCATATGCGTTCCATGCACACAGTGCGACCGGATAATAGTTAATCGGCGAAGCCTTGATGGCGTTCATCTGCTCAATCTTTTGGAACTTTACGCTGTCGGTCATCAGCGATTCAAATTCTCCCAGCACCGAAATCACCTTGAAAAAAACTCCGCCGCGTTCATCGAACTGAAAGGCGTTCCTGGCAAGTACCTTTACTTCGTTTGACCTTTTGGTGCTGTCGAAGCTTACAGTTGCAGATTCAGCGGTGATAAGTCTTTTGTTCTCACCTGTCTCCATGATAACGACGCCAAACAGGCTGGCGTTTGCGGGGTCAGCAGCATCGGCATAAATGCTGAAATTTCTTCCCGGCAGACTGTAATATCCCCGTCTGTATATGTTCCTGAAAAGAATTTGTTTGGCGTCGGCCTTAATTGCTTTTTCAGCGCGGTGGACATAAGCCGGCACGACGTGAAAACTCAGGATAAGATTTGCGATAGCGACTATAATTGCCAATATTAGTCCTGGATACACGAGCATTGCAGGGCTTATTCCGCTTGCCTTGCAGGCGTCAAATTCGTTATCGGCAGCGAATCTTCCATAAACGAACGACGTTGCAAACAGAGCCGCCACCGGCAGAACGAACGTAAGCGTAATCGGCATAAAGTAGCACAGCAGGCTCATCACCTGTTTTGGGCCGACTCCGTATTCCTGAATCGGCCGCAGTAAGCTTCCCAGGCTCATGATTATCGTCAGAGCCAATGTCGCAAGTACAAAGACTTTTAGCAAGTCCCGAAAAAGGTATCTGTGAATAATAAAAACCATATTATTTCACTCCTATTTTCGTCAAATCTCCTGCTTTTGCAACAAAAATAGATACAGGATTTTCGATTATATAAAAAACGCTCTTTAATTCTGTTTTCATAAGGGGATATCCCCATCCGTCTGAATTCCCTCGCTATACCAAATACGCGCTGGATTTATCTTGACTTTCCCCGGATAGCGCGATAATGATAAGTCATTATGGAGATACAAAGCAGGAGGCAATAATATTATGGTTTGGGCGCACACTGGTTTTACTTTCGACCTTAATAAGTTACTACACTCATTGTGCGCGGTCAGTATGACTTCTGAAATCAAGTAATGAAAGGGTTAAAAAATGAAGAAGCGAAAAATTCTACTCAAAATGCTATGCGTTTTAGCGGTTCTGCAAATCTGTGCTGCCGGCGCATTAGCGCGGCTAAGAACGCCGACGGAGGCGCGAAATGTGGTAATTGGCTGGTTACGATTAGACAGTCAGCCACTCGGTGCAGCACTGGGGACGCAGGTTCGGGAAGTTGTATCCTATCCTGCCGGCGGCGAGCAGGCAGTTTATTACATCGTGTATCTTGAAAAAGGCGGGTTCGTAATAATGCCGGCGGATGATATGGTCGAGCCGATTATTGGTTTTGTCGAAAAGGGTATTTACGACCCGTCCCACGATAATCCGTTAGGTGCGCTGGTAAGCTTCGACCTTGCCAGCCGTGTCTCGGCAGCACGACAGATACAGGCGATGGAGGCAAGCAGCACAACCTTGGAATCACAGAAGATGTTGGAAGCTCAGGACAAGTGGGAACAGCTAACAGGGCTTGGAGAAGGCGGACCCGTTGTGATGGGAATCCCATCGGTTTCCGACCCGCGTGTGGACCCGTTGGTCAAGACGAAATGGGGGCAGACGCTTGCCGGGACGAACGCCTGCTACAATTATTATACCCCGCTCAGTGACCCGTGCGACCCCTGCGACTATCTCACTGACAGTTGTTCTCCTGGCACTCCCAATCCTTACGGCGACCACAACAATTATCCATGCGGCTGTGTGGCCACCGCGATGGCTCAACTGATGCGTTTTCACAAGCATCCGACAGAAGCGGTAGACAAAGAACCATGGCACTGGATTACCGTCGGTGGCGGGGCACAAAAGGCATGGAAACGCGGCAGTGATGGTAACGGTGCGCGATACCAATGGGACATGATGGATTTCGAGCCGAACTGCAGCACGACCGAGCCAAACCACCTGCAGGCCATCGGCGCACTCTGCTATGACGCCGGTGTTTCGGTCTATATGAATTATTCGGCCGGCGGGTCAAGCGCAAGTACGAGAGACGCAACATTTGCACTGAGGGACCTGAACTTCTTCGACTATAACAATGCGGTCTACGGCTTCAATAATGCGGGAAATATCGGGCCAGGGTTAAATGGTATGATAAACCCCAATCTCGACTATAATCATCCGGTCATTCTCAGTATCGCCGGGCCGAATGACACAGGTGGCGATTATGAGAGTAGAGGTCACGCAGTGGTGTGCGATGGCTATGGCTACAATCAGGGGACACTATACCATCATCTTAACATGGGCTGGCAGGGGCTGCACGATGCATGGTATAACCTTCCTAACATAACAGGCCTTTCCTTTAACTATAACTGTGTATACGCATGTGTGTATAACGTCTTTATCACCGGCGGTGGTGAGATAATCAGCGGTCGCGTCGCAGATGAATTAGGCGGCTCTCCAATCAGCGGCGCAAAGGTGACCGCCGTCGAAAGCGGCGGCGGAGTATATCAGGCATTTACAAACAACCGGGGGATATATGCGCTTGCACACCTTCCCTCGGCTTCAACTTATACCATCACCGTGACAAAGTTCGGTTATTCCTTCACCCCTGCGATGAGAAGCACCGGTCTTTCCAATGATTGGAACTCAGTATCAGGAAATGTCTGGCCGGTTGATTTTAATGCAGTATCTATCTGCTACGTTGATATGAACGCACCGGGCGATAATAACGGTTCAAGCTGGGACAATGCCTACAATTACCTCCAAGATGCCTTGGCTGACCCCTGCGCTCAAGTGATTTGGGTGGCCGATGGGACATACTATCCCGACAGTAACTCAGCCGATCCAAACGGTTCTGGCAGCCGAGACGCGAGTTTTGTACTTAAAAACAGCGTGGCCATCTACGGCGGCTTTGCCGGATATGGAGCGCCGGACCCGAACACCCGCGATATCAAACTTTATGAAACAATCCTCAGCGGCGACCTTAAAGGGAATGACCACCAACTCGCTGACCCCTGCGATTTACTTAGCGACCCCTGCAGGGCTGAAAACAGCTATCACGTCGTGACCGGCAGCAATACCGATGTGACGGCTATCCTCGATGGCTTTACCATTACAGCAGGAAATGCCGACTCCGGCGGATGGCCCAACAGTTATGGCGGCGGAATGTTCAACCTTAACGCAAATTGCACAGTCAACAAATGTACATTCATCGAGAATTCCACTGCAGGCTCTGGTGGGGCAATGTGGAACTACCAAAGCAATTTGCAGGTAATTAATTGTATCTTCTTCAGAAACGCAACAAAAGATGGCGGCGGCGGAATATTGAATGACAGCGCAAGCTGTCCGACACTGGTCAACTGCAGTTTCATCTCGAATGAGGGATTCGGTGCCGGAAACAACGGGGGCGGCTTGTACAACATACATCAAAGCAATCCGGCGGTGACTAACTGCTTATTCTGCAACAATTCCGCGCAGTATGGAGGGGCTGTATCCAACATCACCGGCAGTTGTCCGACAATAGTCAATTGCACTTTCAGCGATAATTTGGCCACCGGGGGTTGCGGCGGCATAAACGACTACAATAATTCTAATCCGACAATCGCCAACTGTATCCTCTGGGGCAATACCGCTCCGCAGATAAGCGACTTTTGTAGCTGCACGGCAACTGTTTATGACTCTGACGTTCAGGGTGGCTGGGGAGGTGCCGGCGGCAATAACATCAACACCGACCCACGTTTTGCGGATACTAACGGACCAGACGATATTATCGGCACACTCGACGATAACTTACGGCTGTCGCTGGCTTCACCCTGCATCGACGAAGGTAACGACATCTATGTACCGGCCGATATCGCAGACCTCGATTGGGATGCCAACACGTCAGAACAAACGCCATTAGACCTCGACGGCCGACCCAAGTTCGTAGACGGTGATTGTAACGATACCGTCATAGTGGATATGGGCGCTTATGAGTTTTCGTGGGCCTACATCGGCGATTTTGACAGCCAGTGCGACGTGGACTTTTTCGACTTTGCCATCCTTGCTTCTTACTGGCAACAAAACGCACCTTTGGTGGATATTGACCCACCGCCTGCCGGCGATGACATCATCGATATAAGGGATTTAGCTGTTATGTGTGAAAATTGGCTGGCAGGTACTGGTTCGTAAGTTCATAAAGACTTTATCTTAAACTGAAGGGCTGCTGTATTGACGGCAGCCCTTTTTATGCGAGTCTTTGCCTCTTCTTTTTATTTGACCCTGCGGGGCTATAAGCTTAAACTTTTACCCCGTTAGAGACACCCCTAAGGGGGACGGCCACCAAAGGTGGCCTGTCTCTAACGGGGTGAACCCTCATGCTTAGAAAACTGATAATAAATGCTGATGATTTCGGACTTTGCAAAGGCGTCAACAGAGCCATCATTGAGGCCCATACCACCGGCGTTCTTACCAGCGCTACTATTATGGCCAATATGCCCGCCTCGGATGAGGCAATAGAATTGGCCAAAAAGACCCCAACCCTCGGCACCGGCGTCCACTTAAATGTCGTGGAGGGCAAACCGCTCTCTTCAGATAGTACCGTCCAACTGCTGCTTAACGACGGCGGCGAATTCAAATATTCTGCCTATAAACTTGCATTCAAAACCTTTACCAACAAAAAAATCTTAAAGGCCGTTGAAGCTGAATTTGCCGCTCAGATAGCTTTTGTTTCCGACAGAGGCATCAAGCCGACCCATCTGGACTCACATAAACACTTCCATTGTTTTGGTCCTGTGTATAGAATAGTATGTTCTCTGGCTGCCGACTTTGGCATTGGCGCGATTCGCTGGCCATGGGAGCCGGCTACGGTCTGCTTCGGCGATTGGCCAAAGGTCGACTTTATGGACAAAACCAAGGCGTTCTTACTAAGACAGATGGCTCTGAACTGCCGGAAGCTTGACAATCGATTTATAAAGAACGATATTTTCTTCGGCGCAGCTCATACCGGCAGGATAGATGATAAGTTCTGGTCTGAAATCGCCAGAACGCAGTTTGTCGGAGTAGCTGAGGTAATGACTCATCCGGGTTATCCCGAAGGCCTTGACAAAACCCGGCTTCTTGAGCAGCGCAAAACTGAGCTTAAATGGCTCTGTGCTCCTTCGACAAAACAAATTCTTGCCGAGGCGGGTGTGGAGCTTGTACATTATGGCAATATTGACCCCGCACCAACGGTGGTGCGGGGTTGACAAGGACAAAGAATGACACAGACAAGCGTTAAATATTCGGTTGTTGTACCTTTGTATAACGAACAGGCAGTGGTGGAAGAACTCTATCAGCGTCTCACAAAGGTAATGCAGCAGACAAATGAAAGTTACGAGCTTGTCTTTGTCGAAGACGGCAGCACCGATGCAACGCTGGGAAAACTTAAGACCATTGCAGAAAAGGACGAGAATGTTCTCGTTGTGCAATTGCGGCGGAATTTTGGCCAGACCCCTGCCCTTGCCGCAGGCTTTGACTATGCCAGCGGTAAAATTATTATCAGTATGGACGGCGACCTGCAGCATCTGCCCGAGGAGATACCTAAGTTCCTGGAAAAAATCAACGAAGGATATGACGTTGTCAGCGGCTGGCGCGAAAAACGCGTTGACAACCTTATTATGCGCAAGATTCCCAGCCGCGCTGCCAACTGGCTCGCCTCGAAAGTCAGCGGCGTTGCCATTCACGACTTCGGCACAACCTTCAAGGCTTATCGGCGTCAGATAATTCAGGACGTCCGGCTGTACGGCGAGATGCACCGTTTCATACCGGCTCTTGTTTCTCTCACCGGCGGAAAGATAATCGAGATACCCATAACGAACATTGTGCGCCCTTTGGGCAAAAGCAAATACGGCATTTCGCGCACTTTTCGGGTTGTCCTTGATTTGATTACGCTGCGATTTCTTTTGGGTTATATAACCAGGCCTCTTCACTTTTTCGGCAAGGCCGCGTTTTACTGTATTGTCGCTGCCTGTCTGATTTTCGCCTATATCCTTTTTGACAAGTTTTATTTTAATGTGCCGATTTTTGCCGCTCACGGTCCGTTATGCGCAGCCGGAATTCTCTTGCTATTGATAGGTCTTTCTTTTATCTCAACCGGCCTCATCGGCGAAATGATTAGCAGGGTATATTTCGAGGCTACTGACCGGAAAATCTATGCGGTCAGGAATATTTACAAGAAGGTGCGGGATGAAAAAGAATAAAAATCCTTTTTTAGGCTGGTTCTGGCTGGCAGTGATAATCCTGTTTATCGTAGGTTTAGTGAGGCATTTTCACATAAAAAATTTCCAGACAGTAAAGCCCGGCGTGCTTTACACAAGCGGCCAGCCGAGAGGTATGGATTATACTCGTCTTTTATACAAGTATCACATCGCCGCGTTTGTGAACCTGCGCAATCCTGACGAGCATCGTGAGCATAACTGGTATAATGAGGAAATTACCTGGATGAGAAGCAACGGTGCAAAATATATAGAACTTCCAATAGAAAAGGATACTCCGACCGACGGCATTCCTGACGCGCAGGATTCTCAAAAATTCCTGGAAATAATGAGCCAAAGCTCCAGCTTACCTGTGCTTTTACACGACAGCAGCGGCAAAAAAAGAGTCGCATATCTTGCAGCGGTTTGGATGTTAAAATCTGGCAATTACAATTTGGACCGGACTATCGAAAAGGTAAAACAGATAAAAGGCGAATCACTTACTGACCAGGAGATGGCATTTTTGCAATCCATTGCAAAATAACTTTTCTTACTTCTCCAATGCTTCCAGCGCTTCTATTACCTCCGGTGTATGCATATAAGCTGGCCCGCCGCCCATTACCACGGCTACCGCCGCCGCTTCGAGAATTTGTTCTCTGCTTGCTCCTGCTTCGAGGCACTTTTTGGTATGCGCTCCGATGCACGGCTTGCAGTTAAGAGCAACGGCAATCCCGAGCGCTACGAGTTCTTTTTCCCGCAGGCTCAAAGCTCCGTCAGTCATAACCTTGCTGAAAAACGAGCCGAATCCTGTTGTCACGGCCGGCATATCCTTTTTCATTTTCTCCATTTTAGCGCCGATTTTTTCGTAGAAGTCTTTCGCATCAGACATCTTTCTTTTCTCCTTTTGCCTTTTTCCTTTTAACTTTTTCCCTTTTTCATCCCATTCTTATCAGTATATTGCGTACAAATCCGGCAAGCACCTTTTTCGACACATCTGCCAGTTCGGGCTCCGGCTTTTCTGCAAAGAGTATATTTTCCAGTATTGCCTTTGCCTGGCTTTTGTATGGTACGATTTTGTCGGCGGTTGCTTGTGCTTCATCGAGCCGGCCGTCCGCCATTTGTCTAAGGTATGTTACTATTCGAACGGTCAGTTGCTTGTCGTCGATTTTTCCGCTCTGGGCCGGTTCCGGCGGCACTTCTGTCTGGTGCAGCAGCACTCCGGTAAGGCTATGTGTTTGGCGCATCATTTGTTCGTATTTCTTCTCTTCACTTTCGTCAACAGGTGCGAGTTTGAGTTCTTCTTCATCGTCTTTTTTCGGCATAGGTACATAGCACTTATGGTTGCAGTACGGACATTTCCCCCATTTGCCGCCCGCATCATCCTGAGCCGTAATTTTTTTCTTACAGCTTTCGCAATGAAACGATATTGACATTTTGCAGCCTCCTGTTTTTTATTTATCCACCATAGCCTTGGCGGAGGCGGATTGTTTATATTCTGCTGCGACTTCCGTAGTAATTCCGCCTCGCGGCGTAAATCTTGAAGTAATTTTCATCCATCTCGGCCCTGCAGCAGCGACAAGGTCATCAAGAATCTGGTTTGTCAGTGCTTCGTAAAATATTCCTTTGTTTCGGTAACTTTGCATATAGAACTTAAGGCTTTTAAGTTCGATGCATTTTTTATCGGGGCAGTATTCGATTGTTATAGTTCCGAAGTCCGGCTGGCCCGTTTTGGGACAAACGCTCGTAAACTCCGGACAGGATATCCTGATTGCATATTCCCGGCCGGGTTTCGGATTGTCAAAAAATTCTATTTTCGCCTCGCTCATCTTCTACCCTGTTTTTGCATTTGTTAAAAAATCACAGGCCATTATAATAATATAAATTCCTGATAATGGCAAGTAGAGTATAGTTTATTTATGGCAAAAAAGGCCAAATTTTATGGTGAGCCTGTCGAACCAAAAGCCGTGGTTTTGCTCAGCGGCGGGCCGGACTCTGCAACAACGCTGGCAATCGCAAAAAATAAAGGTTTTAAATGTTTTGCTTTAACATTTCGTTACGGCCAGCGGCACGGCATTGAGCTGATGGCCGCAAAAAAAGTCGCAAAATCCATCGGCGCATTTCAGCACAAGTTTATTGATATTGACCCTTCAGTATTTGCAAATTCAGCCCTGACCGACAGGTCAATCAATGTCCCGCTTAACAGAAACATTGACTCCTCGCAGGTACCTATTACCTATGTTCCAGCAAGGAATACAATATTTTTAAGTTACGCTCTTGCCTTTGCCGAGTCGATTGGCTCGTTCGATATTTTTATCGGCGTCAATGCTACAGATTACAGCGGTTATCCCGACTGTCGGCCTGAATATATCAGAGCATTCCGGAAAATGGCCAATCTTGCTACAGCAGCCGCGGTACAGAAAAAAGCCCGATACAAAATCCACACACCAATAATAAAAATGACAAAAGCTCAAATTATAAAGACTGGAATGCGCCTCGGCGTTGATTTTGCCTTGACTCATAGTTGCTACAATCCTGACAAGAACGGAAAACCCTGCGGCAGATGTGACTCCTGCCGCCTGCGCCTTAAAGGTTTTACACAAGCAGGATTCAAAGACCTACTCAAATATGCAAAACACTGAAATCAATATTTCCGAAATTTTTTATTCAATTCAGGGCGAAGGTCTCCTTGCCGGCCGGCCCAGCGTATTTATAAGACTTGCAGGCTGCCCGTTGCGCTGTAAATACTGCGACACTGAATACGCTCTCGATTCTACATCCGGTACAAAAATGTCAATTGGCCAGATAATAAAAAAGGTAATGAAATATTTATCCGCCGCAGCTTTAGCGGAGGCGGACTCGCCAACCTTTGTTGTAATTACTGGCGGCGAACCGCTTGTTTCCCCACATATTTCCCTCCTCTGTCAAGCGATAAAACAGCACAATATTCATATCACCATTGAAACGGCAGGAATTAAATACATTGCGAATCTCCCTTGCGACCTGATGAGCATCAGTCCCAAGCTTTCAAATGCCCACAATAATGAACAGAACAAAAACGGTTATCTGAAAATTGACCAGCTCAAAGAACTTATAGCAAATCACAATTATCAATTAAAGTTTGTGATAGAAAAGATAGAGGATATTACCGAAGTTCATCAGCTTCTTAACGACTTGAAAGATGTTGACCCCGCCGCACCGTGCTGCGGGGTTGACCGCTCGAAAGTTTTATTGATGTCTCAGGCCAAGAATCTTTCTGAGTATTTGAGAATAAGTCCGCTCATAGTCGAATTATGCAAAGCGAATGGCTTTATTTTCAGTCCTCGCTTACAGCTTATTTTGGGCGAAACCAAACCAATATAGATTTTATTTAGAAAAGGCCATGCCTGAAAATTTATTGATTTTTACCCGGCAACACGGTAGCTTATTTTTCAGGTAATAGGTAACCGAAGCTTGCGTTAAGCAAAAAGTACGTATAGAGATTTTTGTCATGTTTGACTCATCTAAGCACAGATACAGATTCAGAATAGTTATTCCGGCTTATCCGGCCTTTAATATTTATTCGCATATTGCCAATAAGACAACGGCACTGGGCCCTGTTTGTGTGGCTAGTGCGGCGAACAAGATGGCAAAATGGGATGTTGAGGTTATTGATGAGAACAACCTTGGCAGGTTCGGCCCTGTATCCGAATCCGGCGGAGCCGACCACGAATTCTTACAACAGCAGCGGCCTGCGGATGTAGTCGGCCTTTATGGTGGCCTGACCAGTACCATACCTCGGCTGTACCAGATATCCCGGTTTTACAAAGACCGGGGGATTACCACGATTGCCGGTGGCCAGCACTTTGTTGAAGATAACATATCCGAGGCTCTTTCTTCCGGCGTTGACTATGTTGTTATTGGCGAGGCTGAAGAAACGATTACCGAACTGTTAGAGGCAATAGAAAATGGCAGGAACGCAGATGATGTAAAAGGCATTGCATATCTGAAGAACGGCAAAATTGTCCTCACCACACAAAGGGAACACCTGATGGACTTTGATAAGCTGTCTTTGCCGGATTTTTCTCTGGTTCGATACGCGAGGATTAAGATTTATCCTGTCGAAAGAATACGAGGCTGCAGTATGGATTGCGAATTCTGCACTGTCAAGGGCAGACCAAGGCATGCCTCGCCGGAACGTTTGCTTGAGCACATTAGTCTCCTTGTCGAAACGAGAAACGCCAGGCATTTTTTCATAGTTGATGACCTCTTCGGCCAGCAGCGCGACGAAACGATAAGGCTCTGCAATCTGCTTGCGGATTATGAAAAACGAATAGGCTTAAGACTGGACATAACGGTTCAGATAAGACTGGATAAAGCTCGTGACACAGAACTGCTTTCTGCGATGTGGCAGGCAGGCGTTCAAACTGTAGCCATCGGTTTTGAGTCGCCCATCGATACGGAATTGAAGGCAATGAATAAGCATATAAGCTCCTCTGACATGTTATCCTGGGCAAGGATATTTCACAAATTCGGATTTTTGGTGCACGGAATGTTTATCTTCGGCTATCCGCTGGAGGAGAATGCTAATATCGGGATACCTGTAAAGGAACGTGTCAGGATTTACAGGGATTTCATCCGCAAGGCCAAAATTGATACGGTTCAGGTATTGCTTCCTGTTCCTCTTCCCGGCACGGAATTGAGGCACAGACTGGCGAAGCAGAACCGGATTTACCCGCGCCAGGATATCGGCTGGGAATATTATGACGGCAATTTCCCTTTATTTGAACCTGACAAGCCCTTAACTTCCGAACAGATACATATCTGTGCAAAAAAGATTATGGGCAGGTTTTACCGTTTCAAATATATGTTTCTTATAGCGGTAAATATATTTTCGTTCCCCGCCCTGATTTTCTTCCTTCATAACATTCGTCTGGGCTGGTGGAAGTGGTATCGGCCGTGGCGTAACTATTTAATGCGTTTCGGCGGCTGGATTACTTTGAAAAAATGGACCATAGCGTTTAAGCGTAACAAGTTTTCGCAGAAATTGCAGACTGCCCGCGAGCACCTGATACAAGCCAGACAACATTGAATCCGCTTTTTATCAGTAAAATAATCTTGATTCTGTTGTTTTCTGTCGTATTATAAGTTTAGCCTTGCCCAGGTGGCGGAACTGGCAGACGCGCCAGCTTGAGGGGCTGGTGAGAGCAATCTCGTGGAGGTTCGAGTCCTCTCCTGGGCAGTTAAATTTTGCCCGAGGCAAAATTTAACAGAACAATCGAGAATCGAAAGTCGAAAATTGAGGCGGGGAGATTCTCGATTGCGGTCTAATTTCGATTGTCGATTTTCAAAATTGGCGTTTATATTCGAAAATCTCGATGTTTACAGGAAAGCCGTTGATTTTGCAGATGAAATCTGCGAATTAACAAAAGATTTTCCCAGAGGAAATTATTATCTTGCGGATCAGTTAAACAGAGCGGCTTTGTCTATTTCGACAAATATTGTGGAAGGTAACGGCAGATACCATAAAGCAGACAGAAGCAATTTTTTCAGAATTGCTCGCGGCTCTGCGTTTGAATGCGTTCCTATTCTGGAGATATGCAGGCGCAAGGCATTTATTGCGGAAAGTAAGTGTGAGGAGCTTAAAAAAGAGATTGAGAATATTTGCAAAATGCTGTCCGGTCTTGTAAAGAGTTAGGGGTAAGCCGCCAGTGCCGACAAGCAGTCAAAGTATTTACCTTCCACATTCTTTTTTACCAGCGACGAGCGACAAGCGGCTATTTCGCTCTCGATATATACGACCCGTTTTCAGTGCTGATTCTTAAAACTTCCCCGACCTCTATAAACGGCGGCACTCGCGTTTTCAGTCCCGTTTCCAGCGTAGCGTCTTTCATTTGATTTGTCGCAGTCGCTCCTCGCGGCTGAGGTGTTGTCTCTGTAACAGTCAGTTCCACTACCTTCGGCAGTTCTATTGATACAATCTTTTCGCTGTGCAAAAGAGCCACGACTTTGGTATCAGGCTTGAGATATTTATCCGCATCGCCTATCATTTCTTTCGGCAGTGTAACCTGGTCATAAGTTTCGTTATCCATCAGGACAAGTCCTGTTCTGTCTTCATAGAGGTATTGCATTTCACGTCTATCGAGGATTGCCTGCTCTATTTCTTCCGTAGAGCGAAGCCTTTTCTCGAACATTATGCCATCTTGTATGCAGCGTAGTCTGGCCTGCACAAACGCCCGCAAATTCCCCGGCGTAACATGTACCGCCTGAAAGCAGATACACAGTTTCCCGTCGATTACCGCTCCCATTCCAGGCCGTAATTCACTTGCCTTCACCGTTTTACCTCAAATAAAACCCTAATAAGTCTTCTTTATCAACCAAAAGCCCAAAATATACCTTGATTCCCCAATTCGGTCAAGGATAATATAGGTTAATTGATTCTTGAAAGGGCTTTATTATGCAGCCCAAAATTATCCTTTCAGCAATACTTATTACGGCGATAGGTTTTCTATCTTTCTCTGGCTTGTCCGCCGACTTGTCCGCTGTAGCCTTGGCGAAGGCGGAGCCAAATCAAACAGACCCGAACGAGCAGTTCCATTGGAATCATCCACGAACTAATGAACGCCTAAGCGACCGCCAAAGAATGGTTCAGACCATTAGCGGGTATGGCTTTGACAACAAGCAGGTGCTTGCTGCAATGTTGAATGTGCCCCGCCATTGGTTTGTGCCTGCCAGCTTTCAGGCGATGGCGTATGGAGATACGCCCCTGCCCATTGGTCACGGCCAGACCATCTCGCAGCCTTTTATTGTGGCCTATATGACAGGATTGCTTGACCTGACGCCACAGATGAAGGTTCTTGAAATCGGCACCGGCTCCGGCTATCAGGCAGCGGTGCTTTCTGAGTTTACACCGTACGTTTATACCATCGAAATTTTGGAGCCGCTGGCCAAAAAAGCTCAGGAACAACTATCGAATCACGGCTACAATACTATTAAGGTTAGAATCGGCGACGGCTACAAAGGCTGGCTGGGGTATGCCCCCTTTGATGCAATCATTGTTACCTGTGCACCGGACCACATTCCACAGCCGCTGCTCGACCAGCTCAAGAGCGGCGGAAAAATCGTGATTCCTGTCGGCCGCTATGCTCAGGACCTCCTGCTGGTTACAAAAAGAGCTGACGGCTCGCTCGAAAAAAAATCTATGATGCCGGTTCGCTTTGTTCCTCTGCTCCGCAAAAAGACCGAGTAGAATCCCGCACCACAAAAAACAAATTCGAAGCACGAAACACGAAATTCGAATTTCGGATTTTACTCTACATCGAGTACAACCCTGAATCCGATAATCGGCTGATTATCTTTCGGCCAGCGATGGTTTCTGTCTGCCGACCTGCACTTATACGCCTTTTCATTCCACGCCCCACCTCTTATTACCTTCGCCTTGCCTTCCTGCGGCCCCTTTGGGTCAACCAGCGGCGTTACCTTGTAATAATCGTCATCGTAAATATCGCTGCACCATTCCCAGACATTGCCGTGCATATCATACAATCCGAACGCGTTAGGCGGATAAGACCCGACATCAGTTGTCCTGTCGAGATATTTGCCGATAATGCCGTCAGCGTAGGGGTCTCTGGCGTCATAATTTGCAAGGTCGGAATCGATTGTAGTTCCTGTATTAAATGCGGTCGTCGTCCCTGCCCTGCACGCATATTCCCATTCTGCTTCCGTCGGCAGCCTGAATTTTAAACCGGTCTTATCGGAAAGTTTCTTCAGGAATCGGCGGGCCTCATGCCAGTTGACATTATCAACCGGCAGCTTATCTCCGCCGAACTTGCTGGGATTTTCGCTCACAATGACCCTGTATTGCAGTTGCGTTACCTCGAACCTGCCGATGTAGAACGGTTTTGTCAGTTTGATATGATGCTGGGCTTCATCTTTATCTCTCTTTAGCTCATCCATCGGCGAACCCATATCGAACTCCCCTGCCGGGATGAATACAACTACCATATTTACTTCATTGCCCAGGTCGATAACTTTTTCTAACGGCAGATTTGCCGCTGCCTTTTTCTGCTGCACCGTCGCCGCCGACTCTTCCGTCTTGGCCTTCTCAACTGCTACAACAACAGCCGCAGCCAGCAAAACCATAATTATTGCAATAACCCTTTTCATAATTCGTCTCCCTTCAAATAATCCCTTTCTCTTTTGATTTAACAAAAATTATATCTCTGTTTTTTGCAAACTCAATAAGTCTTGTCTGCTTTATAAAAAATCCATCGACAAAAACGGCACTAAATACCAAATACTATATACCAACGACTAAAGCACTTACGGCATCTTCATTGATTTTGCACTTTACAATTTCGCCCTTAACCAAAGGCCTATCGCTGGCGACAGAAATCTCGTAGTATCTTTCGCATCTGCCTGATTTTTTAACTTCATCTTCTATAAGGACTTCTGCTATCTCGCGAATGAATTGTCTTTTAAATTTTTGGGCTAATTGTTTTTCAAGTTCTCTAAGTGCCAGTATTCTTTGAGTTATAACTTTTTTATCTACAGTATCTTGCATTCTTGCCGCTGCCGTGCCGCTTCTTTTACTGTATGGAAAGATATGTATTTTAGAAAATCCTGCAAGTTTTGCTACTGCAAGGCTTTGTGCAAAATCCTGTACCGTTTCGCCCGGAAAGCCGACGATTATATCTGTGGTAATTGCAGGCCTGTCAAGTCGTAAGTTTATATTTTCAATAGCCTTAAGGAATTCTTTGATGGTATATTGTCGGTTCATTTTTTTAAGGATTGCCTCCGAGCCGGATTGCAGTGATAAATGCAGATGTGGCATAATGTTATGGTAATTTTTCATTACATCGAGTAGTCTTTCTGTAACGTCAGCCGGTTCTAATGAGCTTAATCTAATTCGTTTAAGGCCCTGAACTTGAGCCACTTTTTCCAGCAGGATAGCAAGGTTATTATTTTCGCCGTTTGGCCAGTTTTTACGTTTTACGCTATCTTGGCCGTAGGCGCCGAGGAAAATTCCTGTCAGGACAATTTCCTTATGGCCTGAATTCACAAGGCCTTGCGCTTCATCTATGACTTTATCCATTGGCTTAAAAGTTATATTTGGTCTGGTTTTTGGGATTATGCAGTATGAGCAGAATCCATCGCATCCATCTTGGATTTTCAGAAATGCTCGCGTTTGTCCGCAGAATTTCTCTATTGTACCCGATTTCGATAAGGCACTGTCATCAAACAAATTACACTCCACCCCGGCAGCTATAAGCTCTTTTTTTAGCAGCTCAAAAAGGCCTTTTAAATCAGTGGCAAAGAGCAGTTTCTCGTCGAGATTTTTAAGCTCTACAGGGTCTGAGCTCACAAGGCAGCCTGAAACGATTATTTTCGCTTTTGGATTTTGTTTTTGTGCTTTTCGAACAAGTTGTCTGCTTTTTGCCGATGCTATATGTGTAACGCAGCAGGTATGGATGACAATAATTTCAGCCTGGCTGAAGTTTTGAACGTATAAAAGATTGCAATCTGTCAGGAACCGGATTATCTGCTGAGATTCGTACTGATTTACCTTACAGCCAAGAGTATCTATAGCAAATGTTTTCATAATATGTTAAAATAAAAAACCTTCGTTTTTTGACTGAACTTGAAGTGTATGCGATTTTTTGCAATTTTGCAAAGACGGAATAGCTGAAAAATGGCGGCAGCAAAATCAGTATGGGCTATCGACGTTGGAAGTAATTCGCTGAAAGCCCTGCGTCTTCAACAAATGGGAGAAAATATCGAGGTAATCGGACTTGATTGCATCGAACATCCAAAAATTCTGTCGGCTGAAAACATCACAGAAGACGAAAAAAACCAGATTATACGCTCCACGCTCAGTACCTTCGCCGGCAGAAACGACCTGTCAAAAGACCCAATCGCTATCTCCGTGCCGGGACAGACAAGCTTCGCAAAATTCATAAAACTGCCCCCCGTTGACCCGAAACGCGTGCCAGAAATCGTAAAATTCGAGGCTGTTCAGCAGATACCCTTCGACATCAACGAAGTTGAATGGGACTGGCAGCTTATGCCAAAAACAGACAGTCCCGATACCGAAGTCGGAATCTTTGCCATAAAAAACGAACTTATCAGCAAATACCTCGAAAACTTCTCCGCTGAAAACATCAGAGTCTCCGTAGTCCAAATGGCCCCCATCGCTCTGTACAATTACGCATGGTTCGATAGAAAAGACCTCGACGACGCTGATAAAAACGCTGTCGTACTGCTCGATATGGGAGCAGACAACACAAACCTCGTCATCTGCACAAAAACAAGCGTCTGGCAAAGATGCATTCCCCTAGGGGGAAACAACTTCACAAAAACCATTGCAGACACCTTCAAATTAAACTTTGAAAAGGCTGAAAAGCTAAAACGTTCCGCTCCCGTGAGCAAATACGCCAGACAAATCTTCCACGCTATGAAGCCGGTTCTTACGGATTTTGGAACCGAAATACAACGGTCTCTGGGATACTACAACAGCAGCCATAAAAACACAGCCTTTGCAAAAATCATCCTGTTCGGCGGAGGGCTGAGACTACAAGGCTTGAATAAGTACCTCCAGCAGACTACACAAATCCCGGCCATAAGACCCGACGCTTTCGAGAAACTTGTGCCGGCCCAAAATATTTCCAGTGCCAAACTGCACGAAAACATCTGCGATTTTGCCATTACATACGGCCTCGGCCTGCAGGCATTAAACGTCGCAAAAATACAAAGCAACCTTCTGCCGGCAAAAATCGCACGAAGCATGATGTGGGCCCAAAAAAGCAAATATTTCATTACCGCCGCAACCATACTGCTGGTCGCCTCAATCCTGGCACTACTCAGAACAAACATCGACCTAAAGGCATACTCCGGCAGCGAAGCTCAGAACAAAAGAAATGAGACAGAAAACATTCTCCAATCGGCAAAAAATGCCATAAATAATCTCAATGAGCAACAGGCAAGAGACGCAGAATACCAAAAAATCATTGAAAAATACACCGATATCTTCAAGTGTCGAGACGCCATACCACTGCTTCATGAAGTGATTTTCAAAACACTGCCAAACAAGGAAAACAACGTGGAACAGAAAGACCTCTATGAAGCTTACGCCAAAGGAGATGTCGAAAAAATCAAACAAATACCGAGAAACCAGAGAAAACAGGCTTTTATCACAAGTATCGGTATTAACTACGCAGACAGTCTCGCCGCTGCATCGTTTGAAGTTGCAAAACATCAACGTTCCTCCGCCGGCAGCGGATTCAGCTACGAGTCATCCACCCCAACTTCCAGACCGTCTTCCTATTCCACAACAACCACAGGAACTTCCTCATCAGAGCAACAGGACGCAAAAGGGTTTGTCGTCGTCATTGAAGGATTCACTCCCTACGAAAAAATCGGAGAACTTATGGAGCCGGTAGGAGTAGCAAACGACCCAAATAAATGGGGAATCATTACTCGAATGCTTGACCCGAACCAACTTTTCGATGGTAACTGTCCGTTCGAACTATTTCAGAAGGACAGAATCGAACACTTTAGACTCGAAACAGGTCTCGTCCAGCCGCAGGACCAGGAAATGCCGCAGGGTATCGGTATCCAACAGACAGTAGCAAGAGCCACTGCTGATGAATCTGCTGCCTCCGACAGCAGAAGAACCACAAGGACACGTTCAACAACGGCTCCGGAGGCCGACCTCGTTACAAATGAGACAGTACTTCTGGACACGCTGACAAAAGAAGAAATAAGCAAAACCTTCAGCCTTGACGACAAGGGAAGAAAAAAATATGACGCTTTCGGACAACCCATCTACACCGAAAGAGACAGATGGTTCAGAATTAAAGCCAAATTCATCTGGAAAAACGCTCCCGGCCAACAGGGGATACCGCCAACAGAAAATATTGCGGACAAGAAGGCAGAAGAAGGGGGAAAAGAATAGAATATGGATATCGTAAAAATACTAAAAAAGAATATTTCATTAATTATACCGGCAGCAATAACTACACTAGCCGTAATGCTGTTTATACCAACCGTTATAATACAAGGTAAAATCAGCAAAAGGCTCGAACAGAGCCAAAGACTCGGAAAAGAAGTTGAATCTGCAATTCGTTCCGCCGTGCCAGCCAGACAATTCGAAATCGCAAAAACATACGAAGACAAACACCAACAAGACGCATGTGATATACAGAAACTGGCTATAGAAACCACACAACGCGAGCTTCTGAGCTACAAAATCTTCCCCGAACCAGAAGAAAGCTCCAGACAAATCTTCGATGAGTTCAAAAAGACATACAACACTGCTTTCGAGCGGCTGATAAAAGATATGAACGCCCTCGACGCACCTACGGACATCGAAATCAGAAAGGAAATCGGCTCCATACAAAGTGAAACACCAATCGGCAGCCCCGACAGGCAGGCCACAGACAAAGGCAGTGAAAAAATCATCGACCTTATCTGCAAAAAAAGATGCGAACAAATACCGTGCTACGCAAAACCGCAGGTTTTCAGCGGCTACGCCTTCTGGAATAACTGGGAATATCGCGGTACCGAACCAGCTGTAAGGGACTGCTGGTACTGCCAGCTCGCTTACTGGATACACGAAGATATCGTTGATACCATAAATAAAATCAATGCCGGCTCAAACACTGTGGCAAATTCATCCGTAAAAAGACTGCTCGGCATACGCTTCGCAAGCCCGGATGCTGCAAATATCGAAACAAGCAACGGTACCGAACTACCGGTTTATGTGACAGACAAAAGCGGAGGACTCTACCAGCCGTGGACCACAAGAAGGTCGAACGACCAAATCGATGTCGTACACTTCAGCCTTGCTGTTATCATCAGAGCAGACGATGTTATGAGGTTCATGGACGAACTCTGCAGCGAAAAAATGCATTACTTTTCGGGATATAAGAACAACCAGCCGACACAACAATTCAAACACAACCAGATTACAATCCTGCAGAGCAATATCGAGCCGGTCGACAGAGACGACCAAAACCACAAAAGATACCGTTACGGACAGGAGGCCGTCGTATATCTTAACCTTATCTGTGAATATATTTTCGATAAGGAAGGATACGATATAATAGAACCAAATTCAGTAAAACAGCAAATCAAACCTGAAACTAATATCACGAAATGATAGAAATAATATGGGAAGAATAAAAAGCAGTTTAATCGAACTTTTCATTGACAAGGCGGTAATGGCAGCAGCTATTATAGCTGCCCTTGCAATTCTGTTCTTTTTTGTTATCAGCAGCCCTAACTCCGTCAAATATGCCGGAGAAAAGTTTGCGCCGGGACAAATTGACGAATTTATCCACGGCAAAGCCGCCGACCTCCAGAAAAAACTGGTGGAAGAACCGAATAAAAATGAAAAAAAATACGAATACGAACCCAAAGCGCCTTTTTATCTTAGCCTAATAAAAAACAGCATCGAAAACGTAAATACAAACATTAACTTCCCACTGCCAGGTTACTCAACAGGTACGGTCGCTGCCGGAAACCGAAAATATCAACTGCCGGCCATCGAACCGGCTGCAAAACCAATTACCGCCATTGTCACAATGGCAGCCTATGTTCCCACCGAAGAACTAACCGAGACCCTTACGTACAACAATCCTGAAACAAAAACAGAACTTGCCGATGTCGACCTTGTTACTGTCGAGTCCAGCATCAATGCAAAACAGCTTTATGAAAGTTTCAACTCTGCCTTTGCAGGAAAAAATGTGCCGAGTGAGTGGAAAGAAGAACAGTATGCAAAACCGGTCTTCGCAAAAGTCGAACTGCAACGAAGAACCCTGCAGGAAGACGGCTCATGGAGCCAGTGGACCCAAGTGCCAAAAACGAAAATATGTCATCTAAAAAAGACCCTCAAGTTGCCGGCACAGTCCGATGAATATGGAATTCAGATAGCTATGGAACAATTCACCAAACCAGAAATCAGAAAGGAAGTTCTCCAGCCGCCAGCTTACGACAATGCCATCCCCACTGAAAAGTGGCTCTGCCCATCATTATATAACGAAAGACAAAAAAGACGCGAAAAAGAAACAGAAGAGCTCAAAAGGCAACAACTCGAAGCAGAAAGAGCAAGTAGACTACTTTCCCAAACACGTCCGCCCGCCAGCCAGCAGCCTCAGAAACAGCCTGCCGGTGGTGAAACAACAGGTACGGAAGGCGGAAGAACGCAACCACAAACGTCCAGACAACGAATACCAACACCCACACAGCAACGACAACCGCCACAAAAGACCAAACTGCCTACACCGGCTGCCGCCGAAAAGCGGCAGACCCTGACAGAAGAACAACAATTCAACGGGATACTTCTTTCCGAAAAGACAACTCCCGCCGACCTTGAAAAACTTGTCTTCTGGGCTCACGACGATACCACAAAACCGTCAGAAAAATATCAGTATCGCATCAGAATAGGAGTTTTCAACCCTATCGCAGGAAAACCCTGGTTCAGCCAGGAACAAAAAGACCTCCAAGACCAACTATTATTGTTCAGCAACTTTAGTGAAACCGACCCAAACAAGCCTATTGAAATACCAAACAAACTTCATTTCTTCGCAACCGATATCAGGGAGGCTGACAAAACCGTCGAGGTAAAAGTCGCCAGATACACTCTCGGAAACTGGGTGAGCGACACATTCAGAGTAAAAAACGGTGAACAAATCGGCACAGTTAGCGATAAGGCAAGAGCCAGACTCGAAAAAGCCGGCATCCAGACAGAACCAATAGACCTTGCAACAGGTAATGTAATGGTCGACACCAGACGTGTTACAGAATGGGTAGGCGCAGGTTTCCTGAGAGCAAGAGAATTTTATGAGCTCCTTTACTGCAAAACAGGCCAAGCTATTGCGACCGTGCCTATCAAAGAAAGATACTGGCCTGAAGAAGTTGCAAAAGTCTACAAGGAAATGGAGCAGGCCGAGGCCGCAGAGCCGATTACTCTTCTAACAAGAGCTCAAGCTGCAAGCGGCATACGCACTACCGAAACAAGGTCTATGCCTCCAGAGCCTGGTCCGTCAGGTGAACTTGAAGGCCAGTCCGAAACTTATCCCCGCATACCCGGCGCACCAAGGCCAGGACGCGAAGAATAAAATCATTAATGCGGCTCACTTACCAAACTATGAATCCCCTGAATTATACCGATATTTATTAAAACTGGTGCAGCATTACCTATCCACCCGTGCAGTGCCGCCAGCCATTACCTTTTCCACATCAGATAGAGACATTGTTGTTGTATCACCGGGCGTTGTCATCGCAAGTGCCCCATGAGCTGCGCCATACTCAACCGCCTGCTGAGACGACTTGCCTTCCATCAGGCCGTAAATCAGACCTGAAGCAAAACTGTCGCCGCCGCCTACACGGTCATAAATCTCAAGATTTTCACGTAATGTCGCTTCGTAAAAACTGCCGTCCATATAAAGTATCGCGCCCCAGTCATTTATGGTCGCCGTTTTTGCGTTGCGCAGCGTTGTAGCGACAGCCTTAAAATTCGGAAACTGCCTTACAGCTTCCTGTATCATTTTTTTGAAATTTGACGAGTCAAGATTGGAAAGATGCTCATTGAGGCCGGGCACTTCCAAACCCAGGCAGGCGGTAAAATCCTCCTCATTGCCCATCATCACATCTATATATGGCGATATCCGGCGATTAACTTCCTGAGCCTTTTTCTGGCCGCCGATGAACTTCCACAAACTCGGTCGGTAATTAAGGTCGTACGAAACTATTGTGCCGTACTTTTTTGCTGCTTGGACAGCCTCAATTATCACATCCGCTGTTGTCTCGGAAAGCGCAGCAAATATTCCGCCGGTATGAAACCACTGAACGCCTGCCCTGCCGAAAATCTGTTCCCAGCCTATATCGCCCTTCTTCAACTGCGATGCTGCCGAACGACCTCTATCTGAACAGCCCTTTGCAGCCCTTATGCCAAAGCCTCTTTCGGTAAAATTCAGGCCTACGCGAACCTGTCTGCCTATGCCGTCAAACCCAACCCACCTGACATATTCGAGATTTACGCCGCCCTGAAGCATCAAATCTTCGAGAAGCCTGCCGACAGGATTGTCCGGTATTGCAGTTACAACCGCTGCACGTTTGTTGAAACAACGTCTCAGACCTCTTGCGACGTTATATTCGCCGCCACCTTCCCAGACTCGAAAAGTACGTGCCGTATGAATTCTGTCATCGCCCGGGTCGAGACGAATCATTACCTCGCCAAGAGAAAGAATGTCATATCTGCAATCCGACGCGGATTTGAGCTTAAGCGTTGACATTTTACCTGCCTCCTCTAATTTGTTTTATCAATTCGATTGTATCTCCTACCTTTTTCATTATGCCGGCCCAGTCTTTTGCCGCAACAAGCTCTTTGGTTATCAGTTTTGAACCCATACCGGCACAGGCTATGCCTGCATCAAACCATTCTTTAAGGCTTTCCTTCGTCGGCGAAACGCCGCCGGTAGGCATAATCTCCGTCCACGGACAAGGACCTCTGACGGCCTTGACAAAATTGGCACCGCCGACGCTGTCGCCGGGGAAAATTTTTACAATCTCAACACCAAGAATATGAGCTTTTTGAATTTCGGTAACGCTGCCGCAGCCGGGACTGTATGGAATCTTTCTGGCGTTGCATACCTTCGCTGTCTCCTCATCCAGCACTGGACCGACAACAAAATCCGCTCCCGCTGAAATATACATCGCTGCCGTTGGCGCATCACAAACAGAGCCAACGCCTAAAATAATATCAGGTCTTTGGCTGTCTCTATATTCGGCAAGTTTAGTAAATACACTAATCGCTCTGTCGCCGCGATTTGTAAATTCGACACATTCAGCACCGCCATCGGCACAGGCCGCCACAATATTTTTAGCAGTCTCAGAATCAGAGTTGTAAAAAACCGGAACGAGACCCGTCCGCTTCATCGCGGTTAAAACTTCAAGCCTCGAATGTTTAGCCATAACACCGTCCTTTCAATTATAAATCTTACCTTCCCTGTAATCGGTCCAGGCCGGCTCAAATGCCTTTCTGTCTTTGGGAGCAGACCTGACAGGAACGCTTTTACAATCAAACTCTCCGGCCTTCTCATTAAATTGTATTCTTATTATTGTATTTCTCAAGTTTTTGTTTTCGGGCTTAAATCTTAGCGACCTGCCTGTATCAGGGTCCTTGATATCAGGATGAATTTCAACACCATCTTCGCTTAAAACAAGATGCGAACCCCTTGAACCGCTACCGGCATTCAAAAGCTCCAGAATTGCCCTCAAATAAGCAACTCTCGAAAGAGACAGATGCTCAGCCTGTATCGCAGATATCAGTTCCTTCGGCTTTTTTACCTTCAGGCCGGTTTTTTGTATCTGTTTGTAAAGTGCAATTGCATCTGCAAGAGCCTTTGAAACACTTTCCTTCTTTCTTATATGGCCACCGCAAGTTGTCATTCGGTGCTGTATCTGAGAAACCACTTCCTGCGGGGCTAAATCACTGCTCGAATCACTTAGCTTTTCAATCTTTGCGATAAACTGCTTAATCCGCGCTTCATCCGCAACGGCATTTGAAATTTCACTGCCGTAAATATTGGCGATATATTCCGCTGCTCTGGCAGCGCCGACCTGGCCTGCATTGAGGGCTGAGCCGCCGGGACGCTTGACGCCGTGGGAGCCCGCCATCTCGCCAATCACAAAAGTGTGCTTTATGCTCGATTCCCACCAGCGATTTATCGCAAAACCGCCATTGTTGTGCTGAGCGCAAACAGATATTTCCAGCGGCTCAGAATACAAATCTATATCGTGCTCTTTGTAAATATCTATCGCAGGCCGATTCATCCACTCAAGCCGTTCTATCGGCAGCTTCTTCATAGCACCAGCGGCTCTTAGATAATTTAGAGCCTCAGGCTCAAGGTCTTCAATCCGAAATTCAGACATACCCTTGCTGCCAATCGGATTGTGCAGAAAATCCATAAATACACGTCTGCCTTTTTGATTCTCATTAAAGACAAGAATATCTATCAGCGAAGATTGAAGATTTTCTATCCGCTGTGGGTCGAAAGGCCATTGATAACCCTTCAAAAATATATTGGTAGCCATCTTGTTCATTGTCGGGAAAAACGGCGTCAAAAAATCGCGCTCATCGCCGCCGTTTGCATCTGTACTGAACAGCCTCGGTATAACCTGCATATATGTGCCGGAGACATTCCAGCGGAATTTCGTGCTGGCAAGACCGAACTGCGATTCGGCAAGGTTCTCTGCTGCCAGACCCGCCTTAAAAGCCAGGCCGTGAATGCCGACCTGACCGCGAGGATACACGCTCGTCTCGTACAATTCGCCCGGACCACCGGCTGCTAAAACAAGATTTTCACAATAAAATGTGTTTATGCCATAATCGCCTTTAGAAAGAGATTTGCTGTCTATCGTAACAACACCAATTATACGTCCTTTTTCACCGTCGCCCATTGTCAAAATTTCTGCAACTTCTTTATTGTCGAAAATCTCAATGCCGTATCTGCGGACAATTCTTTCGAGACATTCGCTCATAAATTTGCTGGTCTTGGGCCCTGCCGACGTTGCTCTCTCATAGGGGTCGTGGTCGGTTTTATAGCCTATGTATGTACCCATCGGGTCGTGCGGAAAAGGAACGCCGGCTTCGACAAGATTATAAAAGCCACGAAGTGAACCAATCGCCTCAGCCAGTGCCAAATCGCCATGGCAACAGCCGGCTGCCGTCAGAGATGCAGCGAAACTTTCTGCACTGTCGGCAACGTCAGGGCTTGTACCCATTTTGTAATATGTCTGCTTGTCGGAGCCGCTCATACGAGATGCTCCCAGAGACAGACCGCGAGTAATAACTGCAATTCTCGACGCGGCATCCTTAACGCCCCTGGCGTCAAGAAATTCATATAACTTCTTGGCACAATTCATTCCTGCAGCACCAGCGCCGACTATTACCGTGCCGTACCTGTATATTTTTATCTTCTGATTCGCAATTTTTATCTGTTCCATTTTTTACCTCTACTTCGACAAGCTCACTACAGGTTATAATCTTCGCAAATGAAAACCGCCGTCCACATTTATCACCTGACCGGTCGAAAAGTCCAGCCTGCCCTCTGCTATGGCACCAATAGCTTTTGCAACATCCTCAGGCCAGCCCCAGCGCTTTATCGGTGTAAGGCCTTCGGCAATCAACTTGTCATATTTCTCCTTAACCACTGCGGTCATATCCGTCATTATTATGCCGGGACGAACCTCAAAAACGCCGATGCCGAACTCGGCCAATCTGTCGGCATAAAGCTTTGTCATCATACTGATTCCTGCCTTGCTGAGACAATATTCGCCGCGGGCAGGACTGCTGGTATAAGCTGACATCGAACTCGTATTGACAATTCTGAATGCCCTGTCCGGAAATTTTTTCTTCTGCTCTATCATCCAGTTGGCAACAAGCTGAGTAAGAAAATACGGACCTTTGAGATTAATAGTCATAACTCTGTCATAGCTCTGTTCGGTTGCTTCGAGAATGTCAATTCTCTTTAAGGGAGCGACTCCCGCATTATTGCAGAGCATATCGCATCTACTAAACTTTGCTTTCGCTACATCCACCAGTTTTTTTCTATCCTCGGCATTTGAGACATCAGCACGAAGAACTTCACATTCAACATTCAAGGCTTTTGTTTCCTTTTGAGTTTTAAGACCTGTCGCATCGTCAGGTTTGCCCTGCGCGTCAAAGTCAAAATGACTTATCAGAAGATTAAATCCGAGTTTTGCCAGTTCGGCGGCAATGCCTTTGCCTATACCCCGGCTCGCACCGGTAACTATCGCTAATGGTCTGTCTGCCATTTCTACACCTCTACTCTAAAATTAACCTTTAAGAAACTGATTTATCTGCTCGGCCGCTTTTGTGCCGTCGCCTACCGCTGTTACAACCATTTTCCCGCCATTGATAACATCGCCGCCGGCAAAAACGCCCTTCCTGCTGGTCGCAAGACTGCCATCTCTAACCACTATAAGATTATTGGCAGAAATCGCAACACCCGGCAGTAAAGTTTTTAAATTATCCGGAGCTTTCTGACCCAGAGCTTCAATGATAACATCGACATCAATAATAAGCTGGGCTTGCGGAATTTCAATCGGTGCACGGAAACCTTTTTCGTCAGGCTCTGCCAGATTGACGTGATTGATTTTAACAGCTCGCACCCTGCCGTTGCCGTCTAAGTATTCCTTGGGTATAAACAGATTCATAAACGAAATATCCTCTACCAGAGTGCGCTGACGCTCACTTAGCCAAGCAGGCATTGTCATAAAAGATTCAAAGCAAATCATATACACGCTGTCTGCACCGGCTTGTTTTGCCGCAACGCAAACATCCATACCTGTATTCCCGCCGCCGATTACAGCTACTCGTTTGCCTGTAAGGTCAATCTTCTTACCAGCTTTTATGTCGCCCAGAAATTCCAGAGCGCCCCAAAGGCCATCCAGTTTGCCGCCTTTGTACAACGTCTTGGATTCCCACAAACCCATCCCAATAAAGGCTGCATCGAACTCTTCAGCCATTACCTTATCGAGGTTGTATGCAGCAGTAAGACCTCGGCCTAAACGAAATTCAAGATTCTTTGCGGGGGCTGATTCAAATACCGCTTTAAGCTCACTTTCAAGGCTCATGCCCTGTTTTTCGCGGGCAACAACGCCTTTTACCATACCGCCCAGTTCATTTCTGGCCTCAAAGACCGTTACTTTATGGCCTGACTCAATAAGCCTTGCGGCACAGGCAAGACCGGCCGGGCCTGCGCCAATAACCGCAACTTTTTTGCCGGTTGATTTGGCCGGTATCCGCAGCTTCGACCAGCCGTTCCTGTTGGCCTGAACCGCAAGGTACCGCTGAATATCCGATATGGACATCGCCATATCGCCGAGGAAGTTCTGCATACAACTGCCTTCGCAGAGGTCTTCTGTCGGACACAGCCACGCGCAGATTTCCGGCAATATGTTCGCCTCTCTTATAACCTCATAAGCACCTTTGTCGTCGCCATCGAAGAACAGCTTGATGAATTTCGGGATATTAATTCCTGCCGGGCAGGCTCTCTTGCAGATGGCATCGCCGCACTCACGACAGGCATCGGCAAGACGCACTAAATTGGTTCTGTCGCTCATTCTGCCCTGCTCATATATCGGGCCGTAAACTCTATTGTCGCGAATCACGCAACCTGCCATTCCGCCATCGCGCATAATCTGCGTACAGCCGCTGCAACCAATACAGCATTTGTCCGGGTCCATCCGGCCTTTTTTAATGATATCGTAAGGGAAATCGGGATAGGCAAAACTCATTCTGCCTGCGCCGACAATTGTAACTCTGCCGTTTTTCTTGCTCGCTGCGCCGACATAAGGCAAAAGCGACCTGAGCCAGCTATAGCCTGTGCCGACGACAACCAGATTCGGTGCGGCTTTCTGAATTTCTGCGGTAATATTGAGAATCCTTGTAAGAGCAATCAGCGGATGCTCAGGCGATTCATAAGCACCGAGAATCGGCTCATTAAACGGCCTGCCCATATGCGGACTGTAATAAGGATTGCCGACCGTTGTGTTAATGAATTTTACGCCCTTGTCCTGCAAAAGTTTGAGTAGTTTCTTCGGTTCAGTAAAATCGGGCTTGGTGTAATCATTCTTATCAACCGCCCAGCCGTATGGATATGGTATCGCGTCGTACATCGGGAAACGTGTGGTAACTAACCTGTCCTTGCTGAGCTTTGTGTAAATTTTGTCGATTATCTCAAGCAGAATTCTTGTACGGTTTTCAAAACTCCCGCCGTATTTGCCGGGGCGGTTAAAGCAGGCAAAGATTTCATTTATCAGATAGCCGTGACAGGCCTTTATATCAACAGCGTCAAAACCTGCTTCAAACGCTACCTTAGCAGCCTCGACGAAGCGTTCCTGAAGCTGGTCAAGATATTCATCGGTTGCGACCGGCCAATCAGATGCCAGATTTTTTTTGGCATTCGCATTCGGCGGATGTTGCGGAACCATTACATCTCTGTATGGGTCGTGCTGCGGAATTATCGGTTCTGGAACACCTTTGGGCTTTGAATACCTGCCGCTATGGGTCAGTTGAGCCACGATAATCGGATTATGATTCTTGCCCCATCGCTGATGCGCAGCCCGGCGGGCCTGCTTTATCATATCTTTAAATGTTTCTTTACTATCTTCATTGAACCAAAGTTGGCGTGGATTAGCTCTTCCTGCCGGAACTACAGCTATTGCTTCAGACCAGATGATGCCGGCGCCGCCGGCAGCAAAACGCCTGTAGCGGCGAAACGTTAAAGGGCCGGGCCGACCCTCAGAGTCACCATCACAACCTTCCATCGCCTGCGTTGCAAGAGAATTGGGTGCTGTAAGAGAGCCGACTTTAACAGGCTGAGCTAAAATTGAGACATCCTTGCTTGTTTCGATTCTGACCGAAAGCGCATTGGCAAGGTTATGCAACTGCTCAATGCTGCTTAAGTCGAAATCCCATACGTTCTGCTTTTTCGGCCTGATTCTTAATAATGTTTCCATATCCCGGTCTCTTAATAAGAAGGGACAAAAAGAACTTCCAACAAAAAAATAACAAAAGTGTGCCACTTTGTCCTCGTAAAAGCGGAAAATATTCATTTGCATTTTCGGCAATTTTTCTTGAAATTGCTGAAAACACTGCTATAATAATTACTTATGAAAAGCGAAAGTAACCAAAAATTGCATATTTTAAACCCGGACGTAAAACTGCCGGATTATGGAGTACTAATTGACAGCCGGATAGGAAAAGCGGGCTCTGCAAATATCGCACACAGACATAATCATCTGAGCATCCTCTATGTAGTCTCAGGACAGGGACTTTTCGAGTTCGATAACAAAAAATTTCCGGTCGATGCAAATTCAGTCATCACTCTGGAAAAACAAAAAATTCACAAGCTATCAGACAAACCGCCAAAGGCGATGACGGTTTTTTCACTTTATTTCGATACCGGAGCCTGTGGCCTGAACAAATATATAATAGACTACCTTTTCGCTTTGACAGAACCTTTTGAACTGCCCCTGTACTTCTCTGAAAACATCAAAAGGTATTTGCGACAAATGCTCTATGAGCAGACCGCAAAACCGCCCGGGTACAAATTGGCTATAAAACAGAATTTAAGTCTGACTATATTACAAATTTACAGGGCCAGACTGGAGCAAGCCAAACAAAAAACTTTCCAAAACCCGCCAGTCAGCAGCGAAAGGGTAAAAGCGGTCTTGGATTTTGTCGCTCAGAACTGTCACGAACAATACAGCCTTGCTGACGCAGCAAGGTTGGCAAAAGTATCCCAGAGACAATTTACGAATCTGTGCAGAAACCTGACGGGGAAAAGCTTTGTAAAGTTTCTGAACTCGATACGATGCAAAAAGGCCGCCGAATTGCTCAGACAAACAAATATGCCTGTAGCAGCCATCGCCTTTGAGGTCGGCTATGAGGAACTGTCAACCTTCTATCGGGCATTCAAGAAAATCTATAAATCCTCACCGATACAATTTAAAAGCAGGTTTTGAAAAATAAATTAGACTACTCAAAACGAGCAATGCTCGGAAATTTTTTATAACCTTTTAAACTAAATTTCTTCGATTTTTTCGCCCATTCCGCGCCTGCCTCAGAAAACAGTTTGCCATTTTCATGAGCATTTTTCAAAATACGGTCGATATCTCTGATTACCGTCTTAATCGTATCGCCACCCGGTTCGCTCTGCTTGGAATAGGTCAGATATTTATTGTCAATCGAATAAGGATATCCGCCGCAGGATTCAAACGCTCCATTTACAGCCAGCGTAAAAGGCCTGCAGGTCTTAAGACTCACAAGATAAGGTACCCCGCTCTCATAGCACTCGGCCAGTTTTGTAAGCATATTAACACGCTTTTCGCTGGCGTCATCTATTTTGTCAACCTCGCCATTTTTCAATGTTATCGTCGCCTTACAGAAAGCAAGATATTCAATCTTCGCTTTTTCACACTCAATAATAACGGATGTATCAATTTTCGCATCGGAACAAAGCGTAGTATTAAACAGCACCTCGACACCTTTATCAGTTATAACCCTCAGACTGCTGGTGTCCTCGCTCTCAATATTATGGCCGTGATACAACTCCGCTTCCACACTTACAGGCTCTGCCATCACGCCTGGTTTAGCAGAAGCAAGATACAGTTCGTCAGCCAACATATGAGCAAGAGGATTATTGATTGTGCCATCAAGAATCCAACCGCCATTCATACGAAGCTTGCCTGCCCACTCACTGCGACTATAATATGTATCAAACCTCGGCCAGCCAGCCATACCTCTTACCTGTTTTACCTGTCCGTAACGACCTTCCACAATCCGCTTTTTCAACTCTTGCACAATCGTCGAATGAAGATATTGAAATCCGACAGGAACTCTTCTGCCCTTCTTGGATACATATTTCGTTAACTCGTCCAGCTCCTGTATGGTAGCTACAGGAGGCTTCTCAAGAAAAACATCAAAACCGGCATCTATACATTTTGTGGTCAGACTAAAATGTGTGTTAATCGGCGTCGGAATATATATTACATCTGCTACCCCTTTAACATTTTTAATCAGTTGGTCGGCATCATCATAAATCGGAACGCCTTTCTCCCGACAGGCTGCTCTGCCGGAGGACTGCCGAGCCGGATTACTCGTAACCGCCACCAGCCTTATCCTGTCCGGCACCTCCCATATTCGCTTAATCAATTCATACGCATATCCGCCTGCTCCTATCATCGCCAACTTAATCATAACCTGCTCCATTAGCTAAACTTACGACAGCTTCCAACACCAATAGGAAAAACTTCATATTACTTTTGTTTAGCCGTCTCGTCAACCAAAATTTCCACTTCCAACTGCTATGTTTTCTCTAAATCTCCACAAACCAAAATATAACTAACCGCTTTTAAAGTAATAAGTTATAAGAGTCAAGAACTCCTGAAAAGAAAATGATAAAAATTCTCTTGACTTTTTGTGAACATATATTCATAATATGAATAGATATTCTGACCACAAATACAAATTCAAAACAGTAAATTCGGAGTCAAAATATGATTAATGAAACTACTTTATATCGCAACAAATTAAAAATTAAGGACTTATGCGAGTTCAGGTGGGCGGTAAATCTGCCGAAGTGATTATTACCTGTCTTACCAAATCAGGAGTCATAAAGTATGACACAAATAATACTGACCAGAAAGGAAAGGGAGAAAATAAGGCACAGAGCGGAAATCTTACAGGCCTCATTGAATCTTTTCTCCAGCAAAGGTTTTCATAATGTCTCTATGCAGGATGTTGCTGTTGAATCAGAGTTTGCCGTCGGCACTCTCTACAACTTCTTCCAGAGCAAGGAGCAGCTTTTCACCGAACTATTGAATGATTGTGCTGAAAAAATCTATCAGGCGCTCTGGCCTATCCTGGAAAACAAACAACAGCGGGAAGATGAAAAAGTCCGAACCTTCATAAGAGCACATAGCAAACTGGCAGAAGATAATATCAGGTTCATTAAGCTGTACGTATCGGGATACGACACTTTGACAGTTGTACCCAAAATCGCCGCCGAAAAAGCCGAAAAGATTAAGGCAGCCTTCTATGTGAAACTTGAAGATATAATCGCATCAGGAATCAGAAAAAAAATCTTCCGCTCCATAGACTCCAAAATCGCCACACAGGCGATGCTGTCCACCATTCAGTCATTTATTCTTGAATCCTCAAAGGACTTTGAAAAAGTCAAAGTAGAAAAAGGACTGACAGAAATAGAAAGACTATTTCTTGATATTTTACTAATGCCGGAAAAACATGCTAATGATTAAAGCAATAAGAAAAACACTGTTAATTATTGTTTCGTTTATGATTTTGCTAACCGGGTGCAATAGTTTTGACAGCCAGGCGGTCAGAGAAAAACACGCCAAAGATTACCAGCGCAACCTGATTGCGAAAATAAACAGCATACTGTCAAACAAAACGGCCTTCGACCTCAATGATTGTATCCAAATCGCGATGGAAAATAACCTCCAGACAAGAGCCGCAAAAATTCAGCAGCAGATAGCAAAACTCGAAAGAAAAATCGCTTTTTCAAGTTTTCTGCCTGTTGTAAACCTTGATTACGAGTACACAAAATGGAACAAACAACCGAAAGTCAAAACAGCCACATCCACAATGGCTATGCACGACCAGGCCATAAAGGAAATTACATGGCAAATTCAGCTATCCGTATTTGACCCGTCCACGTGGTTCTTATACGCGATGCACAAAAGAGGTGAGGAGGTTGCAGAACTGGTTACCAAATACACTGCACAGATGACTATCCTCGAAGTTACTGTCAATTATTATCACTGCCTGGCACTGCGACAGGCACAGTTGGCTCTGCAAAGCCAGCTCAACGCTGCTAACGAACTGGAAAAAGAAATCGGTGAACTTTTCCAGGAAGGGCTCGTCACTCAATGGCAATATCAGCAGGCTCAGGTAATTACACTGGCACGCAAAACCGAACTGGACAGAACAGAATACGCACTTAAACAAGCAAACGGCGATTTGCTCGTTTCGATGGGTATATCGCCATTAGCCAAAATTTCACTAAATACGGAACAGCCGCTGAAGGAGCCAAATGAGTCTCTGGAAGATTTGGTATATAAAGCGCTGATTGAAAACCCACAGCTTCACATTGCAGACAGACAAATTGCCATCGAAGAAGAAAAGGTCAAAGTCGCGCTGGCCGCATTTCTGCCAAGATTAACCATCTTTGCAAACCGCACAAATACATCAGACTCGTTTCAACTGTACAGCGACCTCTGGACTTACGGCCTGAGCGGAACTCTAGCAGTATTCAACGGCTTTGCCAACATAAACGAATATAAAGCAGCTAAAGAAAGAAAAAAGGCGGCATTTGTAGAAAGAGAAGAACAAACTCTTACCTTGATGCTCGAAGTGTTCAAGGCCTATCTGAACCTGCAAAACGCAAAAGACCAGGCACTGCTGGCTCAGAAATCATTTGATGCCGCTTCGAGACACTTTGATGAGGTAAACGAAAAATGGAAGGAAGGCCTTGTTCAAAGCTCCGAGATGCTCAGCGTCCTGGCTGAAAAAGACAATGCTCAAACGGAGTTAATGGTCAGCAACTTTAATTTACAGGTAAGTATAGCTACGCTTCAGAATGCGATGGGAATCACAGAAATACCCAACAAGAAAAATTATCTATGAAAAACATTGCCGGTAAACTAATCGGTCTTATCCTGCTGCTCGCGGCTGCAGTGCTGATCACTCTGCACTTCGCAAAAAAGACTACCAATCCTGCAGCGGTACCGACACAGGAGGCGGAACAAAAAACTCCCGTTGTCGCAACTGCCATAAAAACAAGAACCTTTGAAAGATTCGTCGAGGTGCAGGCAAATCTTGAGTCTAAAAATTTCGCTCTCGTCTCACCGAGAATCGCCGGAATTATTGAAAATTTCTTTGTTGACGAAGGGAATACCGTTATCGCAAACGAAACTAAGTTATTCACCACTGACTCGGTAAATCTTCAGCAAGTTGTTGAGATCCAGAAAAACCTGCTCGCCATCGCTAACAGCACCTTACAACAGGCTGCCGCAAATCTTGAAAAGACACAGGCTGATTTCAATAAGGCTGAGCTTGATTTTAATCGTTTCAAAAGGTTGTATGAAAAAAAGGCGGTTACCGCCGATGCTTTTGAACAGAAGGAATCACAATACAAACAACTCATCGCCACCATAACATCAGCTAAAGCAAATGTCGAACTGGCCCAGGCAAATGTCGAAAAAGCTAAGGCAGACCTCGCAATAGCCGAAAAAGACCTGGCGGATACGATAGTTTATGCCCCGATTAACGGAAAAATAAGCCAGCGACTCAAGGAGCCGGGCGAGATGGCAAGTCCAGGCGAGCCAACTATCCGTATCGATGACCCAAATCTGATTGAAATTAGTGCATACATACCTGCTCAATACTACGCAGAGGTAATCGAGGGACAAACCAAAATCGGGGTTAACGTCGCAGGTGAGAACCTCGGCGAGCATTATATATCCTATAAAAGTCCGACAATAAATCCGAAACTGCGGACCTTCGAAATTAAATGTATTCTTGAAAACCCAAAACAAACCATCGCAGCAGGCGCTATGGCAGAAGTAAAAATCATTCTGGAAACAAGGGAAGGTCTGGCTGTACCGACAGAAGCTATTCAAAGCAGAGAAAATCAATTCATCATCTTTGTTGTTAGCGGCGAAAAGGCACATAAAGTCCCGGTCGAAAAAGGCCTTGAAAACGACGGTTGGACAGAAGTTATCAGCAGCGAACTGAATGAGCAAAGCCTTGTTGTAGCAATGGGACAAAATATGCTTGAAGAGGGTAAAGCGGTTTCCGTTCAGAAGGAGAATAAATAATGTTTCTTTCTGACTTTTCCATAAGAAGACCGGTTGCGGTGAGTTGTCTGATTATCGCCCTGTCGCTGCTGGGTTTTAATGCCTATCGTAAAATGGGCCTGGAACTTATGCCCAAAACCGATATTCCATATATCACAGTAACCACAGTTTATCCTGGGGCAAGTCCGGAACAAATTGAAACAGATGTTGCGAAAAGAATTGAAGACCAGGTCGTTACCATCGACGGTCTCAAACACGTCAGCTCCTCCTGTATGGAAAACGTCTGCCAGACTATGCTTGAATTCAATCTCAACGTCAATGTGGATATCGCCGCGACAGATGTGCGCGAAAAACTTGATTTGATTAAGGCTGATTTCCCCGAAGATGTCGAAGACCCCAAAATCCTTAAATTCGACATCAACGCAAAACCGATTATTTATCTGGCACTGACAGGCGAATTGCCCCTCGATGACTTGTATGATTACGCAGACAACGAATTGAGAGACCGGCTGACTGTTATATCAGGCGTAGCTGATGCGGAACTCATGGGGGGAAACATACGACAGGTACATATCGTTCTTGACAGAGACAAACTTGCCGCAAAAGGCCTGTCCAGCCTCAATGTTATCAAAGCCGTCAGGGAAGGCATAAAACTAATTCCATCCGGACGTATTCAGGAAAAAGGCACCGAATACGATGTCAAGGTTGACGCCGACTACTACAATATAGCTGATATCGAATCACTGCAGATAACAGGCGAAAACGGACAACGCTGCTATGTCAGAGACGTTGGAAGAGTTGAAATGGGCACTAAAGAAGTACGTCAAAAAGCCTTCATCGATGGAAAACCGGCAATATATATAAAAATCATTAAAAAAGCTGAGTCAAACGCCGTCAAAGTCGTCGACCAGGTCAGAATGGCAGTTGATAAACTCAACAAAGAACTGCCGGGAGGAATGAGACTTGTCTGGTTTAACGATGACGGCACATTTATCAAAGCGAGCATCGAGAGCACATGGAGCGATATACTGCAGGGTATAGTTCTCACCGCACTGATTCTTTTCTTTTTCCTCTATAATATCCGTTCAACATTTGTTATTGCCGTAACTATGCCGCTTACCATTGTAATCGGCTTGTTCTTTATGCAATTTCTCGGATATACACTCAATATGTCAACCCTGCTGGCCATAGGTCTATCGGTAGGTATTCTGGTTACCAACTCCATTGTCGTAATGGAAGCTATCGTTGACAGACTTAATAAGACAAAAGACCCTAAAGAGGCTGCGCGGCTGGGAACCGCAGAGGTCATTATAGCTGTTACCGCAAGTGCAGGCACAAACGTTGTTGTGCTTTTTCCAATCGCAATGATAGGCAGCAGAATCGGACTTTTTATGAAGCCGCTGGCTTTGACGATGCTCATTATGAATGTCGTCTCTCTGTTCATATCTTTTACACTGACCCCGCTGCTCTGCTCCATAATTCTCAAGCCGGCACAGCCGGAAAAGAAGACCGTCCTTACAAAAATGGAAAACGGCTTTAACCGTTTTCTGAATGCTGTAATTGAAGCTTATAGAAGACTGCTGACATTCAACGAAGAACATCGGCTTGTCGCGATTATTGTTGTCCTCGTTACAATAGCTATGTTTGTTCATTCATTAAAACTTGCAAAAAAAGTCGGCTTCGGCTTTTTCGCAAACCCGGACCAGGGCCAGATATATGTCAAACTTGAGTATCCGACAAGGTACGACCTGGGCCTGACGACAAAACGCGTTAATGATATCGAGCAAAGACTGAAGGACCTGCCGGAATTGAAGCACACTCTTACAGCCATCGGCAGAGTCGAAGGCCACATCGGCCAGGCATCAGAAGGCGTTTATCTTGCGCAACTTCTGCTGAAATTCCCCGAGCGGACTGAACGAAAGATGACGATACAGCAGCTTATGGAACTAACAAGGCAAAAACTGGCAAACTATCCGGAATGTATTATTACAGTTACTCAAGCTACAATCATCGGCGGACAGTCGCAGGACATAGAGCTTGAAATTTCAGGACCACAACTGGCGGTCCTTGACGATTTGGCATTGATGGCAAAAAATATGGCGGATGCGGACGGAGGTTATCTCGATACCGATACCACCGTCCGCCCCGGCAAACCAGAATTGAGAGTTCTGCCGAATAGAGCGGTGCTTTCTGACCTTGGGTTTCCCGCGATAAATCTCGGCACCGCCCTTAGAGCCAATATTGAAGGAATCGAATGCGGCACATTCAAAAAGAACGCTCGAAACTATGATATTGTCGTCAAATTCGAGAAAAAACAAGGAAAAGAGCAGGTCGAACAATTTCTCTTTCCCGGTGCGCCGGGCAAACCTCTGCTGCTGACAACGCTTGGCGATGTTCAGCAGAAAATTTCTCCCATTCAGATTACCAGAAAGGACAAGCAGCGTATCTCAAAACTGTTGGCAAGCCCTGCTGCCACAAAACCGCTCGGTATCGCGGTTGCTGAACTGAGTAAACAACTTGATGAAAGCGGAAAATTGCCTCCCGGCTACGATTATTTCTTCTCAGGCACTGCCGAGGTTATGGGTGAGGCAGTAGTTGCATTTGCAGAGGCCGGCATTATCGCAACTTTACTTTGTTTCCTCACATTGGCAGCTATGCTCGAGTCATTCAAACAGCCGTGGCTGATTCTTGTAACACTGCCGTTGGCCATAATCGGTGTTGTCTGGGCATTGGCGATTGCCGGCGAAAGCATGTCGATGTTCGTCCTGATGGGAATGGTTATGCTTATCGGCATCGTTGTCAATATCGCTATTTTGATTATGGACCAGTTTAACGTTCACATTAAAGAAGGTGTTCCAATTCATAAAGCAATGATTTCGGCTGCATGTGAAAGGTTCAGACCGGTGGTAATGGTTACCCTCGCTGCCGTGCTGGGAATGCTGCCGCTGGCGACCGGAAGAGGAATAGGCTCTGAGATGCGAAACGGCGTCGGCATCGCCTCAGTCGGCGGCTTACTTGTCTCAGGCATACTGGCTCTTATCATAATGCCGATATTGTATGATTTGTTTACTCGAAAAAACCATCGAAAAAAGGATTAAACTACAACCCTATCCCTCCATACGACATTCATCCCTAATCTGCTTGCAATATCTGCAATTTAACTGTAAATTAAACAGCGACTTAAAAAGCCGGAGGAGTGGCCGAGCGGCTTAAGGCGGCGGTCTTGAAAACCGCTGTGCGGCAACGCACCGGGGGTTCGAATCCCTCCTCCTCCGTTAAGCAAACTCTCTTGATGGGCTGCTATGCCAGGTAAGGTCTGGCTCACCTCCCAAGTAGGCGACTTCTGGCAATTAGGACAGCTACTATTATGGTCAGGTGTAAAAAATGCAACAAAGTCTCGGGGGACATAGCCAAAGTATTACAGTTTTGTGCAGAATGTATTCGCGACGCTGACAGCGAATGTCTGATGGAGTTAAAGGAAATTCATACCAGGAGCCGGGAAAAATTCGGCCTGCCAGCCTTGGCACCATCCGCTCCTGAAGGTGTTCAATGCAGATTATGTCAAAACAGTTGCCGGATACCTATCGGGGGAAGAGGTTATTGTAATGTGCGAAGAAACGAAAATGGGCATTTAATGGGCGGCACTGGCAAAGAGGGTGCGGTATCCTGGTATTATGACCCGCTTCCAACCAACTGTGTAGCTGACTGGGTGTGTGCGGGAGGCACTGGCGCCGGCTACCCCAAATGGGCGTACCAGCCCAGAGCGGAACAAGGCTATCAGAATCTGGCGGTCTTTTATGAGGCTTGTACATTTAACTGCCTGTTCTGTCAGAACTGGCACTACAGGGAGCACACCATAACAAGCCGAATGCGGACGGCTACAGAACTTGCAGAAGCGGTAACAGACCACACCTCTTGCATCTGCTTTTTTGGTGGGGACCCCATTTGTCAATTGCCTCATGCATTAGCAGCCTCGAGGCTGGCCCGTAAGCAAAACCAGCACCGGATACTGCGCATTTGCTGGGAGACAAACGGCTCTATGAATCCTGAATTTTTGGATAAAATGATGAGCCTTTCATTGGAAAGCGGCGGCTGTGTAAAGTTTGATTTGAAGGCTATGAACCCGAATATTCATTATGCACTTTGCGGTGTCAGCAACGAGCGTACCCTGGAGAATTTCACCCGGGCAGCTCAAAGGATTGCAGAAAGACCGCAGCCGCCGCCACTTGTTGCAAGCACCCTACTTGTGCCAGGTTATATTGAAGCCCAAGAGATTGGGGCAATAGCTTCGTATATTGCCAGCATCAATCCGGATATCCCGTACGCACTTCTTGGTTTCCACGGCGATTTCCTTATGGCAGATTTGCCGCGAACATCATTGGACTATGCAAATCGCTGTCTGCAGGCTGCCAGAGATGCCGGCCTGAAACGTGTGCGGATCGGCAATGTTCATATACTTCGCTAAAACAAGCGATAGCTCGCTAAAAAAAAATGGGCCACAGGATTTACCCTATAACCCATTGTTATTCATTCTCAATTCAGCGAACAATCTCGTTTTGCGTTTTACGCTGTAGTTTTGCGTTTTTAGTTTTACACTTTCAGTTTCCTACCTCCGCCGACGCAACATCATCAATCCGCCGAGACCGAGCAGAAACATCGTTGCAGGCTCCGGTACCTGTTCGATAATCACCGTATCCTCCAAGACATAGGTCTCGAAATCCAGGGTGCTAATCAACGAAACTGTTGTAGGACCGTTAAGAGACTCACAATGGAGAATAATCTCATCAAAGTAGATGCCTGCAGGAGCCATACTTGATGACCAAGAGCCAATAAAACCATAGACTCCGGGATTACCGAAGAGCCCAGACATATCATCAGTCAATATCGCCGAAGCATCAGGGGCTGGCGGCATCATTACCACACCGCCACTGATTGTAGCACAATCAGGGTTACAGACGAGACCCCAATATTTATCGCCCGGGCCGCCAGGTACGTAACCATCCGGCGCATAGACGCCCAGTCTGATGGTATCGCTTGGCATCAAGTAAATCCCGGTGTCGTATGGCGTGGTCGGCACCCCGTTTACGGAGATAAGTAACTTATGTGCCTGAGGAGAACATGTGCAATCGCCAGGTCCTTTGGTGAAATTAACGGTGATTCCGTTCGCGTAATTGACGGCCTCCTGCCCCCAGTCCCAGTTTACCGAACGCCAGGTATCTACATTGTTGATTTTGACGACATGACAGCCGGATCCCGCCGCTGTCTCGAAGGTGAGGTCTGTGTTAAAGTCTTTGTCGAATGCATTTTGGGCAGTCGTCAGCGCATTTGCCAGATCCGTGTTGCCGAGAGTCCGAGCGGTGGCCGGTGTGCGGCTACAGGGGCAACAGGAGCTCGCATAAGAAGCGCTCCAGGTTTCCAGCCTTCCGTAAGTCGCGCCAGCCAATGCGACCATATAGTTATAGTGCCAATCTTCATGTATCTTGGTGGTATCGTGAAACGTCTGGTCGAATAAGCCTCCATTATAAATCTCCCCGACCTTTGGCAGGGTAATTGAGCAGGCATAGGAAAACTCATACACCTTGTCGATTTCCGCGTGATAACAGTTACACCAGGGACACTGCTCGGATTCTACGACCTTCACCGTGGCAGCCTGCGTCATGGTTGCCGACAGCGGGCAATCGCAGACGCCGCAGGAGAGTCCGTCGCTATAGCTCTTCGAACAGGTCACGGCCATAGCTTGCGGGTTGATGGTTAATACCGTGGCGACAATCGCCACGGCCAGCAACATTGTCTTTTGTCTTTTCATCGTTTGTTTACCTCCTTTTTGTTTTTATTGGTTGATTTGTGTTGGAAAAAAATTCTTGCGGCTGGCTTCAACATGTCGCGGACCTCCTGCCCTCTCGGGCGGTAAGTGGTCTCGGCGAAACCGGCCATTCTCTGCTCTGACAATCCGAGCCACATTTTCCATTAGAACCTGTCCTTTCCTTTGTTTGTTTTCTGTCTGTGATCACAGTATCTATTGGGCATGAATCACCGACACCGATGGATCGAACTTGAATCCGCTTCTCTGCGTGATCGCCTGCTTGGCCTGGGCTATCCATTCTGACATATAGCGAAGCTTTCTCAGATATGCCGAATACACGTAATCGTTCGCATCATCGGTCGCCATGTCGTCAATGAATTTCTCCAGCTCCGCAGGAGTCATGACAAAGCGCGGCACAACCAGCGTCGGTGACTCTTTCTGAATCCTGCTGAAGACCGCGTCCAGCCGCTCGGAGCCGCTGGAGTGGGTACCGGCCACCAGGACGAGATACGACAGCCTTTCTACGTAAATGTCGAACACCTGTCCTTTCTCCTTTTCGACGGACTTGACGCTTTTGTAGCAATCTTCGAGTTTCTGACACAGTTGGTTTTCGTCCATACGCTTCTTCTCCGCGGTCTGAAGGCCTGTCGTCAACAATGCAACACACAGGCACGCTCCCATCAGTCTTATTGTTTTCATGCGTTATTCCATCTCCCTTCTACGCTAAACCCCAATACAAAAATATAGGGGTTTTCTTGAAGCTTCGAGTTTCCCTGCACTAACACCGCGCAGACGCGGCGCGATGGGTGCGCTTTTTGAGGGAATTTAAGTGTGCTCATAACTTTCTCCTTTCCCTATAGAGATAATTGCCCCATTCTTTCGTTTATTATCACTTCTCCTCTCCTCCATGTACAGTTTCCTACTCGTACTGTCGGCCTGTCAAGTGTTTTTTTCTGATTTTTTAAAATTCTTTAGGAATAAAGGATTGCCAACCTCGATGCGCCGGTTTGAAACACGTGCAAATTAGCAATACTCGTATACTTAGATAGTGGCCTGAGAGCTTGAGGGAGGCCTGCGAGCAGAGTTGTCTTTCTTCTGTTTACCCCCACACCTTTACAGGTGCGGCTTTGCTTATTTCTCGCTTGCGAGGGAAAATAATCGCATTCATCCACGTCTTTACAGCCGTGGCTTTCTGTAAAGATGTGGGGGTTTACTGCTTCTTATCAGCGCAGCCTCTAACCTTATAAACCTTTTTGTTTTTCTATGAAATTTGTCTAAGGCTATTCCCAATCTGGCTGCTTCTTTTTTTACGAGTTCAAGCGGCTGGGGGTCTGCCTTTTTCCATACTACTCGCAATTCCCTCAGGAAGATATTGGTGGTTACCGGCCCGATACCTTTGAATTGCATCAGCCTGTTTTCCAAATCCTTTGGGTCCTTGGCCATTTTATGCAGTTCGGTCAGCGTGCCGTAACTTTGCTGTAATTGCTTAACCAAATCAAGCAATTTAGAAGCTGTCGAAAAGTCATATCGGACATAACCGCCATCGTCCAGGATTTTTACCAAACCATCCCATCCCACATTGGTTATGGCTTCGGGACTTAGGACATTGCATAATTTGAATTGCTCGTAAGTTTTTGCTGCGATTCGGAAAGATATTCGTTTGCCAAACAAGACCGACGCCAAAAACCACTTAAATATTTCTTCTTCCTTGCCTTCTTGCAGGTTAATTCCTAACGAGGAGGAGAACGGTGTGCCTAATTCTTTGACTAAGGCTTTTTCTATATTGTTTGGGGTTTGCATAATCAGTGCTTTGATAATCAGGTTTATTGATTATAATACCAATGCTCAAATTTTAGTATAATACGCTTATATGAACAGGAAAAAGACCATCTTGAAACCGATTGCCGGAGTACAAAGTGGTGGTGTCATTATCCGCGAAACAAGCTGCAAAACCATTCTGAACAGGACCAGTATAAGCGATTACTCGTTAAACTGCTATACCGGCTGCGCTCACGGCTGCGTGTATTGCTATGCGCGTTTTATGCAGCGGTTTCACTCACATCCTGAGCCATGGGGAAGATTCGTAGACATAAAGGTTAACGCAGTAGAAGTTCTGGAGCGTCAGTTACGGCGTGCCGTCCCCGGAGAAGTATTTGTAAGCAGCGCCTGTGACGGCTGGCAGCCTATAGAAACAGAACATAAACTGACGCGCCAATGCTGTGATTTGCTGCTCAAGCACAGATTCCGCATTGAAGCCCTGACGAAAAGTTCCCTTGTGCTTCGCGATTTGGACATTTTTTCGGGACGCAACGTCAGAATAGGTGTGACCGTTACGACCCTCGATGAATGCTTAAGAAGACTATGGGAACCGAACAGTTCCAGCATAGAGGAACGATTCCGCGTAATCTCAGAATCAGGCGCCGCAGGAGTAGAAACAGCGATTATGTTCGGCCCGCTGCTGCCGTTTCTATCGGACAATCAGGAGTCGATTGATTGTATGTTCCAACGGGCGGCAGAATCAGCAGTAGATGTAATCTGGGTTGATGCACTTAACCCTCGTCCCAAGGTGTGGTCCTCTGTAGCCAGCCTGCTGCGAAAGAGGTTCCCCGATTTGCTGGAACGCTACAGGCATATCCTGTTCGATTACAAGACTCGCGCAGATTACCTGTCGGCGTTAAAACATCGTATCACCAAAGCTGCCAGGAAGTTTTCAATAACTGAAAAAGTTGACGTGTGTTTCTAATCGAATGTTTTTCAAGTATTATGAAGCAGATATTTTTCTCGACCTTTGTTCTGTTGACCTTTTCTGTGGTGTTTGCAATGAACTTTAAACCGCCAGATAGTGCTGAAAGACTTAGGGCCATCGGGCCGACCGAGGGTCTGGCGGAAACTCTCCGGAAGGCCTTGGACGCCGTTGCCGGCTTCGAGCCTGTCGGCATTCCAAAACCCGGAGATTGGCTGGCTGAACATTATGAACCAGGGCAGACCTTTGAGGAATTTATCAAATCCAATATAAAAAAGCCGGACCAAAAACATTGCAAAATATATCTTCAGCCGTTAGGACAATTCCCAAAAGAACCCAACGATTTGCTCAGCAATCTACAGCATTATGCCTCCGCCTTTTTTTGTGTGGAGGTGACAGCTCTTGCTCCAATAAACCTTGATAATATGAATTTCACCGCCCGTACTAACCCACACACAGGGAATCGGCAGCTGCTTACTACCGATATACTGAGTTTCTTGAAAAAAATATGCCCTTCAGATGCATTTTGTATCTTAGCCATTACCATGGAGGACTTGTACCCTGAGCCTTCGTGGAATTTTGTCTTTGGTCAGGCCTCGCTCAGCAACCGTGTTGGCGTTTACAGTTTTGCACGCTACGACCCCTTATTCTATGGAGAAAAACGAGGCAAGGATTATGAAAAGGTCCTGCTTCAACGAAGCTGTAAAGTATTGGCCCATGAAATAAGTCATATGTTCGGCATAACACATTGCATATATTTCAAGTGTATTCTCAACGGCTCAAATCATTTACTGGAAAGTGATTCCAGACCTATGCATCTTTGTCCCGTTTGTTTGCGCAAGCTTCAATACAGCATCGAATTTGATGTCATTAGTCGTTATGTCAATCTTTTCCGCTTTTACAAAGAGATTGGTTTGGATGATGACGCTAAATGGGTTGAGGACCGCCTCAAATGGATATTGCCTGTTGAGACTGCTAAGCAGCTTTTAAACAGTAAAACATCGCAAAAGAAATGAATAAAGCGGTTCTATCCGAAGAAAATCGAATGGAGGATAAAGCAATATGCATATCGATTCGTATCAGTTCGGAAAAATCGTCATAAATGGTTCATCTTATGCCAGCGACATCAAGATTATTAACGGCGTTGTCCATCCAAACTGGTGGCGAGGAGAGGGACATTCGCTTTCGCCCGAGGATATTGAAGATATTCTCCAAGCAGCTCCGTCGGTTTTGATTATCGGCTGCGGAGCATCCGCAATGATGGACGTGCCGGATAACACACAAAAGATTTTAAGAAAGCTCAATATTAGATTCGAAATACTTGATACAGCAAAAGCGGTCCAGCGCTTAAATGAATTATCAAAAGTATGTGAAAACCTCGCAGCGGCGCTACACCTTACCTGCTGAAAAAAGCTGCTTTACTCGACTTTAACTTTTTGTGGCTTCTTCACCGCTCCGCGATGTTCCTCAAGGTCTTTGATTTTCGAATCCAAAAGCGCCTTGAGAGCCAGCAGCTTCTCTTTGCGGGCAGCTCTCAAATGCTTCTTGGCCTCCTCCGGCATAAAATCCAGAAGTAAATCAAAAAACTGTTTCTGAACATCGAGTAGCGAGTTGGCCAATTCAATAACTTTGTCACGCTTCTTTGCCATGCTTTATTCTCCCTTGGTAAAAGTAATTTTTAGTTCATTCGCCTCAAACCTCGCGTTTTTGATATCAAGCAAAGCCAGGGAACTGGGCAAAATAACCTCCCTTCTGTAGTTGCCTATCCGAATGGTTAGCTGGTCTTCGTTTTTGAGAACCTCCAAATCATCTCTTTTAACAAAAGGCAGCTTAAGAGCAAAAATATAATCTTTGCCTTCCGCGGCTATTTTTTGCGGATTTCCGTCATGGTAAATTTTCATTGGGTCATCAGTTTCATAGATAACTCTGGCCAGCTGCACCAGGGAGCCGGTCCCCAGTATTTCTGACTTCATAAGCTGGCTTTTCAAAATCGGCAGCGGTGAAAAAACCCTTTCAACCTTTGCCAGCTCCCTGTCCTGGGTTTTGTGCCAGTTCTTGAAGTACGAATCAGTTACCGTATCCGGCAGAACACGATTCACGATGACGCAATCCACAGAATAGCCATAGAGATTCAGGTAAGTATAAGCACGCTGTGCCTCTTCAACCACTATCTTTTCAGGATTCAGTACAAGACGAAAAGAGGTCTTTTTAGGGTCTGTCAGCAATCCCTTGAGCTTTCCTATGTTGTCAAGGAACCTTTGAATCGAGGCGTAAACCTCATCTTGGGGAATTGGAATGGACAATATTGTTGTCTTCTTCATCGACCGCAATGTCTTGGCAAGCTTTCTTTCCACAGGGAAGACTTTCTTCATCCACCAGCGGGCCACGTCCGGCAGGCTTGATAACCTGAGGGTTTGACCGGTAGGGGCACAATCTACAATAAGACAATCGTACTTTCCTGCCTGGTTGGCTTTGAATATCTCCAAGAGACCAAAGAGTTCATCCAGCCCTGGAAATACGGCCATCTCCTCAGCAAGAATATCGTCGATGCCTCCTGACCTGATAAGGGACGCAATGTAGTCCTGAATTGTTTTCCAGTTAATTGCTATCTCCTCAAGAACATTGATTTCCTGACCCCAGAGATTCTCGCTTATCTTTACCGGCGAGTTTCCAAGCTCTATCCCGAAAGCATCAGCAAGGCTGTGTGCAGCGTCGGTGCTGAATACCAGAGTCTTGTGTCCAAGCTCTGCTGTCCGCATAGCAGTTGCCGCGGCTATAGTGGTTTTGCCTACACCGCCCTTACCTGTGAACAATATTATCCTCATCCTAGGTCCTATCTTATGCCTTGTTAAAAGTGCAGGGCCCAAGCCCCGGGGCAGGAATCCGGCGTAAAGCAGTTTGACAAGAAATTACGTGCATCCGCCTCCGTCAGCTCAAAGTCCCCAACACTTAAAAGAGGCTGTTTTTTCTTCTTTCGCACGGATATGGTCTTCCGCCGACCGTCTTAAAAGTATAAGTCTGCTTAAGCTAAGAAACAAGCAAAAAATACCGAAAGGAACTGAAATCTGACTACGAAGCCATTAGGAGAGCCACCTTCAGATATTGTCAGATTTGCTTTAGGCAACGCGTGGCTTTGTTGACATCGGCAACCGAGTCTAATGCCAGGTAAAATATAGCGCGTTTGCCAATCGCTGCTGCCGAAAAACCCCTCAGATTGATACCGGCATCAGAGATTGGTCGGGTCAATTTGACAGCAAGACCGGGCTTGTCGGCACAGGCAATCCGCAGTCCATATAGAGATTTGGCTTTTTTGAAGCCGGCTCGCCTAGCTGCTTTTACTTGTGCAGCACCTTTGATAGGTGCAACAAATACCACACCTGTACCAGGCTTTTCAGGTGAACGGCGAGCAAGGAGAAATTCAAGATTGGTGCCTGCTTGGACGAGGGGCTCAAGCTTTTCGACCAGTCCGCCAGGTCGGTCCTTAATGCTCGCAGACCATACATCAACACGAGTTACTTTTAGTTTCATAATTTGTTCTCCAAAAAATAAGCTTACTTAACGAATCCGAGTTTGGCCGGTATCCACATTGTTATCGCCGGCACATAAGTACAGATTAAAAGCGTAATTATCATAGCAGCAAAAAACGGCAGAATATGGCGTATCACTTTGGTTACAGTGGTATCAGCTATGCTGCAACCGAGAAAAAGGGCTGTCCCGACCGGCGGTGTACACAAACCTATATTTAAATTCATAATGAGAATTATACCAAAATGCAGCGGATGCATACCAAGTTTCTGGATTACAGGTAAAAATATAGGAGTGAATATCAGAATGGCAGGCGTCATATCCATAAAACATCCGACCACAAGCATCAGCGCGTTAATTATCAGCAGGATGACAACTTTATTGTCTGTAAGGCTCATCAGTCCGGCGCTGATGTTCTGAGGGACATTTTCCGATGCCAGTACCCACGACATTGCCATACTTGTTCCTATGAGCAGAAAAACTACCGATGTAATAACGCCGCACTGAAGAAGAATCTTCGGCAGCTGGCTGACCTTCACCTCCCGATACACCGCTACAGCCAAAATTAGTGTGTAGAGAACGCCGACTGCTGAGGCTTCTGTCGGCGTAAACCAGCCCATAAGGATGCCGCCGACAACGATGATTACAAGCATCATTGGCGGAATTGCCCTCAGAAAACGTATCAGGGCTTCCTTAAAAGCGTAAGTTTCGCCTTTGCCGTAGTTTTTTATGACCGAAATAATTCCGCTGACAATCATCAGCGATACGCCTGTCAGGATGCCGGGCAGATATCCAGCTATAAACAACGCAGCGATTGAAACGATGCCGCCGGTAGCCAGCGAATAAACAATCATAGAGTTGCTGGGCGGAATCAGCAGCCCAGTTGTTGCTGCGGTTATGGTTACTGAGGTATTGAATTCCCGGTTGTAGCCCATTTTGTTCATCAGCGGAATCATAAAACCCCCTATCGCCGATACTGCTGCCGTTGCCGAACCTGATATGGCACCAAAGAGCATACAGGTCAGGACATTTACAAAAGCCAGTCCCCCCCGGAATCGCCCCACCAGCACATTGGCAAAATCAATAAGCCGCCGGGCGATGCCTCCCTGCCCCATCAGCAGGCCGGACAGAATAAAAAACGGTATAGCCAGCAAAGTGAAACTGTCGATGCCGGTAGCTATCTTGTGCGCTGTGGCCACGAACGCAGGCAAATCTCCCATAGCCACAAGTGCAAGAACCGTTGAGATACCCATACAAAATGCCACTGGCACATTTAAGGCAACCAGTATGACAAAACTTATAACCAGAACTAATATGGGCAAACTCAATGTGACATCCTTTCACACACTTTCAATACGCGCCAACCTTTTCATCCGGCGATATAATTTTTTGCTGCGGGGTAATATGTCTGGATAATTCGACCAGCCTTTCAACCAGCCCGATAGCGGAATAAAGCACGATAAAAAAGCCGCTGATTGGCAGTGCAAGATACACATATCCGATTTCAATTCCCAGAGCCGGCGATATCTGTCCTAACTCCAACGTTCTGGCAACAAGACTTATTCCGCCGATGACCATTACACATAACGAAAAGAACGCTATACAGAAAAAAACGAAAACCTCTGTACAAAGCCTTATCCTTGCGGGCAATTTACCCATAAAGTAGTCAATGCCCAGATGGGCGCCGCGGTTCAGTGCAACGGCGGCTCCAAGAAGTGAAACCCAGATAAGCAGGAACGTAGCCAGTTCTTCCGTCCAGGTGCTGGGATTTTTGAGAACAAAACGCGTAAAGACCTGCCACAACACGTCTATTGTCAGGGCCGCCATAGCAGCCATAATCAGTATCTCAAGTGAACGGTCTAATATCTTCTTTATCGTTTTGAGCACTTCTACTGTACCTCCTGTATTCGTTTTATAAGTTCGCCGATGTCCGTGCCTTCAAATTCATCCCACAGGCTTTTGACGGATTTGCGGAAAGGCTCTTTGTCCGGCTGTATGACCTTTACACCGGCGTCCTGAACCGATTTTAGGTCATCTTTTTCAGCTTCGGCCCAGATTTTGCGCTGATATTCAACCGATTCGTCCACTGCTTCCTGCAAAACTTGCTGAAATTCGGGCGAAAGTTTGTTCCAGACACTTGTGCTGATTGCCAGAAAATCAGGCAGCATTGTATGTTCATCCAATGTGTAATATTTGCACACCTCATAATGGCGGCTCGTATAAAATGACGGCGGGTTATTTTCCGCCCCGTCCACGACACCCTGGTCGAGCGCCGTATAAAGTTCGCCGAATGGAATCGACGTAGGAGAGCCGCCCATAGCTATTATCATTTTTACCGACATAATGCTGTTTTGTACGCGCACTTTTAATCCTTTCAGGTCGGCGGGGGAATGAATTTCCTTTTTGGAATAAAAACTTCTTGCCCCGGCATCATAATAACATAAGCCGCGAAGTCCCTTGGATTGACCCGCAAGAAGCAATTCTCTGCCTATAGGTCCTTTTAATACCTTCCAGAAATGTTCGGAGTCTCTGAACAGATATGGAATACCGAAAATCTTCATTTTCGGCACAAACCCTTCCATCGGCGCTGAGGAGGTTTTGGTCATCGCCAGATAACCAAGCTGTAAAGCCTCTATGCACTCTTTCTCGGTGCCTAACTGCTCACTCGGATAAACTTCAACTTTCATCCGGCCGGCTGATTTTTCGTTGACTCTTTCGGCCATATACACCATCGCTTTGTGTACCGGATGGGCTATGTCGAGAGTATGACCAAGTTTCAATACTGTTTGGGGCTGAGCGTCTTTCTTTTTGCAGCCAGCAGAAATTGTCAAAGCCATGCATATAAAGAGCCAAAACAGTATAGTTTTGTTCTTCATCAGGTTTTCGCTGTCTCCGGTGCAACAAACTTCATTGATTCCAGCCGGGGGTTAATTGCGTGGATTATAAGCAAGTTCACCAGATATGCACAGGATGCGATGATAAACAACACCCGATATTCTCCTGTCCACTGGAGGATGTACCCTGCGAGCTTGGCAATGAACATGCCACCAATGGCAGCCGCCGTCCCGCCGAGACCCATGATGGAACCCACCACTTGTCGCGGTGCGGTGTCAGAAACTGTTGTAATAAGATTAGCGGCGAATCCCTGGTGTGCGGAAGCTGCCAGACCAATCAGCACTGTGGCCACCCAGAGATTCGAGACCTTCGAGGCCGCGAACACCGGCACAACACATAGCGCACAGACCAGCATAGCCGTCTTGCGGGCGGCGTTTATCGTCCAGCCCCGCTTGATGAGCCAGGAAGAGAGCCACCCGCCGCCGACGCTGCCCACATCAGCCATCAGGTAAATCGCCACCAGCGGCGGACCTAACTGAATCAGATTCAGTCCATGCTGCTTGTGCAGGAAATCAGGAACCCAGTACAGCCAGAACCACCATATCGGCCCACTCAGACCCGTGCCTATGACGAACATCCACGTTTGGCGATAGTGTAGTAGCGTCCGCCAGGGAATCTTTACGACCGGGTCCGGCGGGTCGCTGCGGATGTAGGCCAGTTCCGCCGAGGAAACTCGCGGGTGCTTTTCGGGGCTCCAGTAAAACGGCCACCAAAACACCAGCCACAGCAGGCCCAATACGCCTGTTACTATGAACGCCATTGGCCAGCCGAAAGCGACCGTCAGCCACGGCACCAGCAACGGCGCGGCCAGTGCGCCAACGTTGCTGCCCGCGTTGAAAATGCCGACAGCCAGCGCCCGTTCCCTCTTGGGAAACCATTCGCTGACGGTCTTGGCCGCTGCCGGGAAATTTCCTCCTTCAGCCACTCCCAGCACAAATCGGGCGGCGCAAAAACCAAGTACCGTCGCAGGCATCGCCAGCAGCCAAATTCTGGCTCCGGCAGGGATGTACCAGTTAAAGGCGTGGGCCATCTCCGCCAGGCTCCAGAATAAAACCGCCAGAGCATAGCCTAATTTGACGCCCACGCGGTCTATAAACCACCCAGCGCCCACGTAGCCTACAGCATAGGCGAGGTTAAAGGTAAAGACGATGTTGCTGTAATCGATTTCGTTCCAACCGAGTTGACTTGCCAATTCCGGTTTTAGAATACCGATAACCATCCTGTCGATGTAGTTGAGGGTAGTAGCAAAAAACAGGAGCGCACAAATACCCCAGCGATACCAGCCGGCAGATGGCACGGATGTTCCTTCAGACATTCGATTACTCAGCATAGAAAGACCCCCCGTAGCGGTACAGTGGAACCCGCTGTGCCTTAAGGGTTTTGCTCTTTGGCAGTCTCATTGAATAGCTCATCCTGAATAACGAGCCATTCTACCAAAACAGATAAAAAATGCAAACATTTCCTTTATTACTGTGGAGGCCAGATGCGGAACTGGCCGCTGCAATGAAGCATACCCAGCATATACAGCATACCATTCGTAGTAACGCCATTGCCCGGACGGGACTGGCGTATTCCACAGCGCCTCGACAAACAGGTTGCGATAATTGCCAGTGACGAAGGCACCTGAACTGCTGGCATCACTTTAAGGGGGGGCCGGCCTTTGATTCAACAGCTCCACCACGATAGCTTTCAGGCGGGCCAAGATAGCTTGGTTTGACACCGCCAGTATTGACGACGAGCTTCTGCAGCACGACAGCAGGGTCAACCATCCAGACCTTCAGAGTGTGATAACCCTTTTCCGATAGCGTATGTGTGGATTTGACTTTGCGGACGCCGTCTCGGACGGATTGTTCCCAATCCTGGTTTCCATTCTGGGCGTTAAAGTTCGGTGGCAGGATATTGACAATTTGGGGCGGCTGTTCGTCAAACGACACGGCGAATCGCAGCCCGCGGCGGGGAACGAAATTCAACGTGGGAGCAACGATTGCCTCGACTTCGATGTTGCCGGCGTGGAAGAGATACATCTTATACTCAAGGCAGGGAGAGTCCTGTGGCGGCGCAACACTCTCCGCCATAACGGGAAAGATAGTCATAGAAGACAGCGTTTTTCCTAAATCATCAATCTTTTCCCAGCGAACCAGGCTGGCATCGACCTTTTTTGTATAATGCTCCGCTTCTATTGAGACATATCCATTAGCCTCGACAAAACCTTCTAACGAAGCTCTTTTAGGTTCCGATGGCTTAAATGCACTGATTTTTACGCTTATCTTTTTTTTGTCTGGGCCGGTAATCCACACAAAACCATTTGCTTCACCTACGGGCGCCTTCTCCCAGTCGATATAGACCCATAAACGTTGTTCCTTATTAACTTTTCTCTTCGTTGAACTCAGCTTAATCCAGCGAGCGTTTGCTTTGGCGGAGAATTTAAACGGTTTTTGTCCACGGTTAAACACGTCAATGTAATGACGTTCCTGATTAAATACGCTGAATTGCGGCAGGGCCGGCTCGCCCGAATCACCCGGCCAGGCACTTATTGAACCTTCGACCGCGACAGCCATATTTGCCTCGGCTGGAAGTTCCAAATCTTTTACATAAGGCATATTATTTTTTGGGGGCGGATTCCAGGAGGTGAAACCAATATGAACCGCATCCATTATATGATTCCATTTGCCGCCCGCCATTTTATGATTGTAATAATACGAAAGGTTAGCGTCAGCCGCAAATAGGCCGCGTGCCTGCGCAGCCATATCATTTGCAGTCGCGCGCCTTTGGCGGGCATACAAATGGTTTTTGCCCGTTGTAATATAAAGTTCTGTAACCTGTGCGCTGGCCTTTGTCGGATAGAGAACGAGCTGGAAGAAGGCATCTTTCGCATTTTCAGGCAAGCTGCGATAGATTTTTTCGGCTTTGTCAGTAATTGATTTCCAGTCGGCCAATACGGTGTCCGCCTCCCGGTAATTAACAAGACTAAATGTGGTCGGCTCAAGAAGCTCCGGTTTGCGCCAGGCATTATATTTTGTGTACCTGGATACAATATCAGCGATGTCCGTAGCATTCTGCGGCCCAAATTCACGCTGAACCCACAGTTTGGTATATTCTGATATTTTTTCTTTAGACCACCTTTGCGGGTCCCACGCAAAGGTGATGAAAAACTCGATGGGGAATTCCAACGGCTTAAGGTCGCCGACATTGACAATCCATATTCTTGTGGCGCCGAAATTTATAGCGAGGTTCATTTGCTCCCAGACCTTGGCGATTTGAATAGCATTGAGCCATTCGTATGAGCGCGGCCCGCCGTGGTAATCAAAATGATAATAGATGCCTGCGCCGCCGCTTCTTGTGCGTTCATCAGCCGTCGGCAGTCGTCTGATATTGCCCCAATTATCGTCGGTCCAGAGCAGCGTTACATCGTCAGGGACACGAAAGCCCGCGTTGTAGTAATCCAGCACTTCCTTGTAAGGACACCACAACTGCGGCACTTTGGTTACATCGGGGTTCACCTCCTCGGCGATAATCTTCCGCTGAACACCTATAATTTCCTTCAGCAGAGCCATACACTGCTCCACAGTCCCGTTTGGGACCATCGGCGTGTCATTCGCTCCCCGCAGGCCCATTGTAATAATGCTTTCGTAATTTTTGTTGCGCCTGATGCCTTCCCGCCAGAATTCCCGGAGAGTGTTGGCGTCCGTGTAATAGTTCCAATGCTGACTGTATCGCCTGTCCCATTCTTTCTGAGCTCGAAGCATTGGTTCCTGATGGCTTGTTCCCATAACGATGCCGTATTCGTCGGCAAGTTTGGGATTGAGGGGGTCGTCCTCGTTGAACGCGTTGTTCCACATTGCCGGCCAGAGGTAATTGGCCTTTAACCGAAGCAGAAGCTCAAAAACTTTGGTGTAGAATTTACTATTGTAGTTCCCGAATTTTTCAAGCACCCAGTTAGTCAGTGCCGGCGCCTCGTCATTAAGAAAAATGCCGCGATATTTGACAGCAGGTTCGCCCTGTATGTATTTTCCCGCCTTGACAAAAAGAGCCTCTTTGTGTTCAACCGGCACATCGGCCCACCAATACCAAGGCGATACCCCAATCTGCTCAGACAGGTCATATATGCCGTAAATGGCGCCTCTTTTGTCGCTGCCGGCGATAATCAACGCATTCTCGACACCAGGCAGAGGTGCCGGCACAACCACAATGAGAAACGATTCCCACTTGCCGGTTATCTGATTCACATCGACTTTGCCATCGCGAACCAGTCGGTCGATGATTGGGCTTTTTCCAATCGTGCCGATGATTACCGTATTTTTTCCAAGACCGTTTACCTCATTTGCGATTGCTGGAGTGCGGCCCGTAACGCGATTAATATCCGCCTGCAGGTCATTGGCGGCACGAACGACGCCAGCATAGTCATTCGAATCGACATAGAGGACCGCGACTTCGTCTTTTTGGGCAAGGACAAAATCGCCTTTGCTGTAAACACTGTCTATGTAATGCTGCTGACCAATGGCCAAGACATCGGGATGAGAGAAAAACAGGCACAGGACAATGAGTAGAACAATTTTAGTTAAAGTGGTCATTCGCATAACGACTTCCTCCTATCAGCAAAGAAATAAATATGCATCCACCTGCTATTTTACTGTCGTTTCTGCACTGCTTCAATAAACGCATTGATGTTCTCCGTTGGAACATTCTGCGGCACACCCCCGCCGCAGGAAGCAATCAGCCGTTTGCGGTCTTTAAACAAGTCAAGCATCACCTGCACAGCTTCGGTCACCTGGGCAGGCGTACCTGCCGCTAAAACGTCTCGCGGCGGTATATTGCCTAAAAGCGTAACGGTATCCCCCGCCAGTTTTCGCATTTCGGCCAAGCTGTGTTCGTAGCTGAAGTTGAAAAAATTGACCCCGATTTCAGCAAGGTGAGGCGCACAGACAATTCCGCGCGCATCATTGTGAAAGAACCTGACATTTACATCGAGGCAATTGAAAATCCGCTGCAGTCGCGGTTTGGCAAAACGAACAAAGTCCGGCTCAGAAAGAAAGCCCACGATGTCATCCAGAACAAAAATGCCGTCAATCGATGAAAATGTCTGAGCCTGAAGCCGCAGCCAGTCAATTATGAAATCCGTAATCGTATCGAGCATTTTGCTCACCGCATCGGCGTCGGTATGCAGACCCATAAGAAACTCAGTTGTTCCTGCAATGAAAGAGGCGATATTAAGCGGGCCGCGGGAGACGGCAAACCTGATAGCGTGGCCTCTGAGTTCAATTTGCTTTTGAGCGTGCTTGAGCCGCATCAGGACAAATGGAAGCAGACCGTCTCTGGACGGGTCGGGCTTGACAACGGAATCTGCTTTGGCGATATCAGTGACAATCGGGTGCGCAAACGGCAATTCAGTCGTATCCCAGGAGCATCTCGAGCCGAACACAGACGGTTCGGTACACATCCCAAATTCAGACCAGAATCCCGGCAGGAATATTACCTGCGGAAAAGTGTTTATGGCCTTAAAGTTGGCATCAAGCCACATCTGCTCACTGGAGAAATAGTCCATCGTCGTAATCTGTGCCCAGCCGGGCAGCCAGGGACTATCTATGATAAAACCAACCGGCAGAGGCTCGATAGTCTTGCCATTTATCACATCAAGTAAAATATTCCATTGCTTCGGCGTCATTTTTTCATTAAAGTAGTTACAAAAGACTTCAATAGCTGAGAGTCTATTTTTGTAGTATCCATTCGCTTTTGAAGTTCTTTAACAAACAGTATTGGCAATTGTGCGAATATTGCGCCCGGCCTGGTATAACCTGCTACGATATAATGGGGCCCTTTGGTTAATTCTCCCGCTTCCTTTTCAAATGTCGGCCTGACGCTTTCCGGGCTTATTAAGGAATTGGCATGCTGGAATACAACCTTATCCATCACTTTATATACTTCTTTGCTTTCTTTGATTAAGCCGTAATAATCAAGAAGCTGGGCAAGAATATAATTTGACGCTATCCATACGTCTTTTCCCTGGTCTGATTCCACCTGCTTGCCATTCTGTGTTCTGGCAGTGGCCCAACCCATTGGGGTCCGGTTATTCTCATAAATTGTCTTGAGGATTTTTTTTACTTTATCCTCAGGGATAAAAGGTTCTTCTCCCATTGCTATCAAATACCACAAGCCGTCCAGTTGATTCGTCCAGACGTCCGAGTTTGTTTGTCCGGTAGCAAGGTCTACGCAGGTGGCATAATACTGTATTCTACGGCCGTGGCTGTTCTTCGTGTCTATCCATAATCTTTCGTAAACCGCAGAGCCTTTTTCAAAAATCTCTTCGTATTCTTTTTTTGCTTTACTATCTTTCATCATCTCTGCCATTCTAATCATTGCTTTGCAGGCGGCCAAAAAGCCGTTAGTGCTGTAGGAATCTATGCCGAACAAGGGTATATTATCAAATGTGTTCTTAACTTCATCAGGATTGCCCTCGGGGATGCCGTCTCCGTCTAAATCGAGTTTTTCCAGATATTCGAATCCGAATTTAAGCGTCTTCCAGTTATCCTTTAAAAAAACAGTATCGCCGGTGTATTTAACATTGCGCAGCACCCTTAAGGCCAGCTTGGGGAAAAGGTCTATCCAATAGTTAGTATTGTACCAGGCGTATTCACTTTTATTGCGCATGGGATTGCCAAATGTCAAAGCGGTTAAATCGTGCGATACGCTGCCCTTAATCTTGGTAGCAGCTTTTATGTGGGTTAGCGACTGACCTTCGTATTCTTCCGGATAGTCTTCAAAATGCTTTCTGGCTTCAGCAAAAGATGCGTGGAAATGATAATACCGCTCTGTGAGATTTTCTTCCATTATCGAGTCAATGAACCGCTGGCAGATTTCTTTCTCTACTTTGGGAAAGAGCATAAGCAGTATCGGGGAAAACCAATCAACATCCTGGGAGTTGACATAAGGATAATCAAAGCATTCCAGAAATCTGGCTACGTCTCCCTTCTTGTCTTCAATCCATGCCGCAGCATTTGACAATGGAAAATGAAATTCGTTAAGAATCAGCCTTGTCAGCAGCAATGCGCCGGCTCTGTCATTTTTATAGGAAGGATTTTGCCGTATAAGCTCAAATATCCTGTTTTGGATTGCCGCTGTTCGGCTCTGCCATTTAGGATAATTATCCAGTGCAATTTTCGCCATATCTTTGGCTCTGGTTTTTTTATTCTTAAAACTTTTGACATATTTACGTTCAAATTTAGTATTATCTGCATACCACTGAATCGGAAAATCCAAAGCAATGACAACCGGTATTTTTATTTTCGCCTTAGGCTTTAATGTAAAAGCAATACTGATAGCCGCGCCATAGTCATTATGGTCTTTTTGTTCTATCTTTGAGTAAAAACTGCCGTCAGCGCTCAATAATAAATCCTGCTTTAAACTGTTTAATTTAAAATACGGCTGTGTATCTACTGTTGCACCTTTTATTTTTTCCGGCACAGCTATAACCATCCTGTCCTGGCATTCCTTACTTCCCATAACCACTCCTCTTATAGCAGCATATCTAAAATCTTCATGTACATGGCCTTTCACCGGTGTTGCACATATAAAAGCACTGTCCTGGTCAATTGGCCGATATTTCTTTTCCTGAAGATTTGCCAGGGACGGCCTGGGTATCACTAATGTGATTTGCTGAACTTGATTTGTAGTATTCTCTACCTCATACTCCTCTACGCCAATAGGCATCAGGGCTTGGGTATTTCCGGACAAGAAAGGAGAAATCATTCTTCTTATCACTCTAACCTTGCCTAATTTATATGCCATTTCCAACAAAGGCGTAGCAATAGAAATCGAGACTTGTCCGTACGATACCGGAGAATGGTAATAACGTTCCGATACAGGTATATCATCAGGACTCTCTATCGCCTGGGGCTTTTTTGTTGTGAGGGAAACAGTTTTGTCGCCGATACGGATAAATGGCGCAGAGGCGAATTGAATTGCCTTTTGATATAAAAAGACTAATCTGCCGGCATCATTAAGTCTATTGTATAAACCATCGGGAGATATGCCTATTGAACAGGTCGGAGCGCCCTGAAGGGCAATAGTCTGAGGGAATTGCATGGTTTTTGACATTCCCTGAAAATGAACCGTCATTTTATTATCAACATAAATCGCAGGTATTTGTGCTCCTGAAATTGTAAAAATGTCGCTTATTTTTAAACTATAGGGTCTTGGCATTTAACACATCTCCTTTGTTAACCTTCTACTTTCTTGGTCAATATAATATTACGCCGATAAACTCTTAATAAAATGGTAAAGAAGCACCGGATTCTATGTATTACTAACAATATGATATGCCCAAAGGATGTCGCTTCTGCTTCGACGACAGTTTTTTTACAGAGACTTTTTTCTGAACACCAAGGGTTATGGGCAATTTAGTTGAACGTGAAGGCTTAATTTTTCCAAAAAGCAGGTCGGTTGAAATTCTTATGGAATCAGGTGTGCCGCTGAAATTACAAACCACGGCATCAGCTTCTTTTGTCGCGCCTTCTACATAAGGGAAGTTGGTTACGACAACAATTTTATGCCCTGCATCTTTGAGCTTCCTAGCAAGCAGCTGGTTGTTACCGGTTTTTACGATTCTGGCGTAATAATTGGTCATAACTACAAGGTCCGCTTCTTTGGCGAGCTTGAGACACTCCGCAATCTCACTTTCACTTGCAGCGAAATCCGTGTCGGCCAGAATCAAATTCGTTGAATGTTCTACCATTGCCTCGCAGAACATATGCGTGTGCATATATGGGTCTTTTCCGCAAAATTCATAAGGAATACGCTGCTCGATGACTAACATTTTCTGCTTTGGATTTAACGGCAACATTTTTTTGTTGTCCCGCATTATAATCAGGGCTTTTTTCGCAACATCCCAGGAGAAATCTATGACTTGTTTGCTGCTGGCAAAAGCTTGAGCTTTTTTCGGGTCCTTCTTGCCAGCTGTTTCAAACAAGCCCTGGTCATATTTCATTCTTAAAAGGTGCGTAACAGCCTCATTGAGCCTTTCTTCAGACAGAAAGCCTGTTTCAATGGCCTGTTTAATTCCAAAGAAGCACTGCGACCTCGATTCATCATCGGCTTTCAAGAGTATCGTATCGCACCCTGCCTTTATCGCCATTGCGCAGGCTTGCGGAAGAGGCCATTTCTTGAGAATAGCAGCCATACCGATAGCGTCAGAAACAATAACGCCCTCGAATCCCAGTTCTTCTCTTAAAAGCCCGGTAAGAATCTTCTCCGACAAAGTCGTGGGGAATTTATTGTCATAGGCGGGGTAAACCGAATGCCCCGTCATAATGGCTTTTACGCCTGCATCGATTGCCGCCTTAAAAGGAACAAGCTCAACTTCGTGCATTCTCTTTTTGTCGGCTTTTATCACATCCAAAACATCGTGAGCGTCGGTTGCCGAATCGCCTCTGCCGGGGAAATGTTTTGCAGTCGCAGCGATATTGCCGTCCTGCAAGCCTCTAATCAGAGCGACAGCGTGCTTTGCACAAACTTCGGGGTCGTCGCCAAAAGACCTGACTCCGATTTCAGGGTTCTTGGGATTAATATTGACATCGCAGACCGGCGAATACATTTGCGTTACGCCGATATTGCTTAACTGCTTGGCGATAACATTATTGATTTTGTAAGTAAGTTTGGGGTCGCCGATAGCGGCCATACCCATTGGAGGCACGAACTGCCTTATTCCGCCGGACATATAATCGTTCTTAAAATCTCCCTCGAAATCAATGGTCATATGGAGAGGAATCCCGGAGGGCCTGCCCATTGCAATTTTCTGTAATTTATTCAAATCTTTCGTATATTCTTCCGGCGTTATACTGATACCAAAGGTTTTACCGGCAAAATAAGTATTTGATATGGAAAAATAATCTTTTGGTTTTTTAAAATTCCGGTCTATCTGGGAATTGCCCCAGTAAAGGTTTTTGCAGGTCTCAAGTGCGTATGGTTCCAGGCAAAGACCGCCGCAGTGCAATCTTGTGATTTGTTCAATTCCGCTTGGCGTTATCATTGCGCCGCGCCGGGTAAATGTTAAAAGCTGGCCAACCTTTTCTTCCAAACTCATCTTTGCTAATTTTTTACTGACAAATGCGTCTCTTTTCGCATCGCTTTTCTTTGCCATTTTTTATCTCCTAATTTTATATTAGTTTATGATTCCCATTTACCGCGGTTATCAGGTCCCGCCCAGAATTCACGCTCTTTCTTCCAGCCGGCCTCGTCAATTTTCAAATCTTTTGTCTTCCACCCTGCTTTAATTCGCCTCGTTAAATCATCGAACCCTTTATTCCAGGTAAGCCCATCAGGAACCGTAACGTTCATACTTCCAGCGGCATTTGCATATCTTAAGCAGGATTCAATACTGTGGTTCCAGACAAATGCGGAAAGGAATCCTGCGATTGCCGAATCGCCGGAGCCAAGTGCTCCCACAAATTTTTCCTCCTGATAAACAGGGAACCAAAGCTCGCGATTTGCCCAGTTTTCAAGGTCCTTGCATCCAGCCGCACCTAATTTCTTAAGCCGATCCTGACCGGCGGTCCGAACATATAATCCTCTGTTACCACATTTTACCATTGCTATCGCTGTACCCATTTCTATTAAATCACTTCCCACGTTGGAAATCTCTTTTACGGTCAGATGGTCAAGCACACTTTCCTTGGGTCCGAGTTTTGCCTTTTTCTCAAGAAATTTTTCTTTATAAAGAAAATAAAATATCTCTTCTGCGCTTGGCACCATAAAGTCCGACAGCGGAACCCAGTCTTTAAGAATTGCCTTCCAGTCAACCTGGCCTGCGTAACTATTTACATCAGGAAGTGAAAGGTCAAGCGCAGTCGTAGTCCCTAACTCTTTGGTCTTTTTAAGAATTTTTGTTAACTCAGCACCTGTGTTTTCATAAAGCTTTCTCATCCAGGGCGGATAACCAAAAAGCATCAGTTTCGAGCGTTCAACAAGGTCAAAATCCATATCGTCATAGCAGAATGTGTCATTGGCCCCACAATGATGCAGGTAAAAACGGTCAATGCCGGGTATGCAAATTGCGATTGTGTATGATGTTGATTCCCCTTTGACCATATGAATACCTTTGAAATGCCCCTCGTGCTCTTCGTACCAGTTAATGACCTCTTTACCGAAATCGTCATCGCCGACTTTGCCGATTAGTTCGGTTTTCACGCCGAGCCTTCGGATAGATACTCCTGCGTTAGTGACGGGCCCGCCGCCGACAACGACGCACTCGCCCATATTTATCATCTTGCCCGGCACAAGGATATCGGTCATCTTGTCGACTTTTCCGTTGATGGTAAAAGCCGGTATCAGGTCAAGGCAGGTATGGCCTGCAGCTACGATTTCAATATCCTTCTTTTTTGCCACCTTAAACTCCTTATAAAATTAAGAGTGCGAAATATACCTGAAAATATTCTGCTGTCAAGCCAAAATTTACAGTGCTGAACAAGCACTTTGGACACAAAATACAAATAACTTTGTTCAGACAGATTCTAATAATAAAGCTGATAAATGGGTTTCTGTTTTTAGATTATTAGTTTTCTTTAAACGATTCAAAATTAAACCTTATTCATCTGTTCTAAATGATGATGCCGGCAAACCATCCTTATTATATAAATTTGCACCTTCAGGATTATCAGCCCATGCATACCGCGCAGCAACAGGATTGGTCACCTGGTCATTCCAGACAATGATTTTATTTTTCTCTATCTTTGCCTTTGCCCAGACGAATTTTTTGTCGGCGCCGGCAATGGCGAAATACTTCAGTTCATCGCCTCCTTTAGCAATTAATCCGCTGCCGATATTTGTAAATGTAATAATGATTTTGTTTCCTTCAATTTTCATCGATTGATAAATTGGGCCTGAATAAATTACTTTATTATCGCCATAAGCTACCTTTTGAGCTGCGAGTGCAAGCCGCTTGCCTGCATCTTCCTTATTTAGCGGATGAATATCATTCCATTCACCAATGTCAGTGATAACAGCCATCGCGGTATTGGGGACAGAAAGTGTTTTAAGCTGTGCTTCTCTAAGCTGAGCCCAATTGCTTTCGGAAGGCTCGTTTTTAGCCTCCATAAAATTGGCGAGTTGAACATACAAAAAGGGGAAATCTCCCTGATTCCATTTTTGTCTCCAGTTGGCTATCAGGGCAGGAAACAGTTTTTGATACTCAAGCGGGTTCCCGGTGTTGGATTCACCCTGATACCATATCACGCCTTTAATTTTATAATTTAAAAGCGGGGCAATCATTCCGTTATACAAACCCAACGGCTGCCATTGGATAAAGGTCGAAGGCGGCAACGGGTCCATTGTAGTGCCTAATTTGTATTGCCACGAGCCTTTCAAATCAATTGTTTGACCTCCTGCTGTGAGCTGATATGGCTTATCCGGAACAAAACCGCCCCGGCCTGAGTTATTAATAATCCTTATTACAATGATATTCTTACCTTCTTTTAGCATGGTAAAAGGAATATCATATATTCTTGGCGGATACTGATAAGAAACTGACCCTACTTGTTTTCCATTAACATAAGTAAAATCACCATCTACAATTCTGCCCAGCCAAAGTTTTGCGGGCTTATCGGTCATAGAAGTCGGGACATCAATCTCTTTTCTGAACCAAACAACGCCGTTGACGTTTCCCAGGTTACTATCAGCCCAATAACCCGGAACATTCATAGTCGCCCAGTCGGAAGCGTCGCAGTTGGGATCATACCATGGTTTTTCTCCAGGCACCAAACCCTTATCAAGCTGATTGATACGACCGTACCACGCGTCGCTGACAGCTTTATCTTTTTCTGCGATTTGATTACGGAAAGCGCTGTCTTTATATTTTTCCGCAGTTTGCAGGTATGCGGGAAATGCCTTTAAGGCATCCTCACTCATCCAAGCTTGTGCGGGAGACCCGCCTAAACTTGCGTTAATTAAGCCTATGGGAACTTTATATTTTTCATACAAGTCTTTTGCGAAAAAATAACCTACCGCTGTAAATTGAAGAATGCTTTGAGGGTTTGCTGATACCCAGCTGCCTGATTCTAAGTTGTCTTGCGGCGATTCGAAAACATACTTTCGCGGAACGACAAATTGCCTTATATTGGGGTTGTCGCAATTGACGATTATATCAGGGTATTTGTATTTAACCCTGTCCATCGACAATTCCATATTCGACTGGCCCGAACATACCCATACATCGCCTATCAGGATATTTTTTAAAGTTATATGATTAGCCGCATTAATGTCCATAATGTATGGGCCGCCGGCCTTTAATGAGGAGAGCGTTACCGCCCATTTACCGTTTGCATCGGCTGCTGCGTTATACGTTTTGTCGTTGAAGGTTATTGTTACCTTTTCACCTGCCCCGGCCCAGCCCCAAACCTTTACCTGGGCATCTCTTTGCAGCACCATACCATCGCTTACCAGCAGCGGGAGTCTGACCTGGCAAAAGGCTATCTGGAAAATTATCAATAGAAAACATACTGCTGAACTAAATGTCTTTAGATTCAACTTCATAGTTATATGGTTTTAATTTTTATCAATAATTAATTTGTGGACACGTATTCAAACCAGTCAAAATCTGCCAGCCTTGTGCATTTTTGACCGTTGCCGGTAGCATACATACCAAAATACACGCCGGTAAAGCACATCCCATCGGCAAAGCCTATCGCTTCGACGGACAAATCCTTCGTCGGGGCTGTGCCTAACACTTGCCGTGTGCCTTTAGAGGACTTGCAGGAAAATTCATAAGATAATGGAGTCGCCTTTACCGACAAAATGACAGACCCGGACTGAACATCAATATATTGAATGGGTTCAATTATTTTGCCCTTGAGGACTTTCCTGAATAAGACCTGGCGTTTACCATCCTTCAGTGTAACTGCGATTTCATAATGATGTTTGTCATTGCCGCGGACGACAAGACCGGCTTCCTCATTTTCGCTATTGGGGTCAAAGATAAGTTGTGTCGAAGCCACGCAGTTGAAATCAGTCTGACGACGGCCAACGAAGGCAGGCGAATCCTTGTCGCTCATAGTGATAGCCGAACCATGAAGACGCAGAAAACCGGGGCGCTCGGTTAGAGAGTAATCGGCATCATAAGGATTCCTCAGATAGTTCCATTGCAAAGCAAGAGTTTTGCCGTCGAAATTATCTTTTGCCGGCAGTTGCGGCCAGATATGCTGCGGCAATTTCGGCGCGGGCATAGTAAATTCTATCGTGCCGTTTCCATTGACTACCGGCCAGCCTTCCTTATTGAAAGCAACCGGCGCCAGGAAAGTCTCACGGCCGATATGATGAAAGCGGCCACCCTGCGGCCGGACTCCAAGACAAACCAGCCACCAGCCGGCAGGCGTTTCAACCATATCTGCGTGCCCGACAACCTGGATTGGATGGTTTGGAAGGTTGCGATGCGTCAGGATGGGATTGTTCGGGTCAGATTCGAATGGCCCCCACGGCGAATCGCTGCGGGCAACGGTTACCCTATGGTCGTAGGCAGTCCCACCCTCTGAAATCATCAGAAAATATTTGCCGTTGATTTTATACAAATGCGGCCCTTCCGCCCAGATGCCGCCTGTGCCGCCCCATATTTTTTTCAGCGGCCCTTCAATTTTGCCTGTTTTAATGTCAAACGTAGTTTGAGCGATATAGCCATCGCCCTGACCTTCGTGGCGGGTGTAATAAACTTTGCCATCGTCATCAAAGAACAGCGATGGGTCGATACCCCCGCCGTCATTGAGCCAAACCGGCTCAGACCACGGGCCTGCCGGATTCTTGGCGGTAATGTAAAAATTGCCGCCGCCATCAATATTGGTAGTTACCATATAAAAGGTACCGTTGTGATAACGAAGGGTCGGCGCATAGATGCCGCCGGAGGCCCTGACCTTGTTAAGAGGCAACTGGCTTTTGCGGGTCAGGCAATATCCGATTTGCTGCCAATGTACAAGGTCTTTGCTGTGGAGTACCGGGACGCCCGGAAAATACTCAAAGGTGCTGTGCACCGTGTAATAATCATTGCCTACCCTGCAGATACTCGGGTCGGGGTAACAACCCGATATGATGGGATTCTGGAAAGTTTTGGCCTGCATCTGTGAGCAGCCAATTACCAAAACCGACAATAAAACAAAAAGTATCAAAAATCTCACTGGTTTCACTCCTTTACATAACTAATGTAATGTTTTTGCAGCCTGCTTATTATAACCGGACTGAAGGTCACTCTTTGCTCCGGGCTGTTTTAATAACGGCAAAAAAGGCCGGCTTGGGCTTATAGTTTCGGTCAAACAGCAAAGGATAGTTTGTGCGTCCTCTTACAGGATACTTGTTGAGCCAGCTTGTTCCATCATAAACGCCCCATAAGGTAACGCGGTTGATTTTGTCCGCATGTTTGACAAAAATATTGAAAAACTCGGCATAACGATTCGCAAGCTGCTGCTGCATCGCATCCGGCAGGCCGGTAACATAAGGGTCAAGCTCTTTGCGTAGTTCAGCCCTAACGCCAATATCTGCTCCCCTGTGGTGAACGGCTTTGGGCAGGATATCAATATCCATTTCGGTAATCATAACTTTGACGCCGACTGCGGCCATAGCGTTGAGAAAAGCTTCAACGTCCTGGCTTGTGGGATAATCCAGCGCCCAGTGTCCCTGGATACCGACGCCGTCGATACGGAGACCTTTGGCCTTGAGGTCTTTTATAAGACGAACGCAGGCGTCCCGCTTGGCCGGCTCATCGAGGGTGAAATCGTTGTAATACAATTCAGCATTAGGGTCGGCCTCGTGGGCGTATTCAAAAGCCTTGGCGATGAAATCCTCGCCGACAGTTTGGAGCCATTTGGTTTGCCTTAAGTGGCCTTCGTCACTGATGGCCTCATTGACAACGTCCCAGCCGTTGACTCGGCCTTTGTAACGGCCGACAACAGTAAAAATGTGGTCCTTCATACGCGCTAGCAGTGTTTCGCGGTCAACATCATTTCCGTTTTGGTCTTCAAAAACCCATTTGGGCGTCTGCCAGTGCCAGACCAACGTATGACCAATGATGAACATCTTGTTCTTTTGGCCGAAGGCCACAAAACGGTCAGCCGGTTCGAAGTCATATTTGTTCGGCTCCGGATGGATGGGCTGCCATTTCATAACATTTTCGGGCGTGATGGAGTTGAAGTGTTCCTCGACGATAGCCGCAGCTTGCGGGTCTTTGCCGCTAACCGCGTCATCGTTGAGAGCGGCTCCGATTAAGAAATCCTTTGCAAATACGTTCTTAAGCACTGGCACATTAGCATCTGCAAAGCAATTAGTCATACTGACAAAAAATACCAATAAACATACCGCACCAACCGGTTTTACTTCCATTTTCCTGCTCCATTTGTCTATTTGCTTGAGATTACATTGAAATTTACGAGTTAATCGTATTTGTATTGTTTGCGACGTTCGATTAGTTCATCCTGCATTTGCAGTTCTGTATGCTTATCTATTTTATAGAAGAAAAGTATAGCGACGCCGATGAAAAATGGTATGGCTGGGATGATACTCATCATCATTTTAATGCCAGTAAGGGCGGTAGCGGTCTGTTCTGCGCCGGCGACATATCCAAAATAGGCCAGCAGCCACCCTGAGAGAGCACCGCCTAAGCTAAGTCCCATTTTTAATCCAAACGTTGTCGCAGAAAATGTCATACCTGTAGCTCTTCGCCCTGTCTTCCATTCTCCATAATCCGCGACGTCGGCCATCATTGCCCACAGCATTGGAATTGTGGGAGCGTATGAAAGCGAAAGCAATACGTTAAAGGCAAAAATTAGAAAAATGGCATCGGGCGGCAAAAAGGCGTAAACGCATGCAAACACGGCCGTAAGGAACAGGCACACCAGGAAGGTGTTGCGTTTCCCGAAACGAATGGCCAGCGGCTTGGAGAAAAGTATTCCAATAAGCGTAACGCCCATTCCGAGCATATTGAACCTGCCGAAAAGGTCTTCCCGTCCTACGTAATATTTGAAATAATAAAGCGTTACCGAGCCGCGAAGTGCAAGATAGACGAATATAAAAACAGTCAAAAAGAATATGGCGAGCCACTGTTTGTTGTGCGTCAGGTCGGATATATCCTGTTTCAAGGATGTTTTTTGTTTCGGGTCGGGCTTGACACGCTCTTTGGTGGTAAAAAATGTTATAAAGAAGAATATTACAGCCAAACTGCAGAAAACCACCATAGTAAGCTGATAACCCTTGGCATCGTTTCCCTTGCCAAGGTATTTGACCAAATCAAGCGCAAAGCTCTGCACTACAAACGTCGCAAGCATTGCGAAGATAAAGCGGTATTGTGCCAGCCCTGTTCGTTCTATTGAGTCGCCCGTAAGAACGCCCGTCAGTGAGCAGTACGGAACGTTGTTGACTGTATATATCATCATCATAGCGTTATAAGTTACGAACGCATATATGATTTTGCCCGTGGCACCGAGATTCGGCGTCGTAAACATCAGGACTCCGATAACACCAAAGGGAATTGCACTGACTAAGACCCAGGGACGAAACTTGCCCCAGCGGGTGTTGGTGCGGTCGGCAATGGCCCCCATCATCGGGTCATTGACCGCGTCCCAAATCCTCGTTGCCAGAAATATCCAGCCGGCAGCCACCGCCGAGATTCCCAGCACATCGGTGTAGAAAAACATCAAAAACATCATAACTGTCTGGAAGATGAAATTGGCGGCGCTGTCGCCAAGACTGTAGCCGATTTTCTCCACAACGGAGAGTTTTTGTGATTCGGTCTGCATTTATAACTCCTTTATTTAAATAATCAGACACTAATTAATATAGCCGAGAAAGAATAAATGGCCAAAGGCGAATGTGCAACTAAATTCTCGACAATTATAAAACTTTTTGCACCAGATTCCCTGTGATAAAATGGTATTTATCGAAATATAAGACCTTTAAAACACAATAGTTACAGAAAACAAGGCATGCCTTTATTTCCGAAAAAACCGTCGCAGGAAAAACACTTTTTGCGCAAGATACAAAAGCTTTCAATATGACCGAAATCGGGTATAATCCAGCCGGCGTTAGGGCAAAATTTTTTAAAAAATCTTCAAAAAAAGACAAATCCGTAACAAATTGGTAACAAGTTCCTGCTACAAATTCTGTTATCGTAAATCAATTATTTATGTTAACCTTTTATTTAAGGAGCTTGCAAATGAAAACGTGTCTAAACTTGCTAAGTGTGGCTGTAATAGTAATTCTGATTTTGATGGCACAATCAGGATATGCTGCCCAGCCGAAAGTTATCAAAACAATTCCCGAAAATGGCACACAGGATGTTGACCCTGCTTTGAAACTAATCCGTATCGAGTTTGACCAGGATATGGCTACAAGCGGTTATTCAATCTGCGGCGGCGGACCAAAATTTCCAGAACTTCTCGGCAAACCGCGATGGCTAAACAAAAGAACGCTTGTTGCAGGAGTCAAACTTGAACCTAATCACGAATATGAAATGAGTATCAACTGCCCCAGTTATCAAAACTGCAAAAACACCCAGAGTGAGCCTGCGGAGATTTATCCGGTTTCTTTCAAAACCGCCACAGCCACCAAAGAGCCAAACGCAGCGTCAAAATCTCCTGCTATTCTTTTGCAGGAAGGCTTTTATGCCGAGGAAACCGAAGGCAATCTTGACAAGGCAATGGAAATCTACAGCCAGATACGCCAAAAATACAATGATGTCGAGCGTATTTCTGCAAGGGCAACGTATCAGCTCGGGTTGTGTTACCTGAAAAAAGGCGACAACAAAAAAGCCACCCAATTATTTCAAGAGGTTGTAGAATATTATCCCCAGCAAACAGAAGTAGTTAAAATGGCACAACAGCAGCTTGATAAATTAGGTGTAAAAAAAACTGCCGAAGAATCACCGACCGGGAAGAAAATTGAGCCGTTGAAACTTGAACCTGCACCGTGGGTTGACGGTGAAGTAATGGAACTCAGGCTTAAACACCCTACCGGCAACGAGTATGGAACGATAATCTATTCAGCCCAGAGCAACAAAAACCACTGGCAGATTATTTCACATATGTATGTAAGCGAAGGTGCCATATCTCAATATACTTATGTCGAAGCCGAGGCTGAGAGTTTTGCTCCAATTTACGGACAGACAACAAACTGGATGGGAAATTTCAAGGCCGAATACGGCAAAGGAAATGTCAAGCTTACCGTTGATGCGGGAAACAACAAAAGCACAAAAGCTGTGCCTGTTGACGGCGTTGCATACGACAATGAGCAGGCTATTTATCTTATCAGGCGAATGCCTCTTGCCGAAGGTTACGAGGACAGCTTCCAGATTTTCACAGTGCAGGCCGGCGTTACAGTAGAATGCAGAATCAAGGTTTCGGCAGTTGAAGACGTCAACGTGGAAGCGGGAACTTTCAAATGTTACAAGACAGAGCTTTCCATAAATTCCCAAGGCGTAAAAACTCTGCAGCATACTTTGTGGTTCTTGGCCGATGAACATAAATATCTGGTTAAATATGACGTTGGCGGAACTGCAGCAATGGAGATGGCAAAAACCTGGCAGAGAGACAAAGATAAGCCCATTACCTTTGAAAATACCGAACCTGCCTTTGCGGTTGCCATACCTGCCGCCTGGCGTTTCTATAAATATGGCTTCGGCCCGCAGTCCATCCTGCAGTTAATCCCGCCCGAGATTAAAGCATGGGCCTTGCTTGCCTGGCAAAAACGCGGTACCGACCCCAACTCGGCATCCGCAATGACCATAGCGAAAGCCGATTGTGAAAAGCTCAGGGGTTTTTTTGAGAATTACACCGCTGACCAGAACAGTTTTAAAGAATTACAAATTAATTCTCTTCAGGCCGTTCAATATCCTGCAACTTATCAGGAAAGCGGCAACCGTCTGCAAAAATACAACAAACCCAAGGAAATGGTAGAATACCGTACATACATTGTCGATGCGTCAAATGTTTACTGGTTTGTGTTCAGGGTTGAGAAGGAGAATTTCGAGAAAAATAAAGCTGAATTTGATTCGATAATACAAAGCTTTAAGTTAAATGCGAAGTAAAATCAACAACCCGGCAAATCAATTACGGTGGGTGATATTGCTGCTTGCAATAGCGGTGATACTGCCCACCATCTGTTTGCTGTGGTTTATGAGCCAAGCCGTTAAAAATGAACGCCTGGCCGTCAAGCAAAAACTCATCGACTTTTGCAACGATAAAATAAACAGTTCCAGAACCACCTTCAGCAAGACAGATACCCTGCAAAATGAAACCAATTTAAATAGACTAAAAAATTTAGTAAGTCTTCCTGACATTTGGCTGCAGGTCAATACCATAAAAGAAGATGCCGACGGTGTTTTGATATATGATGCCAACGACAAGTTAATTTATCCGATTCCATATCAGGACAGCCGAACTGAGTTCACCAGTGAACTGCAGAACGCTTTCGAGCTGGAACAGAAAGGTAGTTACCAGCAGGCCCTTGAAAAATATCAGCAAATAATGGATACCAATAACAGCAGCAGTTACGCCATCTTTGCCGCTTCGATGGGCATAATCCGTTGTTTGGACAAGTCAGGGCAGGATGTCAACAAAGTGCAGAATTTATTCTACAAGCTTCTCTGGGCAGACAATCAGCGTATCAGAAAGCAGCTTACACCTACTCAGGTGGCAATGATAAGGGTAAGACGCATTCAATGGCTTGCTGAACACAAAGATACAATAACGGCCGGTGATATGTACAGTGACCTTGATAGCTGGTATACTCCGACAGAGGCTTATCCTGCCGAAACAACAATCTGGGCGCTTGAAAAAATTCTCAAAATCGCCGGCGAATACGGTCAGGGATACAAACTTGATGAAAGTATCAAAAGAGCCGAAGCAGTTATCAGAACAGAGAAAATTTCTTTAGCCTGCGCAGAGTTCTTTGACAACAACCAGTTGCTCCCCGATTGGCCGATAGAGAAATGGAAAGTCTTCAAAACAGACCGGTCTTTTTACGCTATCAGGTATTTAATAGACGGCAAAAAAGTTCTGCTGATTAGAACCAGAGAAAATATGCTCTCCTCGCTCCAGCCTTATATCAAAACCCTTTCAATGAACGGTATTGACATAAGATTGTTTGACAATATGAACAACCTTTTGTCCGGGCCTGTTGAAACAAAAAATAAACCTTTCATAACAACGCACTTCAGCAATCAATTCCCGGACTGGAAACTGGAACTTTGCTTCAAGGACAACAGTGTTTTTGAAGATGCTGCCAGTAAACAAACGACTATTTATATATGGACGGGCATGCTTGTTGTTTTATTAATTTTAACCTCCGGAGCCTTAGCCACACAAGCAATCGGCAGACAGATTAAACTCAACAATCTCAAAAACGATTTTATTGCTACTGTCAGTCACGAACTCAAAACACCCCTATCATCAATGCGAGTACTTGTTGATACGTTACTCGAAGGCAGATGTGAAAATCAGCAGCAACAAACAGAATACTTACAGTTAATCTCAAAGGAAAACATTCGTCTCAGCAGACTGATAGACAATTTTCTTACATTCTCAAGAATGGAACGCAACAAGCAGGCCTTTGATTTTGCACCAGCTAATCCTGCTGAAATTGCAATGGCTGCTATCGAAGCAGTGCAGACAAAATTCAATAAAGAAAATTGTAAATTTACTGTAACCATCAATGATAATCTGCCGTCTATAACGGCAGACAAAGATGCGATGGTTACTGTGCTGGTAAATTTGCTGGATAATGCTTATAAATACTCTTATGATGACAAACAGATTGAACTTAACGTCTTTGCCGACAACAACTTAGTGTACTTTTGGGTAAAGGATGACGGCATTGGAATGACGCGCAAACAGATTAAAAAAATATTCGATAGGTTCTACCAGGCTGACACCAGCCTTGCCCGCAGAGCTGAAGGCACAGGGTTAGGTCTGTCTATCGTAAAATTCATCGTCGATGCTCACAAAGGCAAAATTGATGTTGAAAGCAAACCTGGCAAAGGAAGTACATTCACAGTAACCTTGCCGGTCATAAAAACTTAACATAGGAGATACTCAAAATGAAAAAATTACTTATATGGTTCGCTGGTTCCGCCGTTCTCTGCCTGGCGCTGACCGGCTGCGATTTGAAGGAAAAATATGAAAGGTCTGTCGAGATGCCGCTGTCTATAAGCGCCAGCCAGAAGCTGGTCGTATGTATGGATGTCGGTTCGATAAAAGTTTCCGGCGATAACGTTCAGCAACCCGGCATAAAAGCCAAGATAACAGGTAAAGCTGATACCGTCCAAAAGGCACAGGCAGTAGCAGAAGCTATCAAGATAATTGTCGAAAATAACAATGATAATGTAGTTATTAAAATCGACAAACCCGCAATGACAAAAAGTGAATGGTACGCAGTGGATTATACTATTGATGTGCCGGAAGACATTAGTCTTGAATATAAGACTGATGTTGGTTCTGCAACCGTCTCAAATATAAAAGGGGCTATCGCCATTTCCTGCGATGTAGGTTCTATTACCTGTGAAAACGTGCGAGGCAAAATGAATCTTAACGCCGATGTTGGAAATATCAGTGTCGCTTATGCGGAAGACGCTGACAGCCGGGTTAACGCCGAACTGTCTGCGGATGTGGGAAATATCAACTTTAAAGGCCCCAAAAATATTTCCGCCAAATTTAATGCCTCAACAGATGTCGGCTCAATTCATTCCGGTTTGCCGATAACGGTGCAGGGAAATATCTGCAAAAAAAGTCTCAATGGCACCGTAGGCCAAGGCGAAGGATATGTTCAGCTGCATACGGAGGTAGGCTCAATCCATATTGAGTGATGGAATTCAAACAATTCAATTTATAAGCGGATAATAAAATGAAAAAGAAAACTTCCTGGCAACAAAAACTGGCTGACAGCAAAGGTTTGCCAAAAGTTGAAAAAATCAACGAGAAAAAATCAAGACGCTGGGGAACAGGTACTTTTGTCATACCGGCACCGATCGAGGTTGACGAAATTATGCGCAAAGTGCCAAAGGGAAAACTGACAACAATAAACGAAATCAGACAAATCCTGGCTAAAAAACATAACGCCACCATCGGCTGTCCAATAACGACCGGCATATTTTCATGGATAGCGGCTAATGCCGCTGATGAGATGGAAAAAGAGGGCAAGAAAAATATTACTCCCTACTGGCGAACGCTTAAAACCGGCGGAATCCTGAACGAAAAGTATCCGGGGGGACTGGCGAACCTGAAAAAAAGGTTAGAGGCCGAAGGTCATACAATAATCCGAAAAGGCAAAGGTAAAAACTTTATGGTCAAAGATTTCGAAAAGGTGCTTGTTGACATTTAAACACAATGGAAACAGTTTTAATAATAGAAGATGATTCGACAATGCTGCGGGGGTTGAAGGATAACTTTGCTTATGCAGGTTATAATGTATTGATTGCTGCCGATGGTGAAGCCGGCCTTAATGCCGCACTCGATGCAAAGCCGGATTTAATTGTCCTCGATATTATGCTGCCGAAAATCAACGGCTATGAAATCTGCCGACTAATCCGAAAAGAAAAACTTGATATGCCAATCATTATGCTGACAGCCAAAGGCGAAGAATCGGATATTATCCTGGGTCTTAACCTGGGCGCAGATGATTACGTTACAAAACCTTTCAGTATAAAAGAACTGCTCGCTCGTGCTGCCGCATTTCTGCGAAGAAGAAAGCAAAAAGAAAAAGATGCCTACAAATTCGGCAATTTTACTCTCGATATTCCTGCTCGAAGGCTCTCAAAAAAGGGAAAGGAAATTGAGCTTTCTCCAAAAGAATACAAGCTGCTTGAATTTTTCCTCAAAAAACAGGGCAAGGCTTTGACTCGCGATGAGATACTAAATGCCGTCTGGGGCTATAACAGTTTTGCAGGCCACCGAAGTGTTGACCGTTTTATAACCACGCTGAGAAACAAAATCGAGCCGGACCAGCATAATCCTGTCTTTATCCACACGCTTCGTCAGGTCGGCTATAAATTTGAACCCCGTTAGAAAGCGTTCTTACATCATTAGAAAGTGTCTTCAAAATCAGCAATACCTCTTTACAGAATTCACAATAATGATGCTCTCTAATGGGGTAAACCCTCAGATAACTTCATATCTCACAGGTTTAACACATTGCTCTACGAATGAAAAATTTTCCTTGTAAAAAAGTTAAACTCTTTTCATTGATACCCACCCGCTGCATACGAAGCCGTGTCTCCCACCCATATACCAGGCTTTCGGGCAGATACTGGGGTAACCCGACGGTCTTCTATTACATAAATCTTTTGTTTTTTCATATATCCAGCATGGCCGTCATAAAATCCTATGTTTGCACCTTCAGAATGACGGAAAATTGTCGGGCCATGATAAGCATTATCCTTGTAAGTCTGAATTTTAGCCTGACCGAGTTTATCCCATCCTCCCGTGTGTCCTGGCTCCACCGCACTGTAATCAGCCGCACTCCAAACACACCACCAGTCGACAGAATCGGTAAACGCAAGTTTTGCGGAAGGAAGAGATATTCTATCAGCCTTATGACCGGCATCTTTCGGGTACCCGGTCCAGGAATCCCAATTCGATATCGACCAGTCCGTGAAGTTATAAGCATAACTAAGCAAAACATAAGCACCATCCCTGAAAAGTCTGTTCTGCTTATATGGACTTATCTTGTCAGACGGGCAAAGATACGCATTAGGTAAATCATAAAGTAAAACAGCGCCACCTACCTGACGGTCTTCTGTTTTTATATATGCGTCGAAGTCCACTAATCTTCTGAAAGCTTGGTTGGCAAGCCATGCTGCTCTGCCGCCAGTAGAGTCTAGGTACCTGACAGGAACATAGGACTGGTTATTCTGGTTTGCATATACTGTATTTGCCATCGCGAAAGTCTTAAGGTGGTTGGAACAGATTATGCGTTTCGCCACCTCCCTGGCTTTTTGTAAACTCGGTATCAGTACGGCCAACAACAACGCAATAATCGAGATTACAACCAATAACTCAACTAATGTGAATCCCTTTTTTGATTCTCTCATAGCTTTTCACTCCCGAGAACCACTCTCTACAAACTACTATATCATCCATACTATTATACGAACGCCACTCATAAACGGGCTAAAAAAACCCAAAACGGCGGTTCGAGGCGAACCGAACCGCCGTCGAATTCATCATAAGTCTAATATTTACAAGCTCTACCAGTTACGCGGACACCTTGGCGGACCGATATTGGGGTCATTGCACACTGCCCATTCTGCCGCAAGCTCGGCAATATCTCCAAAGTTCACCTTACAATCTTCATTCAAATCAGCAGCAACCGGTTCCCTGTCTATCGCATCCGCACAATCCTTCGGTTGCCAGGCCGCGTAATGAATAAAAATGCGGTTCGGGTCCAAAATGCCTTTGTAAACAGCAAACTCATCAAGATACCCTACCCATATGTTATAACAATATCCTATGTCGCTTCGACCGCCTATGAGCATATGATACATCTCAGTGCCGAGTTTCGCTCTTGGGTGCTGGAGAGCATTTGTGCCCCTGAGCTGACCATCCAAATACAACTGCGTAATCATACAGGGGTCAACACCGTTTACACCTTCATCGTAAGTAACGACTAAGTGATGCCACTTCCCATCTAACTTTGCGTTCACGCCGGGAAACCAGTCGTAAGCAGAGTTGGGGCCGCCACACAAAATACGGAAATTGCCGCTGGCAAGACCTGCTGCCGGTCCGCAGGGTTCGGTGGTCCACGGGCCTGTCTGCTGGTAGAAATAACCATAGGTTTCCGGCTGCGGCTGGCCGGGAGGAAAGTTCTTATACCATATTTCAAAAGTTATATCGTCTGGCGCAAAAGCATAGCTATCACTATAAACAAGGTAGGGGGCGGTAGGAGCATTCGGGCCGGCAGCTACCGCAGCGTCCCACGTGCCGCCGCCTGTTCTGTTAGTGCAGCTCAGGGACTTGCCGACTCCGCCTGTCTTTGCTACAATGGTTCCTCCAGGGCCATAACCTACCCAATGGTTGGCATCTTCACCGGAATTACATGGGTCACTACTATCAAACTTCACCCATATAATAGGATGGTCTGCTGCAACTTCCTGGTTATAAGCTGCTGTAGAAGGCAGTTCCTGAACCTCGTAAACTGAATTATAGGTAATGACAATATGGTGCCACTGACCATCGTTAATATCATATGGAAGTTCCACAAAATTCTCACTGCCGCCTTGAACATTGATATTGTTACCATCTTGATTCACTATAACACCGGGACCGCCGACGTTATTAAAAATTACCGGAGAGCCATTGTCCCCTTCTGTTTGATTGTCAATATCCCTAAAATTGACCCATACTTCGACTGTCCATTGATTAGCGTCGAATTCGCCATTGTCAGTCACTTCTACTTTATGACCGTATTGATTAGGTTCGCTATCAGGAATGTTAAGAGCATTGCCGTCTGCATTGAAGCCCCCCACAATAGAGAAAGGACCACCGCCGCTCATAAAATACCTGCCGTTTGTTGAAGATGAGCCTGAGTTCTTGGCGGGGTCGCCGTTGTTGGTAGAAGCATCCCGAAATCTCAGCCAAAGCGTGGGATTATCGGCTTGCACCGCGGCTGTATAGGCATTGTTCGAATCATTTGCATCGTAGTGCGCCTTGATTTGAACAGCGCTTAAAATGTTCTTGTAAACCGCAAATTCGGCCAGTTTACCGATATATTCACTGCTAATCCAGCCATCGTCGCCCGCGCCTCCGAGTCTTATGGCTCCGCCAAAAAGAAGGACATCAACGCCGCACACATCGGTGACATACTGTCCATCTAAATAAATAGTTTTTGACGTGTAAGAAGCTGAGACATTTTGCGCAAGTAACAGGCAAAAAATCACAGCACTTACGATAAATAAATTATTCTTTTTCATAGCGCCTTCTCCTAATAATAATAAAATATTATATTTTTTCTACTGAACACAAGTCAAAACATCAGTGAGGACAAACATTCGGATCCGGGTCATAGCATTCGACCCAACGTGATGCCATAATCTTAAGGTCTTTATAGTCGACATGGCAGTCACGGTTTAAATCAGCGGCGCCGTAAAGGTCGTTAAAGCCATACTTGTATACAGCGTTGCAGTCGGGTATGTTAATAGGACCGATATAACCAAAAAGAAAATACATAATATTGTGCCAATAAGCGGTAGTCATCTGCCATCTAAAAGTTTGGGGTTGTGGACTACTAAAAATGTTAACACTCAGATTATTAGTCCAGCCATCACCGGCATACTCAGCATGTAATTCGCCCAACAGCATACCGTTGACATAAACGTTCATATTACACGCATCATACATTGACACATCAACAAATGCGGAAATACTATATTCACCCTCATTGCTCTCATTCATTGTAATATCATATTCCATATATTCGCCGCCATCGAGATACATAACCCGTCCATAAGGATAAGCTTCCGAAGGCCCATCTATATCCGGACCAAAAAGCTGTCCTTCACCATCTCTGAGGTTCGTTTCGTATGCAACATCATACAACCTTGCCCCGATTTGCTTTGTGTTATACACCGCCACGGGCCGCTTGGTGCTGACAAGCTGAATACCGTTAATCCTCTTCGTATAAATGATGTATATCTTGTTAACGGAAAGGATGACAGTGTTGGTATCGGTGTTGGCATCGCTGGCGGTTATTGTTGCTCGATATGTATTGACATCAACGCCCGGGAATTCTACATAGTTCTGATTTTCTATAAAATCTCCGCTAAAACCTCCGCTTACAGGTTTTGTAGTGTAAGTCCACTTTGATTCATTAATAATTTTATACGTGTTGGGATCAGCAGGATGAATATTAGCGTCGCCGGTAAATTCATTAGCGTCATTAGAGTCGCGGGGCCAAAATACATTAGGGTCAGAATAATAATTAGTTGGTCCCCAAACTATATTAGGCTCATATCTTGCCAGGTTAAAGTCTCCTGCCTCGACTCCATAGACGTAGATATCAAAGTTACCCACGTATGCATCCCAACCAAACAAGCAAATGTTCGGGTCTGCCGTTGCGCCGGCCTTCTTTTTGAATCCATCACACATCAACAAATTCGATATATTAACATCCCTATAGGTCTCGTGATTACCACTGTCGCCGTCACCGTTACTAATCCAAATCTGTGCGGCATACGTGCTTGGTTTGCATGGTTCATCAGAGTTGGCAAGGCTGGCACTTCTTTGCGAACCCATAGCTTTTCCTTCTCCGCCATAGTACGCCTGCCAGACATCGGTACCGCCATCATAGGCTGCATAGCCGGTCCATGCATTGGCATCACCATCGACATTGAGGTCTATATTGATAACCTCTACCGCCGAGGCTATGCCGGCAATACCAAAACAAAATAAAATAGCCATTAGTAATTTCTTTTCCATCTTGACGCCTCCTAAAAAATTATAGTTTCTTTCTTTTCATAACTTGTTATCTCTTTCACATCCTATATATTTTTTCAACCGGTCATCCTGACAGGATGCATTCTCTTACTTACTTATTGCAGAGACAAAATGGCACCCCTGTCGTCTCAGGCACCGACTTATTTTTCACATATACATTTGGTTTCCGTCGGAGTTACAGCTTATAAGAGCAAGTAAACATTTACCTTGTATAAACTACCACTATCCCGCAAGAATGTCAAGGTTTTTGTTTGTGTTTTTTTGTTTTTTTTTAGTAACAATTTTGCCTTGGAACCCGCGAGAAACTAATAAAGCAGATAATATACATCCTGTTTTGGTATTATAGGAAAAATAATACAAAACAAAAATAAAAAATCACCCTATTTCTTCAAATGTCCTTGACGTATCAATATAAGATAGCTAAAATAGCTATGATAAATAGTAGGTCGGGAATCGTTTGTAAAATGCCGTTTAGTCAGATGAACTGACTGGTGATGATATTATAGGCTTATTAGGGGTCTTTTTTGCCGATAATTTTCGGAGATAGGGTGTAGAAAATGAAAAAAAATGCCAATGCTTTTGGTCCCACCGAATTTCTGATAGTTTTGACAGCATTATTATTTATTACACCACTCTGCACCAAAGCCGCAACTAATGCCACAGGCCAGGTTAATACCGCTATACAATATCAAAAACTGGATGGCTTTGGTGCTGCCGGCGGATGGATTGCTGAAACGCTTGTTCCCCTCGGCAGTTCCCACCCGGAAATTTACAACGTCCTCTTCAGAGATTTAGGTCTCGATATCTACAGGATACGAAACACTTATAATTATGACACGGGTTACCTGACTAACACTTCTACAATCGTTGCAGCCGCACGAAACCGTCGTCCGAACCTGAAAATTCTGGCTTCCTCCTGGTCGCCGCAGGCGTCCCTCAAAAGCAACGGTCAGATTGGCCACGGAACACTTGCAAAAGATCCCAACGACACTAATTATCCGTCTTATTATTACGTATATAACAGGTATGCAAAATGGTGGTATGACAGTATAAACTATTTAAGGTCTCACAGCATACCCGTCGATTACGCGAGTATGCAAAACGAGCCCGACTATGATGCAAGCTGGGATTCCTGCAGATTTAACACATCACAAAGTTCAAGTTATCCAAGCTACAATACAGCTTATCAGGCCGTGGCCGCCAAAATAGCAACTTTGGCAAATCCGCCTAAACTGATTGCACCTGAGACCGCAGGTTTTCCGCAACTGACAAGTTACATAAATTCAATTACTAACAAATCATCGCTTTATGGCTACGCCCACCATCTTTATGGCAGTCAATATGGCGGAAGCGGCAGTAATCCTGATGGTTATATCACCGAAATGACGAATTTTGCTGCGGGTTATTCCGATAAGCCGCGTTGGATGTCGGAATTTTCCGAAGGCGAAGCCAATTATACCGATGCAATGAACCTGGCAAAGCTTATGCACAACTCTCTTACGATTGAGAAAGTGGCGTCATATGTCTATTGGTCGTTGTTCTGGACACCTTCGGGGGGACTGGTAACCATTACGACTACAACCTATACAATCAATCCCGTTTACTGGGCGTTTAAACACTACTCAGCCTTTATAGACCCCAACTGGTATCGCGTCAATGCTTCTACCGGTACTTCCGACCTGAGAATATCCGCCTATACCAGCCCCGACAGCAATCAGCTGTCCATTGTAATAATAAACACTTCTGCCAGCACTAATTATTCACTTAGTCTTTCTCTAAATAATTTTCCCGTCGGAGACGGCAATATTTATCAAACAACCTCGACACAAAACTGTGCTCTTGTGGGCTACTTTAACCCATCAGTCCCACTGAGTCTGCCCGCAAGTTCAATCACCACTGCTGCATTAAATGCAATGAGCGGCGTGCCGACAGGGCCGTTGAACCTGACTGCAACAGCAGGCGATTCGGTAGTTTGGCTCGACTGGGCCGACAATAACGAGCCTGACCTTGCCGGCTATAACGTATATTGTTCGACGACCTCAGGCAGCGGCTATGTCAAAGTGAATTCCTCTTTGGTTACTGATTCGAATTATACCGATAATACTGTTACCAACGGCACGACCTATTACTATGTGGTTACAGCAGTAGATACGAACAATAATGAGTCCCGTTATTCAATGGAAGCAACAGCAACGCCCAGCAATACAACGCCTCCGGCGGCGCCAACGGGGCTATCGGCAACAGCCGGCGACAAAATCGCCTGGCTCGACTGGGACG
>CAZBLD010000003.1:0-159670 GCA_964492875.1 uncultured Planctomycetaceae bacterium
TACTTTAATCTATGTATAAAGGTAAACAGGTCTAACGGGACTCATAGCTTATTTTTCCTGTTTTACCACTGGCAGGATATATCGAAGAAATAATATAGCAGATTTGTCTGGTTTTCACAATTGGAAAATTCAGGCACTGCAGTTGTAAATAAAGTTCTGCTCGGATTTTGTCAAAGCAACGATTCCGCCGAATTTGCGAGCGTTATATCTGATAAATAGTGAGCTGCGGACGACCTGCTGGGTTATCGAAGCTTGTTTACTGCTGCCGACGGCAAACAAGCCAAGATTTTTTACAAGAAATGCAATCGGTGGTTTTTGCTTTTTTCCGCTGGGGGATACCTTACGGTAGAAGTGGGACACAATTTTTTCTTTTTGCGGTTTTTCTACCCAGATAGCAGGGCCGTTACAATAAATAATCTCGTTCGGATTCAAAGGACCTGCCTTGAGCAGTCGGCCTGTGTTGCTGTTTTTTGCAAAAGCCGATATTATATTGTTATGAAAAAGATGCACTGCCTGATTCTGACCGGTCGCTTTGAAAAATGCATCCCTGATAATCAGTTTTGCGGCTCTGACGGTTTCAGTATCCGGTTTTTTAATCTTCCTGGCAATAGGGCAGGTTAATTTCTTTCCACAGCGATTTATCACCTTCCAAACGAGCTGTAAAGCCTGTGTTGGTTCGGCAGCGGAAATAAAAAGGCCGTGCTTTTCGAGAAACAATATCTGTGGCAGGCACCTATATTTTTTCTGATATTGGCTGGTCAGATTCGCAATCTTTTTCGCAAGACAGTAGCCCGGGTCGGCATAAGAAACAAAAAGAGGCGCCAAATTTTCATTAGCAAACAGCTTTTCAAGTTCAGCTTTGCCGTTTTTTGAATTTACAAAGGCGCCGACGATAGTCGGATGAATGTGAATAACACATTTATCGAGAAAGGCGTGGAGATGGGTCTCAATTGAAGGAACTTGATTTCCTTTTATATTATCCTTGCAGGCGGCCAGCAGTCGGTCGGCAGCCGCGGTTTCTCGTTTCCGCAGAGGAAGTTTCGCAATTTTTTTGTCCTTGATTATTCCGCGGACTTTCTGAAGGTCTATTTTGCACCATCCTTTTTTTGCGTTCATATCCGCCAGTGCTGTGCCGCTTGCCTTTACGAACATAAACTTGCCGTCATCTGTCTTTACGCTCGTATTTCCACTGGCGCCCTGAACCAAAGAGTCATCTTTACCCACTCTGTTTGAAATCTTAATCAGTTCTGCAAGCGATTTGTTCATTTTGGATAATGTAGTCTTGATAGTTTTTTTTTGCAAGTAAAATGAGTGAATAGCCACGAAGACATCCGCCGTCGCCATCCGTCTTCGTCCCTAAGGGACTACGAGCGGACAAGAAGGCTATGGCGGACAGGCGAAGACACGAAGTTTTTTTAAAATCACAGATTACGCTGACCCGCCTTCGCACAAGGCTTCCGTCTTTGCTAAAGCTATGACGGACAAGACGGCGGGCAAGTTTCGCGGATTTTTTCACCACAGACCCCGATGAGATAGTTCAAGGAACATCTCACGGGGCAAGGCTCACAGAGCGGCACAGAGAATTGCTTTAAGGCAATGTTCTTCAAACACTATTAAATTCAAAGATGAATCCTTGCTTGAAATAAATTTCAGCCGGATTTGCACTTTGAATTTTTACTGCTGCGCAGGTACGTCTTAAAGCAAATGAACATTGTCACTATGCTGCATTACAGTATACTGCATATAAGCATAGACACCGCAGGATCTTTTGCAGCGGAATTTAAAATTGAATCCGCTAGGGGATGGCTTACGCCAGATTGAAGATTTGCGAAGCCGCGACGCGAAATAAACGGCCACTGTTAGCCTTCGTTGAACAGCAGCAAATTTTTCAATCTGCCATTTCTCTTTGGTGCGTAGCCGTTCGAATTGCCATTCCGGGGGACAATAGGTACAAAATCAACATCTTCAATTGGTTCCGGGATGAAATAGTGTTGCGATATCTCTGCCCAATCAATATCTCGAAGAGTAACTATCTCATTCAAAAAGAAGCTGACCCAAACATTGCGGATTTTAGAATTTGGTTCTTCCTGATTTAATTTACTCTCGGATATTTGAACATATTCTCCATCAAGCTCAAAACCTATATACTTGCGTCCTAACCGTTTGGCTGCTATCGCTGTCGTACCCGTTCCCGAAAATGGGTCAAGTACAATATTGCTCTGGTCTGTTGACATAAGGATAATTCTCTCAAGCAGGTGAATAGGCAATTGACAGGGATGCTCGTCACGATATTTGTCATGTTTTATACGATGAATATCTGTCCAGACATCAGAGACGAGCGGCCCAAACGGATGAAGTCCTGCCTTTTTGCCACCGTAATCCTTATAAAGATAATCGCATTTTCGGCAACGTTTGTGCGGATACCGAATTTCGTAAAATTTGGGTTGCTCAGGACTTTTGGTATAAAACAAAATGCCGTAATGGCCCGGTTGTAGTGTCTTTCCCATTGGTGATGTTGGGGCATCCCATGAAATCCAATGCCTGAAATAAGCGATTTTGTTCAGAAAAGTCGCGTAGTAAGTCAGCCATTTGGGAATATTGTGAACGAAAATTGAGCCGGTTGGTTTTGTAATCCTTACCATTTCACCAATCCACTGCTGACACCAGTCCAAATACTCCTGCAACGCAAGACTGTCTTTTGTGCTATTATATTTTTTCTTTAGATTAAAGGGTGGGTCTGCAAAAGTAATATCGACACTGTTATCGGGAATATCTCGAAACAGTGTCAGGCAGTCGCCTTGCGTAATTCGGTTCAAATATTTTTCGATCATTTGCCAAACTCAGTTCTTAACATCTGTTCGAATCGTTCCAATTCATCCCTGCGAAAAGTGAACACATCTTCATAAGCCGCAACCATTCGTTTTAAATCCTCTTTCCGTACATACCAGCCAATACCGTCAACAAAACCTATGAATTTGGCTTTCGGATAATGTTTCTTGATAAGTTTTTGAATAGAAATTTCTGTTTTAGATTTGTCGCCTTGTCCTGATGAAGTTGTAACTAAAAAGGAGCTCTCAATAATAATCTGCGGAGTTTTTTTGTCAGGGATAATAAAATCCATCGTCCGTTTGGAATCACGGGCATTAGCTATCAACTCACCTAAGTCACCCCCTTCAAAAGTCAAATTAAGTTCGTTCAGTAATTCAGCAATAACCGTTTCAGGATTATTTTCTTTTGTCGCTGAATAAGAGCCTTTTTCTTTGTACCTGACTAAGGTGTCTATCATCGAAGGAATATCAAACTGCAACTTTGAAATACTTAGCTTTTTCAGTTCAAAAAGGGGAATGGTATTTGCAAGAAATGGCAGTGTTGCACCTTCAAAAAATATATTAATAATGCCTGTACGAAAATGCTCATTTTCACAAAGCATTTGAGCCATCTTCTCATCTGACCATTCTTTGATGTTTTTCAGATCCTCAGATTTGTACCATTTGCCCTTTAGTGACAATTTTGCAAGTTGGTCGTTATCGATTATACGAATGAGTGTTATCAAGCGTTTTAAGTACTCATTTGAAAAGCCGGTCAGGGCAAGCATGGCTGTCAGGCCGTTTTCATTTTCTGCAAGAAGTTGCTCAAAAATTTCCTTTTTTAACCCTTTGGTTTCAACTTCGTTTTTCAGGACAAGCAAGGTTTCTCTGATTGAGTTGAGATAACCTTCGTATCTTTCTTCAAACTGGCGGTTAAAAAAGTAGAAAGTATTCTTTTCAATAACCGTTTTGAACTTTTCCTCTACAGATTTTGCCATAAAATCACTTTTTAAAGTATATCATTGTGTTTTACTGTCTATTAATACTATTGAAATCTTGCTGAATTGCAAGGAAAACGAGTTTAAAATGTGTTCTATATTATTTATCTCAGTCATATACACGGAGGAAAAATCTGTAAACTTTAGAAAAGTTGAAAATTTTCTCCATATCTGACAATGACTTACAAATCCCATAAGTAGTTGTCTATTTTACTTTTACCTGCGAGTATTTCATAGTTTAACCAAATTCGATGCTGCCTCCTCAAGGAATCGGGGGAATTATAGCCTTAAATCTGGCAAAAAACAACGAAAAATACAGGGTTTTTAGGTCTAAAATTGGGGTTTTAAGTATTGTCTCGAGAATTGCTAAGAATTAATAAGAAATATGAAGATTTATCAAGAAATACGTAGAATTATTTAGCCGATATCGTATAATATAAGTGAGCGGGTAAGTCCTGTAGTGTGCCTTGGGCGTTCCCTTCCAGAGCGTTGGCTAAGCCCAGGGAAGAACGGCATTACAGGGGCCGCTTTTTTTATGCGCTCAAATGTCCCGCAAATACTCAGTTTCGTAAACAATTTTATGCCTGAAAATATTATACCACTGCAAATCGTTATGTTCATATTTTCTGGCAATTCCCCAGCAGAATAAATCAACAGCCTGCAGCCCGGTGCTTTCCTTTGAGTTAAGATGTTCCGCGCTCAATGCAGTGTTCAGGGGAAGCAGCGCTTCTATCTGGTTTTTCAGATACTGATTAAAATCCTGAATTTCATTTTTATTTTTACTTCTGTCAACCACTAATCGGACATTTGTAAACGTTTGCCTCAAAGGCAATTTTTCAATCAGGAATCTTGCCAGAAAATTGTACAACTTGTTTTGCCCTTTTGCTGTTTGCAGATAGTTTTCCACTCTGCATTTGTTGAGAACCACGGAATACAATTGCCAATCCTGCTGTTTTATCTGTTTGAAGAAATATTTTTTCGTTTTGATGCTTGTGTTTGTACCTTTTAGTTCGGTAAGCCAGCTTGTTCTGTTTTTCCTGCGGTTAATCTTGTTTTTTAATGTTCTGCGAACAGCCATCCTGAGGGCGGCAGGAACTTTATTGCTGTTACAAACCAATAGGGTAATGACAAATTTCTTTGTTGTTTTCGGTTTGGAAAAATCGAATCCGAGGTCTCCAGATTCATCGAGATAAATAAACATTATATTCTTCCGCTATCTGTCATTGCTAATTTGTATTCCCTCAAAATCGGGGAGATTATAGCCGAAAATTGGGCGGAAAACAACCCCGCACCTATTTTTCCAATAAATATAAAATATGGAAGAACGTGAATGTTTAATAGGTGCGGGACAAGTAAACCCTACCAATCTTGTCCACATAATCAAAAGCGCGCAAGAAAAAACCCGCCGTCGTCTGCGGACTTCCAACTTCGTCAAAACTTCGTCGGACAAGGTGGCGGGCAAGCTTGCGGCCCTGAACCTCAGTAAAAGTGGGGACTGAATATCCTGTATGTGTCGAAAGCGCGCAAGTAAAAACTTGCGCGCCGCCAAAAAAATAAAAAATTTTTCTCTTTATTTAACAAGCACTTATAAATTTGACCCTCCGAATTTTTGTCGAAAATTCGTCAAAAACGCGCAAGTTTTTCCTATATATGGAGAGCCACAAAGGCACCAAGACACCAAGAACTATAAATTATTCAAAAAATATAGCCACGAAGGCACAAAGAAATTGAAGATTGTAGATTGAAGATTTGAGGATTTTTACAATGGTTAAATTTATTATTCCAACTCCGGTTTTTATTCCCGCATTTATCGAACGCCTCTGCGTATGGTTCTTGCTGCGTCACAGGAAAAAACACTACGGCATCGCATTTCGACGCATAAAACTAACAAAAGACCGATTCGTCATTGTTGACCCTGAAGATTATCTGAAATTATCTCAATATCATTGGCAGCTTTTTGAAAGCAAAAGTAAGAAATGTTATGCTGTCCGGCTCGACAATGAGAAAATTGTACGAATGCACAGGGTTATTATGAACGCTCCTGCCGGCAAAATTGTTGACCATGAAAACCACAACGGTCTTGATAATAGAAAGAGCAACCTGCGGTTTGCGACGCTTGCGGAAAACAGTCAAAACAGCACAAAAAGGATTAAAAACGTCACCTCAAAATATAAAGGCGTCTGCCTGAGTAAAGGACACAGAAAATGGATGGCCTCTATAACTTGTGACCACAAGCGTAAACATTTAGGATATTTCGATAATGAAGAAGACGCCGCAAGGGCGTATGATGAGGCGGCAAAAAAATATCACGGCGAGTTCGCCGTCCTGAATTTCCCGCCGACCAAAAGCCCCCAACTTTATGTTGGGGGTCTTAAAGAACAATACATTCCCCAGATTATTGTTGCCGCAGTGGTGATTTTGGTTACATTAATAGTTCAGTTTGGATTTAAGATTATTAACGTAAAGGAACGCAATATGAGAATCTCAGTTGAGGAAGTTTTTGAAACGGTCAGGATGACCATTGAGCAGAACTTCGATATCAGAACGGTTACGCTCGGCGTCAACCTCAAGGACTGCATCGACAGAAACATTTCAGCTTTCAACAAAAGAATTTACAAAAGATTATCAGAAATGGGCAGACGCCTTAATCGGTGTGCCGATGAGCTTGAGCAGAAATATGGCATTCCCATAACGAACAGGCGAATAAGCGTAACGCCTGTCGCCTTGCTTATCGAACCATTGCCCAGAGTTATCTCAGCCGCAGTTTCGGTGGCTAAAACGCTCGACAGAGCTGCAAGGGCAGCAGATATCGATTTTATCGGCGGATTCGGCGCTCTTGTTCATAAAGGTATGACTTCTGCAGATGAGCTCTTGATGGATTCAATTCCGCAGGCCATATCGAAGACCCAAAGGTTGTGCGGCTTTCTTAATCTTGCCTCGAGCAGGGCGGGTATGAATATGACTGCTATTGAAAAGGTCGGCCATATCATCAGGGAGCTTGCAGAACGCAGCAAAAACGGTATCGGCTGCGCCAAACTTGCTGTCTTTGCGAATGTGCCGGAAGATAATCCGTTTATGGCTGGCGCCCATCACGGCATAGGCGAGCCGGACTTTTCACTGAATATCGGAATCTCAGGCCCTGGTGTTGTGCGAGATGTAGTCGCAAATAATCCCAAATGTGATTTAACTGCACTTTCGGAAGTTATAAAAAGAACGGTCTTTAAAATCACGCGTGCAGGCGAACTTATCGGCAGAGAAATGGCCGAAATGATGAATCCCGTTAGAGACAAGGTATCTTTGATACCTCACGGCCGCCGAAGGAGGCCTGTCTCTAACGGGATGAAGGTCGATTTTGGGATAGTGGATATTTCGCTCGCCTCGACTCCGAAGAAAGGCGATTCAGTTGCACAAATCATCGAGGCAATGGGCGTCTCCCGTATGGGCAGGGCAGGTTCGACCGCTGCTCTTGCGATGTTGATGGACGCCGTTAAAAAAGGCGGCTCTATGGCTTCCGGCAATGTCGGAGGTCTTTCCGGCACGTTTATTCCGGTAAGCGAAGATGCAGGTATGATTCGAGCAGTGCGAACAGGTGCACTGAGTCTCGAAAAACTCGAAGCCCTGACGAGCGTCTGTTCTGTAGGTCTTGATATGTTTGCAGTGCCCGGCGATACACCTGCCGATTGTATCAGCGCGATAATTGCTGATGAGCTTGCAATCGGCGTTGTCAATAACAAGACTACCAGCGTAAGGGTTATTCCCGTCCCCGGCAAAAAAGCCGGCCAAATCGCCCATTTCGGCGGGTTGCTGGGTTCGGCTCCGATTATGAAAGTTTCAAAAATCGCTTCGCCAAACTTCATAAATAGAAAAGGCAGAATCCCGGCACAAATACAGGCATTAAGAAATTAATTTTTTTATGTGGAATATTTTTGAATATCCCTTTGTCGGCATTGGACTTGCAATCGCTTCGATGATTGGCCTTTGGATTTTCGGGGCGTTTTGGCCGGATAAAAAACGCAAATGGCATTTTGCTGTGCCTTTTGTAATTGCAATTTTAGCGTTTGCAATCGCATTTTTCGTTCAGACCGACAGAGAAAAGATTCTCGGCGCCGTGAATAAAGGCATTAAGGCTTTCGAGGAGCAAAACATAGAGCCGATTAAAGAGATAATTGCCGATGATTATTCCGATGCTGCACATAGTTCGAAGGAATTGATACTTGCATATTGTGAAGCACTTTTTCGGACAGCAATGGTGGAAAAGGTTACAATGTACAGCAGAGAAATAAAAATAGATGGCAGCAGTGCAACTTTTACCACGGAAGCATTTGTGAAATTTGCCCAGGATAGCGAAGTGGCAAAGATGGGCAAAGCATTTTTGATTGTAAAGACAAGATTATATTTCAAAAAAACGCCGGCCAAAAAATGGCTTATTAACAGTTCCGAAATCCTCGAACTCGACAGAAAAGCCGTCAACTGGGGAGAGATGAGAGGTTAGAAGTGAGAAGCCGCAAGTAAGATACAACCAAGCAGGGAAGTAAAGAACAGAAAGCAGAGAAAAGTTTTTAATTGATTTACGTATGACGCACAATGCGTAACGAATATAATTTCGATTCTTGACCTGCCGTGTCCGTTCTGTTATTGTATCCGGCGATTGTTTAGGTGGAGGTAATCTATTGTGCCTAATGTAAGTGTCTGCATTCCGACTTATAACAGAGAGCATCTGCTTAAAGAAGCCCTCGACAGCGTTTTTGCGCAGACATATAAGGATTTCGAGGTTGTTATAGTCGATGACGGCTCGACCGACGGCACAAGACAGATGCTGGAAAGGTGCGGCTATAATGTGCGCTACTACTGGCAGGAAAATGCCGGAGATGCTGCGGCCAGAAACAAACTCATTGAGCTCGCAAGGGGAAGATATATCTCATTCCTTGATTCCGATGACCTTTTGTACCCCGATGCACTGGAAGAGATGGTTGAAGCAATGCCGCAAAATGCTGAAGATGTTGTCATTTACGGCCCTTATGTAGCCATTGACGAACAGGGAAGCATTCTTCGAAGGAGAAAGAAAAAGCTCTACAGCGGAAGAATTACAAAACAGCTTTTCGAAGATATCTTAATCCATTCCTGCGGCTCACTTTTCCCCAAAAAAATTCTGGTCGAGGCCGGCGGATTTGATACCGCCCTGAATGTCTGCTCCGACTACGATTTGTGGCTTCGACTTTCCCTGAAATATGACTTCATTGGTCTGCAAAAGCCGGTCTTCAAAAGAAGAAGACACAGCGGAAACATTTCCAAGATATCATTTGCCAACAGAAGTACCGAATACAATGTATTGGAAAATTTTTATTTTAACGGCGGCGGCAGAGAAATTATCCCTCACAGATGGGCAATGATGAGGTTGAGCAAGGAGCAGTACAGAGTCGCGAGAAGCGCTATAAGAGAATCAATGAAAACAGAGGCCTGCGAATTGCTTAGAGAATCCCTGAAACAGCATTTTAACCTGAAGGCGATTTTATGGTTTGGAATTGCTCGGGCCAGACTGTATCCGTCACTTTGGATAAGTCAGGATTATTCTGCTCAGGAGCCGCGAAATCGACCTGCAGCCAAGAAAAGCAAATCCATATCAGATATAAAAGTGATAATGGATTTCAACCCTGTACTCGTAAATAAATTCTCCGGCTTTTATACCTTTGGCGTCGGACTTCTGGAGGGTTTTGCGAAACTTCGGGAGAGACCCGAACTTATTCTGTTTTGTTCGAGCCAGCTGTCGGCGAAAGTAGAAGAGATAAAAAAATATGAGAAACAGCACGTCGTTCAGCTCAAGACGCCGACGGTCAATATGCGGTGGCTGGAAAATTTCTGGAATTACTTCGATTATCCGAAACTGGAGCATTTGACAGGAAATTTTGATGTTTATCACTGCTTCCATCATTTGATGCCGCCGACCAACGGTAAACCGCGTCTGATGACGGTACACGACCTGAGACGCTACAGACTGCCGCAATTGTACCCAAAATCAAAACTCGGTTTTTTCGAGACCGCTGTTAAAAGGGCCAGCCACTTTCTGGCAGTATCACAATCGACCAAGAATGACTTGTGTTCGGTATTCGGCATAGAAGAACAAAAGGTTGATGTCATATCGCATGCAACCGAAATTGAACCTTTCGAGTATACTGCTGAGCAAAAAAGCTGCATAATCTCGGATTTGTCGAAAAAACTGGGACAGCAGATAGACGATTATTTTGTTGTTATCTCATCTCCGGACAGCCGGAAGAATGTACCACGCACAGTTGAGGCGTTTCAGATGGCACAGAAATCCTTGCCGGAACACTCAAAACTTATAGTAATAGGACAACTGCCGAAAAGAGAGCAGGAATTTGCAGGGAAACTAAAAACCAATTTTTATCGAAATGTTTTCTGGGCGGGAGTGGTTGATGATTTGCGGCCATGGCTTGGCTGTGCAAAAGCATTGGTTTTTGCAAGCCTTTATGAAGGTTTTGGAATCCCCATACTCGAAGCATTTGCCTGCGGCACAGCGGTAATTGCCTCGAACTGTTCATCAATGCCGGAAGTAGCAGGAGATGCAGCGTTGTATGTTGACCCATTCAGCAAAGAATCAATAGCCCAAGCAATTATAAAAATCTCAAGTGACCGGCAACTCAGCCAAAACCTCATCACGGCAGGGAGAGAAAGGAACAAACTTTTCACCTGGGGGAAAACCGCACAGGATGTTGTAAAGATTTACGGGAAATTAGCGGGAGTTTAACAGCTCGTTCAGTTTTTGCATAATAAGTTCAGGAGTCAGCATATCCTTGCATACAGGCTTGTCGCACGGTTTTTCCAGCCAGCAGGGACTGCACTGCAAATCTGTTGTGATATTTACATTGTACGGGTAGCCTGAAACAAGCGGGTCTTCAGTTCCGCCGTATATAGCAATGCACGGTGTGCCTACAGCCGTTGCCAGATGCATAATTCCGCTGACGTGTGTGATTACGGCGTCACAATGCCTGAGTACCGAAGCTGTCTTTCGATACCCAAGGTTTCTGTAGTTTTTTACGCCTTCGAGCAGAGGACCTTCCTTTTTATCGCCAACCTGAATAATGGTGATATTTGCCTTTCTTAGCAGAACCGCAAATTTTTGCCATTTTTCAAACCCGTAGAATTTATTTGGTATTTTGGTGGTTATCTTGCCGGACGGTGCCACCGCTACCAAGGGTCTTGGCAGCCGCTGGATACGCCATTTGCGGTAATCCAATTCTTTTTGTGTAAGATAAATTCTGGGCTTGTATATTCGGTTTTGTACGTTTATGCCGACCAGGTCATATATTCTGTCTATCATGTGTTTTACTTTTGGGGCGTTTCTGAAATCCGAGTATGTATATTCGCTAAGGCATATTGCCCTTTTGTAGAGCGATGGATTTTTTTCCATCACTACTCTTGCATCGAAACAAGCGGTAACGTCGGGATTATTCTCAAATATTTCCCATCGTCTTTTTGTCAGGACAAATATTCTTATATCGGGAAATTCTTTTTTGATTCCAGCGATAACCGCCGTGGCCATCAGGTTATCGCCAAATCCGTGCCCGATTGAGATATACACCGCTTTGCCGGCATTTTCTGTAAAATCAGTCAATTTATCAAACCTCAGTACTTTTTAGAATGTTTTCCATTACTTATTTACATCATTACAATCAATTAGCTACCAGTTTTTTAGGTCTGTCCGCCGCAGTTTTTGCTATGAATAAGGTACAAATATCTGAACAAGCCGTAAAGAACAAAAGGAATCGTAAACATCAAATTTTTTGTTTCGAATTTTCTTACTGTTTCCTACGGATAAAGTTCTGAATCATACTTTCTTTACTTGTCATTTATTTAATTTGTCTTACACAGTTACTGTTTTTATTTTGTTTAAGAATAAGCCTGGAAATTATTTCTCTTGCGCCCGCAGCCGGCCGGTATATCCGCCGATAAATGAGCAGAAGATTTATGCTGACGGCAGGAGGCTGCGAGGCTTAGCAGATTAGCCATTCTCTTTTATTTTTTTTAAGTCAATAAAAGAAATGAGCTTAATATCATATTCTTTGATACAGTTCTTAACATCTTCATCGCGTGCGATTTGAGCCTCAAATTTTCTGATTTTTCTGAATGCCTCCGAATCGGTGGACTTTTCATCATAGTAGCCGGGGTGAAGGACTAATTCGGAAACCCCGTCAGGAATTGCTTTGAGACATTGGATAAATTGTTTTTTGGGGTCGGAAAGATGCGGGATGAGCTTGCCGGGCGAAACCATTCTATCCGGCGTGAACAGTCCGCTTTTTCTAACAATCAGGTGTTGGAGCATCTGGGAGTATTGTTTTCGGAATTTTCTTAGATTCAAGAACGTTTTTTTCAGTTTAAAATAAAATTTTGCTCCTGAATCTGTCCAGTATAATCCCTTTTGTGCTCTGACGGCAGGAATCCCATAGAGCTTATGCAATTTTATTAAGGCTTTTCTTACGATGGGTATTCTGTGCATAAAATGATGGCTGTCAAAATGTGAAATATTCAATTTTAAATCCAGGACATGCAGCAATTGTGCTTCAAGTTCTCTATAAACCTGTTCTTTTGCATTTTCATTGGAACGAAGGTTTTTACGTTGCGGTGAAAAGCCTAAAAAATTCCCTTCGGAGTCTATCAGATTATCAACTCTGGCCGGAACAGTAAGAGGCTTTCCTTCCGTAAGATTTAGATGCAACCCGACAGAAAGTCCGGGAAAGGCTTTAACTTTTGAAGCTGCATACTCGGTAAAAGGCATATTGCTCATTAAGGTAGTACTGGTTACTATTCCATTATTGTGGCAATCAATTATTGCATCCGTTACAGCCTTGGTAAATCCAAAATCGTCTGCATTAACGATTAATTTTTTCACTTTTTACCCTTATATAATGGTAAATGACCGAAGCCATTAACATTCGCAAAATTGTATCAATTTACCAAGTGCTTAGTAATGTTCCGAAGTGTTTCTGACGAAAATATTTTTTATAAAACCGAACAAGTTTGAAGATGTTTTTTCTTCTTGTGCTATGAACGGTTTAAACCTTTCTATGTTTTCCATTATGTATTTCGGCGCATCCAGCGGCTCGACATGAAATTGCATTTTTTTTCTGTCGTATAAATCCTTCTTTGCTTTCATACATTTGATAATTCGATTTTTATCTTTAAAGAGAGCCGTGTCATATTTTACTGCAGAAAGGGAGCTGATTTTTGCGGCGATATTTTCCGGCGTCATCAGATAGCCGAAATGCCAGCCGCCGTTATCTATTATTTCACGTTCGATTTTCGGCTCGGGAACTCGCACCAATTGCCCATCAATAAAATCCCGACCCCTGCAAAACGTTGCGGCAAAGACATCTCTTCTGCTGCGGCAGTTGAGATAATAGTAATAGTCTTTTTGTTTTAGTATACAGGGTTTTTGTTTGGTTTGAATAATAGGAAAAATATCGGGATTTGGTATCTCATCAGCGTCGCTGACCAGAATTATATCGTCCGGCTGGATATTGGTTAATCCGCGTTTGATGCATCTTCTTTGGTGGATATCATTTTGCCAAATACCTGTAGCCGGCTTGGCATTTATTGGTTCGCGTGGCTCGCGTTTGAGCAGTTCTTGACGGTTTTCGTTTCGCCAATGGTTTTTAAGGGGCATATCTTCTACGATGATATGAATTATTTTGTCTTTGAATTTTGCAAATTCAGGCCTTTCTTTTGCTTGCTCGAAGTAGAGAGGTTTCTTGTTCCCCGAATGGGTGTATGTAGCTTCTACAAGTACGAACTTGTCGACGACAGAATCCAGCGTGTTTAATCTTACCTCTAATAGTAGCAGCTCATTAAAAAAAGGGAAACAATCATAAATCATAATTTGCCTCCTTGCCTAAGTCGCAAGCAATTATTATATTCATTTTTTTTCCGAAGACAAGTAAAATCTGTCGCAAATTCTTTTGTTAAGTGTTTAAAACGGAAGAAATTCGTTTCATTTATATCTCATACACATTATATTTTTTGCGAAGAGCTATAGCCTTTAGTTTTCTGGATGGCTACTTCAATAAAGGCTTCTGCTTTACCTGTAGTTTGATCTTCTACTTTTTTCGAGATTTTTATCCAATTGTCAGGGATTGTTCCCTCAGTGTTTATATCATCTCTTGCAAACCATTTTTCAGGTGCGAAAACTATCTTATCCTTATTAGGAGCAAGCCAGGCGCCCCACCAGGAAAAAGAGCTGTTAGCTATTATATGGTGCCTGCAGAAACTCATCAAACGTAAATCCTCATAAGCTTTATCCGGCTGGTTATGGTCAACATAATTTATTGGGTATTTTACTTTCAGATTGTTTCGGCACCAATCAATATCGTCGCTGAAAACGAAAAAGTAAGGCTGATTAATTTTTGAAGATAGTTTTTCGATACTTCTATGGTAATAGTCCAAGCCACATGTTCCGTGCGTTTGGCTGGCCTTAAAGTCTGCAATATAATCGCCGCGTCTTATATGAATACTGACCGACTGAGCGTTCTGCATTATTTCGGCGATGTCCTTATTTTTGCCATTGAGTTCATTTTTGACTCTAAATTCATCTTTAATGATATCAGCAATATTTATAAAGTATTTTTCACTTTGAAAATAACCATCCAGGTAAACATTATCCGGCAGTTTTAGGAGCTTAGGGTCAAAATGTGGCGATTTGACTCTTATATGATTTTTAGCTCTTTTTGGGTGATTATGAAAAAGGCTGTAAAACCATTTACCTATAGCGGTTTGTTTAGGGTCGGTCAGGCTTTTTATTTCTTGGGGAGTTGCAAAATTTTCCTGGATATTAAATTGTGCCAAAGCATATTGTCTTTCAGAGCTTTGCCCAAAACCTGAAATATCCAGTTTCAACACCGTGTTATGAATATGAGCGAGATTTCTGGCAAAAGCGTATTGAAAAAGCTGGTTGCCTAAACCTCCTTTTAAACACACTATAATCATAACTTACTTTTTCCTTTTACAGAATTGTTTATACAGTAGGGTCTCAAGATTTTAATTTAAGAATATTGATTTTAGTTTTTTAAATATTCTTTCGGTCCGGCTGACTTTGCCTCTTTTGATTTTTGCGAATAACTTCCGTATGTCTTTGCCTTCCCTATAGGCAGCCATCAGCTGCTCAAAAATATCTCTATCGTGTTTGGTATTTATAAAATGTAAAATTTTACCTTTTTTGGTTAAATGATAGTCATTGTATATTCTTGCATTGAATATTTTGATTTTCAAGCCGTGCCAGTCCTGGACTTTATTGGATATTTTCCAGTTTATGGTCTGGTTAAGCACATCGGATATGGCTTTCTGGTCGGTGGTAAATTCTTTTTCACATTCTTCGGCCCAGCAGTTAACGAGTTTTTCGGCAGGGCCGTTGAAGAATATAACGCCTGAATTGATGATGCCGTTGTAATAGTTAATTTCCTTTTTTTTTGATTTGTAAAAGGTGATACCTACGTCAAAACCTGTTTCTTCAACTCTTGTCGTGAATAAACAGTCTGCATCGACGAGAATCATCGGCTCTGAGAAATTTTCGAAATAGTGCCTGATGCAAAACGGTTTATGTGTGGCGCGTGTGCTGGGTATTCCTGATGGCGAAAGCAGACTTTTTCCTTTGTGGTTTACTTTTTCGGGGACCTTTACGGGTATGATGACGGCGTCTATCTGTTTTTTTTGTTCATCTGCAAGACCGATGTCGTAGAGAATAATGGGTTTATTATAGAACCGTCTAACACTTTTGGATAGTTCTTTCAAGCAATGGAAAAAACCAGAGTCACAAGCAGTTACTATGTTCATTTTGGTTCTCCCATAATGAGGCCGCTGTTTATTTCCAGAGGTTTTGGCATTTGCCAATCCGGCATTTTATCATTTTTTTTGTTTATACTATACGCTTTTATCAGGTCAAGATAAAGACGTATTTGCCATTCTTGATATTGGAGAGCTGTTTTTGTAAGCTCTATAGCGGCTTTTCGGCACGAGTTGTTGAAGGCTTCTTTTGCTGCGCTCCGGTAGGCATAACTGAGCTTTCGCATGGCGGTTTTACGGGGGACGTACTTATCTCCGCCAAGTCTGAAGTAGAATCTTTCAAGGACTCGGATACGGTTGCAGTACTTTGCATTAAAAGCCGGGTCAGCCGGCGATGCGGTTTGCTGTCTGTATATTATCTGTACATCGGGGACGAAAAGGAATTTTGTGCGGGTTGAGACACGAAGCCAGACGTCGACATCCTCGCCACTGGTTAAAGATTCATCAAAAAATATACCTTCAAGGTTTTTTTTTCTGAAACAGATTGCTGATGTTTGTATAAAAGTTTTCTGAAAGAGCTGCTGTGTTATCTGTCCGGAGGAGAAAAATTCCTTCTGGTATGAAGACTTTGTTAAGCCGTTTTGTGAGAGTAGCGTTCTCATACAGTATGCTGCACCGCATTGCGGATTATTCTGCAGACTGCTGACCATAGTCTGGAGGAAATTACTTGGCCATAAGTCGTCTGAATCGAGAAAGCAGATAAATTGTCCCTGTGCGTTTTTTAGGCCGTGATTTCTGGCCGAGGACACTCCGCCATTATTTTTATAGAAATATTTTATTCTATTGTCTTTTATTTCAGCAATTGTTTGTTTGGTATTATCAGTAGAGCCGTCGTCTATAACAAGCAGCTCGAAGTCCTTGTAACTTTGCGCAAGGACGGAATTTATCGCATCCATCAGCAGATTACATCGGTTATATGTGGGTATTATTACTGTAACGGTCGGCATATATAATCACTTTATTTTTATAAAGCAGGCCATGTTTTCCAGTTGAAGCAGCTCCTTAAAGCGTCTGCTTTTTATGATATAGTCATTCATTGCCCATCGTACCTCTATCCTTGGACCAAAAGGTTTTGTGTCGTGCATAGCAATAATGCCGCCGATATTAACCCACGGCTCCCAGAGTTTCAGGTCAAGCATTACATCATCATAAAGATGGGAACCATCTATAAAAAGCAACTTTATCGATTGATTCCAGTTTCTGGCGGCTTCCTCGGAGGTTTTCTTTTCAGGTTCGACATATTTTTTAACACCACAGTTCCTGATGTTTGACAAAAAAGCATCAAAACTGGATTCTTCTTTATAATCCGGCACAATGCTGGGATTACGGACATTGATATGGGGGTCAATGGCGACGATTTTCTCATTTGAATCTGCAAGCTGCAGAGCTTTAGCCATCCAGCAGGTTGATTTTCCTTTGAATGAGCCGATTTCCACTATCCTTCCAGCAGTCTTTGCGCCGACATAAGCCAGGTAAAACAGGGTAGCGCATTGTCGAAGCGTCGTATGACCTTCGACGCTGTCGAACTGATTTATTTGCTGTTCTGTCAGCAGTTTTGGTATCAGGTTATTTATTTTTCTGCTGACCGACCATCCTGTTCTTAAAAATGCCGGCAGAAATAACGGGTATTTGGGGCGTACGTTCATAAACCTGTGCCTCTAATTATTTTGTTTTGCCGTAAAATTAACAAGGACAATCTTCTTTATTTTCTCCTATTTTCTCTGCGACAAGAATACCATAAATTTTTTCGATTCTTTTTATCATGGCATTGTGGCCGTACTCTCTTTTAATACGTTCTTTTGCCGCTGAAATAATGGCTGTTTTTTCCTGCTGTGGCATATTTGCCGCCTTGAGCATTGCATCTGCGAAAGCGTTCGTGTCTTTCGGAGGTACAATAAGGCCGCAATGACCATTGTCCAGAATTTCAGGAATTCCGCCAACATCGGTGGCTATACAAAGAACGCCTGATGCAATTGCTTCGATAAGTGTTCGAGGCAGACCTTCTGCAACAGACGGCAAAACAAAAACATCAGCACAACTGTAAAATTCAAGCATATTATCAACTTGACCCAGAAAGTGAATACTTGAGCCGCAAGCAAGTTCAGACCCCAGTTTTTCAAGCTCGTTTTTTAACTCGCCTGTGCCGGCAATCAGTAATTCGGTATCGTTTAATCTTTTTCTTACCTGAGCAAATGCACTAATCAGGTATTTCTGGCCTTTGGTCAACGCAAGCCTGCCAGCGGTGGCGAAAACAAAGGCATTCTGAGGGATACCGAATTTCCTGCGGGCTTGCTGTTTATTATAAACATTTGAGGAAAAATAATCGTAATCTATCGAGTTGCCGACATTGATTACCTTTTCAGATTTGACCGACGGATTGTTCTGTAAAATGTCGTCTTTTACTGCCTGAGCGACGGCAAGGATTTTGTCAACACGGGGCAGGATAAGGCAGTTCAGTAGTTTTCTGCGGAGGTTCCTGGTTCTGCTCATTCCGTGAACGTGGGCCAGAATTACCGGTACTCCTGCCAGTTTGCCGGCAATTGTGCCGTAAACGACTGATTTGTGATGATGACAATGTAAAATATCAACACTCTGGTTTTTGAGAATCGCGGCCAGTTTTAAAAAAACTCCGGGTTTAAAAAGTGGAAGCCGAGGTTTTTGGGTTACGTAAAAAATCTTTTTGCCGTTCTGTTCGAGAATATTGGGAATATCGCTGTTTTTTGTAAGATAGATGCCTATCGTTTCATACTTTTTGGGATTTATGCCAAGAATTACAGGAGTTGTGGAAGGGATGTTGCCGCCGAACTTGGGCCAAAATCTTGCTATGATGATTTTACCATTACGCATAGCATTTTCTAACGATTGGCATACATCTGCCGATAATACTGCTGATAATGGCCGCTGGTTACGTCGGCCAGCCATTTTTTGTTTTGCACATACCAGTCTATTGTTTTTCTTAAACCGTCTTCAAATGTTATCTGCGGCTGCCAGCCAAGCTGCGAGGTGATTTTCGAGGCGTCCATTGCGTATCGTCTGTCGTGGCCGGGACGGTCCTTGACGTGTGTTATCAGCGATTCTGATTTTTTGAGCAGTTTCAATATTGTCTTTACAACTTCAATGTTTTGTTTTTCGCACGAAGAGCCAATATTGTAGGTTTCACCGCTCTTTCCTTCCGTTAATACTTCCCAGATTGCTCTGCAATGGTCTTCGACGTGTATCCAGTCACGGACGTGCAGGCCGTCGCCGTAAACGGGTAGTGGTTTACCAGTGAGAGCATTGTTTATCATCAGCGGAATCATTTTTTCAGGGAATTGATACGGCCCATAATTATTTGAGCAGCGGGTTATATTGTAATTCAGTCCCCAGGTATGGCCGAAGGCTTTTACAAGAAAATCAGCGGCAGCCTTGCTTGCTGAATACGGCGAATTGGGAGACGGAGGCGTTTCTTCAGTGAATTTGCCGGCTGGGCCAAGCTGGCCATAAACCTCGTCAGTTGAAATCTGTAGAAATTTCTCAATCTTTTTATCGCAGGCGGCCTGCAGCAGAGTAAGTGTGCCGGTTACGTTGGTTTCTATAAAAATCTTGGGAGCCATTATCGAGCGGTCAACATGACTTTCAGCGGCAAAATTGATTATCGCCTCAATTTTGTATTTGTCGATTATGTCTTCGATTGTTTTACCATCGCATATATCAGCTTTGACAAAGATGTGGCCGGGATGATTTAGAAAATCTTCGAGATTTTCGAGGTTGCCTGCATAAGTGAGATTGTCGAGGTTGACAATGAAGCAATCGGGATGGTCAGTTAAAACCCATCTTACGAAATTACTGCCTATAAAGCCTGCTCCGCCTGTAACGAGAATCCATTTCATCCCGCACCTTCTTTCTGCTTATTCTTTTTTAGAAATTTGGCATATACAATATTCAAGCCTTTATCCTTTCAAAGATATATAATACATTGAACCCCGCACCTTTAAAGTATTTAATAGAAAAAAGGTGCGGGGTGAATATTTGGAAGGTGCGGGATTCATAACGTTTTTAAAAACCTTTCAAGCGGTTTTTGCCAGATTTTTATCGGTTTGTCAAGCAAAGATTGTATTTTATCACAGCAGAAGCTGCTGTTTAGGGGTCTTTGTGCGGCAGTCGGGAATTCGCCTGATTTGCACGGGACAAGTTCTGTGTTTATTTTAAGCTTTTCAAAGACGAATTTTGCCATCTCATATCGGCTTGTAAAGTCTGCTGCTGCATAATGAAAAAGGCCCAGCGGTTTTTTTGCAGTAAATTCACGGATGACTTTTGCCGCCTCCTGTGTCCAGGTCGGCGAGCCAAACTGGTCGTCAACGACTTTTAAACTATTCTTCTGGCGGGAAAGCGAGATAAGTTTAGTTATGAAGTTATTGCCGTTTTTGCCATAGGTCCACTGAACGCGGATTATGGCGTAGAAATTATGATTTTTCGTTAAAAGTATTTCGCCTTCGAGTTTGCTTTTGCCATATACGTTTATGGGATTTGGTGCATCAGTTTCGATATAAGGCGTTTCTTTTCTGCCATCAAAAACGAAGTCAGTGCTTATGTGAATGATATAAATATTTTTCTTGTGAGCAAATCCAGCAAGGTTGCCCGCTGCTTCAGCATTTATTTTAAAGGCCTGTTCAGACTGACTTTCGGCCTTTTCAACATCGGTGTAGGCTGCACAGTTAATTACTATATCCGCATTTCGGAGCGTTTTTTCAAGCAGGTTTTTGTTGGTGATGTCGAATTCGGGCAGGTCAAGACCAGTTATATTATCTTCGGCACACAAACTATAAACATCAGAGCCGAGCATCCCTTTTGCACCGAGCAGGACGATTTTTTCAGCCATCTTTACGAGTCCAGTCATAGGGTATGTCGTTATCGCGCGGATGAATTCGGAATTCGTCGGGCCGGCTGTAATTATAAACTTCGGTCGTTATGTTTATTATGTACGCTTCATCCTGGCTTACGCACGTCCAGCCGTGGCAGACGCCGGGCGGTATTTTTAAAACGGCAGGGCAATGCTCGCTTAGATAAAGCTGATTGACAGAACCTTTGGTTTTTGAATCGGCTCGGTTGTCGTAGAGAGCGATTTTTACCGTGCCTTTTGCAACGTAAAAATGGTCGGTTTGTATCTTGTGCCAGTGCCAGGCCTTTACTACGCCGGGATAAGTTGTCGTGAAATAGACCTGACCGAATTTCTCAAATAATTCATCATCGGCCCGCAAAATCTCGCCGAGTCTGCCTCGTTCGTCAGGAAAGACCTTTGCAGGACGAACCTTGACGCCTTCAATCAGACCGGCCGAGCCTGTAACGATAATTGAGCCGTCAGAGAATACTTTTTTGAGTTCTACGATTTTTTTTGTCATTGCGGCGGTTCCTTAATAACCAATTCATTTGCCCTGCTGAGCGATTCAAATGTGCCGGCATCAGTCCACCAACCGGCCAGGATATCGTATTGAAGCTGATTGCGGGCAATATATGTATTATTCACGTCCGTGATTTCAAGCTCGCTTCGGCCGGAAGGCTTAAGCGTCCTGATTATGTCGAAAATAGTCCGGTCGTAAAAATATATTCCTGTAACGGCATAGTTCGTTTTTGGCTTTTTGGGTTTTTCAGTAATTCTGATAACCCTGCCTCTGGAGATTTCGGCAACGCCGAAACGCTGAGGATTGGGAACCTTTTTGAGCAGCACTCTTGCCCCTTTTTTCTGGGATGAGAATTTTTTAAGATACGGTTTGAGCGAGGCTTTAAAAATATTATCGCCGAGAACGACAACAAGACCGATGTCGTTGGCGAAACCTTCCGCAAGAGAAAGGGCCTGAGCGATGCCGCCAGCCTTGTCCTGAACTTTATAAGTAAAACGACAGCCAAAAGAGCTGCCTGAACCGAGAAGATTTACCACGTCGCCCATATGTTCTACGCCGGTTACTATAAGTATTTCTCCGATTCCTGCTGAAATGAGTTTTTCAACGGGATAATAAATCATTGGTTTTTTACCGACTGCCAGCAAGTGCTTGTTCGTAACCTTCGTAAGGGGCATTAGGCGTGACCCTGTTCCGCCAGCGAGAACAACACCTTTTATATCCACAATTTTTCTCCTTTAACCAATCGGATTGACAGAATTTTATAGTTATTGGGCTGATAAGTCAATTAAATCCACCTGTGGCGGATAAAGGTTGTTTTTTGTTACTCGCAGGCAGAATCTCCAGTGTTTACCATTTCAGAAATGTTGTCAAGCCTTTATACTTGGCTTATAATCACACTTTGCGGTGTCTGAATATTTCGAGAGATAGTCTTTTATGTTACGGAAAAAGGCGGGATTTTTGAAAGTAAGAATCATATCACTTATCGTATTGATTGTTTTGTCTGTAGTGGGCTGCTGGATGTGGAGGTGCTATCGAGGCTGGGCAGAATACTGGATAAAAGATTATATCTCAAGTATAGTGTATGTAATGATTTTATCTGTAGGTCTATTTGCTGTTCTGCCGAGCAGGAAAAATGTTTTGCGAATACCTTTAATTGTTTTTGTTTTAACCTGCGGCTTTGAGTTTCTTCAGCTTTACAAGCCGCCGATTCTGCAGGCCTTCAGGGCAACATTGATTGGTGCGGCCTTTATTGGAACATGCTTTGTTTGGCTGCAGTTCCCATTTTATATAGTGGGGACATTATGCTCGTATTTGCTGCTAAAGTTTCTTTTTTCATCCGTCACAGGCGGGTAAATCCGCCTGAGGTGGATAAAATTCAAAATCGCGTTATTAGTACTGGTAATGGCATTTTTCCTTGAGAAAATAATCTTGCTTTGCCGATAAAGCTTTAGTATAGTACCTCGCAAGCCCGTGTCAGAAGGGGTAGCAATTTGATTTTGGGGCCGGGAGTATCACGGCATAGCCGGCTCAAGCCTCAGACAGGGCCAAACCAGTCCGAACCTGAAACGGACACCGTGAAAGCAGAATTATTGAAGATTTAATAATTTAAGATTGAAGATTTGTGGATTATTATTATCTCTTTGTCTGTAAAAATCTTAATTTTTAAATCTTAAGTCTTCAATTTTAAATGACTTATACCCGGTGGTGTAATTGGTAACACAGGAGGTTTTGGTCCTCCCATTCCAGGTTCGAGTCCTGGCCGGGTAGGTAAAAAAATTAAAAATTCAAAATTTAAAACTAAAAATTGAGGAAGTATGTCCGAAAAGGTTGCGATAATTCTGGCGGCAGGTATTAGCAGCCGAATGAATACAAAACTGCCGAAGGTTCTTCACGAGGTCTGCGGCAGGCCGATGCTGGCTTATGTGATTGATGCCTGCAGAAGTGCTGGCGTTGAAAAGCTTTATGTAATCGTCGGTTACGGTAAAGAACAGGTTATTGAATACTTTGGCTCGGATAAAAATATCGTCTGGGTTGAACAAACCGAACAAAAAGGTACCGGTCATGCAGTAATGTGCTGCAGGGAGCATCTGGCCGACTTTGCGGGCGATACGCTTATACTCTGTGGTGATGGACCTTTAATCAGGGCTGAAACGCTCAGTACACTAATAGAAAAACACCAGCGCGAAGTGTCGTCGGCCACGCTGGCAACGGCTGTTCTTGACGACCCGACTGGTTACGGCAGAATTATACGCGATAGCTACGGAAACATTCAGGGCATTGTCGAAGATGGGGATTGTAGTCCGCAACAAAAGACAATAAAAGAAGTTAATCCAAGCTACTACTGCTTCAAAAATAAAATACTGTTTGAATCGCTGGATAAGATTACGCCTGACAATGTAAAGAAGGAATATTATCTTACCGACGCTCTACATTTGATTATAGAAGCCGGCCATAAAGTAGTGGCCGTAACGGCGGTAGCTGCGGAAGATGCGATAGGGATTAACAGTCGTCAACAGCTCAGCGAAGCAGGCAAGATTATGCAGCGCAGGATTCAGGACAAGTTTATGAAAACCGGTGTTACGATTGTCGACCCGCCGAACACCTGGGTTGATGCACGTGCACAAATCGGGCAGGATACCATAATTGAGCCGTTTACGTACATTCACGGCCGGGTCAAAATCGGACAAAACTGTCGCGTAGGACCGTTTGCTTATTTGAGAGACGGTACGGTGCTTGGTGATGATGTGGTTTTGGGAGTCTTTACCGAAGTGAAAAATTCGACCCTTTCAGAAGGGGTAAGAGCCAGGCATCACAGTTATATAGGCGACTCTCAAGTGGGCAAAAATGTAAACATTGGTGCCGGTGCAATAACGGCAAATTTTGACGGCGAGAAAGTCAATCCGACACGAATCGGCGATGATGCTTTTATTGGACCAGGCTCGATTCTTGTTGCTCCGGTCGATATTCCGGCAGGCGCACATATAAAGCCCGGCTCGGTGAAACAATCGGAAAATGCTGAAGGAAAGAAAAAATAAAGGAGCTGGAAATGCTTTTGGATGAGAACATTAAAATTTTCAGCGGCTCGAGCAATCCGGAGCTTGCAGCAAAAATATGCGGGTATCTGTCAATGCCTCTCGGTGAGGCAAAAATCGAGCAATTTCCGGATGGCGAAAAGATTGTAAAGTGCGAAGACGATGTCCGCGGCAAAGACTGTTTCATTGTGCAGTCCGGATGTGAACCCGTTGATGCCAATCTTGTTGAGCTTCTGATTTTTCTTGATTGCCTCAAACGTGCAAGCGCGAGCAGGGTTACCGCTGTGATACCTTATTTCTGCTATGCAAGACAGGACAGAAAAGACGAAGGCAGAGTACCCATCACCGCAAAGTTAGTTGCAAATCTGATTACCACTGCCGGCGCCGACAGAGTTCTTGCTATGGACCTTCATGCGGCACAACTGCAGGGTTTCTTTGATATACCGGTTGACCATCTTTTTGCCGAACCAGTGCTGACGGGGTATTTCAAAAGCAAGAAAATTGAAAATCTGACGATAGTTTCGCCGGATGTCGGAAATCTGAAAAGAGCGGCAAGATATGTCGAGCACCTCAACGGCGAGCTGGCCATAATTCACAAAAGACGAGTAAACGACAAAAAGGTTCAGTGCGGCGAAATCATCGGCACAGTCAAAGGAAGAAATATACTGATGTGCGATGATATGATTTCAACTGCCGCTACGATGTGTACTGCTGCAGAAATTCTCAAGGAACACGGCGCAAATAAGATTTTCGTCGGCGCAACGCATGGCATATTCTCAGAGCGGGCAGTTGAGGATATTGCCGGCTCGCCGATTGATGAGGTGGTCGTAACCGACACGATTCCACAGAAGGCAAACGTGAAAAAGCTCAAAAATCTTAAGGTGCTGACGGTTTCGGAGATTCTTGGCGAAGCCATAAAACGCATCCACAAAAACGAGTCAATAAGTGCTATGTTTCAGTAGTTTATTTTTATAGGTAAAAATTCGGACTTTAGATGAGGTAAAATATGGCGTCAAAAGAGCTGGTCCTCAAGGCCCAGATAAGAAAGGAGCTTGGTTCAAAACGTGCAGCAAAACTGCGTTCGGCAGGCAGAATACCTGCCATTATCTATGGACACGAACAAAAACCGGAGGCTATTGTTCTTGAGGCACATGATTTTGCCGAAGGGCTTCATCACGGCCACAGGCTTTTTGACGTTGAGCTCGGCGGCAAGAGAGAAAAACTTCTGGTTAAGGACGTCCAGTATGACTATCTCGGCAAAAAGATAATTCATGCAGATTTAATCAGGGTCGACCTTAGCGAAAAAGTCAAGGTTCAGGTGCCGCTTGTTTTCAAGGGTACTCCTGCGGGTGCGCACGAGGGGGGATTGCTGGAAGAGCATCTTGACCGTGTAGAAATTGAGTGTGCAGTTACCGATATACCGGAGTCGGTTGACGTTTCGGTTAAAAGTCTTAAGGTTGGCGATACGCTTCACGCGCGGGATATTCAGCTGCCGCCGGAAATCAAACTTATAACTGACCCGGATGCGCTTCTGATAGCCTGTCATCTGCCTGTTGTGGCTGTTGCTGAAGAAACAGTTGAAGCGGTTGAAGAGCCAATAGCTCCTGAGGTAATTACCGAACGAAAACCAAAGGAGGAAGAGCAGATTGAAGAAGAAAAGTAAGTTTCTGCGGCCGCTATGCCGCCAAGTGTTTGATGAACGAAATAAGATTGATAGCAGGTCTTGGCAATCCAGGCGTGGAATATCAGCAAACTCGTCACAATGTCGGATTTGAAGTTATCGAGCTGCTGACAAAAAAACTGGAGGTTGAGCTGAACAGAGAAAAGTTCGGAGCGGCTTTTGGACAGGCAGAATTTGAAGATAGAAAGTTAATATTGTTAAAGCCGCTTTTATTTATGAATAATAGTGGTCAGGTTATTGCAGCCGCTGCGAATTTTTACAAACTAACAGCCGACGGGATACTGGTAATAACAGATGATATGGCTTTTGAGCCGGGAATGATACGGCTTAGAGCCGGCGGTTCTGCCGGCGGGCATAATGGGCTTGCTGATATTATCGAAAAGCTTGGCACAGACGAATTCCACAGGCTGCGGATAGGTATCGGCAGCAGAAACCAGACGGATGGAAGGGATTATGTGCTTTCAAGGCCGGATGAGACTGAAAGAGAGTTGATAGACAAGGCAGTTATTGAAGCGTCAGAAGCTGTTCTGGTCTGGGCCGGCGAAGGGATTGAAATTGCGATGAATAAATTTAATCGCAGATTGACGATGGACGGCAATGTTGAATTGGATAAACAATAAAACTTGTCCGCCTGCCTGTCCGACGACTTGTCCGCTCGTAGCTCCTTAGGGGCGAAGACGGAAGCTTTTAGCGAAGGTGGGTGGCGGATTTGAGCCGGAAAATATATTGCTGTGATAACGATTTTGTTAAGGAGATATTGATTTGGAAAGCGTAACAAAAAGGTTGTATGAGGCGATGTTTCTTGTGGATTCTGCGGAAGCGGCTGCTGACTGGGATGGTATAAATGAACACATAAAAAAAGTGTTCGAGCGTAACGATGCCAAAGTAGTCAGTATTCGCAAGTGGGACGAGCGGCCGCTTGCCTATGAAATTATGGGCAGAAACAGAGGCACTTATGTTCTTGTTTACTTTAACAGCCCTTCAGACAGAATTGCTTCGATTGAAAGAGATTCACAGCTTTCAGAAAGGATTATACGGGTGCTTATCCTTCGGGCAGACCATGTAACGAAGGAGGATATAGGGGAAAAGACTCCTGCTGTGATGGCTGAAAAGAAGGCTCAAAAGCCGGCCGATTCCCAGGAAAGCCCTGTTGTTGATTATGAAGAAGAAATTGACAGCGAAAATAACTTCGATGAGCAGCGGTAGCCTGATGGTTGGATAAATTGGTATAAAGGATAGTGAGAGGGACAAATATGGCAAATTTCAATAAGGTTATTTTGATGGGAAACCTTACAAGAGACCCGCAGTTGTCTTACCTGCCAAGCCAGACGGCTGTGGTGGATTTCGGTATTGCAACCAATCGCCGATGGACAGGCCAGGACGGTCAGCAGAGGCAGGAGACCTGTTTCGTCGATTGCAGGGCGTTCGGCAAGCCGGCTGAAAATATCAATAAATATTGCAGAAAAGGAAGGCCTCTGCTGCTCGAAGGCAGACTTACATTCGACAGCTGGACAGGGCAGGATGGAGTCAAGAAAAGCAAGCTGCGTGTTACGGTCGAAAGTTTTCAGTTTCTGCCTGCCGGCGGCGGCAGAGGCGGCGAACAAGGCGGCGAACAAGGCGGCGAACAAAGCAGTATTGCAGGTGATGAATCTCAAATACCCTCCGAAGGTCACAGCTCGGCAGATGAAACCCAGAACAACAGCAAAAAAGACGACATCCCGTTTTGAGTTGAAGGGAAAATACGGATAAAGATAAATTTAGGAGAAGCTTTCAGTGAGATATCAAAGTTTTAGAAAAAAGACAGACATAACCAGGAGGAGAAGACGCAGAGAAAATGTCAGGGAGCAGAATCAATGCAGGTTCTGTCGGTCAAAAATAAAATATGTCGATTACAAGGACCTCGAGGTGTTAAGCAAGCTGCTTACTCACCGAGGCAAGATTTTCTCGCGTAAACGCAGCGGCAACTGTGCAGGCTGCCAGAGGAAAGTCAGTCTGGCGATAAAACGGGCACGTTTTATGGCGCTGTTGCCGTTTACAAGTTAATTGTTGGTTAGCGGAAAAATCGGGTGTAAAACCCGATAGATTGATTATTGGGAATATTGGTATGAAGGTTTTACTGTGCGAAGATATTGAAAAGCTCGGCTGGTATGGCGATGTAGTTGAAGTCAGCGAAGGGTACGCAAGAAATTATCTGCTGCCGCAGAGGATTGCCACGATTCCGACGGAGCAAAAAATAAAAACAATGGCTGATGAAAAGGCTAAAAGAGCCGAACAAAGAGGGCTTGACTATGAGAGACTGCAAAAGGCAGCACAGGCGGTCGATGGCGCTGAAGCCGTTATTGCGGCAAAGGCCAACGAGCAGGGACATCTGTTCGGCTCTGTTACACCCAAGGAAATTGCTGGAAATCTCCGCCAGCAGGGATACGAAGTTGCCGACAAATTAGTGCAACTCGATGAGCATATAAAGGAACTCGGCCAATATACGGTTAAACTTAGATTTGCAGCGGATGTAACAGCTAAAGTGAAAGTTACAGTAGTGCCGGAAGGACAAGGTACACAAACAGATGGCTCAGGAAGTCAGACAAACGCGGAATAAAAAAGCTCAGGCTGATGAGCAGATGGATTCTTCGGCAGGCTCGAAGCTTGTTGCCGGCAGAACTATGCCGGAATCGCTTGAGGCTGAGGCGGCAGTGCTCGGTTCGATGATTCTTGACCCGGAGTGTATAGGACTCGTTGTTCAAAAGATTAGAACCGAAGCGTTTTATCGCTTTGAACATCAGATGATGTTTGATGCGATTGTTGCTTTATGGGGAAAAAAGGGCAGCGATTTCGACCTTGTGCTGTTGCGGGACGAGCTGAAAAAGCGCAATCAGCTCGATGAAATCGGCGGCCCGGAATACCTTGCCAGAATTGCCGAGGCTGTACCGTCCAGTGCAAATATCGAGCATTACCTTCAGATTGTAAAGGAAAAGCAGATGCTCAGAGAGCTTATCGCTGCTGCCGGCGAGGTTATGATGGATGCCTTTGAAACAGCCGGAGATGTCGGCGGCAAGCTCGACAGGGCTGAACAGAAAATATTCAACGTAACGCAGAAGAAAATTACTGGTACTGCCGTAGCAATCAAAGACCTGCTGATACAGGCGTTTGAAAGCATAGAAAAGCGCGAAGGCCATCATGTTACAGGGCTCGCCACCGGTTTTACAGAGCTTGATGAGCTGACCTGCGGCCTGCAGAACAGCGAAATGATTATTATTGCAGGCAGACCGAGTATGGGCAAAACGAGCTTTGCTATGAATATTGCAGAGCATATCGGCGCGGATAACGATATACCTGTCGCATTATTCTCTCTTGAAACGAGCAGACAGCAGCTTGTTGAACGTATGCTGTGCAGCAGAGCCGCGGTAGATTCTCAGGTCGTCAGAAAAGGTTTCTTGAGCGATGAGCAGTTTCAGGCGCTTAAAGATGCTGCCGACGATATGAACAACAAACCCATATATGTCGATGACACCCCCGGCATTACGCCGCTGGAATTGCGAGGCAAGGCAAGAAGGCTGCGGGCTCAGCACGGCATAAGGTGTATCGTTGTTGATTATCTGCAGCTTATGAGTCTCGGCACAAGAGTAGAGTCCAGGCAGCAGGAGGTAAGCGAAATGAGCAGATATTTAAAAGCCCTTGCCAGAGAGCTTGAGATACCGGTTGTGGTTTTAAGTCAGCTTAATCGGGCACCTGAAGGAAGGGAGGACCACCGGCCGAGAATGAGTGATTTGCGCGAGAGCGGCAGTATTGAACAGGATGCTGACGTTGTAATGTTGCTGCATCGTGAGGATTATTATCGGCGGGAAGATGAAAGCAGTCAGAATAAAGAAGATAATATTGCGGAAGTAATAATTGCCAAGCAGCGTAACGGCCCGACAGGAACGGTAAAACTGACCTTTAACAGTCAGTTTACGCGGTTTAATACCCTATCGAGGGTGCAGGAGCCGTTCTGAAATGGCCGGGTTTATTTGTTAAAAAGGATTTTTGCAGGAAAGGGATTTTATGCGGATTTTCAACCGCTGTTTTGAACATGGAAAGCTGCTGCAAATTTCGGGTTTTTCATTTGTGCTGCTTTTTGTTTTTCATTGTTTTGCGCAGACAAGCGATGTTAACGCCCCGGATTACGAAAAAATGACGATAGGCAGCGTTGAAACGGCAGGTAATGTTTATATCAGCAGGGAAAAAATACTCTCAATGGCAAGAAGCAAGGCAGGCCAGTTATTCAGCGATTCACAATCTCAGGAAGATGTCAGAAGAATTGCCGCTATTAAAGGCGTAGAATTTGCCTATTACAGTATTGAGCCGCTCGACGGGAAGATAAAACTAATCTTTGTAGTGAAAGAAAAAAATGTCATCCGGCAGATAATCTTCAGCGGAGATAAAAAATATGACGATAGGAAGCTGATTGAACAGCTCGGTTTTGACAGGGGCGATTATCTTGATAAATTCACCGCGAAAGCCGGTGCTGAAAAACTGACTGAATATTATCATAAAACGGGGTATCCATTGGCCAGGGTTGATTTTGATGATTCCGGCATTGAGCAGGGTCGGCTGCATTATGCCATTGACTGCGGCCGGAGAGTCAAAATCAAAAAAGTCAGGTTCCAGGGAAATGCCTCGATAAAAAGCAAAGAGCTTAAAAATGTCATCAAAAGCAGGCCGAAAAATCTCGGTATTTTCCAGAACTTCTTCAAGCAGGAAACTCTCGACGACGATTTGACTAAACTGCAGAAAGCCTATGACAGGAGAGGTTATCTTGATACTAAAATAACCGCCAGGACAAATTTTGGTAAAGATAATAAAAGTATCGAGCTTGTTTACGTCATCGAGGAAGGCAGGCAATATAACGTTGAAAAAATAGAGCTTGTAGGAAATGAATTTTTCAGTGATGCAAACCTGACCGCTACATTCAGGCTCAAGGAGGGGCGGTTTTACAGCGATGAAAAGGCAGAATTCGACAGAGATGAAATACTCAGGATTTATAGGGAAGCAGGATTTATCAATGTTGAGGTTGAATCAGTCAGACAATTTACCGCAGATAACAAAATAATAGCGCGTTTTGACATAAAAGAAGGAGAGCGTTTCCGTATAGGACAGGTGAACATCTCCGGCAATACGATTACGCAGGACAAGGTTGTAAGACGTGTGCTGGACGAGAAGGAGTTTAAGCCGGGCGAGTGGTATAACGCCCATATTGCGCGGGGAAACGGCGAAGGCGAGCTTGAAAAAGATATCAAAATGAATGTTTATACTGAAACTGCCACCATTACGCCTGTGGGAGAAAAGCCCGGCCGGAAAGATGCTGAAGTCAGGATTACCGAGGGCAAAACCGGCTCAATACTATTTGGCGCAGGTGTCAGTAGTACCGATGGCCTGATTGGGCAGATGATATATGAACAGAGAAATTTTGATATAAAAAAATGGCCGAAAGACTGGAGAAAGTTCTTTTCGGAGGATGCTTTTAAGGGTGCAGGGCAGCGATTAAGAATCGCGGCTGAGCCGGGCACACAGGTGAGCAGATATTCAATAAGCTTTACCGAACCTTATTTTAAGGATAAACCCATAGCTATGACTCTGGCAGGCTCAAGCTGGCAGCGCGACAGGGAAAGCTATGAGGAGCAAAGGCAAAAAGGGTATCTTGGCTTTACCAGAAGAATGAAGCAAGGCCGGTATAGAGTCTTGGCCTTTCGGCTCGAAAATGTAACCGTGGAAAGTGTCGATGCTGATGCCCCCAAAGAAGTTACAGATGTAAAGGGAGATAACCTTCTGGCCGGTATCAAAATTGGTTTCGGCAGAGATACGACAGACAATCGCTTTACTCCTACCAAGGGCAAAAACTATGAAGCAAGTTATGAGCAGGTGGCAGGCGACCATACGTTTGGCATTCTTGATGGAACATACCGGTGGTACAAAACACTGCACGAGGACCTCGCCAGACGAAAAACCGTGCTGGAGACGAAGTTGCATGCTGCGACTGTCATAGGTGATGCGCCGACGTTTGAAAAGTTTTATGCCGGCGGCATCGGAAGTATAAGAGGCTTTGATTATCGTGGAATAAGTCCGCGTGCAGGTGCCGACCACGACCCTGTCGGAAGTGACTGGATTGCGACCGCCAGCGGAGAAATTTCCGTCCCGCTGACAAGTGAGGTGCTGTCAGCCCTTTTCTTTGTGGATACCGCTATGATTGATACCGGCGGTATCAGAGCCTCGGCCGGCATAGGCATCCAGATTTTGATACCACAGTGGTTTGGGCCGGTGCCTATGAGATTTGAACTCGCTGCTCCGTTTCTCAAGGACGATGAAGATGATACGCAGATTTTCAGCTTCTCTGTGGGCGCATTGTTTTAGTTGAGATGCTCGCTTGTCCGCCGAAGCACGAATGTGCGAAGGCGGAAGCCTTGGCGTAGGCGGATTGTATCTTTGGCTGAAGTTAAGAAAGGATAATTATGAAGACAAGAAAATTTATCGCTGTAGCCGCCATTGCAGGTTTGAGTCTGTCGATTATCGGATTTGAATATTCTCTCGCTGCAAAGGAAAAAACTCTTGTATCTCCAAAAATCGGCATTGTGAGTGTCAGAGAAGTTTTTGAAAATTGTGCAATGAAAGCCGAGGTCGAAAACACATTGGTTGCTGAAGGAGATAAAAGATTTGCCGAGCTGAAAAAACTTGACGAAAGCGTCCAAGCCGATAAAGCCGCGTTGAGCAAGCGCAAAGAGAACAGCGAGGATTATATGGAGCTGCTTAAGACACTGATGATGAAACAGTCGCAGCTTGATGCGCAGAAAGAATTTTTTCAGCAGGAGCTTGCCGTGAAAGAAATGCAGGGAAAGGAAAAAATCTATCGTAAAATTCTTGAAGTTATTGCATCTGTTGCACAGGAAAAGAGGTTCGATTTGATTCTCAACAGGGACGACAATTATCTCAACAGGCCTGATTTGGGGCCGTCCGCACAAAGCCCTGCAGACCTTGTTCTGACAACAAAGACACACAAGCTGCTCTATTTTAATCCGAGCCTTGATATTACTGCTGATGTAGTCAGTGCTATGAGTAAAAAAAGCCAGCAATAACTTTTATTATAAAGAAATGACTGAAAATATACAAAAGAAATACACTGTTGCTCAGCTTGCCCAGATAGCAGAAGCTCAGCTTATCGGCAGCGGAAAGGCACAAGTCTGTCGGGCAGCGTCTTTTGAGTCCGCAGGTTCTGACTGTATTACCTTTGCTGCGGATGAAGAACTTCTTAAAAATATTTCCGCCTGCAAAGCCGCTGCGGTAATTGTAAACAGAAAAATTGATTCAGCCGTGCCGCTGCTTGTTGTCGATAATGTCGAGCGCGCCCTGATTAAGATATTGGCCCAGTTTATGCCGCAGCTCGAAAAACCGCTGGCAGGTGTTCACAAAAGTGCGGTTGTGGAAAAAGGCGCTTTGATAGATGAAACCGCTTCAATAGGTCCTCTTGCTTATATCAAAAAAGGTGCGAAAATCGGTGCAGGAACGGTTATCGGTGCAGGCTGCAAAATCGGTGAAAATTCAATAATCGGCTCGGATTGTCGGCTTGAGGATAATGTTGTGGTTTATCATAACTGCAGCATTGGAAATAACTGCATAGTCGGAGCGAACTCCACAATCGGTGCAACGGGCTTCGGATATTATTTTATTGACGGTCGGCATCAGCAGATACCGCATACGGGAGGGGTTGTTATCGAAGATTGTGTCGAAATCGGCGCAAACAGTTGCATCGACAGGGCAAAATTCGGGAACACTGTAATCGGCGCAGGGACGAAAGTAGATAATCTTGTTCAGATTGCTCATAATGTGGTGATTGGCAAATGCTGTCTGATTATTGCACAGGCAGGCATCGCTGGCAGCAGCAAACTCGGCAATGGTGTTGTCCTTGCCGCCCAGGCTGGAATCAAAGACCATATAATAATCGACGGCGGCACTCAGATAGGCGCACAGGCCGGTGTGATGAATGACATTGGGCCGAATAAACAGGTTGTTGGTTCGCCAGCCATAGACGTCAAGGAAAAGTTCAGACAGATTCACTTCACACAAAAACTGCCTGAAATGAGCAGACAGTTGAAAGAGCTTATAAAAAGGGTCGAAACACTTGAAGCCGCAAAGAACAATAGCTGACGAAGCGAAACTTGCCGGCAGGGGTATGTTCAGCGGAGCGGAAGTGAAGGTAGAATTTGCCGCTGCTGATGTCGATACAGGCATTGTTTTTGTCAGGACAGACCTTGATGAGCCTGTCAAAATAGAGGCTACCATTCGCAATATTGCCGAACGCAGTCGAAGAACCGCTGTAAAGAAAGGCCAGATTTCTGTCGAGACAATCGAGCACTGTATGGCCGCCTTAAATGCGCTGGAGATTGACAATATCATCATAGAAATAAACGCTCCTGAAATGCCGGGTTTCGACGGCGGCAGCGGCGAATATTTCAAAACATTGAAAATTTGCGGTTTTGTCGAACAGCAAAAGCCGAGAAAGGAATTCGCCATCGCAGGAGCGGTCAGCCTCAGTGAAGCCGGAGCCTCAATTTATGCCTTGCCCAGCGATAGTGATGCCCTTGAAATTACCTATGATATGGATTATACAAAGCATACCGGCATCGGCAGACAGTTGCTGACTTGTACGTTGAACGCCGAATATTTCGAGGCAAATCTTGCCCCTGCACGGACATTTCTGCTCGAGGCTGAAGCGAAACAGTTCCAGGCTCGCGGCATTGGTACGCATTTAAGTCCGCGGGATATCCTGGTTATCAATTCAGACGGGCCTATTAAGAACAGCTACCGTTTTGATGATGAGTGTGTCAGACACAAGATTGTTGATTTGATTGGCGATATCGCTCTTATCGGCAGAAGAATAACAGGCAGGATTGTCGCTTACAAGAGCGGCCACAGCCTCAATCAGCAGCTTGCCGCAAAGCTGTTTGAGCAGGCCCAGCAGTATGACAGGATAGCAAAGGCAGGCACTGATGCGCTGCTCGATATTCGCAGGATTCAGAAGATTCTGCCGCATCGTTACCCGTTTCTGCTGGTGGACAAGATTATTGAAATCGACGGCGACAGGTTTATCAGAGGCGTCAAAAACGTTACGTTTAATGAAATATTTTTCCAGGGGCATTTTCCGGGAACGCCTATTATGCCCGGCGTGCTTATCCTCGAAGCGATGGCACAGGTCTGCGGTCTGCTTTTTGCCCAGCGGCTTGAGCATACCGGCAAACTCGCCGTCCTGCTGGGAATGGACGATGTAAGACTGAGAAAAAGTGTTGTGCCGGGCGACCAGTTGATTCTTACCGCCCAGACTGTCAGAGTCCGAAGCAAAATTGCTGTGTGCAGATGCCAGGCGCTTGTTGCAGGAATAAAGGCTGCAGAGGCCGAAATAAAGTTTATGCTTGTTGACGAAGAGGCCGTTTAAAGTAGCCACGAAGACGCGAAGGCACTAAGAATAATATATATAATTTAAAAATCTTCGTGTCGTGGTGTCTTTGTGGCAAAAAATTGAGTTGCAGAATTTTCAGGAACAAAACTGATGAGTAAAATACATCCGACCGCAGTGGTTGACCCGAGTGCCCGGCTCGGCAAAAATGTTGTGGTTGGTCCGAATTGTTTCATCGAGGCAGGTGCAGAAATAAATGCCGGCTGTATCCTTGACGCCAATGTTGTAATTGGCAAAAATGTAAAAATCGGCGAAAACAATATCTTTTATCCGGGCGCTGTCATCGGCAGAAATCCTCAGATGCTTGGAGCAAAGCCTGATACTCGTTTCGGCTCGCTTGAAATCGGAAATGAAAATATTATCAGAGAATTTGTAACCATACATCCAAGCATATATCCGGACGGCACAACCAGAATAGGCGATAGCAATATGATTATGATAGGCGTCCACATCGCCCATGACTGCATAATCGAGGACAAAACGGTTATCAGCAATAATACCCAGATAAGCGGACACTGCAAAATCGAAACGGGTGTCTGGCTCAGCGGCGTAGTGCTGATTCATCAGTTTGTAACGGTCGGCAGATGGTGCTATGCAGCGGGTTTTACGGGCCTCAATCACGATGTTCCGCCTTTTGTTATCGTAAGCGGCCATTACCCACCCCAAATCAGAGCAGTGAATAAACGAGGCCTGATGCGGGCAGGCCTCAGCGACCAGCAGCAGGAGGCAATTATGGATGCCTTCAGGTCTCTTTTTAGAGAAAAGACGCCATTGCTGGAAAATGCCAAAGCCCTTGCTGCTCAGGATGGACTCGATGAAAACGTAAAGGCTATGGTTGATTCAATTATCAACAGCAGCAAACATCGATTCGGCAGACACCTTGAGTCGCTCAGAAGAAAAGAACACTGATGAAAACACCGATGAATCCCGCACCTTCTGAATATTCATCTCGCACCTTATCAAAGGTGCGGGATGTATTACATATATCTTTTGAAAAGTCGAGGATAATAGCTTGTATATAGGTATAAAGAAATTTTAATAATAAGAAGGTGCGGGATGAACAAAATCAGGACTGCGGTGGTGGGGGCGGGGAAAATGGGGCAGATTCACGCCAAAGTCCTCAGTAAACTGCCTCAAAGCAGCCTTGTCGCAATAGTTGATATTCAGCCGGACAAGGCGAAGAAACTTGCAAAAGAGTATAAGTGCGACTTTTTCACGGACAGCAGGGAACTTTTAGGCAAAGTTGATGCCGTAACTATCGCTGCCCCGACGAAAAGCCATCTTGCCCTTGCCGAAATTTTTGTCGGCAGCAATATTCCTGTTCTTATTGAAAAACCCCTTGCTGCAAGTGCAGCAGAGGGCCAAATTATTGTTGCGCTCGCCGAAAAGAATAACACGGTTGTTGCGGTAGGGCACTCGGAAAGATGCAACCCGGTTGTGCAGGCGATGAAAAGACTCAAAATCGAGCCTAAATTCATCGAGGCGACAAGAATCAGTCCTTATCCGTTTCGTTCAACCGATATTGGCGTTGTGCTTGATGTGATGATTCACGATATAGACATAATACTCGCTCTTGCCCAGAGCAAGGTGAAAAAAGTAGATGCCGTCGGAGTAAATGTGGTCGCAGATTATGAGGATATTTGTAACGCCAGAATTACCTTTGAGAATGGTTGTATTGCCAATGTTACGGCATCAAGACTTGCCCTTAAGACAACGAGAAAGATTCGTGTTTTCAGCAGGCAGGCCTATTTGAGTCTTGATTTTCTCAAGAAAGAAGGCGTTGTAATCAAGACAGACCCTAATGTCGATGTGGTCAAGTGGATAAAGCAAAAGCAGGATGAAGGCAATTTTGACTTTTCCGGCGTGAACTGGCCCGACCTGTTGCATATAGAACAGCTTGATATAGACGATAAAGAACCCTTGCGAGTTGAGCAGGAGGCGTTTTTAAATGCCGTTGCCGACAAAAGTCTCAGGCCGGAAGTTACCGCTCAGGAAGGTCTTGCTGCACTGGCGTGTGCTGAGGCAATCTTAAAATCCCTCAAAGAACACAAGTGGGACTGATTAAAAAAGGAGAGTTTGGGTAATCTGAGGTCCCGATTTCAGTCTTGTTACAGTCTGATGAGCAAGCCGTGTCGGCTCGGGCAGGCGGTATCTTGTGCAGCAATCGAGCACAATTCTTACCGCATCGCAAAGTCTGCATTTGTGACCGACAGAAACAAAAACCGGCTCTACATTGCTGCGAGTTCTGACAACTGAACCAATAATTTCATTTTTATCTTTAAGGGGGCTTGTTGAGCCTTTGGCTGTAGCAGGATTTATAAAATCGCCGATAAGTCTGCTCTTGGCACAGCCTATCGTTGGTATATCGAGGAAAAGGCCGAGATGCGATGCAATGCCAAATCGGCGAGGATGAGCAATTCCCTGGCCGTCGACTATGAAACAATCAGGTGTCACGGCAATTTTTTCAGCAGCGGCAAGGCAGGCAGGTGCTTCACGAAATGATAAAAGGCCGGGAATATAAGGAAAAGTTATGGGCCGTATTGCGTGGGCGGTCTCAATCTTCTCAAGGGTTTCGGCTGATAGAATAACTATGCAGCCAATGATGCTCTTTTCATCGTTGCCCAGTGCACAATCTATGCCGGCAATCGTTTTAATCTTTTTGTCGAATCCGCAATGTATAACCTGCCCGGCAAGGGCTTTCTGCAGCTCAATAGCCTTTTTTACGCCGATGTTCCAGTCGTGTAAGTTCTTTATTTTCACTGGTCTACAAAAAATGTTTTTGATAAAAACATTTTACTTCTTGAGTGTTTCTGATACAATAGCCAAATTGGCTTATTGCGGTCTTTCAGCAAGCGGATACTGATAGTAAGCAGAAGTCGAAAAAGGAAGTTAGCCACAAAGACACCAAGACACCAAGAATAAAATATATAAATTATTTCAAAAAAACTTCGTGCCTTTGTGCCTTTGTGGCAAAAAAGGAAAGTTGATGCAGAAAGCGATAAAAATAACTGGTGCCTGTCAGCACAATCTCAAGAACATAAACGTCCAGATACCGCGCGACAAATTTGTCGTAATCACCGGCATCAGCGGCTCAGGAAAAAGCTCACTGGCGTTTGACACGATATATGCGGAAGGTCAGAGAAAATATGTTGAGTCGTTAAGTGCCTATGCAAGGCAGTTTCTTGAGCAGATGCAGAAACCCGATGTGGAGAATATTGAAGGTCTTCCTCCCACGATTGCAATTGAGCAGAGAAGCGCTGCCAGCAACCCTCGCTCAACCGTGGCAACAACGACCGAGATTTATGACTATTGCAGAGTGCTTTTTGCAAGGGCAGGTACGCCGCACTGCTGGATTTGCGGCAAAGAAATCTCAAGTCAGCACGCCTCTCAAATTGTCGATAGTGTAATGTCTTTGCCGCAGGATACGAAGATTCAGGTCTGTGCGCCTTTAATTCGCGGCCAGAAGGGCGAGCACAGGGAAATTTTTGCCGGCATTCAGACTCAGGGCTTTGTACGTGTGCGTGTTGATGGCGTTATTTACGACGTCAAAAATGTGCCGAAGCTGGATAAGAATAAAAAGCACGATATAGCCGCCGTTGTGGATAGATTGATTATAAAAGATACGGTGCGTGTCCGTCTTGCAGATTCAATTGAAGCTGCATTAAAGCTCGGCGAAGGTGTAGTGTTTGTGATAGTTCAGCAGCCGAATGAGGACAAAAAGAACGGCGGCGACGGCCGGTGGAAAAACCTTGTTTACAGCGAGAAATTCGCCTGCAATGAGCACCCCCAAGCGTCTCTGGAGGAGCTTTCGCCCAGACTTTTCAGCTTTAACAGCCCTTATGGCGCCTGCGGCAGTTGCGACGGTCTGGGTACAATACTTGAATTTGACGAGGAGCTGATTGTTCCTGACAAAAATTTGTCGCTCGAAAACGGTGCCGTTGATGCCTGGCGAAAAGGCGGCAAGAGAATGAATATCTTTTACAGCAGAATGATTGCCAAGTTCTGCAGAGATTTCGGAATCAGCAAACAGGCGCCTTTTTCAAAAATTCCAGCAGACATAAGAAAAATCCTGATGCACGGCACGACCGAAGAAGACGAAAAAAGATTCGGTTCTTATTTTGAGGGCGTAATTCCGAACCTCAACAGGAGATGGGAAAATACCTCCAGCGAATTTGTCAAGGAAAGATTGCATAGTTTCCTGTCGGAACAGCCGTGCAGAACCTGCGGCGGCGCAAGGCTTCGCAAAGAGGCTATTGCTGTTACCGCTGGCGGTAAGAGCATAAACAGTGTGACGCAAATGAGTGTCGAAGAATCGCAGGAATTTTTTGAGAATATCAGGTTTGACGGCGAAAAGACTCTGATAGCAGTTCAGCCTTTAAAGGAAATAAAAGCGAGATTGAAATTTCTCGTGGATGTTGGATTGGGTTATTTGACCCTTGACCGAAGAAGCGGCACGTTAAGCGGCGGCGAAGCCCAGCGAATAAGGCTGGCCACTCAGGTCGGCAGCGGCCTGGTCGGCTGCTGTTATGTCCTCGATGAGCCTACAATCGGACTGCACAGGCGGGACAATAAAAGACTGCTGGGTATATTAAGACGCCTGACGAACATCGGAAATACCGTTCTTGTCGTTGAGCATGATGAAGAGGTTATCAGGAGTGCTGACCATATAATTGATATCGGTCCTGCGGCGGGAGACCACGGCGGAGAGGTTGTCGCTCAGGGCGGTGTTGAGGATATATGCGCCTGTACGCGGTCTCTTACCGGAGATTATCTTTCACGAAGAAAGCGAATCGAGCTGCCGGTTAAAAGACGAAAAATCAGATTGGCTGCCTGTCTCGAAGTAAAAGCAGCGGCGGAAAATAACTTGAAAAATATCGACGTTAAATTTCCTCTCGGTGCGTTCGTCTGTGTAACCGGAGTTTCCGGCTCAGGCAAAAGCACTCTTATAACGGAAGTGCTCTTAAAGGGTCTCAGGAGGAAGTTATATTACACCGGAGCAAAACCCGGCAAGCACAAAAATATTCTCGGCACAAGCCAGATTGACAAGGTTATTGAAATTGACCAGTCTCCCATAGGCAAAACTCCTCGAAGCAATCCGGTTACTTATACCGGCGTCTTTGACCTTATAAGGCAGTTATTCGCAAAGACAAGAGAAGCCAGAATCAGGGGCTATACTCCCGGCAGGTTCAGCTTTAATATCAAAGGCGGCAGATGTGAGGACTGTCAGGGCCAGGGCACAAAAAAAATTGAGATGCATTTTCTCCCCGATGTTTATGTCGTCTGTCAGCAGTGCAAGGGAAAAAGATATAATCCCCAAACCCTGCAGATTACGTATAAAGGCAAAAATATTGCTGATGTCCTTGATATGCGGGTAGAAGAAGCACTGAGATTTTTTGCAAGTTTTCCGAAGATTGTCCGATTGCTCAAGACATTGAGTGATGTCGGTCTCGGTTATATGCAGCTGGGACAATCCTCAACGACTCTTTCGGGCGGCGAAGCCCAGAGGGTCAAGCTTGCCGCAGAGCTCGGAAAAAGCTCAACAGGTCATACGTTGTATCTGCTTGATGAGCCGACAACAGGTCTGCATTTTGCCGATATTCATAATTTACTCAACGTGCTGCAGAGACTATGCGACCTGGGAAATACTGTAATCGTAATCGAGCACAATCTTGATGTAATCAAAATTGCCGATTATATTATTGACCTTGGCCCTGAAGGGGGGCAGGCCGGCGGGCAGATTATCGCAGCCGGAACTCCTGAAGAGGTCATCAAGGTTGAAAAAAGTTATACTGCCAGGTATCTTAAAGAATATCTGGACGGCAAAAAATACAGGGAATGAATTTGAAAACCTTCAAGACACTTCAGTGGATTGGCGATGCAGACGGTTTCCTCGAGCTGATAGACCAGCGGAAACTTCCTGCCGAATTTACTACGATACAATGCAGGACGCCTGACGAGTTATATGAAGCGGTAAAAACTCTTGCCATAAGAGGGGCACCTGCAATCGGAGTTGCCGCAGCGTTTGGGATTTGTCTTGCAGCACAGCAGGTCAGTGAATTAAAACTTTCTGACGCGACAGGCTGTATCGAAAAGAAAGCGGATTTTCTTTCTAAGGCAAGGCCGACGGCGGCTAATCTTTTCTGGGCCCTTGAGAGAATGAAAAATACAGCCCGCAGTTTTGCAGCAGGGAATCCGGATGCGACGGTGGAAAATTTGAAAAAATGTCTGCTTGGTGAAGCGCAGAAAATTTACAATGAGGACGTCGAGATGTGTCGTAAAATCGGCGCCAATGGCGAAAGGTTTATTCCTGATGGCGGAGCGGTTCTTACGCACTGTAATGCAGGCGCACTTGCAACGGCAGGAGACGGTACGGCTCTTGCCGCAATGTTTGAGGCGCAAAGAAAGGGGAAAAAGTTCAAAGTTTATGTTAGCGAAACAAGACCGCTTCTTCAGGGTGCCAGACTTACTACCTGGGAGCTTAAGCAGGCAGGTATTGACGTTACGCTTATCTGTGATAGTGTGGCAGGAGCTTTGATGAGCCAAGGCAAAATAAACGCTGTGATTGTCGGCGCCGACAGAATTGCAGCCAACGGCGATACTGCCAATAAAATTGGGAGTTATTCCTTAAGTGTTCTTGCTAAGGAGCATCGGATACCTTTTTATGTTGCAGCGCCGTCAAGTACATTTGATTTGAAGTTAAAGACCGGCGGCCAAATTCCGATTGAGCAAAGACAGCCGGATGAGGTGCTTAATTTTATGAATGTCCGGACCGCGCCGCAGAATGTGGATGTTTATAATCCTGCCTTTGATATTACGCCTGCGGAAAATATCACGGCTATTATCACGGAAAATGGCGTTATAGAGCGGCCGACAGAAGAAAAAATCAGAAAAATTCTCAAATTTATCCGCTGTGGCGGACGGGTTTAATCTATGAAACAAAAAAAGCAGAAAATTGCAGGAACATCCGGCCAAAATATCGTCCTGCAGCAGCAGGACGAAACAAGAAAAAAATATCTTGAGCTTTTTTTGTTTTTTCTGCTCCTTACGTTCGGTATTTATCAATCAATTATCTACTGGGGTCATCAGGCCGTGCCGCATTTTGACTTTACCTGTTTTCCAGCCGTCGCCCGACAGATACTATCCTTTAAAACGCCTGATTTTAAGAGAGTACCGCTGGTCGGAATGCTGCAGATATTGCTCGGGAAGATTACCGATGGCCGAAACCCCGACTTTACCGGCGGCTGGCTGCTCAACTCAATAGCGCATTCACTAACGGCCGTGTTATTATGGCTGGCGGGACGAAAAATAATTGGCCGTTCAGCGGTCTGGTTTGCCGTCATAGCAATAATCAATCCCTGGGGGCTGCAGCTTTTGACCGAAGCTATTGCCGAAACCACGCTTCTGTTTTTTATATGGCTTACATTCTATCTTATATTCATAAGGTCGAAATGGGCTTATTTGTTTGCTGCACTGGCATCAATGGTACGATACGAAGGAGCGGCTCTTATCTTTTGCGCATTTGTTATGGATATGCTCGAAGGAAAAAATAAGAAGGAGCGTATCCTGGCTTTCGTTTATGCCTCGCTCGCCTCAATTCCGTTGGCCTTATGGTTGCTGGGAACGGTCTTGAGTTCGCACGAATTGGGAACAACACACTATTTCAAGGTATTCACCAAAGAATATATGACGCAGTTTGTCGGCGGAGTTGGAAGCAGAACCGGCATTATAAAGCACGCCGATATGCTCTGGCAGGTTGGATTCTATCATCTGTTTCTTCCCGCACCTCAATCCAGCCAAGCTTTTGCAGAAACGCTTATGAATATAAGTAAAATTTTTATACTTGTCAGCTTCCTTTTCGGTTCTGTATATGGTTTATGGAAGCGACAATGGAAAATACTGGTCTTGTTGTTGTTTTTTGTTCCGTATTTTTTACTCCACGCGACATATCCGTATCCTATGCACAGGTACCACGCGACCGTATTTGCCGTAGTTCTGCTTGTTTGCATTTACGGCTTGCAGAGCTTCTGGAAACTGATAAATGACAAATTTATCCGCCAAGGCAGATTGCCAAAAGGTGCCATAGTCATATCACAGTTGATTGTAATAATAATCGCGCTTATCTGGGCTCTTGGATTGACCGGTTTCCTTCCAAGGTTAGCGATGATGAGCACGGCCAGCAAATCTTTGCCGTACGTTGCGATATTAGTGGTATGTGTAACGTTTGCTGCGGAACGTTTTGCTTACAAAGGCGGCATGCTAAAAGAAATTGTTATCCTGGCATTGATAATTCTGATTATTGTCTCAAATCAATTTGCTGTGGCAGGTATAGTGGGCAATGGCAGACGTGATATTGAATTCAAATACCTTGCCGACTGGTACTGCCAGAACGCCAAAAAGGGAGAAAAGCTTGTAACGACAGCCGCTAATCTTCTTGCGGCAATGGCGCCACAGTATAAGGATAATTTCCTTGAGATGGATGCCTTTGTTGATGCAAATAGCCCGACTGAATTTGTGGAGGAATGTTACAGAAAAAATATTACGTATGTAACGTGGGATTCAAGAATAGGGCTTTCGCCATCAGATGATTATTATAAGATTTGGAAAATACAGAACATAGCACCGCTTGCTGCAGCACGTGATGTAGGGCTGTATCAGTTTATCGCGCAGTTAAGGGCTAATGAAAGACGTTATATAAACATCTACCGCCTCCGCGCTCCGCTGACCCCGAACCATTAAAAAATGAAGATGCCTCTTGGTTTACAGTAAACTGTTAACTGTTCACTGTAAACTTTAGCTTATTATACTGCTATGACTTCTTTTACTTCCGGCACCCGCTCTTTGAGAAGTCTTTCGATACCTGTTTTTAAAGTCATTTGTGCACTCGGACAGCCTCGGCAGGCGCCCTGAAGACGAACCTTCACAGCGTTATTTTCATCCAGTTCCACTAATTCTATATCGCCGCCATCGTTCTGCAGCATCGGACGGATACTGTTGATAACTTCCGTAACCTTATCTTTTAAAGTCTTTTCACTATTACAGCCGCAATTTCCGCACATTTTCAAACTCCTGAAAAACAATTATTTGAATTGGAAACAAGCATTGTAACCACCCTTCTATCATTCTGCCAGCTATTTTTAACTCCTGTCGGTGGCAGTCCGTTCAGGAGATAGCCAACTTAAGGCAGGCGAAGCGTTTATAGGAGATTATGCTGAATACGGCCTGACTCGGCAGCGGGAAATTTGCAGTGCTGAACTTTGATAATTGATGGTCAGATTTTGGAATAAATTTGTGTTAATATGCGTTAATGTGCATTAATATGGAGACTGATATGGAACTTTCATGGTTAATGAGAATCAGAATTGTGGCATCGCTTGCGATAGGCGTTGTTCTGTTGGGGCTTTTGCCGTGGAATCTTGTTAAACCTCCGGCTGAAGGCGTTTTTGCGTATTTGGGCGGCAGTATCAGCGTTAATGATTTGCTGATTTGCGGCGGCCTTGCCTTTGTTGCTGGTTTTCTGTCCTCGGCAGTTTGCACCCCTTTCGGTGTGCAGATAGGGATAATAGCCGCACCAGCGGGTCTTGCGGTCTGGGGATTGAGAAGTGAAGCACTGTCAAGAATCTTCCAGATAACTCCTGCTGTGCAGGAGAGAATAAAGGTTTATTCATCGTTGAAATTTGAAGGTTTTCTGTGGCTGGCAATTGCAGTTTGTGGTTTTTGGGGAGCTTTATTGGCTGATAAAATTTTCAGAAGAAAAACCGTTGAACTGCCGGATAAGACGAAACCGGTCTTCCATCTGCCGCAATTTTTGGTAATAGCGATAGCAGTTATCGGCACTGTATTTGTCGCAAACTTTTTAATTAATGTTTTTGCTGTCGATGTCAGTTATTCAGACCCCCAGTTTGCGCACGTTACGGCTCAGCCGGCAAATCTTCAGATGGCATTTGCTGTTTTTATTGCCTTTGGGGCCTGTAGCTTTTTGGCCAAGGTTTTTGTGGGAAGCAGCTCTTTTTGGCCCCCAATTGCCTCTGTGGTTCTAATTTATTATTCTGCAATTACTTATAGCAAAAGCGATGTTCTGATACATCTGGGCAGTTCTTGGCCTGCAAATTTCTTTATAAGGCCTGTTACTGCGGTTCTACCCGTCCAGATGGTCGGTTTCGGCTGTCTGGGGGCTGTATGGGGCTATTGGTTGGCCGTCCGCTATCACTTATGGCGGACACATCAATATTGATTTTCTGCCTTGAAAAGACATCTTGCTGGCATAAATTCAATCCTAAAAAGTAGTTATATCAAGTCCAAAATCAAGCCTGAACTTTAAAAAATGAGAAAAATTTAGTGTTCCAGTCCGGCAAAATAGCCGAAATGATACACAGAACTGCGAAAACAAACAGAGCACGGCGGGATTTCGTAGTATAAGAAGCAGGAATAGCTCCTAAAACCGCAGAAAGGAGTGCCGGAAAATGTTAGTTTTGAGCAGACGAATAAATGAGTCAATAATGATTGGAGACGATGTCGAAGTGATAATAGTCGACGTGCGGGGCGACAAGGTTCGGCTTGGAATCACTGCTCCTAAGACTATATCCGTGCATCGCAAAGAAGTCTACGAGGCCATTCAACGGGAAAAGGCGGAAGGAAAACAGCAAGATACTCCGCCTGTCAAGCCCCATATACAAAAGTCTTCAACAGGTTAAAAATCAGCCTTGTAAGGAGGATTGAGGCGAAACAAAAGGCCACTGGGAAAGCGGCCTTTTTGTTTTTACCCCCACATCTATTTGCATCAGCCGAGAGAATTTTAAATTCGCTGTAAAGCTGCTTATAATCAGCTTTTATTTGCCTAACCACAGTGCAAATAGGTGTGGGGGTTTACAATTTAGCGTTTTTTAACGTGTTTTTTTGCCGGCAGTTTTTTTTGCGGCAGATTTTTTTTGTGGGGCAATATATTTATTCGGCTCAGCGAGGGTCTCTTTCTGGAAACTGGTTGCGGATTTAATCAGCTCCTCTTTTTGTATCTGCTGATAAGGTTCGAGCTTGAATGTCCAGGTATATTCATCGATTTTTGTAGTGAACATATCGGCCAAAAGGTCGAAGGGGGCTACATCCTTCAGCGGGCGTTTGAGGTTCTGGTGGGTGTTAAGCGTCTGGTAGCCGTCTTTTGAGATTCGCACCCCGTAGTCGCCGTACCATTCAAAGTCGACAGTAACCGGCGAAGTCCCAATTTCCTCATCATTAAGCACAACAAGAGCACCGGCTGGCTCAGTTACAATGGTCAGCTTCCTTTCAACACAGCCGCTCCAAAAGCAAAATACTGTAAAAACAGCGACAAGAACAACAAAAACCATTCCTTTTGACGACATAATTTTGCCTCCGGCAAATAAAAAATATAGGCCTGATTATCGGTTCAGATAGTGGAGTTGTCAATTATAAATCGTTGACATAAACAGTCTTGCGGGTTAAAGTGAAACCTCTATTCTTCAGGTAATGGCAATGAAAATATCGCTTGATTGGCTAAAAGATTACGTTCAAATAACCGAATCGGCCCAAATTCTGGCCGAGCTTTTGAGCAATCTGGGCTTCGGTACTGAAGGCATTGAAAAATTCTCCGCTAAGGGATGCCTTACGGCAGGCAGCGATACGGTTATTGATATTGATGTTACCAGTAACAGGGGCGATTGTCTGAGCCTCATAGGCATAGCCCGTGAAATCGCAGCAGCGACAGGCAGAGAGCTAAAACTGCCGAAAATCGAATATCCTGCTGTTAGCCCTGCCACAGGCAAAAAGGACATCAGCCGTCTGGTCAGCGTTGAGATACTTGACCCTGCTCATTGCGGCAGATATACGGCCAGAATAATAGAAGGCATCAAAGTCGGTCCTGGCCCGGATTGGATGGCGCAAAGACTTGAAGCAGCCGGCCTTCGCAGCGTCAATAATGTTGTTGATGCGACAAATTATGCGATGATGGAAACGGGCCAACCACCGCACGCGTTTGATTACGACAAAATCCGAGGCGCGAAAATCATTGTCCGCAGAGCGAAAAAAGGCGAAAAACTCATCAGCATTGACGGCACGGAGTGCAAACTTGAGTCGGATATGCTGATTATTGCCGATGCCAAAGGCCCTGTGGCAATCGCTGGTGTAATGGGCGGAATTGAAACGGAAGTAAGCCAGTCAACCAAAAATATCCTGCTCGAAGATGCGAGTTTCAGTCCGCCAAATGTCAGGACGACATCGCGAAAGCTTTCCATTCCCAGCGAAGCTGCTTTTCGTTTCGGCAGGATAGTCGATATTCAGCGGATTGACTGGGCGTCAGAAAGAACCGCCCAGCTTATTGCCGAAGTTGCCGGCGGCAAAGTCGTCGAAGGTCTTGTTGACGTCTGGCCTGCAAAGCCGCAGCAGCAGAAAGTCGAACTGCGATTGAGCAGACTGAATAAACTGCTGGGAATTGATGTGCCGGCGCAAAAGGCTTTTAAAATTCTTGAGGCACTTTGCTTTAAGCCGCAGCAATCAGACCCCGACAGGATAATCTGTACGGTGCCGAGCTGGCGGGCGGATGTGAGCAGAGAGGCTGATTTGATTGAGGAGGTAGGGAGGGTTTATGGTTATGGTAAAGTCGGCGTCAGGGGAAAAATCAGTATTGAAATCGCCCCTGTTGATAGAAGGCAGCAGGTAATTTCTTCCATAGGCAGTTATCTTAACAGTTGCGGTTTTTACGAGGCGATAACCACAAGTTTTTCCGACGAGCAAAGTGCAGAACTTGTAACCGGCAAAGGCGCTGAAGGTCATCTTGTTGTAAAGGATATAAGCCGAAAGACTGAAAATCTCCTTAGGAACACTCTTATAGGTTCATTGCTGAATGTGGTCAGGCACAATTACAATGTCGGCAGCAAAAATATAAGAATTTACGAAATTGCGAACGTTTTTAAGCAGCAGCAGGGCGGCAGCCATACCGAACATACGAGTTTGTCCATTGTCTGCGATAGTGATTTTGGAATTCTCAAAGGAGCAGTTTGTGGCCTGATAAAAACGATAAGCAGAAATGCTGATATTGTCTTTAAGCCTGCCCGGTTGCACTGGGCAAAGGCAGGGACTGAAATTCTTGTCAACGGTGAAAATATCGGTTCTGCAGGCGTTTTGGGTGATGAGGCTGTCGAAGGCTTCGATATAAAGGCTGACCAAATTTGTTCTGCTGAACTGGATTTCGATAGGCTGTTGGAGCTCCGGCCGCCACAGGTCAAAATGAAACCGCTGCCGAAATTTCCTGCTATAGTCAGGGACTTATCGCTTATTGTTGACGAGCAGGTATTGTGGTCGCAGTTGGAGCAGATTATTCGTTCGCGTGCGCCGCGGGAGCTTGAGGAGATAAAATTTGAGGCTGTTTACAGGGGCAAACCGATTTCGGCTGGTAAAAAAAGTGTTACGGTTTCATTGCGTTTCAGGGATGAGGACGGCACATTGCAGCATCAAACGGTTGACGAATGGCAGCAGAGAATTCTTGATGAGCTTGCGGCAAAAGTCGGCGCTGAAATCAGACTGGCATAATTTCCAAATCGGCGGCAATACAAACAGCAGGAAGTCTCCCCTCAGAGTCTGTATAAAAAAGAGGCAGATAGCTGAGGAGGAAGAAGGACAGCCATCTGCCCCCAAAATCAAGGAAATAACTTTCCTTTTTAATTTATACGAAAAGTCGTTAAAACTGTTTGCCGAATTAGGCGCAAAAAAAATGGCAGGCGGCCGAGGAGAGAAACCGCCATGCCGTGTGCGCCTCCTAAAGAGGAGGAGGTACGTGTGGGCTATTTAGAATAACGTTTCTTATTATGTTACGTCAAGCAAAAATTTCTGTTCAACAGAATTTTTTACAAAAATTATTATAACATATTCTGGTAAAAAAAAGCAAGTTTTTTTATTTACTTGCAGTATTTAAAACAGGTCTTATAAAATTGTAGATAAGATAAGTAGTTCTATAGTGTTATGATTGAAAATGAGCAGATAAAATGGCTTGATAATTTCCCTGTAAACGATGGGAAATGCATTTTTTACCCCCACACTTGTCTGTCCAATGTATTGGTGTGGGGGTTTACCGGCTGCAAGCTGCCCAGAAAACAGAACTTAACCACGTTTTTGAATACGCCATCAGGCGGGTAAATGTCACAATAAGGCTGTTAAAAGAGTTGAAGTCCGCTGGAGGCGGATAAAAGGCGGGCAAGGTTTGCTGAAAAAGCACTATGAATTAACTGCAAATTGGCACGAATTGATACAAATTTACACAAAATTTCAGATTTTTGAGGGTTTTTTAGCCACGAAGACACGAAGGCACAAAGAGAATAAATTCTAAATCCTAATATCTAAATCCTAAACAAATCCTAATAGCCAAAATTCAAATTTAAACGACACGCCGCCGTCCGCCTCATCGACCCGACTTCGCTAAAGCTACGCCGGGTCTTCGCTACGCTTCGACATTCGTGGCTCTGAACCCCGCTCCCCGATTACTCGAGTCCTATGGACTCCTTACGGAGGACAAGCCATACGAGATGGCCCCAATGAGATAATAGAAGCTATATCTCACGGGGCAGGCGGGGCTAAGCGAAATAATTCGTGTCAATTCGTGTTTATCCCGTTAGAAATTTTTTCTATTACGTAACCAGTATTTTATAATTTCTAACGGGATTCATTCGTGGTAAAATTCCTGCCGTATATGGCAAGTCATAATTTAGCAAAAATCAAGATAGAAGATTTGGAGATAATCGGCTATTCGGTCGCAGGCGAAGAGACGATAGTAGCGGTGCCGCAGTTAGATGTCTGCTTCGATATCGGCAAAGCACCGGACCAGATTATCAGTATAAACAACGTTCTGCTGACACACGGCCATATGGACCATACTGCCGGAATTGCATATTATCTTTCTCACAGGAAGTTCTGCGGCCAAAGGCCGGGCAGAGTCTTTGCGCCGGAAAATATGATACTTCCATTACGCGAAGTGATAGATGCCTGGGGGCGGCTCGACGGGAACAAGATACCTGCCGAACTTGTCGGGATGCGGGCCGGCGATGAATTTCAAATTAAGCCTAATCTTATTATCAGGGCCTTTGCGACGCGGCACTGCAAAGGGTCGCTGGGGTTTTGCGTTCTGGAAAAAAAGAAAAAACTGAAAGAAGAATATCTGGGTCTTTCGGGGAGCGAAATTGTTGCACTGAAGAGAAAAGGCGTAACAATTGATTATCCTGTCGAGTTGCCGATTGTAACGTATCTGGGCGATACGCAGTATTATAATTTTGCGAAATTTGATTTTATTGCGAAAAGCAAAATTTTGATTGCAGAGTGCACCTTTGTTGATGACGAGCATATCGAAAGGGCGCTGGCTGGGGCGCATATGTATATGAGTGAATTTTTAAGGATGCTGAGCGAATTAGACAACCAATACGTCGTCATTACACATTTAAGTCAGCGGACAGGCATTAGTGAGGCGAGAAAAATACTGAAGGAGAAATTAAACGGCAGACTCTATGAAAAGGTTGTTCTGCTGATGGATAGGAAGAATCCTTTCAGGCAGGAATAGGGGCTCCCCCTCACGCCGGCGGGATTTAACCATTTACTTCGGCAGGCTCATAGCTTTGCAACTGGTCGAGGGAACAAGGCTCTGCTACCTTTCGATAGCCTAAAGCCTTGATGAGCTCCAGTACCTCCGTCCAGGTGGGGAAAGGTCTGCTGTTAAGTTTTTTGTACTGGTCGACGGCCATAATGAACTCGAACTGCTCATCAGTCATCTGGCCTTCTTCCGCGGCTTTTCTATCTTCCGAGAGTCTTCTGCCCGGCCCCCGCCGGCGGTCAAGGTCGAGCCTTCTGTCGATGGCCTGCCCCCTCCTGCATTTTCTACTACGTCTGTTTCCTGACGCTTGACGTGCTGTTGAAAAGCAATTATCCGTATGTGACTGGTAACTGTCCACCTTCATCACCTCTAAACAGGTATCTTTTAATAATTTTCTTCTTCTTCTTCGAAATCCTCGTCTTTGTCGAAGTAATCCGGGTCCTGCTCATCGGCCCACTGGTCCGGCTCGTTAAAAGCGTTGTCAAGGAAATGGTCGAATTCCTGGCGGGATTCAATAATTTCCTGTGCCTGCTGGAGATAATTTTCCGGAACCATCACGGCTATCGCGAGGCCTGCTGAAGAGTAATTCTTGCGGGCTGCTGTTACAGCCGGGATATTGTTTTTAGCCAGTGTATCCCTGTATTCGTTTGCAAGGTCTATGTCTTCAGCAACCGCCACGACCACATAGTCTTTCAGGGCCGATTTCGATATGTCGTTTTGCTCGTTCATTTTCTGACTCCTTGCGAGCCACGAAGGCACCAAGACACCCAGTTAAAATAATTGATATTTATCCTCCGTGCCTCCGCCGTAGGCGGATAAATTTGTGTCTCATTAGACAGTTTCGGCAAAAAACGGCAGTCAAATAACCGCAAAAACGGCCTAAACGGCTTATTAAATGCGAAATTTTGCGTTTTTGGTGTATTTTTTTGTTGCAAAACGTCTGATAAGCCTTGAAAATACGCCAGAAAAGTCGGCTTTGTCGGAAAGGGCCGATAAAGAAGTAATAGTTATTTTTTTGCATGGAGGATTATTAACATGGCAAAGAAAGCAGGAAAAGAATCTGTGATAGTGGCGAGCAAGGTCAGGGCGTATATCAAGAGCAAAAAGATGATGACCTCGGCAGATGCCCTTGATGCGCTGAATGGCAGGATTTATCGTCTTCTCGATTGTGCCTGTGAGCGTACGAAGGCCAACCGGAGAAGCACACTAAAACCGCAAGACCTGTGATTTTTGTCCGCGCTAGGTCGCTATAGCCTTGGAGCGTCGGCGACCGAGAGCGGATAGGAACCCAAACTTCGACAAGGACATTCGGCCAATCTTGGTCGAAGCCATCAGTTAAGCCGAGCAGATAAATCCCGATGAATTGGGACGCTATACTGCTCAAATGTTCTAAATCTTGTCAGAGCAGGACTACGAAGCCGACCTCTGCGCAAAAAGCAAAGGTCGGCTTTTTTATGGACAGACTTAACGTATTTTGTTTTTAATAGTGTTTTTCAGCGGTATTTTTTGTCTTTTTTTAATTTTTACTATCCGCAGGTCCGATAAATATTTGAAAGATTACCCCTACGATACTGAAAATCCGATTTTATGGGAACAATTTATTAAACCTCCATCCCTAAAAACACCGATTATAAACTTATAGTAAACCGTGTTTTTAATCTATTTTAGGAGACAAGGCGGCCGTGAAGATATTTATGCTTGGCTGGGAGTTCCCGCCCTTTATCAGTGGCGGTTTAGGCACAGCGTGTTATGGTCTAACCAAGTCTATGAGCAAGCTGGGGCTGGAGGTAATCTTCGTATTGCCACGGTCCGTCGGTATGGATATGCGGTCGACTCATGTCAGGGTGCGGACGCCGGCAGATATAGACCAGACAGAACGGCAGAAACTCGAACGGGAGCTTAAAAACGTTAAGTTCCGAGCCATCGAATCTCCGTTGCGGCCCTACGCAAGTGCGGAGAGTTACAAACGTGAGGTAGAAGAGCTTATACGTGCCAAGCAAAGGCGCAGCGGTTCAATCAGCTTGAGCGGGGACGCAGGAGGCGGTTTTCGTCATTATTGCGGCGATATGTATACGGAAGTTCACAGATATGCTGCTGCTGCGGTTAGGCTGGCGCTGCAGGAGGATTTTGATATAATCCACGCTCACGACTGGATGACTTATCCGGCGGGGATTGCAGTAGCAGCGGTTACAGGCAGGCCGCTTGTCATTCATGTTCACTCGACCGAATTTGACCGCAGCGGAGAGAATGTCAACCAGATGATTTATGACATTGAACGGGCCGGGATGCACGCGGCCGAGCGTGTGATTGCAGTAAGCTTTCTGACGAGGAACATAATAATCGGCCGCTACGGCGTAACGGGCGATAAGGTTGAAGTTGTTTATAACGGCGTCGAAAGAGACGGCAACGGTCTTAACCTTGGTGCAATAAGCATCAGAAAAGACGAGAAGATTGTGCTGTTTCTCGGTCGAATCACGATGCAGAAAGGTCCGGAATATTTTCTCGGGGCAGCCAAGAAGGTGCTCGAGGTTATGGACAACGTCAAGTTCGTGATGGCGGGCTCTGGCGATATGATGCGAAGAACAATAGAACTTGCCGCCGACCTCGGCATCGGCAGCAAAGTTCTTTTTACGGGCTTTCTGCGCGGCGAAGATTTGCGGAAGGTTTATGAGATGGCGGATTTGTATGTTATGCCGAGCGTTTCCGAGCCGTTCGGCATAGCACCACTGGAAGCACTTAATCACGATGTGCCGGTTCTTATCAGCAAGCAAAGCGGAGTTTCAGAAGTACTTACCCATGTTCTGAAAGCGGACTTCTGGGATGTAAATGAGATAGCCAACAAGATTGTGGCGGTACTGAAATATCCGCCCCTGCATATGACATTAAGAGAGCACGGCAACTTTGAGGTAAGAAAGCTCAAGTGGGAAGATGCTGCCGAGAAATGCAGGCAGATATACGAGCAGCTTTTATCTTCAGCGGTTTGCGTCTGACTTTGGCGAGCTCTCCGTCAGGAGTCCCAAGGACAGTCGAGCCGAAAAGCTGAATCACATAAGATGCCGACCCGTCCCGCCTGCGGCGTGTAAACTGCGGCGGGCGAGTTTGAAATAATTTGCAGGTTTCTTAAAGAATAGTTATGCCATCCGTTTGTTTTTACTTTCAGGTTCATCAGCCCTGCAGACTTCGACATTATACGGTGTTCGACGATGACCGTCGGTATTTTGACGATTTCAAAAACAGGACAATTTGCCGCAAGGTTGCGAATAAATGCTACCTTCCGACAAACAGGCTCATACTGGATTTGATAAGAAAGCATGAGGGCAAATTCAGGGTTGCCTACAGCATAACCGGCATACTGCTTGAACAGCTTGCCGAATTTGCTCCTGAGGTGATAAGCACCTTTGATGCGCTTGCCCGAACTGGCTGTGTGGAATTTCTGGCCGAGACCTACTATCATAGTCTAAGTTTTCTTTATTCCCGCAGCGAATTCAAGGAACAGATTTGCAAGCATATCGAGACTATGGAAAAAATGTTCGGCGTTCGGCCGAGGATTTTTCGCAATACCGAGCTTATCTACAGCAACAGCCTTACCGACACGATAGAGTCAATGGGTGAGTTTGACGGCGTTTTAACCGAGGGCGCCGACCATATACTGGCCGGCAGAAGCCCTAATTTTATTTATACCTCCTGCCGAAGCAACAGAATCAAGCTGTTATTGAAAAATTATGCACTCAGCGATGATATAGCTTTCAGGTTTTCCAACAGGGACTGGTGTGAATGGCCGCTGATGGCGTATAAATTCAGCGACTGGATAAGCAAAGTCAACGGCAACGGCTACGTAGTTAATCTGTTTATGGACTATGAAACCTTCGGCGAGCATCAGTGGGAAGATACGGGCATATTTGAATTTATGCGTTGTCTGCCGGACGAGATTATGAGACATCCCGACAACAATTTCAAGACGCCCAGCGAAGTTATTGCATCGTATCCGGCTACCGGTGTCATTGATGTGCCGGGCATAATAAGCTGGGCGGATTTGGAACGCGACCTTTCGGCCTGGGTCGGCAATCCGATGCAGTCCAACGCGCTGCATGAGCTTTACCGGATGGAGCGGCAAATCAAGCAGACAGGCGATGCGGCCCTTCTGGCCGACTGGCGCAAACTCCAGACGAGCGACCATTTTTATTATATGTGCACAAAGTGGTTTGCCGACGGCGACGTTCATAAATATTTTAATCCTTATGATTCGCCTTATGATTCGTATATCAATTTTATGAACGTGATGGGCAACCTTGAAAAGAGATACAAATCAAATATCAAAATGCAAAAATCAAAATGACAAATCAAAAGTAAAAAATTCCTATTGGTCGAGGGAGTTATTTTAGGCAGGGAAGGCAAAAGTGCTTGGAAATTGCGGAAGTTCTTAACAAAGCAAATCAAAAGTCAAATAAGTCTGACAGATTCGAGCAGTTGATTGAAGCCGAATGGCTGCTCAGCAACAGGCGCGGCAGTTTTTCGTGCGGTACCGCTGCCTGCTGTAATACCCGCCGGTATCACGGCCTACTTATCGGCTCATTAACACCACCTGCACAGAGAACTGTCGCTCTTTCTGCGTGTGTAGAAACGATTCATACTCAAAAGCAAAATTACAATTTGAGCCAATTTGAATTTGCCCCGCCGGCGGCTGAGCCGGCTGAGTCGCTGCCGATAACTTTTAGGAAAGACGTGGGAGCTCATTTTGAATATTCAACGGAAAGTTTTAACCTGACCAAGAGCATTTATCTGCTGCCTGAGGCGGATATTGTTGCGATTTGCTATGATTTGGCAGATATCGAGGAGCGACTTGAATTTGTAGTAAGGCCGCTTGTTGCAATGAGAGATTATCACAGTCTGAAAAAAGCGTCCGATGAATCCGCCACGGCGGACAAATTTTATCTCGAATGGTCCGATGGGTTTCTCACTGTAAGGAGCCGGAACTGCGGGGGTCAGCTTTACCTTTCAAGCGAAGAGATGGCTTTTATTGAAGAGCGGCAGTGGTGGTACAATTTTTTCTACCGGCAGGAAAAGCAGCGAGGCTATGATTACAAGGAAGATTTGTTTTCGCCGGGGGTTTTCAGAAGGACTGTTGACGCCCCGGCCAGAATTGTTCTGTGGGCAGGCTTCGGCACGTCGGCTTTACAGCCGAAGATGACGGCGCTCGATGTCGATGTGATTATCGACGATATTAAACTTCGGCAAAAACAGATTCTGAGCGGTTTGAGAAGCAAAGACTCAGTAGTTGAGAGCCTTGCGGTTTGCGGCGATGAATTTATCATCGATAGGCAGGTGGAAAAGGTAAAGACCAAATCCATTCTTGCAGGTTTCCCGTGGTTTATGGACTGGGGCAGGGATGCTTTTATCGCTCTTGAGGGCCTTTTGCTGTGCTGCGGCAGATACGAAGATGCAGCTTCAGTACTGCTTAACTTTGCGTACCACGCGGATGAAGGTATGATTCCAAACTGTTTCGGCGAGCGAAACAGCGGAGCACAGTTTAACAGCATAGATTCTTCGCTCTGGTTTATCCACGCGGCGTTCAAATATTACAAGGCAAGCGGCGATGTCAGAGTTTTTTCATCGAGGCTGATGCCTGTGATTCGCTGGATAATCGATTCCTACTGCAAAGGCACTAAATTTGGCATAAGAGCCGATAACGACAGTCTGATAACCGGCGGTTCGGCTGAAACACAGCTTACGTGGATGGATGCAAAGTTTGACAATACTGCCGTTACGCCAAGATTCGGCAAAGCCGTCGAGGTAAATGCCCTGTGGTACAATGCGATATGTAATTGTGCCGAGTTTTATCGCGTCAAGGATGTAGTTATTGGCAGACAGTTCAGCGAGATGGCCGAACGGATTGCAAACAGTTTCCGCTCGTGTTTCTGGTACGAAAAAGGTCAGTATCTTTATGACTGTGTAACCAGCGACGGTTTTAAAGATGCAAGTATCAGGCCGAATCAGATATTTGCGGTTTCTCTTCCGTTTTCGCCGCTGTCCGAACAGCAGCAGCAAGCGGTTGTAAACTGCGTCGAAAGAGAGCTTTTGACGCCTTTCGGCCTGCGAACGCTGTCGAAAAGCGACAGCCGATATAAAGGGAAATATGAAGGCGATATAAAACGGCGAGACAGCGCCTATCATCAGGGTACGGTCTGGCCGTGGCTGATGGGAGCATTTATCGAGGCATATCTGAAAGTAAATGATTACAGCAAAGCGAGCAGAAAAAAGTGCCTGCTGATGCTAAAACCCCTTCTGAAGCATTTTAGAAGCGAAGGCTGTATAAGCTCGGTGAGCGAAATTTTTGACGGAGATGCGCCTCACAAACCTCGCGGTGCTTTTGCTCAGGCCTGGAGCGTCGCAGAGCTTATCAGGGCTTATCTACTTATCAGCACATAACAAGGCACATTACTGCAAAGGCTTACTCCTTCTTTTTTAAACATCGGCAGATTTTGTAAATGAACTTGTAAGCACAGTTTTTATCTATTAGAATAATCCTCTAATCAGTAATTGAGAGAAAAAATCAGAAAAGGTAAATTGTTAATTAGAGGAAGTGGCGAAGTAAAATGAAAGGGTAAGCGTTATGAAAAAGGGAACAGTGTTAATTGTTTGTATGTTATTTTTAATGGCAGGCTGTAACAGTTTCGGGCAAAAGACTGTCTGGCTGGACGAACTGGATATGAGCAAAATGACGTCGGGGTATAAGAAGCCGCAGGCACAAAAATCGATAGACGAAAAGCCGCTCACCATCGGTGGTAAAGTGTATGAGCGGGGCGTTGGAACTCATTCGCAAAGTCTGGTCATGATTGAACTTGACGGCAAGGCCAAATCTTTTAAGGCCAGCGTAGGTGTCGATGATGAGGTTGGAAAAGACAGAGGAAGCGTAGAATTTAAAATATACGGTGACCGCAAACTTGTCTGGGAAAGCCCGAAAATGCGGGGCGGAGACCAGACCGCGGAAGTCGAAGTTAATCTTAAGGGAATAAAGAAGATTATTCTTGAAGTGACCGATGGAGGAAACGGCCCCCATTATGACCATGCGGACTGGGCGGATGCGAGGATTGAATACAGCGGGAAAGTGCCGTCAGCGACGGAAGCCTTAAATATGAAGCCGTATGTATTGACACCGAAGGCATCGGCTAAGCCTAAGATCAACGGCCCAAAGATTTTTGGCATAAGACCCGGCTCGCCATTTTTATATACCATACCCGCTACCGGCCTTAGACCTATGGAATTTGGAGCCAGGTCTTTACCAGGCGGTCTGGAAGTTGATAAAAATACAGGTCGTATCACCGGAAGGGTTGACAGACCAGGCGAATACAGGGTCGAGCTTATAGCAAAAAATCAGATGGGAATAGATAAAAAGGAATTTAAAATAGTTGTTGGCGACAAACTCGCTCTTACACCGCCGATGGGCTGGAACAGCTGGAACTGCTGGGCATGCAGCGTGACGGCAGAGCATATAAAGGCGGCAGCGGATGCAATGGTGGACAGCGGGCTTATCAATCACGGCTGGACCTATGTCAATATCGACGACTGCTGGCACGGCAAACGCGACCCGAATACCGGCATAATAAACAGCAATGAGAAGTTTCCGAATATGTTTGAGTTAACCGAATATGTCCACAGCAAAGGGCTGAAGATTGGTTTATATACGGACTGCGGACTCAAAACCTGTGCGGGCTATGAAGGTAGCGAAGGTCACGAGCTGCAGGATATGCTGCGGTATGCCGAATGGGGTCTTGATTATGTAAAGATTGACTGGTGCCACTGCGAGAACAAGAACTCTAAGCAGACATATAAAATTTTCGGGGACGCCTTAAAGCAAACCCCCAGAGATATCATTTTCAGTATATGCAATTGGGGTGAGCAAACCCCTTGGAGCTGGGGCGAGCAAGTCGGCGGAAACTGCTGGCGCACGACGACTGACATTACTGATACTTGGGGGAGTATGGCAGGGATAGGTTTCGGGCAGGCCGGACTCGCAACTTATGCCAGCCCAGGACACTGGAACGACCCCGATATGCTCGTGGTTGGCCGCGTTGGATGGGGGCCGAACCTCCACCCATCCAGGTTGTCACCGGATGAGCAATACACACATATAAGTTTGTGGGCTTTATTGTCGTCGCCGTTGCTTTTGGGCTGTGACCTGACCAGCCTTGATGATTTTACGCTGAATCTGATTACAAATGATGGGGTGCTGGCGATAAATCAGGATACGCTCGGCAGACAGGCTGAACGAATTGTCAAAGACGGCGACAAAGAGGTCTGGGCAAAAGAGCTTGAGGATGGCTCCAGGGCGGTTGGCTTTTTTAACATCGGATTGTTTGAATGTGAGATTTCGGTTGATTGGAAAACGCTCGATGTATCCGGTTCTCAGAAGGTACGCGACCTCTGGCGGCAGAAGGATATGGGAGTCTACAAAGATAGGTTAAAGCTCAAGATCCTGCCGCACGGAGTGGTGCTGGTTAAAGTTGCACCTGCCAAGTGATTTGATTTATTGATTGACCTGTTTTGAACGGCAGATAGCCTAAACTATCTGCCGTTTTTATTTTGCGTTCTCTATTGCTTTCTTGAAATCGGCAATAAATTTGGAAATTTCTGATAACATTTTCTTTTTATTGCCGATGGTTTCTTCGATAATCTGAACAATTTTTGAGCCGATGATAACGCCGTCGGCGCCGGCGTTGGCAAGTTCGACGGCGTGCTGCGGTTTGCTTACGCCAAAGCCCACGCAGACCGGTACGTCCGTAAAGGATTTCAATCTGCTTATAAGAGGCTTTGCCATATCGGATAATTTTTCACGTCCGCCTGTTACGCCGAGGAGCGAAACGGTATAAATAAAACCTGTGCATTTTGAGGCGATTTTTTTTGCGCGCTCGGTTTCGGTGTTCGGCGTTACCATAAAAACGGTATCAAGACCTGCCTTTCCGGCAGGAGCGTAAACTTCATCGACATCGTCAATGCTCAAATCGGCGACAAGAACACTATTTACGCCGGCTTTCGCGAAGTCTGCGAAAAACTTTTCAATGCCATACTGAAAAATAAGGTTGTAATACATCAAAAGACCGATGGGAATGTCCTTATATGCCTTGATTTTTTTAATAAAGTCTTTTGCCTTTTCGATATCCATACCAGATTCGAGCGCCCTGATGTCAGCCTTCTGGATTGTAGGGCCATCGGCAATAGGGTCTGAAAAGGGTATGCCAAGTTCGAGAATGTCTGCGCCCGCATCGATTGCAGCCTTTACAATCTCAAGATTTGTGTCAAAGTCAGGGTCGCCGATGACGAAAAAAGGTATTAAAGCAGCACGGTTCAGTTCGGCAAATGTTTGTTTGTATGATTTCATTATTTATTCCTGTTTCTTTCAACGATATCGACGTCTTTATCGCCTCTGCCGGAGAGGTTGACAACGACTATGGTATCGGCAGGCAGTTTATCCTTCTGGCTGTAAACCCACGCGAGGGCATGAGCGCTTTCCAGTGCCGGCAGAATACCCTCACACTTTGTGAAAATATCAAAAACTTCAAGCACATCTTTATCTTCGACTGCAAAATACTGGGCTCTGCCGGTGTCCTTGAGCAGGCAGTGTTCGGGGCCTACGCCCGGATAATCAAGACCTGCCGAGATGGATTCGGTATCGAGTATCTGGCCATATTTATCCTGCAGCAGGTACATTTTTGTGCCGTGCAGGATTCCGACCCTGCCTGCCGCAAGCGGAGCGGCGTGTCTGCCTGTTTTAAGACCTTTGCCCGCAGGTTCAATACCGACGAGTTTGACGTTTTTATCGTCGAGAAATGCATTGAATATACCGATGGCATTGCTTCCGCCGCCGACGCAGGCGGTAACGATATCGGGCAGGCGTCCGATTTTTTCAAGGCACTGTGCGCGGGTTTCTGTGCCTATACAGGACTGGAAATGTTTTACGATGGTCGGATAGGGATGCGGGCCGCAGACCGTGCCGAACAAATAAAAGGTATCTGCTACGTTAGCCGTCCAGTAACGAAGAGCTTCGTTGATAGCGTCTTTCAATGTTCCCGTGCCGCCTTTTACGGGGATTACCTCTGCGCCGCAGAGTTTCATCTTGTGAACGTTTACGTTCTGGCGGTCAACGTCGGTTGTACCCATAAAGATTTTGGTCTGCATTCCGAACAGCGCGCCAATCATCGAAGTAGCAAGGCCGTGCTGGCCTGCGCCAGTCTCGGCAATAAGTTTTGTCTTGCCCATATATTTTGCCAGAAGTCCCTGGCCGAGGCAGTTGTTTACCTTGTGCGCTCCGCCGTGCAGGAGGTCTTCGCGTTTGACATAAACCTTAAAACCGACAAGCTCGCTGAAGCGTGTCGCTAAATACAATGGCGTGGGTCTGCCTGCATAATCGCGGTAGAGTATATCAAGCTCGGCGGTGAATTTTTCATCCTTGTAATATTGATAGAAGGCCGTTTCCATTTCCTCGAGAGCCGGTATGAGCACTTCAGGCACATAAAAGCCGCCGAATTGGCCGAATCTTCCGCTGTATTTCATCCCGTTAGACCTCCTTTCAGCCTGTTTTTAAGGTATCTTTTACCCATTCCGGTTTTTAGATATCTTTCCCTGCGATAAGCATCGTCTTTGTTTAAACAAGCCTCAAAATAAATTAACTTAACCGGCAATCTATATTTTGTGTAATAAACTTTACCTTTGCTGTGTTGTTCTATTCTCTGTTTTAAGTTATTGGTGCAACCAGTATAGAATGTGCCTGTCTTTTCGCACATTAAAACATATACATAAAACCAAACAGGTCTAACGGGATTCATTTTACACCTGTGATAACACTTCTTATGTTCTTGAAAAGTTCTTCCATTTTTTTGTGATTTTTCTTGCGGGGCAAGTCTTCGATACCGCTGCAAATATCAATGCCGTAAAAACCATAGCCGATAGCCTCTATTACATTTTCGGGATTTATTCCGCCTGCCAGAAATGTTCTTCCAAGTATGTGTCCTGTAAGTTCCGGCAGCGTACTCCAGTCGAAACGTCGGCCTGTTCCGCCGTACAATGATGGATTATAGGCGTCGAGCAAAAGTGCATCGGCGGCAAAGTTTTTTGCGTATTCGATGTCATTGCCGTTTTTTATTCTTACAGCCTTAATAATTTGTGCAGGCATATTATTGAGCTGCGTGCAGAATTCCGGGTTTTCATCGCCGTGAAGCTGCACCCAGTCGAGCATCAGGTCGCCGGCGGTTTTGCGGATGGTGTCTGCATCGGCATTTACGAATACTCCGACTATATCGACAAATGCGGGCAGTTTTCTGATAATTTTTTCTGCCTGCTGCGGCTCGATATATCTTGGACTTTTAGGATAGAAGTTAAAGCCGAGCAGGTCCACACCAAGCTGGGTCGCCTTGACGGCGTCGTCAATGTTCGTTATTCCACATATTTTGATTTTCGGTTCGACCATAAGTTCAGGCAAGTTATTTTTTCCTGTTTGAAATTTCAATCAGCTTTTCGAGGCAATTGTAAGCTGCACCGCTGTCAATTGACTCGGCAGCCTTCTGAAATCCTGAATGCAGATTGTCGGCGATGCCAGCAACCATTATCGCCGCTGCCGAGTTTAAAAGTATGATATCCTTGGCGGCACCTTTGTTTGTGCCGGACAGAACGCCCTTTATTATCTTTGCATTGTGTTCGGCACTGCTGCCGGCAAGTTCGACTAACTTCGGCGATGAAATTTTGAAATCTTGGGGACGGATTTCATAAGAATTTTTTTTCTTGTCCTTAAGTTCGACAACTTTTGTAACAGCCGTGATGCTTATTTCGTCAAGTCCGCTGCCGTAAACTATCATCGCTCGTTTTGTGCCGAGGATTCTAAAGGTTTCTGCAATTCTGTCCAGCAGCGATTCTTCAGGCACACCCATTACCTGTGTGCCGACAGAGGCTGGATTTGCCAGAGGGCCTAATATGTTAAAGGCGGTGCGAAAGTCGAGGCTTTTTCTAATAGGCTGAACGAACTTCATTGCAGGATGATACAGGGGAGCGAACATAAAGCCTATATGTGCGTTTTCAATACATTCTGCGACGAGGTCGGGAGCGCACTCGATTTTAACGCCGAGCGCCTCGAGCACATCTGCTGAGCCGCATTTGCTCGTGATGCCGCGATTGCCGTGCTTTGCGACATAAGCACCAGCGCCCGCCGCCACAAGTGCCGCTGCCGTCGAGACGTTGAAGGTTTTCAGAGGCGCTCCGCCCGTTCCACAGGTGTCGATTGTGCTGGTAATTTTTGTGTTGACCTTCACGGCGTGGTCTCGCAGAGACTGAGCAAGTCCTGCAAATTCTTCGGGCGTTGCCTTTTTCATTCTCATCGCGGCCAGAAACGCCGCAATCTGAACGTCTGCGACGTCCCCTTTGAAAATCGTATCGAGCAGGTCTTTAGCCTGCTCGTATGTCAGGTCGCCGCCTTCGAGAAGGATTTCGAGATATTCAGTTATTTTGGTCATTGAGATTTTCTTCTGTTAGTTAATGCAATTTTTAAAAGGTTCTGAATTATTTTTCCGCCTGTCGGCGTAAGAATGCTTTCGGGATGGAACTGCACGCCGAAAATGAGCTTTTGTTTGTGCTCTATTGCCATCACGATATTTTCATATTGTGCGGTTACTTCGAGACAATCTGGCACTTTGACGGCGCAAAGGCTGTGGTATCTGCCGGCCTGCAGAGGATTTTCTACTCCTTCAAAAATTCCCTTGCCGTTGTGTATTACTTTCGATGCTTTTCCGTGCATAACCTTCGGGGCGTGGGTAACTATGCCGCCGAAATACTCGACGACTGCCTGATGGCCGAGACATACGCCGAATATCGGAAATCTGTCCTGAAAATAACCGATTGCTTCGAGCGTAACACCTGCCTTTGCGGGTGTGCCGGGGCCGGGCGAAATCACCAGCAGGTCGGGTTTAAATTCCTGGGCAATTTTTTTGAGGTTTTCCAAAGGCGTATCGGCACGATAGACCTTTGCGATACAGTCTCTCTTACAGAAATCATCGACAAGGTTGTATGTGAAAGAGTCGAAGTTGTCTATAAAAAGGACTTTCGGCTCGACGGAGTTCACCGCAGGCGGATTTTTGTTAATTTCAGAATTTTTCATTTTCAATTTCCTCTTACTGCCCGCAGGCAGGAATTTGCCTTGTGCTGCGTTTCCTCGAATTCCGTCTTCGGCACGCTGTCATAAACGATTCCGCCTCCTGCCCTGATGTAAGCTACGTGGTCCTTTACCTGCAGTGCACGTATAGTTATACAACTGTCAAACTGTCCGTCAACGGTTAAATACATCACCGCTCCGCCATAGTAGCCTCGTTTATTTTTTTCGAGCCGGCGGATGATTTTCATTGCCTCGATTTTCGGCGCACCTGTAAGCGTGCCCATATTCATTGTAGCGAGATAAGCACTTAATGCGTCAAGTTCATTGTTGAGAGTGCCCTTAACATTACTTACAAGGTGCATTACGGATTCATATTTTTCAGCGACCAGCAGTTCTGTAACTACACGCGAGCCTTTTTGGGTAACACGTGCAATATCGTTTCTTGCAAGGTCCACCAGCATCATATGCTCTGCCAATTCTTTTCGGTCCAGTTTCAGTTCTGCTTCGTACCTGAAATCGGTATCAGGGTCGATTTGGCCGTTGATTCTGCCGCGCGGTTTTGTTCCCGCGATAGGCCTGATTTCGACCTGCCGATTTTTTGTTCCGCTTACCCGCAGGTTGAGCTCCGGGCTTGCGCCGGTCAGTATGGTATTGGGTGTGTTGAGGTAAAACATATAAGGCGAAGGATTGAGCTGCCGAAGTCTTTTGTATACATCGAGAGGCTCATCAGGGCAGGGTTCGATAATCGTCCTGCTCAGGACGACCTGAAAGATGTCGCCGTCGATAATGTGTTTTTTTGCGGTTTGCACCATTTTTTCGTAGTCGGCCTGCTTGGTATCCGTATCTGCCTTTGGCAGGGGGCCGGTGTACTTTATCGGTTTTGGCAGCGGGGCTTTGGCGACCTTGAAGTAATAATCAAAACAGTTTTCCACATCTACCACAGTCTCGTTTCTGTCATCATCGGTTATCACGGCGTTGACAATTACGAAGGCATCGCCGCTTTTATGGTCCATCAGAAAGATATTGTCTGCAAAATACATTTCATAGTCCGGCACATCGAGCAGAATAGTTTTGTTTGCAGGTAGTTTTTCAAACTGGTCGATGAAGTCATAGCTTATCGCGCCAAGAAGCCCGCAGGTTACGCGGAAAGGTTTTCCTGAAAGCTCAAAAGCAAAATTAGCTGCCCTGATAACGTCCATCTGATTTACGGTCTTGAGACGAGCCTGTTCGTCAATGATGCCGTGGTCGAGATTAAGTTGTCCTGTGATTCGGTCGATTTGGAAGTTTATTTCTTTGCAGAAGCCGAACCTGCCGCGTCCGGCAGTTGCAAGATATTTTATCATTCTTTTACCGACCGGGCTCAGCGCGATGATTTGGAAATCAGCACCTTTTCCGGACAGGTACAGTGCCGGGTTTGCTGTGCCGAAGGTAAGTTCGCCCTGGCCGGCCTGTGCCAGATGCTCTTTGGATTCGAGCAGACAGCAGTGCTGATTTCTGCCGTAGTCGCTTAACTTTGCAAAGAAATCAACCGGCTCAGCAATATCAATCTGCCTGACCAGCGGTATAATCTGACCTGTTTTTGCCTCGTAAATTTTCTGACTGAATTCTGTCATATTTTTTCTCACACTTCGACAAGCTCAGTAGAGCCAAAATACAAAATATACATAAAAAAACGGCCTGCCGCTACCGACAGGCCGTGAAAATTATCATATATTTAGGTTTTTTGGTAAAAAGCAGGCTCACAACCTGTCAGCTATCTGCCAACAGGCCACCACCAGCAAAAACCAGAATAATTGCCGTTTTGAGCCATAATCAATATAAAACATACCAAAACATCCCTTTTATGTCAAGCAAATAGTCCTGCAATTTTTGGATACTTGCGTAAAGAGGCGTTTTTGTTTATATTTATGTGGAATTATAGGATATTGTTGAGAGGCTTTAAAATGGGTAAAATTGAGACTATTGCAGAAAAGAGAGAAAAACAGATGAATCCCGTTAGACCTTTGTTGGATTATTATGTGTATTTTAATATACAAAAAGACAGGAACGTTTTATTGGGTTTTATATACCCGAAAGGAGGTCTAACGGGATGAATATTCTTAAATATGACTCAACTCTGCCGTACAAGGTGGCAGATATTTCCCTTGCCGACTGGGGCAGGAGAGAAATGAACCTTGCCCGCAATGAGATGCCGGGCCTTATGGCTATTCGCCAAAAATACGGCAGCCAGAAACCTTTGAAAGGCCTGAAGATTACCGGCTCTCTGCATATGACGATTCAGACGGCAATGCTGATTGAAACGCTTGTCGAGCTCGGCGCAAAAGTAAGGTGGGCTTCGTGCAATATCTTCAGCACACAAGACCATGCAGCCGCGGCGGTGGCAAAAGAAAAGCTTGCGGTCGTTTTTGCCTGGAAGGGCGAATCACTTGAGGAATACTGGTGGTGCACCGAGCAGGCCCTTTTGTGGCCTGACGGAGGCGGGCCGGATTTGATTATTGATGACGGCGGAGATGCGACGCTCTTCGTCCATCAGGGCGTCAAAATAGAAAAAGACCGTTCGCTTCTGGATAAAAAATACGAGAACCGCGAAATGCAGATAATCATTGACCGTCTTAAGGCGAGCTTTTCTGAAAATTCTCAAAGGTGGACAAAAATTGCGAAGGCAATCAAAGGTGTTTCAGAAGAGACAACAACCGGTGTAAACCGTTTATATCAGATGCAAAAAGAAGGCCTGTTAATGTTTCCTGCGATAAATGTCAATGACTCTGTTACCAAGTCGAAATTTGATAATCTTTACGGCTGCCGCGAGTCGCTTGCAGACGGCCTGAAAAGAGCGACCGGCGTAATGGTTGCCGGCAAATGCGTAGTCGTCTGCGGCTACGGCGATGTCGGCAAAGGCTGTGCTCAATCTATGCGGGGCTTTGGCGCAAGGGTAGTCGTTACCGAGATTGACCCGATATGCGCCTTGCAGGCCGCAATGGAAGGTTATGAAGTCAGAACGCTCGAAGAAATTGTCGACCAAGGCGACATTTTCGTTACTGCTACAGGCTGCTGTGATGTCATTCGCGGCGAACATATAGAAAGAATGAAGAATGAAGCAATCGTCTGCAACATTGGCCATTTCGACCATGAAATACAGATGACTTATCTTGAAAATAATCCGAAATGTAAAAAACAAAACATAAAACCTCAGGTTGACAAATGGACGCTTGAATCGGGAAGGTCGATTATAGTTCTGGCAGAAGGCAGGTTGGTCAATTTAGGCTGCGGAATGGGCCATCCAAGCTTTGTGATGAGCAACAGCTTCACAAACCAGTGCCTTGCTCAGATGATGCTCGCAAAAGGCGGCCTGGAAAAGAAGGTTTATACGCTGCCGAAAAAGCTGGACGAAGAAGTTGCAAGACTTCACCTTGGCAGATTGAACGCTTCTCTTACTATTCTTGCCGACGAGCAGGCGAAATATTTAGGCGTTCCTGTCGAAGGACCATTTAAACCAGAATATTACAGATACTGATATGTGGGAGCATTTTGCCCATCAGGCTGATATTGGCATAAGAGCAGCTGCGGAAAGTCTGAGCAGAGCATTTGAAGAAGCTGCTTTGGCACTTACGGCAATTGTTACAGAACCCCAGAAAGTAGAAACAATTGAATCTGTAAAAATAGAATGTTCCGCCGAAAGTGAGGAGTTTCTGCTTGTTGACTGGCTTAATTCGGTTATATATGAAATGGCTGTGAGAAAAATGCTTTTCGGCAAGTTTGAAGTTGAGATTGAGAATTTGAGACTTTCTGCGACAATATGGGGCGAAAAGATTAATCAAAACAAGCATATTCCTGCTGTAGAGCCGAAGGCTGTAACGTATAATCAATTAAACGTAAGAAATGAAAACGGCAAATGGATTATTCAATGCGTAATTGATGTGTAATGGCAAAGCCTGAATTAAAACGAGTTTCCGAGTACTGCTGGCAAATCGAACCTTTTGGCAAGATGAATGTACCCGGCATCATTTTTGCCGATAAGGCTCTGATTGACGATATGGACGAAAAGACCCTGACACAGGTCTGCAATGTTGCCGCCCTGCCGGGGATAGTCAAGGCATCGTTTGCGATGCCTGATGCTCATATGGGTTATGGTTTCTGTATCGGCGGCGTGGCAGCCTTTGACCCCCAAGCAGGCGGCGTAATATCCGGCGGAGGAGTCGGTTTCGACATTGCCTGTGGCGTAAGGACGTTTCATACAGGCCTGACCGAAGATGATATAGCCGGCGTAAGAGAAAAACTTGCTGAGGCCCTGTTTCGCGATATTCCCGCCGGCCTCGGCAGTACCGGAAATATCACTTTAAGCACTGCTCAGCTCGATAATATGCTGTCGGGCGGTGCAGTGTGGGCGGTTGAAAAAGGTTTCGGCTCGAAGGAAGATCTGGATTTTGTTGAAGAGCACGGCTGCGCGAGGGGTGCTATACCGGCAAAGGTTTCGCCACAGGCGAAAAAAAGACAGCAGGAAGAAATGGGCACACTCGGTTCAGGCAATCATTACCTCGAAGTTCAAAAAGTCGTTGATATTTATGATGAGCAAATTGCCGAGGGCTTTGGATTGAAAAAGGGCAACATAATGGTAAGTATTCACTGCGGTTCTCGCGGTCTTGGTCATCAAATAGGCACAGATTATTTAAAAGAAATGGCTTCTCAGGCGGCCAGTTACGGCATTGAGCTGCCCGACAGGGAACTTGCCTCAGTGCCTGTGAACAGCCCGCTCGGCCAGGATTATCTCGGTGCGATGCGCTCGGGCATAAATTGCGCCCTTGCCAACAGACAAATTCTTACGGCGCTTGTCCGACAGGTTTTTTCAAGGATTTTTCCCAAAGCGGAATTGAAAATGCTTTATGATGTGAGCCATAACACCGCAAAAATGGAGGAGCATAAGATAAACGGCAAAAATAAAAATTTGCTTATCCATCGCAAGGGAGCGACAAGGTCTTTTGGGCCTGGCAGCAGCGATTTGCCTGCCTGTTACAAAGCTTTGGGTCAGCCTGTTCTTATCGGCGGGACAATGGGCACGGCTTCTTATATTCTTGCCGGCACGAGCGAAAGCGAACCTCTGGCATTCAGCTCAGCCTGTCACGGTGCTGGTCGAAGTATGAGCAGAACGCAGGCCACAAAACAATGGCAGGGCAGCCAGATAGTCCGCCAGCTTGCCGAGCGGAAAATAATAATAAAATCGCGATCAATGCGGGGCATTGCCGAGGAGGCTCCTGACGCGTATAAAAATGTCAGCGCCGTTGTTGAGGCGACGGCAAACGCCGGCCTTGCTAAAAAGGTCGCGAAGTTAGTGCCCCTGATTTGCGTCAAGGGCTGATTTGTCCGAGAGTAAAGCAGCCTTATCAGTTTTTCGTTGCAGAATGCCGCGAATAACTCTGGCGATGCCGACCGCAAGTAAAACTGCGGCAATAAATAATCCTACACGATTGTCGCCGAAAATACATTTGTTGGTCAATAGCATAATAATTATTAATCCTAAACCGATTAACAGGCAGGTAATTCCTCCGGTCAGATTTTTTATCCAGTCAACCTCCTTTTTTTTCTGTGTGACTGGTTTTAACTCAGAAAGAGGGGCGCCTTTTTCAATTGCCGCCATAATCTGCTGATGCTCAAGGCGTTTTTTATTCAGTAAATACCACATCAGTATCGCAAATATCAGAATGGCAGTTATAAACGGCATGTAAGCTACAAACGGAACTAACGAATCCATATTAATCCCTTTCATTTTTGAGATTATTTTATTTTTATTGAACCGTTGTGTGTTTTCAGATGCAGTTTATCTCTGCCGCTGCCAATCACACCTTTTATTATTTTGTTATTCTTACCGGTTACAGTAAGAGGCAGATCTGTGCGGATAGAGCCGTTATGAGTTGAGCCATCTACTGTAGCCGAAAAATTTTCTGGCGCGGTGAACTCAATACCGCCGTTATGAGTTTCGATGCTGATGTCACAGGGTTTTGGAGATTGTTCGGTGCAGTGTATATCCACATTACCGTTGTGAGATTCAAATTTTAAATCTGCAAGTGCACCGGCGTAGTTTATAATGCCATTATGGGTTAATAAATCGGCCCCGCCTACTGCACCGGTAACCGTAATCTTGCCATTATGAGTAACTGCCTTTATCCGGCCGACAATGCTGCTTGAGCTGATTTTGCCGTTATGTGTTGACAGGTCTGCATCGCCAGATACATCGGCGACAATTATATTGCCGTTATGAGAATCGGCCTTTAACCAGCCGGTGATATTGCTGCAGTGAATACTGCCGTTATGTGTCCCAAGGGACAGATTCATTATTTGCGGCAGGTTTGCATCCAGGCTTACACTGATTTGGACCCATTTTGGAATATCCGGTTTTTCAATCCTGACATTTATACTGTTGCCTTCAGGTACCAGGTCGATTTTTACCTGCTCAGCGATTTTTTTTGCATTTTCTTCGGTATAAGCCCTGGCAATGATTGTGGCAGTGAGATTGCAGTCAGTTGTCTGGCAGCCTTTTACGTTTATTTCGCCGTTATGGGTTTGAGCGGTGAAAAGTTCTGCCTGCCCGGCCGGAATTGTTAGATTTACCTGCCTTGTGTATTCGACTCTGGGGATCCAGCGACAGCCGCCCATAAAAACAATAGCCAGCACAGCATTGATAATAAAGACCTTTCTGCCCATTTATTTTCCTTTCAAATGCGAAATTGTTCGATTCTCATCGATTATTGTTGCTATTTTATTTATTAGTCGCAAGATTTATTATAAAGGTTTCAGAAAAATCTGAAACTTTTTGATGCTTTTTGCGACTAATAATATAAAAAAGGAGTCCTTTTTTGGCGGATGATGCCGGACAAAACAAACAGGCGGGTTTGATACACCGGCTGCGCAGCGGCAACAGGAGTGCGTTTGCTGAGTTTGTTGAAAAATACCAGCAGCAGGTTTTTATGTGCTGCCGGCTGCTGGGACTCGATACTAACGAGATGGAAGACGTGGCAAGTGAGACGTTTTTGGCTGTTTATCAGGGGCTGGATAAATATACCGGCAGGGCAAAATTGAGCACCTGGCTGTGGAAAATTGCGTATAATAAGGCGATAAGCCATATTCGGCACAAAATCCGCCATCAGAAACTGCAGGAACGAATCCAGAGCCAATACGCAGATGAACAGGAAATTGCTCCTTCAGAACGGTCATCATCAGGCGATAGAGCTGAAATTGTATGGGATGCCGTAAAAAAACTGCCGCAGGACCAGGCAGTAGCAATAGTCTTGCATTACCGGCAGGAAAAAAGTATTAAGGAGATTGCAAATATTATGAAAAAACGACAAAATACTATTAAGGTCTGCCTGTTCAGGGGCCGAGAGAGACTTAAAGAGTTTCTGAGCAGTAAAATGGAAGGGTTGTACTAATATGTTGCCTAAGAATGAGAAAAATGAAGATAGATTCGATGAACTATTAAAAAGCGCGCTGAAACGGTATCACCAGCCGCTGCCTGCAGATTTTCCACAGCGGATGCTTGACAGGTTCGAGCAGCTTGAGCAGCAGAGGGCGCTTAAAAAAATCGTCCGGCAGGAAAGGGCTTTGCTGGCGGCGTGTATATTACTGCCGGCAGCGGCAGTCATATCAGGGCTGATGTTTCCGAATTTGTTATTAGTGCCATCGCAACTGCTGGAAGCATTATATCTTTTGGCTAAAGACGCTGCTGCAGATATGGCGCAGCAGTGGCGGTTGTGGATAAGCTATGCTATGGTTGCAGCAGCCGTGATATATGCTGTTTATGAAGTTCTGCTGGCAGACTATTAGTAAAAGTTAAGTTTTTGCTTCTTCGTTGACGGCCACAAGGTTTATGTAACCGTGCTTGACGCCGCGCAGGCTTATCATCCGCTCGCCCATTGTGTTTATGTCCGAGGTCATACCTCTTACAATCAGAATTTCAAGACAGTTGTTGCGGTCAATATAGACATGAATTGAAGACACCGTTTTTATGGGTTTGTCGTGCCGCAATTTTTTAAAGACGTTTGAAATGTGAGCGGTATGATGGTCGTAAATGAGGAATATCGCGCCGATTGCGGGTGTTTTTTTGTGTTCGAGCTTTATCTGTGAAAGATTGGAGCGAATTAGGTCGCGAATTGCTTCTGAGCGGTTTTTATAGCCCTTGCCGGAGATAACCTTATCGAATGCTGCAAGCAGTTCCTTTTCCAGCGATACGCCTATGCGTTCTATATCAGACATTTTGTTTTCCTCCGCTACCGGCCGCAGGGGCCACACAAAATATATAAACCAGTGGCTTATCGGAGGTGTTTTTTATATTGTGCGCAGTTTGCGGCGGGATATAAGTAATTTTACCCTCTCCTACAGAAAAGGTTTTATCCCCTATAACGGCTTGTCCATTTCCCGACAGGAAAACAAGCATTTCTTCATTTATGCCGGTTGTGTGCTGCCCGCAATCGGCGCCGGGCTTTAAATAAACCCTGCCTGAATGTAAACTATGCGTTTTAGGGGGTTTGAATAATGATTGATATTCAGTGCTGTCCGCAAGTTCCTTAACAAAAGGCTCTATTGCCATCTTTTTTCTCCCAAAAACAGATATTCTATCTAAAAATTATAAATTTGCAATTTATTTCTTGATTCGGTAACACTAATTTTGTATTTTTATGCGTAGTTGGTATCACGATTTTTTTAATTTTATGCGCTAAGGAGCGGATATGTCAACAGAAATAAATGCTCTTATTTTGACGGCTGCTTCGATAGGGTTTTTCCATACCTTATTCGGGCCGGACCACTACGTGCCGTTTGTGATGATATCATGGGCAAGAAAATGGTCAGGCGTAAAGACTGCCGTGATAACCTTTTTGTGCGGCATCGGCCATATACTCAGCTCGGTGATTCTGGGGCTTATCGGCGTGGCATTCGGAATAATGGTTAAGAAACTGGTAATAATAGAATCTTTTCGCGGCAATATCGCCGCTTGGCTGCTTATCGGCTTCGGGCTTGTTTATTTTGTCTGGGGCCTGCGACAGGCGTATAAAAATAAGCCGCACACCCATAGTCATATTCATTTTGACGAAGATATACATACACATAAGCATACTCATCACGACCGGCACTTCCATATCCATCTCGATGAAACCCAAATAAATATAACACCATGGATTCTGTTCATTATTTTTGTTTTTGGGCCGTGTGAACCTTTAATTCCTCTCCTGATGTACCCTGCCGCAAAAAACAGTTGGTCGGGCCTGTTGATAATAACGGCTGTTTTTGGCCTGACGACTATCTCTACTATGATGGTACTGGTACTCGCCGTAAAAAGCGGAATCAGTCTTGTCAAATTAAATCCGCTTCAGAGATTTTCGCATTCAATAGCAGGAGCAACAATACTTCTTTGCGGTCTGGCTATTGTGTTTCTCGGATTATAAGGACGAGGTGAATCATTAACGCTCAGCAGATAAAAGAACTGTTGGAAGAAGTCAAGGCCGGCGATATTACCATCGAACAGGCAACTGAGCAATTGCGTCATCTGCCGTGTGAAGACCTCGGCTTTGCCCGCATTGACCATCATCGCAGTATTCGCTGCGGTTTTCCGGAAGTTATTTATTGTCCCGGCAAAACTACCGAACAGATAATATCCATATTTTCATCGTTGGCGGCAAAAGGCAACAATGTTCTGGCGACGAGGGCCGAAGAAAATGTTTTTGACGCTTTGTCGAAAACAGGCGAGTTTCCGCAGGCAAAATATGAAAAAACAGCCAGGGCTATTGTTCTGGAGCAGAAGGAAATTCGGCGGTCAAAAAGCATCATTCCGATATTAACAGCCGGTACTGCTGATTTGCCGGTCGCGGCTGAAGCAAAGGTTACCGCTGAAATTATGGGGCAGCCTGCTGAGATAATCTGTGATGTCGGCGTTGCCGGTTTACATAGACTTATTATGCAGCTGCCAAAACTCGAAGACGCCAATGTCGTTATTGTAATTGCGGGTATGGACGGTGCGCTGGCCAGCGTGGTCGGCGGCTTGGTCGATTGCCCCGTAATTGCAGTTCCGACCAGCATCGGATATGGCGCCAATTTTGGTGGTATTTCTGCACTGCTGACAATGCTCAATAGTTGTGCTTCCGGAGTAACGGTTGTCAACATAGATAATGGTTTTTCTGCTGCGGTAAGCGCAACATTGATAAACAGGAAAATTGAAGCAGGTAAAAGACTATGACCATTGACGAGAAGTACGGCCTGCTTAAGCAGATTCTTAAAAAACTCGGCAAAGTCATCGTTGCATATTCCGGCGGGGTTGACAGCACATTTCTTTTAAAAGTCTGTATCGATACTCTCGGAAGTAAAAATGTACTGGCTTGTATCGCTGCAGGCCCATCTCTGCCGCAAAGTCAATATGACAAAGCAATCGAAATGGCAAAAAGTATGCGTGTTGACATTAAAACCATTGAGCCTGACGAGCTGGCAGATACTGCATACTCAGCCAACAAGGCCGACCGTTGTTTCCATTGCAAAACTCATTTGTTCAAAATTCTCAACCAATTAGCCAAAGAAAAAGGCTGCGACTATGTTGTCTGCGGCAGCAATCTTGATGATTATGACGACTATCGGCCCGGCAATAAAGCCGTAAAAATTTTTAACGCACGCTGTCCATTGGCAGAAGCTCAACTTACAAAAAAAGACATACGGCAATTGAGCCGAAGGCTGAATCTGCCTACCGCAAGTTTACCCGCTTCGCCGTGCCTGGCTTCGAGAATCAGCTATGGAATGGAAATTACAAAAGAAAGGCTCAAACAGGTCGAAGATGCAGAAGAATTTTTAAGAACTTTAGGATTTGTCGAGTTTCGCGTACGTCTCCACGGCCAAGTTGCTCGAATAGAAGTTCACGATGAAGATATAGCCAAAACGGTTGCACTGCGAAAGAAGATTGTTGAAAAATTAAAATCTCTTGGCTTTAAGTTTGTCTCTGTTGACCTCCAAGGCTTTCGAAGCGGCTCGCTTAATGAGTTGCTATCGCAGGAAGATAAGCAGAAAAATCTTTGAGATGTTTATATAGCTTAGCTTTTTATTATATTGATATTTTTCATATCTCCCAGCAGGCCGTCGGCCATAACAAGATATTCGAGGTTCTCAGGTTTATGACCGAGCATTTTGCTTGCCGCCGAATCGACTGCAACGCAGTCTGCTCCTGCGATTATTTTACTGATTTTTTTCTCTGTGCCGGAAAGATGCGTTCCTGCCAGCGCCACCGATGCATCGACGATACAGAACCCCGGCCTTTTATAAGTACAAATGTCCACAACCGATTTATCAGTTGAGGGGCTGTGCAGTTTTGATTTGTTCCAGTTGCCTTTATAATATTTTCCCGGCGCAAGGCCGAACATATTTTTCATCGCTACTGTTGTGCCTGTAAAACTGTGGTCTTTCAGGACCGGAATAGAAATAATAAACGCATCAAGGACAATCTTTGGCAGATAAAGCTGCCTTAACTGCAGGGCATTTTTGTTTTTAAGCAGAACAGCATCTGCTTCGTTGAAATCAACAAGTTCGATTTTATATTTTTTGGCTAAAGTGTAATACCCGAGTTTTTCGAATACATCGAAAGTTTCCCCTTTGCCGCTGCCTTCGCCGATAATGATTTTTGCCTTTGTTTTTTGCTTGCAGTAATTGTAAACGGCTTCAACCATTTTGGGCGACGTTGTAACAGGTGGCGGAGAGGAATTTGTCAGATTGGGTTTAAGGATTATCGTACCAGTTTTAGGCAGGATTTTGTTAGCGCCTGCAAGTTCAAGAGCAACAGGGACGCTTTGCGAATAATCTTTAAATTCTACGACTGCAACAGTACTCATATAAGGCTTTTTTGCGAAGTTATTTTTCATAATCCTAAACGATTGTCGAATTTATGTAAACCCCCACACCTATTGGTATTGGAAAAGCAAATTTAAACTTTGTCGGCAAAAACCGCCTCTGCCCAGCTTCTATTTACCCAGCCGCGGTGCAAATAGGTGTGGGGGTAAAGTCGGTTTTGACTTGCTGCCGGCAATCAAATTTGTATAATAATTTTTCCACAAAAAATGAATTGAAAGGTTAAAAGATGGTAAGTGCCCCGAAAGCAAATGCTGTTGTAAGTCAGTCGGGTGGGCCGACAGGTGTAATCAACGCTTCTTTGGTCGGCGTAATCGAAGAGGCAAGGAAACATCCTGAAATTAAAAATCTTTACGGCGCCATTCACGCGGTAAGCGGCATTGTGAAGGAAAATTTCATAGACCTTAAGAAAATTCCGCAGGATGTGCTCCAAATTGTTGCCGCAAGCCCATCATCTGCGCTCGGTTCGAGCAGAGACAAGCCTGATGTAGAATACTGCAAAAAGATTCTCGACGTTTTCAAAAAGAATGATATTCATTATTTCTTCTACATCGGCGGCAATGATTCGGCCAATACCTGCTTTACCATAAATAATATGGCTCAGCAGGCAGGCTATGAATTGCGGGCGTTTCACATTCCAAAAACGATTGATAACGACCTGCTCGTTACCGACCACTGTCCCGGCTACGGCACAGCGGCAAAATTTGTTGCCTGTGCGCTTATGGGCGACGACCTCGACAACAGGGCTCTGCCGGGGATAAAGGTCGATTGTCTAATGGGCAGAAATGCCGGCTTTCTTACCGCTGCTGCCGCTCTGGCAAGACAGAGAGACGATGACGGCCCGCATTTGCTTTATTTCCCGGAAAGACCGGTCTCAATAGATAAGTTTCTTTCCGATGTGGAAGCGGTTTACAGGAAACTTGGCAGATGTGTTATTGCGGTTAGCGAAGGTATAAGTGACGCTGATGGCAAAACCTGGGCTGAAAAAATTATCGAGATAGAAGAGCATGATGCCCACGGCAATATCCAGCTTTCAGGCACTGGCGCACTGGCCGATTTTCTCGCTGCGCAGATAAGAGGCAGGCTGAAGGTAAAGCGAGTCCGAGCAGATACTTTTGGCTATCTGCAGAGAAGTTTTGCAGGGCTTCAATCATCTGTTGATGCTTCTGAAGCCCGCCGATGTGGAATTGAGGCAGTTAAATTTGCGATGGCAAATATAAACGGCTCTGTCGCAATCAGACGAACCAGCACCGGCAAAAATTATGCAGTCGAGCTTTTCAGGACCGAGCTTGCAAACGTTGCTGAAAAGACGAAACAGTTGCCTGACGAATTTATTAACAAAGACGGCAACGGCATAACAGACGCTTTTATTGATTATGCTTTGCCTCTAACCGGTGGTCTGCCGAAAACGGCCTACCTTGGTGGGTCGTTTTGAACATTTTTAATTTGGTATTATTTCGAATTTCGAGATTCGAACTTCGGATTTTTTCACATATTCTTGTATCTTGGTCCTCCTCCGCCTTCGGGTGCTGTCCATCTTATGTTGTCAAAGGGGCATTTTCTCTGGCAGGTCTTGCAGTGCAGACAGTTTGAGGGATTTGCAGGTTTTACCTGTTCGTTTACCGTCTCGTAGACTCCTGCCGGGCAGAAGGTAATGCAGGGCGAATCAAATCTGGGCGAGCATTTTTGTGCGCAGGTATTTGTATTGATTATAGTCAGATGACTGGGCTGGTCTTCACGATGTTCGGTTGCCGCCATCGCAGTAAATGTGTCCTTGTCGTAGTCTTTTGACGGTTTGTATTTGTATTTTTTGCCTGTCAAAATCCTGTAATCCTCTTCGATTTTGAATTTTGGCAGTAAATTGGCGAGGATTGACAGAGGCATTCCGAACAGCGGCCCTAATTTTGCAACTGTTTGTCTAAACTTCGCCGCCGTTTTCATTTCTTCGATTACGCCGAACCTGTTGAGCAATTCTGTATATTTCGACGCGGCAGCATCAAGGTTGTTTGTACACTCTGCAATCGCTTGGCCTGCAGCGATGCCGGATTTGATAGCGTTGTGTAGGCCCTTAATCTTGAGCATATTTACGAGGCCTGCACCATCGCCGAGGATAAGGACATTGCCCTTTCCGACGGCGCTTGTTTTAGGGTTTCTGGGCAGTGCAAAGTAACCGCCTTCGGGAATCATTTTTGCCCCGGCCTCGACGATTGTTCCGCCATCGATGAATTTTTTGACAAATCTGTGATTTTTGAAATTGGTCAGGGCGTCCTGCGGATTAAAATCACAGTATTTCCAGTCAAGAGCGATAATCTCCCCCACAGCGATGAGATTGTCGCTTACCGGATGCATTACTCCGCCGCCGAACATTGCGGGCCCTAATACCGGCGTCCAGATTGGCCAGCCCATAGCGTGTACGACACGTCCGGGAGTGAATTTTCTGAACTGCTCATCACTTACTTTTATCAGCTCTTTTACACCGATTGAATAAAGTTGATTTGCCTGTCTGACGAGCCCCGCCTTTTGTATGAATTTTTCTGTTACAAGGCCGTCGCAACCTTCAGCAAGCACAAATACATCGGCATTGATGGTTTCGCCGGCCACGTAATTTGGTTGCCTGTTACCTTCCTTATCCAGTCCCTGCTCGACGAGTTTTACGCCGAGAGCAGCATTTTTTTTCTCATCGTAAATTATATCCTCAGCGGCAAAACTGTGTATTACCTCTATGCCGAGGTTTTTTGCGATTTGATACAGCCATTTTGTAAGTTTGCTTATCGACACTATATAATTGCCCTGATGGCTCATCTGGGCGAAATTCAGCTTCAGTGCCTTTGCAAATTTTATTAACATAGAAATACTGACGGGAAAATTATTTCCCGCCAGGAACAACAGATTGTCTTTTGTTACCCTGTAAGCGAGGATTTCCTTTGCCTGCTGAGTGTTTTTCCAGTCCTTGTTTACCGGTCCGAGCAGCATTTCGAGGGCATCCGGCTCAAGAGTCGCACCGGAAAGGTTATGGTTTCCTGGCTCCGGCGCCTTGTCGATTACACAGATTTCGGTATTGGGGAGTTTGCTCTTGAGCGTAATGGCGGCAGACAGACCAGCCGGTCCTGCACCGACAATAAGCACTGAAGTTTTGTTTAAATTGTTTACGTTCACGTCAAATCTTTCATCAAAATATTGGCTAATTCCGGCACGATTTTTTCAACCGTTCCGATTATATAATAATCGCAGTGTTTGAAAATAGGTGCATTTGGGTCGCTGTTGATAGCAACTATTGTTTCGCTGTTGGCGACGCCAATCATATGCTGAATTGCGCCGGATATTCCCAGAGCGATGTACAGTTTCGGGCCAATGGAAGTGCCGGTCTGTCCCACCTGATGGATACGGTCTGTAAAACCCTGTTCGACGGCGGCTCTCGAAGCACCGCGTTCGATGGTTTCCTTAAATCTTTCTGCCAGCGATGTGGTAAGTCTGCTTAGCAGCTTTTCGTAGTTATCTCTGCTCTGCATGCCTTTTCCGCCGCTGACGACTATCTCGGCGCCGAAATTGATTTTGCCGGTTACTTTTTCTGTTTTTATAATATTGAGGCTTAAATCTGCTTCGCTTAATTGCGGCGTCTGTTTAATAATTTTACCCTTTCTTGTCGTATCCGGCGCCAATTTTTCCATAACGCCCGGCCGTGTGGTCGCCATCTGGCTTTTTGAATCTTTTGTGCAGATTGTTGCCATAACGTTGCCGCCCAGAGCAGGCCGGGTCTGCATCAGTATTCCGATTTGTCCTTTTCTGGAACTGTCTTTTATATCCAGCCCTGTGCAGTCAGCGGTAAGACCGCATCCGAGTCTGTAAGCCACCATTGGCGCCAGCACTCTGCCGCTCGGCGTAGCGGCGAACAGCACAATCTGCGGCCAATACTGTCCGATGGTACCGCATATCGCTTTTTTGTAGGCTGCGGGGTCGAATTCGCTGAGCACCGGATGTTCAATCGCATAAACCGCATCAGCGCCGGCCGCGATAAGTTCCTGACAGAACTTGCGGATACGGCTTCCTGCGATTATTACGCCGACTTTTGTTTCGAGCGAATCTGCCAGATTTCGGGCCTTGCCGATAAGTTCAAAGACGGCAGGATGGATTTTTCCGCCGTCGAGTTCCGCAACAACCACAACCTGGCCCTTATAACAGGGCATAGTGATTTTGTAGCCTTCGAGCATATCTTCCAGCGCATTTTTATGAAAACGCCCGCCTGCAAGGTTGAGAATTTTTTCTTTTGCTTCCTTGGTAATTTCGGAAAAGCCGGTAATTGCCAGTTTCCCCAGAATGTCGGTAAGTATTTTGTAATCTTCGCTTTCTTTTTTTGTCCCTTCACAGCTTCTGTCAAACAGGCTCGCTCTTTTTTCAGGCAGAACATACGCGTCGGTTTTATCTTCGGTTTTTGTAACTTGCTTTTGTGATTCACTGAGGCTTTCGGCGATTACCTTTGCAAGTTCTGTCGGTTCGGTTATCTGTCGGCATTTTCTTGTCGTTTTTCCCGGCGGGAAAACTCTGATAACGCGTGTCTTTGAACCGTTTATTCCGATATGAGTCGCTTTAATATCGTCTGCTGACCATTGGGTGGGCCTGGTTTTGTTTGCCTTTCTGGTATCTGCAAAGGTTGCGAACAACGGATATTCGTATTTTGCAATGGTAATAACCGCAGGCACCGAACGTGTGGTTACCACCTGACTTCCGCCGTTGATAATTTTTGTGAATTCGAATTTTCCGTTCTTGTATTCTCCGCTGGGGGACGGCTTACGCCGGACGTTGGTTACATAAGCGACGCAGGGCACATTGAGTTCTTCTGCAATTTGAGCCGGCACCTGGGCGGTATCGCCGTCGATGGATTGCATGCCGGTTATAATATAGTAATCATTGCTGCCGCCGAGGACGTCTTTGACAATTTTTCGGATGGCCAATGCAAGCGGATTTGCCGTTGCGCAGGTATCTGCGCCGCCTAATGCCTTGTCGGTCAGCAGCACCGCCGTATCAGCGCACCTTGCAAGGCAGTACCGCAGCACATCTTCGGCCATCGGAGGACCCATAGTCAAAGCGATGATTTTGCCTTTTGTTTCGCTGAGCCGATTCATTGTGTTTGCAACGGCAAGAGCATGTGTATCAAGCTCGTTAATTACACTCGCCAGCCTTGTGCGTATGAGTGTTCCGGTTTCCGGCTCAAATGCATTGTCGGTTATCTGAGTAACATCCGGCACCTGTTTGACAAGTACTATGTAATCACTCATTTTAGACCCTGTTATTTTTAAGTTTCCCGATTGGCGTCATACTAAATTTTCCGTTAATGTCATCAAATTAGCTATAAAATAGAGGCTTATTTTTGTAACTATTTTGCTGTCCCGCACCTACTTTGATGTTGTAACATCAAATTACTTCGCAAAAGTCGTTTCGAGGCGATTGATTTGGGGTTTTTGGTTGCACTGCCAAAGTAGGTGCGGGATTGTCAGACTTATCTCTTGATAATTGGCTCCAAAAACGGTTTAATACGGCGTTGTTTGTGAAATCCGCTGGAGGCGGAGAAGTTGGAAATTATGGTTTATTATCTTTTTGGGTAAGGGATAAAGTAATGGCAGATATGAAGGCGTTAAGTGAAGCTGTGATAAGGGGCGACCAGGCGAAGGCACTTGAGGTAACCAGAGCCGCTATCAGCGAAGGCGTTTCTCCGGAAACGATTCTCAATGAGGGTCTTATTGCCGGAATGAATATAATAGGTGTGCGGTTCAAGAATAACGAGGTTTATATTCCTGAGGTTCTTATTGCCGCTCGTGCGATGAAGACGGCTATGGAGGTTTTAGAGCCGAAGCTGGTTGAGGCCGGCGTTGAGCCTGTCGGAAAAGCACTGATGGGCACCGTTCAGGGCGATTTGCACGATATCGGCAAAAACCTTGTGATTATGATGTTAAAAGGCGCAGGCTTTGATGTTGTTGACCTTGGAATTGACGTCAGTTCCGCCAAGTTTGTCGAAAAGGCGAAAGAGACAAAGGCGAAGATTGTCGGGATGAGCGCGCTGATTACGACTACAATGCCTTCAATGGAAAAGACAATCAAGGCTCTTAAAGACGCAGGTATTATCGTAAAAACAATGATTGGCGGAGCTCCTGTTACCCAGGCCTATGCCGACAGGATTGGCGCCGATGGCTACGCCCCCGACGCCGCCTCCGCCGTTGACCTTGCAAAATCTCTTATTGGAAAATAAAGACAGGGATTTACACTGTCTTTTTAGACACGGTCTCCGCTCCAGGCGAATAAACCGAGACGGAGAGGTTAAAGCAAAGGCGGGCAAAAAATAATTATTTTTCCTCTTGACCAATAATGTTTTAAGCAATATAATATAATTATGGATGATATAGTATTTTCATGGGATGATAAAAAGGCCAGGCAAAATGTCAGAAAACACAGCGTATCCTTTGAGGAAGCATCAACGGTATTTTTTGATGAAAACGCAATTGAATTTTTCGACCCCGACCACTCATTACAGGAAGACAGATACCTGATGCTGGGAATCAGCAATCGGATTCGCATACTGGTTGTTTCATACTGTTTACGCAAAGAGGGCTCGGAAATAAGGATTATTTCTGCAAGAAAAACAACGAAAAAAGAACAAAAAGTTTATACGGGAAGAAAATTATGAGAAAAGAATACGATTTTTCAAAGATGAAGGGACGCAAAAACCCTTATGCAAAGGGACTAAAGAAACAGGTAACGCTTCGGCTCGGAATAGATGTTATCAGGTACTTTAAGGATTTGGCGAAACAGACAGGGATGCCATATCAGAACCTGATAAACCTGTATCTCGGCCAATGTGTCCATTCAGGCAAAAAACTCACACTCAAATGGGCTTCGTAACTGTAAAGCCCTGCGTAAAGCGATTGCGATGCCGCCTCTGCCGTTGACCTTGCAAAATCACTTATTGGAAAATAAAGAAATAGCCACGAAGGCGCGAAGACACGAAGTTTTTATTTATTAAACGCTGATAGCTATGCCACAAGTTACGCTGACCCGCCGTCGCCAAAGGCTTTGGCGGGCAAGTTACGCGAATTTAAAAATATTTAACCCGTCGTTTCATGGCGGGTTTTCTTTTTCAATTTTTTCAACAGAACCAATGGCACTATTTATAATTGAAGAATGAAGATTGAAAATTTGAGGCGCCGCTGCGCAAACGCGAAAGCGAAATGACATATTATTCTGTTGATTGTATTCTTTTATATTTTGTATTTTGTAATCACGTTATCTACAAGATCCTCGATGAAATTGATAACCTTGGTGCGATGAACTTCCACACCGGATGGGTGAGCGCAGGTATTTCGGATTCCAAGTTTCTCGTCCAGAATCTTGCGGACATCATTGCTAATAATCTTGGCAGAGCGACAGACTTCAATGAACACCGATTCCGGGATCTCTGTGAAGTCATCGTAAGATTTAATTATGAGTTTGCCATATTTATCGGTTCGCTGAGCAAGAGCTAATTTAAACTCATTGAGTTTATGCGCCAGAATGTAATCATAAATGTGTGCAACTGTGGACGCCCACGTCATGAGTATAGTTGCACGTTTAGCATCGACCCCAAGGCACGCAATAGACTCTGCTAAGAATCTCAGTTGATTTGTATCGCTGACTTTGGAGATTACTCTCTCCAAATATGGAATTGTGCTCTTCAAGGATGAATCGACTTCTACTTCTGTCGTCTGTTTGGATGTCAAATATGTTTCAACCTCACTCAAGCCAATCATAGCGAGAGAATATCGGTTATTACGCCCTCCTCTTATCAGTGGAGAATTACGACCATGTGCGAGACTCTTCAGAAGAAGTGAAAGATCAGAAGGGTTTTTCAGCAATGAGTCTTTAAAGCACTGCCTAACATCACCACTGGAGAATTCGATGATACCCTGATACTTTCGCAAGTAGTAGGCAAAAAGAAGCACCTTCGAGCGGCGAGAAAAATCCGTAAAATTGCCAATATTGGCGATAAACTCAAGAAGAGTCATTATGACATCACCCCATAGCAGCAAGAACTTCTTCAGCACTAAGCGTAAGGGAGTAATTACTGTGTCCAAGATTTCTGAGCAATCCTTGTTTGACTGCATTAGTGAAATACTGGCTATGAATGTCCTTTGATATTTTGGCGCTCTTTGCAATGTCGTTAATATCTTGTCTGCTAAATTCCGACTTTCCCCGGTAGTCTTCGAGATACTTACCAAATATCAGGATTTGGGAGATTCCATCTGTTCGTTTCTTAGAATTGTAGAACTCGGCAGGTGTTAGCTGTTTGCCTGATGGTTTTTTGGTAGCTGACGCCTGAATATCCTTTTTCAGACTGGCTGATGGTGAAGCCAGTTGTGTGTGCTGTATTCGCTCATAGAAAGCGGCTAGTTGCTTCTTTATAAATGTGTCGTTGCCGTCAACATCAATTTCATTATCTCCATGACGGATGTGTATCTTTCCCATAAGTTTTACTCCTTTCTGTTTGAGGTTACATTTCTCCGATCTAAGTTTTTTAAGTTTCTAATCTTTGTTATATTTTCTACGTTTTTACCCTTCGGTTATTCCTCAAGAAGTCGGAGAAATTATATCAGGAAATTGGGCGGAAAACAATGAAAAAAACAGGGGGTAGGGTATAGGGTTTAGGGAATAGATTATCAGCGGCGTAACCATGCTTTGTTTCAACAAAGGCTGATTTTTCAGCCAGTAGACAAAGCAAGCCGGCTGGTGCAAAAACTTGTTTTGAGCAAAGCCTTTGCTTTGTCCTATGGACTCCTGACGGAGAACACAAAGGACTCCGGCTTATCGGAGGACTTGTTGAAACAAATTGTGTTAATCCGTGTCTGAAAAAGGCTCTGTGTCGCTCGGTGTTCTCGGTGGCTCGGTGGTGAAAAAATCCGCGAAATCTGCGGTTTTTTCTTGACTTTTGTTGTGTAATTTGGTAAAATACCCATACAGTTAGATAAAAAGTTAATATTTCTCGTAACCCCCTGTAAAATCAGGGAATAAACAAAAAATCACTTCGGCCATTAGGCCCTCTTCAATTTAAAATCAAGAATTCTCGCAAGTTTATATCCCGAATTAAGCTTAAAGCTTAAAACCTGTCGAGCATTATAAAACACAAGTCCCTTCGATTGGCAATTTTGAATTTTGAGCTGTGGTTTTTCACTTTGCACTTTAAATTTTTAGTTTTTCATGGGAGATAACAATGTATATAAACCTTCGTATTAAAGTTCCGACTGTTTTAGAACATATCTGCTTATGGTTTCTGCTGCGCTATCGAAAAAAACATTACGGCTGCGCATTTCGGCGTATCAAACTTACAAAAGGTAAATACGCCATCGTTGACCCTGAAGATTACGCAAAATTGGCCAAGGAAGATTGGCAACTTTGTGAAATAAGCGAGCGGAGTTGCTCTTACGCCGCCCGAATCGAGGCTGGGAAAATCGTCTATATGCACAGAGAGATTATGAACGCTCCGGCCGGCAAAATGGTTGACCATCGAGACCGCGAAGGTCTTAATAATACTAAAAGCAATTTGCGTCTGGCAACGCGTTCTCAAAATGGATGCAACAGAAGGCGTTTAAAGAACTGTAGTTCAAAATATAGAGGAGTCCAGTTGATAAAAAGGCTCAATATATGGCGGGCGTCTATAACCTGTAATGGAATATATAAGCATTTAGGATATTTCGATAATGAAGAGGAAGCCGCGAGGGCTTATGATGAAGCCGCGAAAAAATACCACGGTGAGTTTGCAGTGCTGAATTTTGACCATAGCCACAAAGACACTCCGTCAGTCCACAGGACGCCTTACGGCGGAGTCCCAAGTCCTATGGACTCCTTACGGAGGACAAAGACACTAAGTAAAAAGATAAAACTTAAAGACGTTTTAGTTTCGAGGTTATTATTGACACTTGGTTTATTGGTAAAAAACTTGACTTTTTGCAATTTTCTTATAAAATTAGATATATGCAGAAGATAAGAAATCAATTGCTTGCGCAACTCTTTATGGAGACGGGATTTGGGCCGAGAAATCAGCAGCTCAAACAGCTTGCCGCTGCTGAGGAATTGTACAAGATAATTTCGCCAAATCAGGATTATCCATTTGAATTTGTCTGTTTCAAAATCACAGGCTTCAGGCTAAAAGGCCGGACAAAGACAGAGACAATTGCCGGCTCAGAGCTTCTGCGGGATTTGCCGGTTTATGTTCTGCGTGCAAGTACCAGGCTGAAATTAAAAGCAGACCAGCAGAGCGAAAAAGTTTATTCGAGCGGCGAACTTTCGGAAAAATTCAATGTTTCAAAAAGGACGATTGAGAGATGGCGCAAGAGGGGTTTGCTAAGCAGGAGATATATTTTTGGCAGAGGTGTTTGGCAAATCGGTTTTACATCCTCTGCTATTGAAGAGTTTGTCGGCAAAAATGCAGAGCTTGTGAAGAAAGCCTCTCAATTCAGCATGATTCCACCTGCGGTTCGGCAGGATATTATTGAGATGGCTCAGCAGCTTGGTTTGGACAGCAGTTTGAGCAGGACAGCGGTAATAAAAAAAATAGCTGCTCATTTTAAAAGGGCTCCTGAAACCGTCAGGATGATTGTCATTGACTATGAAAAAAGGCACAAAAAACAGATATTCAAAAGTCCTCATACCTTGCTGGGTTCGAGAGAAACTTCGTTAATATATAATATGTACGAATCCGGAGTGCCGATAGAGCAGATTGCAGATAAGTTCAACAGGAGCGGCAGCACGATATACAGGACGATAAACAGAAGAAGAATAAGGAAACTGCTGGCTGCTGGTATTGATTATATTCTAAGCGATGAATTTGGGCAGCCGGATGCCCAGGAAAAAATCCTGGCCTCTCCTGTTTCGGTTCGCAGGACACCGAAAGGACTTTTACGTAAACCGCCGGCGAAGCCGGATGAGAATCGGACTGCGACGGGCTCCGCCCCGACGAGCTGGCGGGAGTTTGTCGAGGCGATTAAGAAGATTCCTGCTCTGAATCGCGAGCAGGAGGTTGAGCTTTTCCGGAGGTATAATTTTTTAAAGTACCTTGCTGCAGGTTTGGTTAAACGGTTGAGCCTGACGAAACCGTGCGCAAAGGCGGCGCAGCAGGCTGAGCAGTTTTTGAATCAGGTTGAGCGGATAAAAAATCTGATAATAGAAGCGAATCTGAAACTTGTTGTCCGTGTTGCGGGCAGGCATACTTCGGGCGCCAATCTTGCAGACCTTATCAGCGAAGGGAATATGGCGCTTATTAGAGCGGTGGAGAAGTTTGATTACATAAAGGGTTTTCGTTTCAGCACTTATGCCTCGTGGGTAATTGCCAGGGAATTTGCGCATTTTCAGCCGACAAGGGTGGGCGGCACGGAAAGAGGTGCTTTCGATGAAAAGTCGATTTCCGAGCATTTAAAGGCCAGACCTGCCGGCGTCGAGGCGATTGAGATGGCTCGCGGGAGCCTTGAGCAGGTAATAGAAGATAATCTATCCGAAAGGGAACAGTATATTATCCGTTATCATTTTGGTCTTATCGGCTCGGTAGTGAAAAAGAAATTTAAAACATTGAAACAGATAGGCGATGAGCTTGGATTAAGCAAGGAGCGAGTTCGACAGATAGAGCTGATAGCCCTCGGCAAATTGAGACAGACCCTCAGTCCCGAAGAATTTGAGCTTCTTACAGGCTGACAGCAGATTATTTTTTCCTGATTCCGCCGAGCTGGTGGTTGGGCCCTACGGTATAAAGCCGTTTTTTATCTTCGCTGTTGGTGTGACAGGCAACGACCTTTCCGGCAAAGATTATATGGTCGCCCGTGGTAAGCTCGTTTTCGAGGACACATTCGAAATTTGCCACAGCATCGTCGAGAATGACCGAGTCGATTTTATCAGCAGGGCTATATTTGCAGCCGGTTTCGGCAAATTTGTCGGTATCTCTTCCGCTGTGTGTGCCGAAGAACAGCGTATCCTTTGCCATTTCTTCGCTCGGATATGCCACCGTAAAGCATTTGCTGTGTCTTATGGCGGCCGTTGAATATCTTTGGGGTGTAAGCGCAATTGCCAGCATCAGCGGCTCGCCGCTGGCAATCATTGTCCAGCCGATGGTTACAGGGTTTGGTTTGCCGTTTTTGTCTTTTGCGATGGCTATGACAACCTGTTCCGGATATTTTGTTTTGATTGCCGTATCGTAATCGACTTTTTTCTGCATTTTTTTATCTCCCTATTTTGAGCATAAAATTATATTTGTAATTGAGACCATTAACAAGGAGAAAATAAATGGCGGAAAGGTAACCACGGATTACGCGGACCCGCCGCCGCACATTCGTGCTATGGCGGGCAAGTTTCACTGATTTTTAATTAACCACGTCCGCCGGAGGCGGATAAAAATAAACCCACCTCCGCTAAAGCTATGGAGGGCAGGCACGAAACGACACGAATTTTATTTACCACGGAGCCACAGAGGCCACAGAAAACACAGAGAATTTTTATTTCAGCAAGTTATTCTATGAATAACTTTGTGTTCTCCGTCAGGAGTCCATAGGACAAAGCAACGACAGTACTCAAAACACGTTTTTGCGTCTGCCGTTTTGCTTTGTTCACGGGCTGATAAAGTCAGCCTTGTTGAAGCAAAAATGTCGGTTTTGAGTTAAAAATTGATACTTGATAATTATCAAGCAAAGGTGGGAGAGAAATTCAAGATTTAAGATTTGAAATTTTTGAAAAAGATTGCTGCGCCCCTTAGGGGCTTGCAATAACCTCGATGAAGCATCTTCACGGGGTAGACGAACCCCGCCATGCAAGAATGGTGGGGCTAACCACATTTTTTTTTGGTTGAGTTTGAAAATAAAAAGAGATAAAATTTTTAATCGCTGATTACACGGATTCCGCAGGTTTATATATGCGGAAAATTGATTGATTTAACAAAAGCGTTGGCAATGAGGAATCGAAGAAATGATTATGGCAAAATCTGAACGAAAGCAATCAAAAAAAATTTGTCCTTACTGTGAGCGTGTACATAGGCCGCTGTCAACAAAAGGGAACAAAAATTATGAGAACATAAAAAAAATAATACAAGATATATTAAAGCTTTCGGATGATTCCACATTAAATTTGATTAAGTTAGGTTTTGGGCTCGGATGGTTAAATAGCGCAATAGATTGCAATGCGAAAATGCCTTGGGGTGGCGATGCTTTGTCAGAATTAAAGTATACCATTAATCTAATTGGGATGTGCAAAAAGTTAGTGTTAAGTTTGCCAGAAGAAAATTTAAAAAATGACATATTATTAATATTATTGAAATTAGATAGTCATTTTGCAAAGATGAATATTTACTTTGGCCTTCTTAGAAAGGATAATAAGCCCTGCAAGGTAATTTATAATGCTTTACAGAAGGGTTGTAAAAAAGCAGTTCTTACCTTTGAGGAAAAACTAAATGATGCTGCGACCAGATGCCATGTTTCATTTTTATTGAAAAAGAAACAAACTGTTGTTGAACCTGGAAAAATACAGAATAGCAAGGATCAAGATATACCACCTGAGCGCAGAAGTACACCTTTAACTATTACTCGAATGGCTCAATATTGGGGCGGGGACGTAACATACAAGAAAATTCGAGCTATGATGAATAATGGCAAACTAAAATTCATAGAGATGGGGCGCCAATCTTTTATTTTTGATACTAAATATTTGCCAAAGCATGTTATCGAAAAGGTAAGCAAATAGGTTGCTTCGGATAAAAACTCATCCTAACTGATACTATCTCGTACAAACTTGCGACATCTCCGTAATTACCATATTTTCAACTTTCAATCCCTATTTTACACTGACCTTCAAATGGTTAAAAATATTTTTTTATTACTATTTGGAGGCAGCACAATGCAAAAAGAACCAGCGGCGAATAGACAAAATCTTGAAGAAATAGGAGAGTTGTTATTTGAACTTTTGACAGCAGATATACCGGATGTTCAAAGACAGATGGGATGGGTAATTTTCGAGCGGAAATTAAGACAGTATTATTCTAAACGAAGAAAGAACCAATTCGCCATTGAAGATAAGGATAAGCCCAGTTAGATTGCCTTAGAAGCAACTCAAAAAAAGAACTTCAAAGGCTACCCCGCTGAGATAGCAGTTATTTACGTGCGAAGCAATCTATGGTCGGTTCAAAAAAGAACGTACAATGTATCTTGTGATTAAATTATCTCACGGGGTAAATCTAACTGGGACGAAATTGTAATAACATTTCATCGTATAATCTGGTAAAATATTTTTATGGATAAATTTTATTATGTGTATGTTCTGCAATCGGAAAAAGACGGCAGCTTTTATGTTGGTTATACTGATGATTTAAGAAAAAGACTGAATGACCATAATAAAGGCAAAGTGCCATCAACCAAGAATAGAACTCCTCTAAAACTTGTTTATTACGAAGCATGCCTAAATCAGCAGGATGCAACAAAACGAGAAAATTATCTGAAAACAACGTGGGGCAGAAGATTTATTAACAGCCGGTTGGAACAATATCTCAAAGAGTAAACTGTTGCACTTCACGGGGAAAAGGCGATAATAGTAAAGCCCCAGAAGGATTTTGAAAATGCCGGACAGAGACGTCAAAACAATACGGGATTTGATTTATTATCAATATGCGAAGATTATCGCAAGGCGGGCGGAATAGAGAATCGAAAATCGAGAGTTGAAAATTGACTGAACAACCCCACCGGCACAGGTCCGGGGGCTAACAAAAACTGCGAACGATACAGGGAATACATATTATCAGGTGTGGGCGTGCGGCGAAGGCTATATTTTAAGATTGAAGAATGAAGATTTAAGATTATATTAAGATGGAAATATTTAACCTTGTCTAACGCGAAAGCGGGTAAAAGGAGAAATTAAAATGGCGAAAATTGGTTTTATAGGTGCCGGCAATATGGCCGAGGCGATTATCAGGGGCATTATTGACGCAAAGGTCTATAAGGCAGGCGATATAATTATCAGCGACGTTCGTTCAGACAGAGTTCGGGAGCTTTGCAGTGAATATAAGATTGCGTCTGCCCCCGGCAATTGTGAATTGGCAAAGGCTGTGGATATTCTTGTTTTGAGCGTTAAGCCTCAGAATATGCAGGAGGTCTTAGACGAGATTAAAGATTCCATAAGCAAAAATCTTTTAGTGGTTTCAATCGCTGCCGGTATTACGACAGGCCGAATTCAAAAAGTTCTCGGCGATGTTCCTGTTATTCGTGTTATGCCGAACACCCCGGCTCTCATCGGTCAGGGTGCTGCAGGAATATATGCGACAAAAAAAGCTGAAAGTAGGCTCGGTGAGGTTGAGCGGATATTTTCTGCCGTCGGTATTGTTGTAACAGTTGATGATGAGAGATTGCTTGATGCGGTAACGGCTGTCAGTGGTTCGGGGCCTGCGTATTTCTTTTTACTGATGGAACAGATGATAAAAGCAGCTGAAAAACTGGGTCTTGAGAAACAGGTTGCCCAAAAACTTGTGCTTCAGACTGCAAAAGGAGCAGGTTTCCTTGCCACGGAAGCTGCGGGGAGGAGCCAATCTCCTGAAACCCTGCGAAGGAACGTTACTTCCCCCGGCGGAACGACGGAAGCTGCTCTGAAGGTTTTTTCAGAGTATGATTTTGAAAAAATCGTGAATGATGCCCTTACAGCCGCAGCCGAGCGAAGCCGGCAGTTGTCGACTCAATAGTCCTGTGGATTATTCAACCACGATGGACTCTACAGGGCACTCATCTGCTGCCTGCTGGACGGCGTCCTCGAACTGCGGCGGCGCCTGTTGGGTGATAACTTCAGCGATTTCGTTTCCCATCCGAAAAACTTCAGGACAGGTCTCGACGCACAGGCCGCAGGCTGTACAACTATCATCAATTCTTACCTTCATATATTTTCCCTACGACAAATTTTAAAACAGCCGGGATAATTTTCAAGGCGGCCGGGTTTGCCGGACACAATGGCGCTATCGCTTATGGCTGCTCGGTTCCCCGTCTGACCAAGTTCGCGAACGCAATTTGCCTGGGACCCGGCCGTTATTAACATTTTAATTTTAATCGCCTCCGTGCAAAAGGCAAGCTTAATATTGTCTGACACAGACTTTATATTCGTCGGCACAATTGAATTTGACTATTTGGTCGGCAGCATTTATTATGGTTTTGGAAAGTGTAAAAAACCATACGGAGTAAGAATGTCTTATACTGTCCTTGCAAGAAGGTACCGCTCGCAGAGATTTGACGACGTAGTCGGTCAGAACGCGATTGCTCATACATTGAAAAATGCGATAAAGACCGACCGGGTCGCACACGCCTATCTTTTTACCGGCACAAGAGGCGTGGGCAAGACGACTATGGCGAGAATCCTTGCCAAAAGCCTTAACTGTCTTTCTGTCGAGCAGCCAACAACAGAGCCCTGCCTTAAATGCGACAGTTGCATTGCCGTAAATATCGGTGAAGACATTGATGTTATTGAGATAGACGGTGCATCCAATACAAGTGTAGATGATGTTCGCGAGCTTCGCAGCAACGCCATTTACCGGCCGGCACGGGCGAGATATAAAATCTATATAATAGACGAAGTTCATATGCTCAGTATCAGCGCTTTTAATGCCTTGCTGAAGATTCTTGAGGAGCCTCCTTCGCATATAAAATTTATCTTCGCAACTACCGAGCCGAACAAGGTTCCTGCAACGGTTCAGTCCCGCTGTCAGAGATTTGATTTTGCCAATATCAGTCCTGCCGATATTATCGCTCAGCTTAAAAAAATTCTCACCGAGGAAAAAATCAACTTTGAGAACGACTGTATCGTTGCTCTTGCCAGACTGGCCAACGGTTCGATGCGTGATGCGTTAAGTCTTGTCGACCAGCTTATCAGCACCGGCGCCGAGAAGCTGACTGTAAATATGCTCGAAGAATTTCTCGGCCAGCCAAACAGGGAAAAGATTTGTGAGCTGCTCGAAAAAATCGGCTCATCTGATGCCGCTGCGGCTCTTGTCTGTCTCGATGCACTGCTCAACTGTGGCTTGAGCTGCGTCGGCATTCTTGACAGTCTGGTCGAGTCGTTTCGCGATATGATGGTCTTAAAAATCTCTGCCTCGGACGGCAAATCTCTTATAATTCTGACGCAGGCGGAGAAAGATGCGCTTTTGCGGATAGCTGATGCCTTTGATATTCCTGCACTTGTTTATAATATTACGCTTCTCGAAAAGCTCCGCTGGCCGGTCAAGAACAGCGATAACCCTCGTGCATTGCTTGAGGCAGCCGTTTTAAGACTCGCCTTGAGCGAGCATTTTATGAGCATACTTGACCTTCTCAATGCCAAAGGCTCTGGCGGCAATTCGGCAGAGAAGTTAAAAAAAAACACAGCGGTGACTGAAAAGTCTTCGCATAAACAGCCTGAAAAACCGCTCGATAGACCCATTCTTGATGGGGTTTCAGATATCAAGCAGATAAAACAGAACTGGGATAAAATCGTTGACTTTGTAAAGTCAAATGCCAATGCGAGGGTTGCGGAGCTGTTAAAGAAAGCAGTCCCGTTGCGACTCGACGGCAATATACTGTCGCTTGGTTTTGATACAAGCGACGAATTTTCGATGAAGCTTTGCCAGAGCAACGGCAGGACAGAAGTAATCGAGTCGATTTTGAGCGGTGCTGTCGGCACAAAAATAAAAGCCGTTTTTGAAATTGTTGATGGCGGCAAAGCCGCACCAAAACCAAAGCCGCCGGGTGCAAAGGCAAGTGAAAAAACAATAGATGAAGCTGCCAATACCCCTGCGGTCAGGACAATTCTTTCTGAGCTCGACGCGAATATTTTAGATGTAAACGAGGAACATAGTAAATGAATCCTGCATATACGCAAAGCCTTAACAGACTGATAGAAGAGTTTTCAAAACTTCCCGGCGTCGGCCCCAAGACGGCTGAACGGCTTGCTTTCCACATACTGAAATCGGAAAAAAACGAAGTTTTTTCTCTTGCTGATGCGATAACAAAATTCAAGAGCAGTATCAGGCAATGCAAACAATGTCATAATCTTTCCGAGGGCGATTTATGTTTGATTTGCACCGACCAGAGGCGCGATAAAAGCATTATTTGTGTTGTCGAGCAGTTCAGAGACCTCATCGCCCTTGAGAAGACCGGCCTTTGTAAATGGGTTTATCACGTTCTCGGCGGCCGTATCGCACCGCTTGAAGGTATTGAGCCAGAGGACTTGACGATTGAGCATTTAGTGAGCCGAATACGCAGCGAGAAAATTAAAGAGGTGGTAATGGCGACAAATCCGACCGTTGAGGGTGACGGCACGGCTTTATATATCAGCTCCCTGATAAAGCCTTTAGGCGTTAAGGTTACACGTCTTGCTCGCGGTCTTCCCGGCGGCAGTCAGATTGAATACGCCAGCGGGGCTATTCTAACCGATGCCATCCTCGGCAGATGCGAGCTGGAATAGTGTTTTAAGCCGGTTTTTGCTGATTTTCCACCATTTTGACACATTAGGTTGCTTTTTTTGCCTTAATTTGCTATATTTAATTGAATTGGAACAGAATTTGCACATTAGGCACGGATTTCTCTCGGAAGTAATATGAAGCTGGACATAACAAATCAGATGCGTCTTGAGCAGCGGATGAAGCTTGCTCCGCGGATGATACAGTCAATGGAGATACTGCAGCTTCCAACACTGGCACTTCTGGAGAAGATTGAGGCAGAGCTTAACAGTAATCCTGTTCTGGAAATTGCCGAGCCATCTGAAGCGGAAGCCGGCTCCGAGGCCGGCGTTCAACAGCAGGCTGACACCGATGCCGGCGAAATCAATCGTGATGACAGTAAGGCCGATGACTTTGAACGTCTTTCTGATTTTTCCGAGCAGGCGGATGACTATGTGTATCGTACCGAGGTTTCAAGGCGTGCGCGGTATGATGATGAGCCTGACAGAAAACTTGAGGCGATGAACAACACGGCGGATAAAAGTCAATCTTTGCATGACTATCTTACCGAGCAGTGGCGGCTTGTGGATGCTGATGAAAAGACCAAAAAAGCAGGGCAAGCGATTATTGATTATATTGACGAGAAGGGATATCTGAAAGTTCGGCTTCAGCAGCTTTACAATAAGGACAAAGACGACTTCGGTATGGAGCATCTTGAGAAGGCATTGGAATTAGTTCAGCAGCTTGAGCCTGTCGGCGTTGGCGCCCGCGACGCGAAGGAATGTTTGCTGCTCCAGATGGCCCAGTCTTCCGAAGATATGAGTTTTGAATCTGAGCTCGTTTCAAAATATCTCGATAAGCTGCTTGAGAACAAGCTGCCGGAAATCGCAAAGAAGATGAACTGTCCTGTCGAGCGGATTAATGAGGCTCTTTTGCGTATGCGCAAGCTCGATACATCTCCCGGCCTTCAGATAAGCAGAGAGCGCAATCAGCCGATAAAGGCGGATGTTTACGTTGACCCTGCCGAAAGCGGCGGCTTTAAGGTTTATCTTGCTGACAAAAGCGTTCCTGCCCTTCGGATAAACGAGCATTATGCGGATATGGCCAAAGACAAAAAGCTCGATACCAAAACCCGCGATTTTTTAAGAACCAATATTCGCTCTGCAAGATGGCTGATGGATGCGATTGAGCAGCGAAGACAGACTTTGTTGCGGGTAAGCCGGGCTGTTGTTGACCGTCAGAAAGAGTTTTTTGAAAAAGGTAGAATGTATCTAAGGCCGTTGCCGATGTCTCAAATAGCCGATAAGGTCGGCGTCCATATAGCTACGGTTTCACGTGCGGTTGCCGGCAAATACATTCAGTCTCCGCAGGGCATTATGCCGCTGCGAGACCTTTTTGGCGGCGGAATGGAAACCGACAGCGGCGGTGTCGAAAGTTTCGAGGCAATCCGCGCCAAGATGCAGCAGATAATCGATGGCGAAGACAAGACAAAGCCGCTCAGCGACGATGCTATAAAGAAGAAACTTGAGCAGATGGGCGTAAAGGACATTGCCCGAAGAACGGTTGCCAAGTACCGCAAAATAATGAACATCCCCACAGCGCGCTTCCGAAAACGCTTTTGATTCTTTCTGCTCCTCTTACCGTAGGTTAGCCTATAACAGCCTTCATAATTATGAAGATAATTACTGCGGTTATGACCATAAAGACGAGGATTGAGCCGAAAAGGAGGAAGGCCTCTCGAAGGAAAGAGACGAATTTAATCTCATCAAGTTTAATCGCTTTATAGACTACTGCTATGACAGCAATTAACGGCAGAGAAAGAAGCAAAGCTTTTGCCGTTGTGCCTATGTACACAGGCGATGTGAAACCTGCAAGAATGTATTGACTTAATAAACTATTCATCGCTGATTACGCTGATTCCACCGATTTATATTATATATTTGTATTATCATTTCCATTTAATTGCTCTTGAATTGCTTTTGTGTTGATTAGCCTCTTCCATTCCAGCGATTTATCTCCAAAATTAAACAAAAGTCCAATTTCATACCCGCTTGATTTGAGATAGTTTATTACTTGCAGCTTTTCTATTTCGCCGATTTGTTTAATAGCCTTTAATTCCACAATAACTTTATTCTCAACGATAAAATCGCATACAAACTGCTTGACGTTTCTGCCTTTGTAGAAAACCGGCAACTCTTGTTGTCTTTGAAATTTAATACCCTTAAGTTCAAGTTCAACCGCAAAAGCTTCCTCATAGACGCTTTCCAGAAAGCCGGGGCCAAGCTGACTATGCACTTCTATTGCCGCCCCTATAATCTCTCCGGTCAAACCACTTGCTACAAAACTATTTTTCTCTACAAAAACCAATTTATTACCGTTTTAAATAAATCCATTTAATCTGCGTAATCTGTGATTAAAAGTTATTAGAATTTTTAGTTATACTGTTGCAATGAGCCGTATATACGGCGTTTACAATGCACAACAGATTGAGCATTCCTGCCATACCTGTATAGATTTCTCCAATCTCTCTTGGTTTTCCGTACGATTCGAGGTGATATACGCTGCCGGCCAGATGTGCAAGGTACGCGACAACCGGCGAATTTAATATTTGAGCCCAGTACCATGGCGTTTTTGCGTCGATGACGGCGATTGAGCCGAGCCAGATTCCCAGCACAAACGCAAACGCGATTGAAAAGAATATTATCGCCGCTCTTTTTGGCTGACCGATTATCCAGTGTCCTGCTCCCGGAATCCACCAGGCGGCAATTGCGACAAGAAAAAGATATGCAGTATTTCGCAGGCCGGATTTTTCAAAGGCAGATTCTCTCATATTTGGGCTCCGTTTGCCCCGTTAGAGACAGGCAGCCTTTGGCTGCCGACAGGCATCTTTGATGCCTTGTCTCTAACGGGGTTTGTGTCGGCGTTGGTGTGTTCAGCCGGTTTGTTTGGTTCTTGTGCGGGCCTGAGATTTAATCTTTTCAGAATATTATCCGGCATAAAGTGTTCGAGTGCCATACTCTGTGACAGCGTATAATCTTCCCTGAATGCAATTTGCTGCCTTGATTGTTCATAGTCCTCGATTGTTGCCGGGTTTCGGCCCAGGCTTTTTATTACGTAGCAGGCGAGCTGCGGCCTGAATTCGACGACAACCGGGGCATTTTCGAGCCGCGTCTGGTTTGATTTAAAGAGTGAGTAAAATTCATCCATTAGTTTTGCATGGATTATACTTTGATTAACGAGTCTTTCTGCCCCGGCTGATTGCGACGTGCTTAGTTTTACAATTTCGATATCCGTCTGAGAGATTCTGCTTCTTTGTTTCCAGCTCTGTATTTCAAAGGTTTTTTGACTTTCGTTGCTGTCTTTGGCCGACTTCGGCGAGCTCGGTCGAGCCGGATAAAGTGAATTGAATTTTTCGATTGCCGCCTCCCACCCTTTATTTTTGGCCAGCTCGACAAACTCATTTGCCTTTAGGCAGGCGGTCTGGAATACCGCCAGTTTTCTGCAGTCCTGTTTGACCTTTTCCCTCAGGACAAAAACTTTTTCCTTCTGCTGCCGGTCGTCTTCAAAAACTATCGGCAGGTTTTTTTCGTAACTGAAGTCTATATCGGTCGGTACAGTTGAATTTCTGGCTTCAATAACGCGAGCCATAGCGGCGATGGTTCCCATACCGTCTATGAGAGGCCCGATAGTGACGAACATTTTAGGTTTTGGCGGCTCGAAAGGTCCCAGTTTACAGGCTTCGTCACCGAGTTGCTCTATCGCAAAGGCCATTCTTGCCAGGCTTGTCGGCATTCTGCTCTGAGTCCGCATCATAAGATAGCCGAGACACCGGTCGGCCAGTATTTCCTCGACGGTAAGAAGGGCGGTTTTTCCTGTATATATTTTTATATTGTTTTGTTGTGCGATTTTTTCAACAGCTCCGGTGTAGTCTGTGGTTTTTTCTTTGAACTGCTGGACGGTGGCGGTTTCAAAATTAAGCGATTCGAAGCCGGCTTGTGCCTGTTCGACGGCGTCTTCGAGAATCTTTACTGTCTTTGCGCCCGTCTTTCTTGCCAGCAGGGCGTTCTTGATGGTGCCGGCGACTTGGGCATAACTTCTCTGTCTTTCGATAATTTTGGAATTCGGGTCGTTTATGTCTTCGGGAACCTTCTCGGAAAAACGGTTGAGATTCTGCTGGTAAAATTCCTCGGCTTCTTCTTCTGTTGGCTGTGCTACAAGTTTTTCTACATCTTCGAGTTTTACTATCATATATTCAAGTGCGACCCTTGGCTTCTGTTTATAGCCGAAGCCGTAGGGATTTTCTTCCGTTATTATGTTTGGGTAATAATTTTTATATTTCTCGAATTGCAGCGCAATCTCGGTTTCGTCGGGTTCGCTTGCTTTGTCGATAAATTTTTCACTGCTGAACTCTACAAACTCGGCGTTTATGGTTTCTTTTGTTTTTGCTGCTAAGGCCGCCATTTGCGTCTCTGTAATATCTTCCGTATCGGTAACTGCTCTGGCGTAGCTGACAACGGCCAGGACATCCGCGAAGGTTGCGAGCACCATATCATCTGTCATCCCGTTAGCCTGTGCTGTGTTTTTTACAGCTGTTTGGGCGTCGACCCTGTTTTCTGTGATTTTTGGTATGAGGGTATTGAGGATGTCTCCTGCATGTTGCGGCGATATGGTGACGCCTGCATTTTTCGCTTCGGCTTTTAAAAGTATCCAGAAAAGTTCGGCTCTTCCTCCTGATTGCTCGAAGAAGTCGTCTATCCGCTGTGGACTTATACAGAACTGGTTTTGTATGGCAAAACTTTTTATTTCATCGCTCAATACTGCCCCCCGAACGGTTTCGGGGAAAATCAACTGGCCGAGCAGTACGAATCTTAAATCCCGCTGACTGATAAAAAACCTGTCGATATAAAGGTTTCGCATCGCGGCAAGTTCCCTCGTGGCCTGTCCAATGTCATTAAAGCTGATTTTCTTGTCATTGTTGAAATACCACATTGCTTTTCCGGGCCCCCCTAAACGAGGTTTTGCAAGCTGACTGAGCACGCTCGGCATAATAAAAGCTATCATGATGAGTATGACGAATACAGCCATCAGCTTGGTCATATTTTTGCGAAACCATTTGACCAAATGCATATCAGCTCTCCGCAAAAACGGTTAAAATTTACTATTTCAACTGTAAACCTTGTCTAACAAAAGGCTTACAGGGACGCATTTTTCTGTTTTAGAACAACAGAGTATAAGTAATTTCTCCGGCTTTGCAATAAAAAATCCCGCACCTATTTGTATTGTGATTGAATTTATTTAGCGGCCGCCGCTCGCGGCAGCCTAAACCCCTGCCACTCGTAGCGGGGGCTAAATGATTTTTTCAATGTTCACTGCCGCATTGCAAACTTGTTCTCGCGCAGGCGGGGATAGGTGCGGGATTGCACTTTTAATAGTTGGAGATTATGATGCTGGCTGCTGTTGCCATGAGATTTAAGAAATCCAAAAAGCAGTTTACGAGAGCCTCTCAATTTATTCCCGGCGGTGTTAATTCGCCTGTAAGAGCGTTCAGGACTGTTGGCAGCAGCCCTGTTTTTATCCTGGAAGGCAGAGGCTCGAAAATTTATGACATTGATGGTAACGAATATATTGACTATGTGTGCTCATGGGGTGCTCTTATACTCGGTCATTCTCATCCGCTGGTTTCAGCGAAGGTTTTAGCCGCTGCCAGCAGAGGTACTTCATTCGGCGCGCCGACGGTCGCGGAGACCAGCCTTGCTGAGATTATCTGCGATGCATTCGATTCAATTGAGAAACTTCGTCTTGTCAGCAGCGGCACCGAAGCCGTAATGACCGCTGTGCGTCTTGCCCGTGCTTTTACCGGCAGGGATTATATGTTGAAAATGAGCGGCTGCTATCACGGCCACAGCGATTCAATGCTTGTTTGTGCCGGCTCAGGTTCGGCCCAATTCTCAAGACCGCTCTCGGCCGGCGTTCCGAAATCACTTGCCGCACTTACAATAGTTGTTGACTATAACGATATTGACTCGGCAGCGAAAGTCTTTGAGAAATATGGAAAAGGAATCGCCGCCTGTATAATCGAACCGGTTGCTGCGAATATGGGAGTTGTTTTACCAAAAAGCGGTTATCTTCGTTCTTTGAGAAAGCTTTGCAGCGATAATAAATCGCTTTTGATTTTTGATGAGGTGATAACCGGTTTTCGGTTTTGTTTCGGCGGAGCGGAAAAGATATTTAAAGTCAGGCCTGACTTGACCTGTCTTGGTAAGATTATTGGCGGCGGCCTTCCATGTGCGGCGGTTGGAGGAAAGGCTGAAGTTATGGATATGCTGTCGCCTCAGGGTGCGGTTTATCAGGCCGGCACATTGAGCGGCAATCCGCTCGCCACCGCTGCGACGATTGCAACACTGAAATTATTGAAAAACAAAAATTTTTACAGCCGACTCGAAGAAAAATCAAAGATGCTGCATCTTGGCCTAATCAACGCTGCAAAAAAGGCATCTGTGCCTTTGACGGTGAACCGTGTAGGTTCGCTTTTAAGCTGTTTTTTCACCGAAAAACCGGTTTTCAGCTTTGCTGACGCAAAGTCGGCGGACGCAGGGCTTTTCAAGGCGTTTTTCGCGGAAATGCTCAAGCAGGGCATATATCTTGCCCCTAGTCCGTTTGAGGCGATGTTTATTTCCGCAGCTCACTCAAAAAAGGATATTGAAAAAACAATCAGAGCTGCACAAAATAGTCTAAAGGTTATAAAGAATAGAAAAATTGATTGAATATTTTAAGGAGAGAAAAATGGCCGATGATGCAAAGAAACAGGACCAGCTTCTTGAGACAACGGATTGTCTCGAAGCTATCGGAACGCTGAAGAGCAATAAAAATTTCTTTTTCTTTGTCAATCTTCTCTGTCTATTGATTTTGCAGGGAATGTTCTGGCTGATGCCGACTGAATATGTTGAGAAGCCCGGCAAAGATGCAAAAAAGGATGTAGTGCCTGTTACGGCAATGCTGTTGAAGTCCGCTGGGGGATGTCCGCTAGGGGATGGCTTGCGCCACCTTACGGCACTTGCTGCGCCTGTCGAGAAGGTCGTAAAAGTTGAGAGAAAGGGCCAGAATATAGAAAAGGCCGCGCAGGAATTGACTGCCGATGCCAATGCGCGAGCTTCCGAGCCGAACGCAGCACCGACTGCAAAAATTGTTCCTTATATCAAGATTAAAATTCAGTTTTCGCAGTTGTGCTGGTTGATAAAGCTTTGTAATTTTCTGCTTATTTTCTGCTCGACTGTTTATTCGCTGACCCTGCTGTTTTGTCTGAAGGTTTCGCTGGTCGGCAGGCTTGGCGGAATAAGGCATATCACCAAGGCTGTTTTCATTTCCTTTTTTATGGTCGTTCTGATTTTGCCGTGGCAGATTATTTTCAAAGGTGTGATAGCCGGTGCAATATATACTCCGCAGGAGTTGCTTGCTGCGTGGACGGGTTTTGACCGGACCAATGTGGTTGCAAGTGCGGCAATGTTTCTTCGTTTTACAGGTTTGTGGCTGACTGTTGTTATACTTCTTTTCTGGGCCCAGCTTAAGAGTATGCGCTGGTCGAGAAATACCCTCAAGCGTCTCGGCATAATTGCCTGAGATTTTTATGGCAGCAGGGCGGAATTTGGTTATAATTCCGAATCTTAATATCTATTTTGAAAGTTTGAAGATTTATGAAAAAGACGATACTTATTTTCGAGCTTGTCCTGATTGTATTGTTTTCGGCCAGTTGTCAAAAACCAAAGAAGGTTGAGCGTCTCGAAAAACCGCCCCAGTACGATAGGCCCCTGCCGCCAGGTCAGCATGCGCTGCGAAAGATAACGAACCCTAATGATATTCCCGATTTTACATTTGCCTGCCACGACCTGCTGAATCTTAAAAAGGCGGCAGCCAAAAGCCTTAACTACCTGTCCAAACCCTCCAGCAAGCTGTTTTATCCGTGTGGCGAAATAACTCACCAGCGAGTGGTTGATAGTCTTAAGGCATTTATCGAGTTGTTGGATTCCGGCCCGCGCGGCAGCCAGCTTAATGATGCGATTAGACAAAAGTTCGACGTTTATATCTCTGTCGGCTGTGATGATAAAGGAACAGTCCTTTTTACGGGTTATTATACCCCGATTTTTGATGGTGCTCTCACTCGCACAGATAAATTTCAGTATCCTCTTTACAAACAGCCTCCCGACCTTGTAAAAGGGCCTAAAGGCGAAATCATCGGCAGACGCGGCCCGGATGGGCAGATTGAGCCGTATCCATCAAGGAAGATTCTTGAAGTTTCAGGTTCGCTTATGGGCCAGGAACTGGTTTGGCTTGGCGACCCGTTTGAGGTCTATATCGCTCACGTTCAGGGCTCTGCAAAAATCAGGCTTCCTGACGGCAAACTTTTCGGCGTCGGCTACGCCGCCAGCAACGGCCATGATTACAAAAGTATCTCTAAGGTAATGGTCGAGCAGGGCAAAATCAGCGGCCAGCAGATGAGTCTTTCAGCGATGATAGACTATTTCAGAAAGCACCCCGATGAAGTTGCCAGTACTACTCAGCTTAATCCTCGTTTTGTATTTTTTATGGAGGAGAAAGGCGAGCCTCACGGCAGTTTGAACGAGGAGGTAACAACGTTGCGGACTACTGCGACGGACAAATCTATTTTCCCGCCTGCAGGCCTGGCATTTATCTCAACCAAATTGCCTTATGAAAAAGACGGCCTGATTATAGACAGGCCTTACACCGGTTTTGCTCTTGACCAGGACACTGGCGGCGCGATTCGGGCTGCCGGCAGGTGTGATGTTTATATGGGTGTTGGCGACAAGGCGGGGAAACTGGCAGGAAGAACCTATCAGGAAGGCCGGCTGTATTATCTGTTTGTAAAATAAAACCACAAATAAACACGAATTGAAAACCCCACCATTACCACCGATAGCAGGGTTTTTCTTTTATTTTTTCTCTTGACACCTGTTACCCCCCCCTATACTGGATATGGAAAATCTAAAATAGGTTAGAGGCTTATTTTTTGGAGGAAGAGAATATGAAACAAATCATTTATTCATCGTAAATTCACTGCAACTGTGGTTCTCGTCACTTCTCAGGGCATCGTTGCCTTGAGAAAATCTAAAATATTATTTTTTGAAAGGAGAGAAGATGAAAAGACAATTATTTGTGATAATAGGGTTCATTTGTTTGGCATTGAATCTATGTTCTACTGCTTCTGCAACAACCTTTGATGTAGCAGCCGACTTTTCCGCAACTAATAACCCTAATGGTGTATGGAGCTATGGCTGGTCATCGACGCTCACGTCTGACTTCAACCTGTATCCCAACCACGGTAAAATGTCGGAGACAATTGACATCGACGTTTGGGCCGGCTCCAACTTCCCTGGTCCCCCGAATGTCGCACACAACGGAACCGGAAGCGTAAATAATGACCATCCAACCATAACATGGCAACCGGGGCAGTTCTCGCTTCACCCTGGCGACAGCGGTGAGTATAGCCACGCTCGCTGGACTGCGCCTTATGCAGGAACATTCGATATCGCTTCGACGTTTACTGGAATTGATCATTATTTGGGGACGACGACGGATGTCCATGTCCTCCATAACGGCATCTCGCTTTTCGATGGATCGGTCAACGGCTGGTGTGATACATCGTCATTTTCGACGACCGTCTCAGTTGGTATGGGCGATATAATTGATTTCGCCGTGGGATATGGCATCAACCCAAATAATACCTGTGATACCACAGCCCTCTCTGCAACCATTGTTCCCGAGCCGGCAACGATTGTTTTACTCACTCTCGGCGGGATAATTTTAAGAAGAAAACGCTAACAAAAACATCTAATTAGACAAGGCCGAGTCTATTTAACTCGGCCTTTCTTATCTTCCCGTTAACCGTAAAACGATGGACGAAACGAGCCTCGCAACTCTGCTTCGCGAGCCTGCATAGCGCTTCGCAGAGCAGGCCGCAACCGCTTAACGATTTTATTTAGTCCGCGTAATCAGCGTAATCCGTGGTTTCTTTTTTTCTCGTTTTTGTTATTATTATTACTATGTTTGACATTTTTGAATTTTTAAAGGGCAGGCTGCTTGTAACAAGGCTTTTATTATTAGCCTCTGCGGCTGGTCTTGTCGTTATCGGCGTAATGGTGATTTACGCATCAGGCAATCCGGCCGTATCTGGCAGCGAGCAGACAAGTGCAACCGCGAATCTTTGGCAGAAGCAGTTAATCTTTGCCGCAGTTGGCTTTGTCGGTTTTATTATTATGAATTCCTTCAGTTACAGAAAGCTCGGCCCTGCGAGCTTTTGGCTTTACGCGACAATAATCATATTATTGGCGATTTTGTTATTGGATAGGGTTGTGGACTTGCCTTTTGTGCCGTTGAAGAAGGGCTCTCGCCGGTGGATTGTGTTCGGTTCGCTGGCGCAGTTTCAGCCTTCGGAATTTTTCAAGCTTATTTACGTAATAGCGCTCGCCTGGCATTTGCGTTACAGAAGCAACTATCGCAGTTTTTCAGTGCTTCTGCCGCCGTTTATTTTGACTTTTTTGCCGATGATGCTGATTTTGCTCGAACCTGATTTGGGAACGGTTTTATTGATAATGCCGGTATTTTTAACGATGTTATTCATCGCAGGCGCAAAGACAAAGCATCTGCTTGCGATAATTGCTCTTGCTGTCTTGGCATTTCCTGTTCTTTGGCTGCAGATGCACGATTATCAGCGGATGCGGATAAGTTCAGTGTTTTTGCAGAACAGAATTGACGGCAGCGAAAGCTGGTTCAGGCAGCAGGTCGAAAAGCACCCCTGGCTTGCAGGGACTCTCGGTGTTGGAGGAGAAAGAATAAGAAACTGGGAAATCGGCGAAGGCTATCAGCTTATGCGTTCCAAGCTCGCGATAGCCTCAGGCGGTTTTTCCGGCCAGGGTTTTCGCGAAGGACCGTTTATCAAGTACAAATTTTTGCCGGAAAGGCACAACGATTTTATTTTCGCTCTTATCTGCCATCAGTGGGGCTTTGCAGGAGCAGTGCTGGTGATGGCTTTATATGCTTTGTTGATAGCCTGCAGCGTTGAAATAGCAGGCACAAGTGCCGATTTGTTTGGCAGTTATATTGCAGCCGGGATTGCAGCAGTTTTTGCCATACAGGTAATCGTAAATGTCGGTATGACTATCGGCCTTATGCCGATAACGGGAATTACTCTGCCGTTTGTAAGTTACGGCGGGTCAAGCCTTTTGGTAAATATTGTGTCAATTGGACTGCTTAATAATATCGCCAGAATCCGCTAAGGGATGGCTTACGCCAGAAGTTAGAAGCCCAAAATCGTTTGGCTTTTTTAATACCACCCAGGCACGCCAGTCCTTTTTGTAAATCCTTATTGGTTTTAACTTTGTGACATTTTTTAGCCATAAAAGAGTTGCAAATTTACAGTCGGATTTTGCCTTCCAAAAGGAATTTGCGGCGAGGATTAAATGATTATATTCGGTTTTAAGACCGGATATTTTGGCTGGTGTTAGGTTGCTAAGTTGTTTAATAGCAGCCACTTGCGCAATGGCACAAACGGGACCGCTGGACTCTTTCAAAAATAACGTATCGCCGACCGTTACCGAATCGAATGGCGGGGCTTTGCCGCGAGTTAAACGTAACTCTATGCGTTTACTGCTGTCGAGAATCTTATCGAGATATTCTTTTTTCAAGATGACAAGATGAGAATTCGGCATAAACAAAAAATAGCTTATATCGCAACCTCTGACAAATCAATTTTTTAAGAGGGAGCCGAACAGAAGGAATACAAAAAGCCGACACAAGAATTAAAAATTAAAATGCAGACCTTCTGTTCTTTTTTCTTCTGCCAGTCTGGCAGGAATAACCGATTTAATCTACGTTTTAATTAGGTCTTATATGCTAAAGTCTGTGAGCGGTTTGTTGTTGTCTTAGTCTTCTCAATCATCAGGAGCAACTTTGTTGCAGCAGGTTTATTGACGGGGTTCAATTTGGCTTTGCTTAAGAATTTTACAGCCTCATCCATTTTCTTTACTCCGAAAAGCTGGTAGCCGATGAGTAATTGCAGGTCTGAATCAAAGCCGGCCTGTCCACGGAGCTTTTCTATCTGAGTTAGAAGAATCTGGTTACTGGGGTATAGGAAGCCGGGGAATAGTATACTGTCATTCTCGGATGAAAACTTGTCAATAGCCAATCGCAGTTGCTCGGTTGCCTGTGCGTAATTCTCATCAGCAAAGAGCGCTTGAGTGTAAGCAAGGGGCATAAATTTATTGACCGGCCTGATGGCACGCTGGAAATTCTTTGCTGCCTCGGCGTAATTACCATTTTTAAAGGCGGTAACTCCATTTTCGTAGAAAATTCCGACCTCGGTTTTCTGGGGAAGTTGTCTTTGATATACAGGAGATTCGTATTGTGCCGCTGAACCTTCACTGCCGCCATAATAGTTATAGGTGTAATAATTATAAGTGTTTCCTTGAGGCGGCGAAGATTGTGCCTGTGACGAATACGGAAAGTTATCGTACCGGCTCTGATAATTATCGTAGTTGGACGGATATGGGAAATTGTCATACCGGCTGCCGGTTGTATGCGGGAAATTATCATACCGGCTGTAATATCTGTTGTAGTCGTAGTATTGATAATCATAAGGAAAACCAATTAAGATAAGTGGGAATTGAAAACGAGAATGGAATGGGTAAAAAGATCCTCCTCTTCCTCCCCGACACGCCGATGGGCCGCATCTGCTTCCACACCTTCGGGCGAATGAAGTGTCGGCGCATAAAGTAAACACCAGCAAACAAAAAACTAATAGCCTTTTATATCCTTTTGGCTTTGCCATGATACACCTCCTTTATTTTTGGATTTTGTGCATCTATACCCTTGTTTTTTTTGAAAGAGCGAAAAGGAAGATTTTTTTTAAGGGATTTTTGATATCTCAATAAATGCAGGCAATTTCTGCGTAAAAGTTTTAAAGAGACAATTTATCGACAGGAAATTGCCCATATCTTTAAAATCGTCCATTTCCCGGAAAAACTAAAATTTTTCTTTAATTCTTTACCCCCGCACCTTTGCAAAAAGCCGCGACTGTAAATCTCCGACACCAATGTATTAGTGTGAGGGTAAAGTTGTGGGGGGTTACGAAATTAGTCTCGCTTCGACTGCTTCCAATGCGTCCAAACCCTCGTTTTGCAGATAGCCGCGTAAAAACAATGTGGAAAGTCAGTCAGGTTGAGTATTTTTGTGCTGAATTAGAGGTTCACAAAAAGCTGTATTAGGCCACTCCATTCGAAGTAAGGGGTTATTGAAAAATTGGTATCATAGAAAAGGCTGTGGAATATGCAATTTTGAATCCGCTTTCAGCAGGCAGGTATCGAAGTTAAGAGGATTATCGAAATAAAAAATGACGCATTATAAAAATTTTTAGTTATAATCTCATTAGCAAAGCCGATTTCAGAAAAGAATAAAATGAGAAAATTGTATTCGTTTGCAACGTTTTTGAGCATTATCCTGCTTATATCCTTCGCACTCAACCTTTATGTTCTTTGGCGGTTGTGCGATTTGTTCAAAATTAAAAAAGGCATAATCTTCTGGATAACAGTCATTATCTGCTCAGTATCTCTAATCAGCTCTTCAATCCTTCGCTCCTACTTCGATAATATCGTCAGCAGAATTATATTTATCATAGCCGCTAACTGGCTGGGGATTATGTGGCTGCTGTTTTCAACGCTAATCGTTTATGAAATCGTAAGATTATTTATCAAAATCAATCCCGTCACAGCCGGTATCGCTATTTTAACAATCGTTGGGCTGGCAACTATAAGCGCGATGATAAATGCGCAATTAGTTCGCGTTAAAGAACTTGTAATACCGGGCAATATAAATTTGAATATCGTTCAGCTCTCCGACATTCATTTAGGTTCGACAAGCGAAAAATTTCTTCGAAGGGTGATTGAAAAGACAAATGCACTTGAGCCGAATGTCGTAGTTATTACCGGCGACCTGGTTGATGGTTACAATGGGAAGACGGAAAAAGCACTTATGAAGCTGAAAGAGCTTAAAGCTATCACTTTTTTCGTTACCGGCAATCATGAGATATATGCAGGGCCTGAAGGGGCGGCTGAGGCGCTTGGCCGGATGAATGTTAAGGTGCTTCGCAATCAACTTGTAAATTATAACGACATACAAATTATAGGAATCGACGAGAGTACTGACTTGCAGGATGTAGGCTGGATAGTTGAGCGATTAAATAGAAATAAATCGAAATTCTGCGTTCTTTTGTCCCATCGGCCGATAAGTCCGAAAGTACTTGCCGATACGAAAATCAATCTTGAGCTGGCAGGTCATCTTCACGGCGGGCAGATATTTCCGTTTAATTATATTGTCGGCCTGTTTCACAAATATATGTCGGGACTTTACAAAGAAAACGGAAGCTATCTCTACGTAACGACAGGAACGGGCACATGGGGGCCGAGGATGAGGCTTGGTTCAAGAAGTGAAATAGTGCTGATAAAAGTAAGAGGTAAAAAGTAAAAGGTAAAAAATCATCCGCCGAGGGCGGAATCCACAATTTTGCATTTTAAATTTTGAACTTTGAATTTCTTATGCGATTGTTTGTTCGAGCTGGGCGAGAATTTCACGGCTTGCGGCAACTTTGTTGCCGTTGGGGCTGAGCCAGTTGGCGTTCGAATTGCTCTTGAGCATCCCATCAATCTTACGGCAGGCAAGAATCACCGTTGCATGATTTTTATTGCCCATCAATCTGCCAATCTCAGGAAAAGACATCTGGGTGTATTTTCTGGCAAGGTACATACTGAAAGAACGAGCTAAACTGACGGTCCTGTCCTTTTTGGAAGAGTGGACATCTGCAGGAGTTATGCCGAAAAACGTCGTAACAGCCGATTCAATGTCCGAGATGTGAACTATCGGGTCGGTTCTCGAAATGTGCTCCGCGAGGACCTGTTTGGCCATTGCCAGAGAGATTTCCTCATTGCACAGCGAAGCATAGGCGACGAGCTTTAAAATCGCTCCTTCCAGCTCGCGGACGTTTGAACGGATGTTCTCGGCAATATACGCTACGACCTTTTCGTCAATCTGGTGGTTGATTGACTGTGCCCATCGGCAGCAAATTCTGCAGCGGGTCTTGAAGTCCGGCGGCTCTATCTTGACAACCATTCCGGAGACAAACCTGTTTACCAGACTTTCGCAAAGCTGGCCTATCATCTTCGGATGTGCATCCGAAGCCAGGACTACTTTTTTGCCTGCAAGATTTATTGTATTAAAAGTATGCAGGAATTCCTCCTGCGTTGAAGGCTTGCTGGCCAGGAAGTGTATATCGTCAATAGCCAACAAATCCGTTTGTCGGTATCGCCTCCGAAAAGCCTCCAGCTTTTTGGTCTTCAGGGCCAGCACAAACTGATTGGTGAAGTCCTCCGCTGAAACATAAAGCCAACGGGCCTGTGGCTGAGTTCTGCTCATCATCTGGCATATCCCTTGCAGCAGATGCGTTTTGCCAAGGCCATACCCTCCATGTATAAAGAGCGGATTAAACGGACTTACCTCATCAGATATCATACTCATTGCAGCATTGTAGGCCAGTTGATTCGACGGGCCTACAACGAACGTATCAAGCGTCATTTTTACCGGTCGAGATAACTGTTGCTGCGAGACAAACCTGCTGCGAGTGCTTTTGTTCTGTGCTCGCTGGACAAGCTGAGCCTGGCAGTCAAGCAGATTTGGCCGCTGATTGCCGCTAAGCTCAGGCTCAATATTGAATGTTATCTTCTTCGCAGAGCCGGTAACTGCCGTAACTGCCGCGGTTATATCAGTAAGAAAATGATTCTCTATCCAGTTGCCAACGAACGGATTCGGCACGCCTACTTTCAGATAATCGTCAGAAAGAGTAAACCTCGTGGAATTCTTAAACCAGATGCGAAACTTCTGCTGACCAATTCTGTCGGCAAGCATCTGATTGATTGCGCTGATTTCGTCCGTGATTGTCGTCTGCGCCGTCATGAGGCTTCTTTCTTCTGCTGCATCCTTAACTTTTCCGAAAAACAAAAACCAAGTAAAACATACGGACAGATAAAAGCTAAGTCAACCATCTTTTGGAAAAATTCTTTTCCACAAGCTGGAGAATTTTGGTTTACAAAACGTTGCAAAAGAATTTTTTTTATTTTGAACAGGTTTTGCACAACCACAAAATATTTTTGTGGAAAAGGTGTGGATTGTTAAGAAAAAAATAAAAAATTGAAAATAAAAAACCTGTCCCCGTGAAAACAGGGATTGAGGAGCTATCTGCAGCGGATTGGTTTTTAGGTTTTTGCAAGAATAGCGGCGTAACCGCCGTCAAAATCATAAGTTCCAACGGCTTCGACAAGCTCACCACAAGCAGAAGGTAAAACTAAATTTTCTTTTTCAAGTGAAAATTCGGATTGCTGTTTTATAAAAGCACTTACAACTTCACTGTTTTCCTGACTTAAGATGCTGCAAGTGCTGTAACAGATTTTTCCACCTTTTTTTACAAAAGCTGCAGCCAGTTTTAAAAGCTCGCTCTGCATTTTTGCAAGAGAATCCAGGACTCCAGCATTTAGTCTGTATCTTACCTCCGGTCTTCTGGCAAATACGCCTGTGTTCGAACAGGGAACATCAAGCAAAACAGCATCAGCAGAAGAAACAAGGGAGCGGTCTTTAAGAAAAGTTTCATAATCCATTATCCTGACTGATGTTATGCCGAGCCTTTGGATATTTTCGTCAAGTTTTGTAAGTCTGGCATTATCTTTGTCGGTTGCGATTATAAGGCCTTTATCATCAATGAGTTCCGCGATTTGCATCGTTTTTGTGCCGGGTGCCGCACAAATATCAAATATTTTCCAGCCAGGCTGCGGAGAGAGCAGCGGCACAACCAAGGATGAGGTTATGTCCTGGATTGTGAAAAGACCTTCTTTGAAGGCGTTCAGCTCTGAAATATTGCCGGGCTTGTTTAACCTGACCATTTTATATTTATCGATAAAGTCGCAATTTATGTTTTGACCTTTGAGAGTTTCAAAAAGCTCCTGTGGAGTTAGTTTGAGTTTGTTTGCTCTGGCATAGACGGCGGGTCTGCGGTTTGAGGCGAAACAAATATCGGTAGTTTTTTCAGGGCCGGGCTGTACAAGCCACTGTTCAATGAGCCATAAAGGCAGTGAAAAAGCGCTGCTGAGATACTGAGCCTTTTGACGGTCAGGGTCGGGCAGGATATCAATATCAAATTCGCAGCCCAGCTTTGGTGTAAGCGGCAGAGTCTTTTGCGGCTCGGCATTTTTTAAACTCGCGTCCTTTTTCTTTATATGCATACAGATTTTTCGCAGGACCGCATTTACAAAACCTGCCGACTTTTTTGAGCCGATTTTCTTTGCCAGATAGACCGCTTCGTTGACAATGGCGTAATCAGGGCGATTGGAAAAGACAAGTTCATAAACGGCGATTCTGAGGCAATTGAAAATTTTTGCCGGAATATTACTTTTGGGTTGAATGGAGACTCGTGTAATAAGACTGTCAATAAATATAGAATTTCTTATTACGCCAAAGGTGATATCGACGAGAGCTGAACGGTTTTGGGTTTTAGCGCCAAATTTTTCGATAAGTTCAGCAGAATTGTGTTCTGCTGCGTTGAAATGATTTAAAATCTCCCACACTGCCTGCCGCAGGCCTAATTGAGAGCTGCTCATTGTCCGCTTTCCTCAAGGGGGGTAAAAAAATCGCCTTTGCCGGTGCCTCTGCCGTTAAGAAAGGATTTAAAGTCCATTATTCTTCCGCCGTGCGGTTTGAGCTCCAGAATTTTCAGGCTGCCTGTTCCACACAGGACATTTAGGTTTTCATCAATTGTGCCCGGCAAATCGTTTTTGCCGGCAGGATTTGCGACCTGGGTTTTCGCAATTGTAACGGGATATTTTCTGCCGGACTTTGCAGAGACAAAACAGGCGGTCGCAGCCGGCCAGGGCCAAAGACCTCTGACCCTGTTGTGAATCTGTTGTGCAGATAACGCGAAGTCAAGAATGCCATCGTTTTTTTTGAGCTTCAAAGCCAAAGTTGCTTTTGAATTGTCCTGTTTTGTGTATGTAGCGGTACCGGCTGCGATTTTGTCAATTGTCTCAATGAGCAGCGGTGCAGCAAGTTTTGCAAGTGTATCCTGAACCGTATCAGCTGTATCGTTATCGGCGATTTTCAGTTTGGCTTGCGCCAGTATTTCGCCGCTGTCCATCTTCTCAGCAAGCGTGATAATGCTTATGCCTGTCTCCGTTTCGCCGTTGATAATCGCCCAGTTGATTGGCGCAGCGCCGCGATATTTCGGCAGCAATGAGCCATGAACGTTTATTGCGCCTTTGGGAGGAATGCTGATAATTTCAGGGGAAATTTTCTGGCCGAATGCGATAACGACAAGAAGGTCAGGAGCAAGTTTTTTTATGAGTTGTACGCCTTGAGGGCTGTTTATGTCTTCAAGGGTGCTGATTGGTGCGCCGGTTTTATGCGCCCATTGGGCAACGTCATTTGCGCGGAGTTTTCTACCTCTGCCTGCCTGTTTTTCGGGATGAGTGATGATGTGCAAAAGCTCGTAATTGGATGCCTTTAAGGCGTTTAAAGATTCAATTCCGAACCGGCCGCAACCGCAGTAAACAATCTTCATTGCTTTGACTCACCTACTGTTTTTGTTGGGCGTAATTTTCGCGAAGCTGTTTTAGCTTTTTTCTGGCGGCAATCTTCGCAACGGTCGAGAGTTTGTCGGCGACGAGCGTCCCCTCAAGATGGTCGCATTCATGCTGAAAGATTCTTGCAAGCAGACCTTCGGCTTCTTCACTAAGTTCTCTGCCATCGAGGTCGGCAGCCTTAATCGAGCATTTTGAGTATCTGCGGATTTTGCCGTAAATGCCCGGCAAGGATAGACAACCTTCGTCAGCAGCTTCAAGTTTGCCTGAAGGAGTAATTACAGGATTTATATAGACTTTTGCGTTCTTTTTTGTGCCGTCGGGCGAAGCCACAAAAATTCTCAAGGGTACTCCTACCTGTGGGCCGGCAAGACCGATGCCTTTGAGCTGAACCATTATGTCCATCATCTTCTCGGCAAGGGCGCGGATAGTACCGTCGATTTTCTCAATATGTTTTGCTTTTTGTCCAAGCATCGGTGCTGGAAAGTGGGTTATGCAGCATTTGCCAGCGTCAAGCATTGTCAGCTCCCGTTGTTTTTATCATCGAACTCGTCGCCTTTGAATGTATGGCCAAGATAGCTTTTTTTAACAAGCTCGTTTTTGACTATCTCGGCAGGAGAGCCTGCGGCAATAACCCTGCCGTGGTCGATAATGTAGGCCTTGTCGGAGACTTCGAGCGTTCTTTCGACATTGTGGTCTGTTATAAGGATGCTTACGCCCGACGAGACAAGTCTGCGGATTTCATTTTGCAGGTCCTCAACGCAGATGGGGTCGACGCCGCTGAAAGGCTCATCTAAAAGAATCAAAGAAGGATTGGTAACCATAGCACGTGCGATTTCAAGTTTTCTGCGTTCGCCGCCGGACAGAAATCTGGCCTGACTTTCGGCTACTTCGTCAAGAGCAAATCTTTGTATCAGCTCATCAGCCCTTTTATTCCGCTCCTGCGGCGTAATCGACATTGTTTCAAGAATAGCCAGCAGGTTATCGCGAACACTTAATCGCTGAAAGACACTCGGCTCCTGCGAAAGATAACCCATTCCGAGCCTGGCCCTTCTGTACATCGGCAGATTTGTAATGTCCATTCCCTCAAAGACCACGTTGCCGGCGTTGGGATTAATCATCCCTATCACCATTCTGAATGTTGTGGTTTTGCCCGCACCATTTCTGCCGAGAAGCCCTACGATAGTCCGCTGCTCTACCGTGATTGAGACCTGATTAACAACGGTTCTGCCGGAATATTTCTTTACCAGACCGTGCGTTTCGAGAAGAGTCATATCTACCAATTGTTTACCTTTCGAAAAATACAATCGACTATTATAACAGGAAGCCTGCTCTGTGAAAACCTTCTTTTGTCGGCAATTATACCAGTGGTGATTTTTTTGCTTTCAGGGTCAAAACAGCAATTTCCGGCGGACAAAAAAACCTTGCCGGGACATTACAGGAGCCGACACCGGTGGATGTATAGCCTGTCATAGTTTTATATTGCCAGGGGCCTTTTGTGATTTTTCGCGGCACCTTTGCACATTTAATCAGGGGGATTCCGCCCGGCAGACAAATCTGGCCGCCGTGAATATGACCGGCCATAAGAAGGTTAAAGCCGGCTTTCTGAGCCTGCCTGTAGAGCTGGGGGCTGTGCGACAAGAGGATTTTGAAAGAGCCTGCAGGAATGCCGGCTGATGCCTGCCTCATATCGGCTGAGTCAAAAATATAGCAGTCATCAACGCCTGCAAGGTAAACCGCTGCGCCGTTGCGCTCAAGAATAATATGTTCGTTTATGAGCATTGTAACGCCGAGGCTCTGCAGAAAAACAGCGACCTCATAGTAATCGTGATTACCGAGAACGCCGTAAATCCGGCCGGTTTTGATGTGCTCTATAATCCTCTTCATTTGGCGTTTTGTTTTGTCTATATCGAATTTGTCGAACGTACTGTAGTCGCCGCCGAGAAAGCAATAATCATACTCGAGCTTTTTTATCAGCTCGATTATCTTATCGGCGATGTTTTCCAGCCCTTCAATATGAAAATCCGAAATAAAAAGGATACGACAGTTTTCAAAGCCGTCGGGCAGATTATCAAGCTCAAGAATTGCTTCACTGAGTTTGATATCTATAGCATTGGCGAGGCCGCGACGCTCAAGACCTGTTATTTTCAGAACAAAATGTATCAGAGGAGACCATGTGCGAACACGCATTAGTCTTCCCACAAAACCTTCTTGAGAATATCTCTTGTACTTTTTCCTGTAATCTTCAAGATAAAATCTGTTAGGATGAATCTTGTTCATCCCGCACCTTCTTTCTGTTCAATTTTTTTGAATCTGTTTTAATTATTATTTTTACGATTTTTCATCCTGCACCTTTAAAAAAAGCCGAGTGAATATTTAGAAGGTGCGGGATTCATCGGTTCACCTTAAAATGTTCGTGTTTTAACGGATTATTGACAGCCTGACTTTTTGTGCTTAAATATACCTTTACGGTAAAAAATAATCCAGATTAAAGAATTTAAGATTTAAAAAACACAGGCCGGAAATAAGGAGAAGTTATGAGAAAAGCAGAAATGATTTTGCCGGTTGTCGTCAGCGTATTATTTGCTTGTGATTGTATAAAGGCTGACGAGCCGAACCTGCCGCAGGATGCCAATTATGTCGTTATGATTTTTGATGGAAAGGAGCTTACCTTAGGGCAGATAGAGTTTCTCGGTCCCGGCCTCAGTTATGCGATGGTAGAAGACATAGCCAATTTCTGGCTGGATACGCAGCTTCTTTATGAAGAGGCGGTAAAAAGAGGCATCGACAAAGACGAAAAGGCGAAATTTCTGGCCGATATGAGTTACAAAAAAACCATAGCTTCAAACCTGCTGGAGGCAGTCAGAAATGATGCGAAAGTTACCGACGAGGAAGTTCGTAAATACTATGAAGAAAATAAAGAGTCCGATTCGAGCCTGAAAGAGCCTGTGTATCTGAGCTTTTCCCATATTACCTTAAATAGTCTCGAAGAGGTCAACTCAGTGCTTAAAAGAATCAACGCTGGAGAAGATATTAGTGCGCTTGCAAAAGAACTGTCGACGGCATCAGATGCACAAAAGGGCGGAAAGGCACACAAATTCCAGGAAAATACGGTAAGGAGTCGGTTCGGAGATGATTTTCTCAATGCTCTGCTTAATGCAACGGAAGGCCGGATAGTAGGGCCGGTCAAAAACAAGGACGGAAGATACGAAATTGCAGGGCATGAAGGAAAAAGGGCTGCCAAAATAAAGGATTTTGAAAAAGTAAAGCAGATGATAAGAGCAAATCTTGAAAACCAGGCCGGAAAAAAAACTGTGGATGACCTCGTAAATGGCCTGAAAGAAAATGCAAAGAAGAGGTATAAAATGAACCTTGCACCGATTAAAAAAGGCGACGACCAGAAAAAATGAAAAAAATCCGGACAGGATGATAATTAACTGTTGACAGTTTTTTCCAGAAGCGTTAAGATAATCATATAAACGATAAACTTAAAAGGTTGCTTTAACGGCAAAGCCGTTTGCTCATCCACAAGGCAACCTTTTTTATTATCTGAATTCGTATGCCTTGATATTGCAAAAAAATCATGGTTTATTCCCGCTAACCTGTTTAAAATATCAGGTGTCTTATTGAGAAAATGGATGTGATTCCATAAAGCCGACGGATGCAGAAGCTGGAAAATATTTCGAAGCTGTTTTTCTTTCTGGTTTTTTCCGCGATAGGGATTTGTGCCGTCGCGCTGGCGGTGCTCGGTCCTGAATGGAAAAGCCTTTACCAGTTAAAAGATGCGATAAGACAGACAGAGCAGAGCAATCGAAAAATTGAAGAGATTATAAAAGACCACCAGATACTTTCGGCTCAAATCAGTAACGATGCAAATATCCTCAAACGCATCGCTCCGCTTACGCTGGGTCAGCAGCTCCAGGAGCCTAATCAGCCTGTCGCCAAAATAACAGCAGATACCCTTGCAAGAGCAAAAGCCGTACTCGAACAGCAGCAGACGCAGGATAGTCCGGACAATCCCGAAGTGCCAAAATGGCTCCGAAGGTGCACCACTGTCAAGAACCGGATTATGCTTTTTTCAGCAGGGGCAGGATTAGTTGCGATTTCTTTTGCGTGCTTTGGAAGAAAGATATCAAATATAAAAAATGAAAAATACAAATCAAAAAAATAGATACAGTAGACAGCAGTTAAAAGAATTCAGAATATAACAAGTGTGCCAATCTTTCTTTTGCCCAAGCGAGAAATATCTTAAACTTGATTGCGTATTCGAGCAAGCCGGACCCGCAGTTTTTATTTTCCTGCCGGGCAATTGTCAGAACCAAAAGGGCCTTACTCAGATTCTTCATCGAGAGATAAGTCCTTGCGGCCTCAACGGCAAGTGCAGAATTTTTCGGCTCGAGCTCAATCGCATAATCCAGAAACTGCTCGGATTCGTCGAATTCGCCGCGAAGAGCAAGTGCCTTTGCCAGATACAGATAATTGATGCCGTTTGGCGGCTCGAGCTCCGAAACCTTTAAAAAACAATGTGTGGCATAATCAAGCCGGCCGAGCCGGGTCATCATTAGGCCGATGGACAGTAAAATTTCGCTTCGCTGAATATCAAGTTCAAGCTCACAGGCAAGCAGGCTGAATGTCTCTTCCTTCCGACCCTGCTGTAAAGCCAGTTGGCCGAGCCTGAACCTCGGGCCCGGCAGACGAGCGTCTAACTGTATAGCCCTGCGATAATATTTTTCAGCCATTCCGGCATTGTTGCGATTCAATTCTATTTCGCCCAGATAAAACACCGCGGCAGCGTAATCCGGCGATGTTTCGAGTATCCGGTTGAATTTCTCCGCGGCAGAAGCGGTATCGCCGTCGTGGAGAAGAAAAAGACCAAAATCAAAAATAACATCTTTATCACCGGGATTGTTCTTCAGCTCTTCAATGAAATGACGGCGGGCAAGGTGCCTGCTGTCCAGATTCCAGTAGCCCTGAGCGATGCGATAGTTTATCTGAGGATGGTTTGGCTCAAGCAGCGCGGTCTTCTCCCAGCACCAGACCGCTTTTCTGAAACTAGCGCGGATGAAAAATGAATTGCCGATATTGTAAAAACATAACGGGCAATCTTCGTTTATCTGCTGGGCCAGATAAAACATCTGTTCGGCCTTTTCGTGCTCGCCCATCTCGGTATAAGTAATTATCCGATTACAGTAGCACGGCTCAAAATCAGGTTCTAATTTTTCTATCTGCTCGAATATGCTCAACGAAAGGTCGTAATGACCGGTGCGTGTGTAATCGACTGCCAGACAGTTAAGAATCTCAATGTCGTTGGGGTTCAGGTCAATGGCCAGCTTGAATTCTTCAATCGCCTCGTCGAATCTCTCCATCGCATCGAGAGTAAGGGCCTTGTTGAAATGCCACCTGTCGTTGGCAGGATTGATATCCAGTGCTTCGTTCATCGCGACAAGCGCTTCGTTCATCCGGCCGGTTTCGTAAAGCTCGAAGGCTTTGACTGCTTTCTGCTCGGCACTGTCCCACGCATTGAATTCTTCATCCTGTTCAAACGGCTCAAATTCACTGTCAGAATTCATAGTTTCTCCGTTAAATAAAACAGCGTCCCAATTCTGAAATTCGGTATAAAAAAGGAGGCAGTTTGGTATGAGAACCGAGTAAGCAAAAAAATCAAAAAGAAGCGGAAATTATGTGGAAATATCGTTTTTAACCCCTTAAAATAAAGACAGTTACAAAGACAGTGCCTTTCCGACGCTGTCCGGCAAAATTCGGATGAGAATCGTTTTTCTGGAAAAATGTCGCTTTTGGTCTTATAATGCTGAGCAAGATACTGGCCGCGATGCGCGTCGCAGCGGGTCGGCAAGAGATAAGGAGTAAAAAATTATGATTAAGCAGATAAAGGGCAAATTAAGTGCGGGCAAGGCGAAGTTTGCGATAGTAGTGAGCAGGTTCAACGACTTTATTACTTCAAAGCTTCTCGACGGCGCAATCGACGCCTTGCAAAGACACGGAGCGGCCGATGAGCAGATAACCGTTGTATGGGTGCCCGGCTCGATTGAGATAGTGCCTGCAGCGAAAAAACTCGCCGTCGGCGGAAAATTCGACGCCGTAATCTGCCTCGGCACTGTCATTCGCGGTCAGACAGGCCATTATGAATACGTCTGCCAGCAGGTAAGCAGGGGAGTAAGCCAGATTAACTATGATACCGGCGTGCCGACAATCTTTGGCGTTCTGACCTGCGAGACAATAGAGCAGGCAATCGAAAGGGCCGGCACAAAGGCCGGAAACGCAGGCGCTGCCGCAGCCGTCAGTGCAATGGAAATGGTCGATGTGCTGAGTCAAATATAATTCCGCCGGAGGCGGATAGCTTTTTTACAAATTAGTCCGATGGATAAAAGAAGCAGGGCAAGAGAACTTGTGGTGCAGGCAGCCTGTCAGCTTGACGTGCAGGGCGAAGACGCATTTGAAATGCTCGGCAGATTTTTCGCGGAAAACGCCGGTGACGAAATGGTGCGAAAACTTGCCGAGAAATGGACAAAAGGAATGTGGGAAACAATGGCCCAGTGCGACGCTCTGATTTCCGCTGCCGCTGCAAAATGGGAACTTTCAAGATTAAACCAGGTCGACAGGAGCATCCTGCGGCTCGGCACGTATCAGTTGAAATACTGCAGCGATATACCTGCGAAGGTGATTATAAACGAGGCCATCGAACTGGCTAAAAAGTTCAGTGGCGAATCATCGCCCAGATTCGTCAACGGCGTGCTCGATGCAATCTACAGAACACTGAAGGCGGAAACAGACAAGGATGCGTAAAATAGCAATGCTCAACCAGAAAGGGGGCGTGGGCAAGACAACCTCGGTTGTCAATATCGCTGCAGCCTTGGCACTGGATGGCGCAAAAGTCGTCGTTGCCGACTTCGACCCGCAGGCTCATCTTACCATACATCTGGGAATCGAGCCCGACAGCGTTGACGCCGGCACATATAAGGTGCTGACAGGCTCGGCGCAGTTCGACGATGCGCTTATCGAAGCAAGACCGAATCTGTTTCTGCTCGGCGCAAATATTCATCTTGTCGGTGCTGAAAGCGAGCTGGTCGGCGTCGTCGGCAGAGAAATAATCTTTCGCGAGGCTATAGCGAAAACAAAACAAAATTTTGATTGGCTGCTGATAGACTGCCCTCCTTCGCTGGGACTTTTGACGCTCAATGCTCTTGCGGCGACAGAAGAAGTGATTATTCCTCTTCAGCCGCACTTCCTGGCGCTGCAGGGTCTGGGAAAACTCCTCCAGACCGTTACGCTTGTCGGCAGGAGGATTAACCCGGCACTCAGGGTAAGTGGCATTCTTATGTGTATGTTTGACAGCAGGACATCTCTGTCGGAAGAAATCAAAAGCGATATCAACAAGTTTCTCGCAGGCGCTCGTGATTCTGATTGTCCGTGGAGAGCAGCACAGATTATCCCTGTTTTTGTGCGCAGGAATATCAAGCTTGCGGAAGCTCCGGGTTACGGCAAAACAATCTTCGAATATGAGCCGACCTGCCACGGTGCAGAGGACTATCGCTTGATTGCACAGCACTTGAATGGCAAAACCGCTGGCGACGCAATTTAGCCCCCGCCGCTTGGGGCGGGGTTATGTTTAGTCCGCCGTCCTGTCCTGAACCTGTTGAAGGATTCGCGGCGGATTGTTTAGCTGAAAATTTACTCAAGGTAATTTTATTGTGAGAGCACCAAGATTTTTCTGCAGTACAATCAACCAGGATAGCCTTATTGTCATTTCCGATATTCAGTTTCGACACCTTAGCAGAGTGCTAAGACTTAAAATAGGCGATAGCGTAGAATTGTTCGACGGCAGAGGAACAGTTGCACAGGCGATTATAGAAGAGATTACAAAAAACCAGGCTCATCTGAAAGTGCAGACCAGGGAAGTATTCAATGCCCCGGATAAACAAAGAATTGTCATTGCTTCAAGTATGGCCAAAGGTCAGAGATTTGAGATGATTGTGGCAAAATGTACCGAACTTGGAATCGACAGAATCATACCGGTTATTTTCGAGCGAACTGTCAAGCAGGCTGAAAGCGCAGCGGCAACGCGAAGATTCGAATCAATCGCTGTTGAATCGGCAAAACAGTGCGGCAGGATTTTTCTGCCTGCGATAGATAAACCGTCAAGTTTTGAAAAAGCTCTCGAAAATTTGCAGGCAGAATATCCGAAAGCAAAAATCATCTTTGGTTCTTTGGCTCAAAACGCTGAATCAATTATAAGTTTCGATTTCGGCTCAGATGATTGTTTCGCCTTTATCGGCCCGGAAGGAGGATTGACGCAGGCCGAGGAAGATTTGCTTAAAGAAATAAATGCGAACCCCGTCAGGCTTACAAATACGGTATTGAGAATTGAAACAGCCGCAATTTCCTTCGCTTCAATCCTCGCCGCAAAAAGAGATGCGGGGTAAAACATTTTTCTCTGAGATATGGGATTTGAAATTTGAGACTTTTCTTCTCTAAAATCTGAAATCTGTTTTTGTGTCTTGGTGCCGGAGCTTGTCCGCCCGAAGCCTTGGCGACCTGTCCTCCGTAGTCCCCTGTTCTTGCTTTCGCAAGAAAGCATAGGGGACGAAGGATGGAAGGCGGACGGCAGCGTTTCCTTACTTCCTTACCTCTTTGCTTCCTTACATCCTTACTTCTTACTACTGTATTCTGTATTCTTTATTCTATTTACTATACCCTATACCCTATACCCTATTTTTCTCACTTTTCCCTTGACTTTTGTTAGTCAATTTGGTAAAATACCCATATTGTTATTCGATTGTCTAACAAAAAGGATATTCTGAATCCAAATATCGGAATCTATGTCTAACTTTCGACTTTTGATATTCAACGTTGGACGTTCAATTGTTCGGTGTTTGACGTTCAATACGTCTTCTGTCTCCTGTATTCTATATTCTGAGTTTCTTTTCTTCGTGTCTTGGTGTCTTAGTGGCTTTCCGTGACCAAAATTCCCTTTTACATTCCTGTTCCTGATATTGTTGTGCGTTTATTGTTTGCTCCGCTGCTGCTTTATCGCCGCCGTAAATTTGGCTTTGCCTTTATGCGTATCAAACTCACGCAGGATAAATACGCCATTGTTGACTTTGACGACTTTTGCAGGCTCAATGGCTATAAATGGTATGCCCGCAAAAGTGGCCGCACTCATTACGCTGAGCGTTTTGAGTATGTAGGTGAAGTTTTATATCGTATCCGTATGCACAGGGTCATTATGAATGCTAAAAAGGGCCAAGTCATTGACCATCATAACCACGATGGCCTTGACAATCGAAAAGATAATTTAAGGCCTGCCACGCGCACGCAGAACAACTGGAACAGCAGGCGGGGTTTTGGCAGTGCCACTTCGAGATACAAAGGCGTTTATTTTGACAAGCGTCGAGGTAAATTCCGCGCCGTTATTTCCATTGATGGAAAACGCAAACACATCGGCTATTTTGATAATGAGATAGATGCTGCCCGCGCTTATGATGAAGCCGCGAAAAAATTCCGCGGCAAATTTGCCGCACTCAATTTTCCTGATGACCCGCAAACGAAGTTTACCCCGTGAGATGCCGTTTCGGCTATCTCATCGGGGCCGCGCTTAATTTCCCCAACGACCCGCAAACCGCAAAAATTGTTTAGCCCCCACTTCCAGTGGGGGTTTTTGTCCGTTATTTTTCCCCTCGGCATTTATCCGCCTTCGGCGGATGCCGAGCGGGTTCGTTATATATTTAGCCCCCAGTTCCACTGGGGGTTTTAAACATGAAGAATAAAATCAATATCAAGTACGTTAATTTCCCCGTCATTACCTGTCCGACGAAGCCTTGGCGAAGGCGGATTCAAATCGCTTTTATCAAGTGTTTCAGCGCACTGGTGGCAGTTAAATATCGTCTTAAGGTATTTCTTCTCTAACAGTGTCGGTATCTATTCTCTCCCCCTGTGCTCGGGGGGTGTTGCTCTTACTTGTGAATGCTTCCTTGTGAAGACGGGGGGCGTTCAAAATGTTTGTTCCCTTAACTTGTCAGAAAATTTCGTCATCGTATTCTTTTTATTTGAGCCTCTTCAACTCGTCCTGCATAGCGACCTGATCTTGGTGATTCGTCATACAAATAAACATGCCCCCACGTTGAGTCTGGCACAAAGATTTTGCTATTTATGTCCGCCAATTTAACGTAATGAGGCCGGGGAACACAGCCACGTCCAACAAACAACCGAAGATACACAACTGCTATTTTGTTGGTCTCATCAACAGCTATTATATGACACCATTGCTTGGGAGTTATTACACCACCAGAAGGAATTTCACCAAAAGGAATAGCGAATTTCGGGCCAGATTGCTTAAAAAAAACTTCGTTATTACCGCCATTCATGATGAAATTACGAATTGGGTCGAAACATTGTTCATCACCTCGAAAACCACGACGGGAATAGGTCAAATAGTGATGGAATGCTATCTTCGCAAGTGCCCGGAAGTAGTGATCAGTCACCTTAAATGTTATACGTCCCTTGACCTGTTTGATCCCTGCTTCTATATCAGGCAACCTTTGTTTCTTAAACTTTGGCCACATTTTTTCTACAAGCTGCTGAAACTCAGGTGCGTGTTCAGCATCAAAATGGAACCATATCTTGTCAATCTTACTAATACCATATTTCTCTATTCGAGCCTGTAAGTGTTCTGGACACATTCCGCAAAACAGCTCTATAAAGTACTCGCTGCCTTGGTCGTCATGTATTACAATTTGATCTACCGGAAAGACGTTTGTTGGGTTATCTTTTAATCGCTTGACCAATTCCCTGTGATCACCATGATCAATCGTAGACTGGGGACTTGGAACTCCCATAGCCGCCTTGACTTGAGAGCGACCTCTTTGTCGTTTTTGGGGGATCTTCGGCTTAACCACTTCCCTGAAAAAGCTTTCTGGCCCACACAATAGAAATTGTTGTTCAGATCTACCAATCTTATTGTTGCACAAAGTACAGATTCTACGAAATCGGATATCGTTTTTGAACTCCCCTAATTGTACCGGAAGAATATGGTCTCCCTCTCCTTTTGTTGGGTCAAACGAGATACCACAGTATATACATTTTTCCATTCGAGTTATTCAGCTATTCTATTTGGGATTTCTCATACAATACTATATTTACTTTATATTTTCACACCTTAACCCTTCAATGCGGCATATCTCGCATGGAATACGAGCTTCTTCCACCGCCCATTGAAACCAATTCATTTGTTCTTGTGATAATTCGTCATGAGGCGATTTAACTTCAATAAAAATGAACACATTATCTTTTTTATACGCAAACAGGTCTGGCCAACCAGGTTGTCTATGCCAAAAATCCTGTATTGCCCACGCAATTCCGGCAATAATCATTTCTTTTGGGATTACATCTAGAGCTATTTGGGCTAGCTCAACAGCTTTTTCATCGTTGACCCAAAGATAATCCCTGAGTGATTCACTATCATCTAATAGTTCATCGAACAAAGCATGTAAGTTATTAATAGCTTTCATCTGCTCGATACGAGCTTGTATAGCCACTTCGCGCCGTTTGTAATGTTCAGCAGAGCCGAAATCTTCAGGTAACAGAATTGAGATAAGAGGAGTATTTCGATTTTGTGATGTCCAACCTTTCGTCGAGCTACGGAAAGTTGGTCTTACCCGAGGATCGCCGGAGTCCTGTATCGGATGTGCTAAAAAGGTTGCCACCAAAACCGATATAAGCTTTCGCTCACAAACTAGGACTGTATAATCTCTTGAGCGATACCATTCAGTAGCAATCTCCTCAACAGAAACTAACTCACCAGATTGATTTAACCATTTGCCAATTTTTTGCCCTTTTTTTTCAATTTGTCGATATTTGGCCTCTATCTTGGTGAGCGGAACCCGAACTCGCGAAAGAAATTCAGCCTTGGTCCTTTCCTTAAGGTTGTATTTGGGGCTTTGCTTATTAATACTTTGCCAATGCTTCTTGGCCTTTTTCTCCAATTCTTTTGCTTCTTTTGGAAATTTAGCCTGAAACTCGAGAATATCCTTTACCTGTTCAGAGTTTTGCTGTAACCAGTCAAGAACGTATCCGCAGTATGTTTTAAAAATCTCCCGCCAATAATATCTTTCAATCTTACCTTTCTGACCATAAATGGCAGCACGGGGATGCGCCTCTTCTTTTTCACCCCGGCACTCTGCACAAATGCTTCGTGCAAATCCTTTTACCGGATATTTTTTGTGGGTTCCGTACCCAGTGGCAAATCGTACCTGATGTGGCAAAAAGGCAAGAGCCAATTGACGTTCACACTCACAAATGAAAACCCCACCACAATCATCACATAGGTATTTGCGGAAGGTGTCATAATGATTCAAGCATCGAACTTCACTATGCTCACAATTCACTGCGGTATCCTAAAGATGCCTCACAACAATAATTATACAGTCTGTATAAAACGCCAAACACAGACTTCTTTCTTCAGTATAACAAGTTCCCGTTGCCTCCTTAATGTTCCTCAAAAATTCTATCTTTTTTCTTTTCAAACTCAACGACAAAATTTCCCGTTTGAACTATCTGCGAAATCCGCGCAATCCGTGGTTAATTAAAAATCAGTTTAATCAGCATAATTAGTGTTTAAAAAATTTCGTGCCTTTGGGTCTTCATGGCTAAATATTTTCACGCTTTGCGGAAGACCGCTACGATATTTTCTACTTCGACAACGAACAGGCGGTTATCGCCTTCGAAGTCTACTGGGATTGCTCCTTTGGGGTTGAACAGAACTTTGTCGTATTTTTTCAGTGGTATCTCCGGCATATTTTCCACTTCTGCTGAGACCGCGACTATTCTGCCGGTGATTGTGGGGATTTCTATGTTATCTGGCAGTTTGATACCGCCTTTGGTTTCTTTTTTATCTTCATCTTTACGGATGAGGACTCTTTTGCCGACAGGTTCGACTGTCTCTATCGGCCTTGATTCAATTTTCTTTGTTTCTTTATCTGGGCTCATAAAAGCTTAGAAAGTCAAATTTATCCACCACCGCTGGACATCTTCTATCTGCAATTCCCTTTTTAACAGGTTTTTTGTGATATATCAATCTTTTTTAGCTGTTATTTCGGAGGAGTTCTGCCCAAATCTCTGTATCTTATCATTGTCATAACTTCTTTTGATATGGCAATATACAGTTTTTCAAAAAGTTTGTCGAGTCCCAAATTTCCTCTTTTAACAGTTATTTTTCTAAAAAAGATTCTTTGCCTTGATTTTGCTGATAATTTGCCAATAAAATTTAAGGAAATTTTGAACATATAGCCGATAAGATAGTAGATAATATATAAAACTGAAATCTTCTTCTTCCTCCTCCTGCGAGCAGTGTGCGTTTCTTCACCGGGCGCAACTGCTCGTTTTTTATTTATATTTTTGTTTTTTGTTTTATCCGCCTGTGGGGGATTGCGATACCTTTTTCTTGGCTTTGACTGAGGAGTTGTCTTGGCTGAGGACTTTTTCTGCCCGTTTCAGGTTTTTTTCGCTTTGGCTCTCGATATGGATTTCCTGCCGAGCAGTTCATCGGCCCTTTCATCGCTGTCAGGCGGCCAGAGGCCTTTGGCCTGAAGCTCCTTTAACTCATCCAGTTTTTTGAAGCTTACGATTGTTCTACATCTTGGAAACTTGTTGCAGCCCAAAAACGGGCCTTTTCTGCTCTGCCTTATTACAAGCTGGCCGTCAGAACACTTGTAACATTTTATGCCTGTCGGCTTCGGCGTGGCTTTGGGCGGAATTATGTTGCCGGATTTGTCAATTCTCAAAATTGTCTTACAATTAGGATAATCAGAACAACCTAAAAACACTCCAAACCGACCCTGCTTCTTTACCATAGGCTTGCCGCAATTTGGGCATTTATGTTCGGTAACTTCATCGACGAGCATTTTTCCGTTTCTGTCGCAGGGACTGGTAAATTTGCAATCAGGATAACCCGAACAGCTCAAAAATCTGCCGTTTTTTCCGAAACGATAAACGAGTTTCTTACCACAATCAGGACAGGTATATTCGCTTGGGCGGGGTTCAGTCTTTGCGTGCTTCATTTGCTCAGCAGCCGTTTCGAGGTCTTTGCTGAAAGGGCCGTAAAACTCATTTAAGACAGCGAGCCAATCGAGATGCTGCTCCTCTATCTTGTCGAGCTGCTCTTCCATATGCCTTGTAAAGGCCATATCCATTATTTTCGGAAAAAACTCGTCCAACTTTTCAGTTACAAGCTCACCTATGTCAGTGGAATGGAACTGCTTGTCAATCTGCTCGACATAACGCCTTTCCTGAATGGTGCTGATAATCGCTGCATAAGTGCTCGGTCTGCCGATACCTTCCTTCTCCAGAGCTTTTACAAGCGAAGCCTCGTTGAAACGGGGCGGCGGCTTTGTAAAATGCTGCTCGGCCTTTATGTCAACCACCGCTAATTTTTGCCCTACCTTCATTGCAGGCAACTGCTGTTCGTTTGAGGCAATTGGCCAGATTCTCGTAAAGCCGTCAAACACCAGAACCCTTTCCGTGGCTTTATACGAACATTGACCCAGCGATGTCCCAGCTTCAATATTTAGGTTTGTTACATCCCATCTGGCTGGTGTCATCTGACTGGCGACAAATCGCCGCCAAATCAAATCATAAAGTTTGAACTGTTCATCGGTAAGAAAGGCCCTTATGCCCGAAGGTGTAAGGTCAACATCTGTCGGCCTGACAGCCTCGTGTGCCTGCTGTGCGTTTTTGCCGGAAGCGTAGACATTCGGTCTTTCGGGAACATACTGACTACCAATATTATTACTGATATGTTTTCTTGCTTCGCCAATTGCTTCAGGCGACAGATGTGTGCTGTCAGTTCGCATATATGTAATCAGACCAAGTGCACCCATAGAGCCGAGGTCAATGCCTTCATACAATTGCTGGGCAATCCGCATTGTCCGCTTTGTCGCAAAGCCGAGCCGATTGGCCGCTAACTGCTGCAGCGTCGAGGTTATAAATGGAGGTGAAGGTTGTAATAATACTGACTCTTTGGTTTGTATATCAGCGATAGTAAACTCAGCACCTTGTAATGCCTGGAACACTCTATCGGTCTGCTCTTTGTTTGATGCTTCAAACTTCTTGTCCCCAACCTTGGCAAGTTGCGACTTAAAGGCATTATGCCCTACAAGCCAACTGTTTTGTTCTGCAAGAGTAGGGGGCTTATCGCTTTCGGTTTTTGCCGTTACAAAATCTAGCCATTCTTGATGATAGTCCCTTTGTAAATCGGTAGTAAAAACGGCAGGTATGAACCAGTATTCGACCGGTTTAAACGCGCGTATTTCTTTTTCGCGCCCGACAATCATTTTGACGGCGACCGACTGAACTCTGCCGGCGGACAAACCTCGTGCGATTTTCTGCCACAATAGAGGACTAATCTGATAGCCCACAATTCTATCGAGGATTCTTCTTGCCTGCTGGGCCATTACCTTGTCCATATCTATTTTGCCGGGATGCGCAAAGGCCTGCTCGATAGCTCTTTTTGTTATTTCATTGAAAATGACGCGATTTGTTCTTTCGTCCGGAACGCCAAGCACCTGCGCAAGATGCCAGGCAATGGCTTCGCCTTCTCTGTCAAGGTCGGTGGCAAGATACAATTTGTTGCAGTCTTTCGCTGATGCCTTTAAGGAACTAACAATTTTTTTCCTGCCTGGCGTAATCTCGTAAGTCGGCTCAAAGTTATTTTCAATATCAACACTTAATCCTTTGGAGGGAAGGTCTCTGATATGTCCCATCGACGCCTGGACCTTGAAGTCAGGACCAAGATACTTGTTTATGGTCTTTGCCTTGGCGGGAGATTCAACGATAACAAGGTTTTTAGCGGTCGAACTTTTTGAACGAATTGTTTTTGCCATAATAGACAAGGAGAAATACAGATTAAATAATCGGATGTCAAGGACAAAAAAGTAACATCAGGAGGTCTTTAATAGTTTTTCGAGCAGAGGTTTGAGTTTTCTGATGGCGTTTCCGCGATGGGAAATGGCGTTTTTTTCGGAAGATACGAGCTGCGCAACGGTTTTATTCAATTTCGGCACAAAGAAAATCGGGTCATAGCCAAAACCGTTGGTTCCGGCTTCTTTTTCAGCGATAATACCTTCGAGTTTCCCTTCTGTTTCAATCAAGACTTTTTCAGAATTTGCAAGGCATAAACAGCAGACAAATTTTGCAGTTCTTTTTTCCTCAGGAACATTTTTGAGCAGTTTTAAAACCTTCTGCATATTCTTATGGTCGAGAATCCGCCTTCGCCAAGGCTTCGGCGGATAAAGTTGGCGATTTTTTTCTTCTTCGCCACTGAAGCGGGCGCTTGTTATGCCCGGCAGACCACCGAGGACATCAATGACCAAACCTGAATCGTCGGCCAGGGTCAGGAGGCCTGTTTGTTTAGCGTAGCCGAGGGCTTTTTTGCGGGCGTTTTCGGTAAAGGTTTTGGCGTCTTCTTTTATTTCTTTTAAACCGGGAAAATCGGAAAGAGATAACCAATTGATATCCAGAGCCAGCATTGCTGAGATTTCAGACAATTTACCAACATTGGTAGTGGCGACAAGAATCTGACACGGATTTACACTGTTTTTTTTAGACACGGATTAACACAGATTTACACTGTATAAGAAAATAAATTATTCAATTCCTATCAGCCAGTATCTTAATGAATGCGTCGCAGTATAAGTCCAGAAGGTCAGGAGCTATTATATCGTCAGCCTTCATTTTCAGGTAATAGCCGTTATACAATCTTTCCTGCATCACTAACGCACTTAATGCACAATTGAACAAAATTACATCTTTGGCTTGTTCATTGTCATAACCATCTGCCAAGAGTCTTTTAAACAGATAATCAAACGTAAATCTGTCGAACACTTCATAGTTTTCTTTGACATAATCTAACAATTCATCTTCTGTTTCGTAGTCCATACTGACTTCGCTTTTTTGCCTTCTCCTAACCCCGGGTTTCCGAGGTAGCTTCAATAACAAGCGTTATGAATTTCATTGAATTCCTTCATAATTACACCTAACGTTGTATTGTGCAGAGTGTATCCGGCAGCAAGTACGTGTTCACCACTCCAAACTTGCAGTGCCACCAGACTTACGTCCTTTGATGTCGCAACGGCCGGTTGACTTTCCACAGTTCGGGCACTTTCTCTTGCCGCCGTGAACGCGGGTGCCACTAACAATGAACACCTTGCCACAATGGGGACAGCGAAAGGCAGCGTTGTTTCCCTCCCAGTCCTCGTCCATTCCAAGATTATTAGGATCCAAAATCTTCGTCGGCATTCTTGTTCCACCCTTCAACATTATATTTTATACTTTGCCGCACAATCAGCTCAAAAGTTTTTTCAAAAGGGCTCGCTGGAAGTGGAGGCGGTTTTCGGCCTCGTCAAAAATAATCGAATTTGCGGATTCCATAACCTCATCGGTAATTTCATAGCCGCGATAAGCAGGCAAACAGTGCATAATCTTTGCCTTTGGCGCCGCTGAAACAAGCACACTATTCACAGCAAAGCCTTTAAAGTCATTAATTCTTTTCTGCTTCTCTTCCTCCTGACCCATACTTACCCAGGTATCGGTATAAATTATATCCGCATCTTTTACAGCATCGTGAGGATTATTTGTCTGGACTGTTGTGGCGGGGGCAATTTCGTTTGTGCGAGCGATCGATTTTACATCCAATTCATAACCTTTCGGCGAGGCTATAACGATTTTCATACCGAGTTTTGCGCAGCCGAAGGCAAGCGAGCGAGCGACATTGTTGCCGTCGCCGATGAAAGCAATTTTAACACCTTCCAGTTTTCCAAGATGTTCTCGGATAGTCATAATGTCGGCCATAGCCTGGCAGGGATGAGACCAGTCGGTGAGGGCGTTTATCACAGGAATCTCGGCATATTTTGCAAGCTCAAGAACAGTTTCATGAGCGAAGGTTCTTGCCATAATGCCGTCGGCATAGCGTTCAAGGACGCGAGCCATATCCTTTATCAGCTCGCGTTTTCCGATGCCGCCAATGTCTTCAGGCTTTACATAGATTGCATTGCCGCCGAGCTGCGTCATAGCGATTTCGAAACTCATACGAGTCCGCAGACTCGGCTTTTCAAAGAGCATAACCAGACTTTTGCCGGACAGGCAATTATCTGTCTTGCCCTTTTTGTAGAATTTTTTGAGCTTGTCACTCAAATCGAGCAATTCCAGCAACTCTTCTGTCGAGCAACTACTTATGGAAAGAAAATCTTTCATTACAAATTCATTCGGTCAAGAACGTTATCTAAAATTTTAACCGCCTCGTCTATCTGGTCGGCGGTAACATTCATCGGGGGCATAAAACGCAGAACCGTATCCTGAGTACAATTTATCCTTAGCCCGGCATTGAGGCAATTATTTACTATTTCTGCTCCGGGCCCTTTAAGCTGGACACCGAGCATAAGCCCTTTGCCGCGAATATGGTCGATAACAGTATGCTTGTTTTTTAACTGATTGAGTTTGTCCATCGCATATTGGCCCATCTTTTGAGCATTTTCGAGGAGGTTTTCTTCTTCTATTGCCTCGATTACCGCAATCGCAGCGGCACAGGCAAGACAATTTCCGCCGAAAGTCGAGGCGTGCGTTCCCTGCACAAACGAATCGGCAACCTGGGGCTTTGCCATTATTGCGCCGATTGCAACGCCGCCGCCAAGGGCTTTTGCCAGCGTGATTATGTCCGGCTCTACATCATAATGCTGATAACCGAACCATTTGCCCGTTCGGCCAATGCCGGTCTGAACCTCATCAAGAATCATCACAGCCTGGTTTTTATCGCAGAGCTCTCTTATGGCCTGCATATATTCTTCTGCTGCAACATTGATACCGCCTTCGCCCTGTATCGGCTCAATCATCACAGCGGCAACATCATCGGTAAAAACCTTCTGCAGCGCATCAACATCATTAAACGGCACATAAACAAAACCCGGCAGCATAGGCTCAAAGCCCGCGTGTTTTTTCGGCTGAGCTGTTGCCGTCATTGCTGCAAATGTTCTGCCGTGGAAGCTGCCGAAGGCCGTAATAAATTTATATTTACCTTTTGCGGTATGGATTCTGGCAAGCTTCATTGCTGCTTCGTTTGCCTCGGCGCCGCTGTTACAGAAAAAGCTTTTGCCTCCGAACGCTATTTCGCCCAGCATTTGTGCAAGGCGGCCCTGCGGCTCGGTGTAAAAAGTGTTGTCCATATGCAGGAGAATTTTGGCCTGCTTCTGTATGGCTTTTACAACCTTTGGATGACAATGTCCTATTCCGCTTACCGCCCAGCCGGGAAACATATCGAGGATTTTATTGCCGTCCGTATCGTAGATATAGCAGCCCTGGCCGCGGTCAATGACCTTCGGCAGCCGGCTGTAATTGGCGATTACGAACTTATCGAACAATTTAATTACTTCCTGTGTGGTCATTTAAATTCTTTTCCTTTAACAATTATTTTTGATAACCCCCGGTAAAACCGGGGGCTAAATATTTTATTTTACTATCTGTGTGCCGATGCCTTCTTCGGTATAGATTTCCAGGAGCAGCGAATGACGGATTCTGCCGTCGATTATGTGCGCTTTTTTTACACCTCCATCAAGTGCGGTCAGAGACGCCTCGACTTTTGGCAGCATACCCTCTGTTATTATGCCCGACTGAATCATCTGCTTTATCTCTGCTTCGGTTGCGCTTGAGATGTTGCTTTCAGGGTCGTTTACATCCTTAAGTATGCCATTGGTATCGCTTACCGAGACAAATTTTTCGGCCTCGACAGCGGCAGCGACTTTTCCTGCGGCGCTGTCGGCATTGACGTTAAGCTTTCCGCCGTTTCGGTCGATTGCAATAGGCGCTATTACCGGAATCGTTTCACTGGCACAAAGGGTTTTCAGCAATTGGCTGTTGACGGTTTGGACTTGGCCGACAAGGCCGAGGTCTATTTTTCTGCCCTGCGAATCAGTAAGGCGCAGCGGCTCGGCAAAAAGGACGCAACTGCTGAGCGAGTGCAGACCCATCGCATCGCAGCCAAGCTGCTTTATCGTTTCGCAGATGGAGGTATTTATGTCGTGAACAAGCACGTGCTCAACGATAGCCATTGTTCTCTCGTCCGTATATCTTCTGCCATTAACCCACTGCGGCTCGAGACCCGATTCGTTCATCGCCTTTGTGATGGCTTTGCCTCCGCCGTGAACCAGAATAGGCCTGATGCCGACAGTGGCCATAAAAACAACATCGGTCAGCAGTTTCTTCTGGAGCTGCGGCTCGTCAAGGACACTGCCGCCGAGCTTAACAACGACAATTTTGCCGCGAAACAGGCGGATATACTCCATCGCATCGACAAGCGCTTTTGCCTTTTCAATCGCTTTTTTCACCTTTGAACTCCGTAAAATGCTCTGAACTGGAAAAAGGCGATTATATATATTGGTATCTGAGGGGGTCAAGAAAGATTTGCCTTTTTATCAGTCTTTTTGGCAGAATGCCGCTCTACCTGAAGGCCAACGGTGGGAATCGAACCCACAACCACCGGTTTACAAAACCGGTGCTCTACCGTTGAGCTACATTGGCATATAGAAGGTAAGTTTACAGAGAAAAGAGTGTCTTTTCAAGCGAAAAGCTGGAAGTAAGGAGGCAAAGAAGTAAGGAAACAAGGAAGCAATGGAAACGACTTGCGAACCTATAGTTCAAAGACGTCGCCCGGAGCGGGAATATGAGCATTTTTCATTCCTGCCTGGCGAAGTCTTTCGGAGAAAAACTCAAGGGCATTCTGCTCGCCGTGAACACAAAAAACATGTTCGATGTGCTCGGCGCCGCATCTGCTGAAATAATCGAGCATTTCAAATTCGTCGGCGTGAGCGCTCAAAGCAGCGATTTCCTCAACCTTTGCCTTGAGCGGCAGGGGCGTGCCGAAAATTTTCACTTCCTTGCGGTGCTCAGCAATCCGACGACCGAGCGTGTTTTCGGCCTGATAGCCGACAATCAGCACGATGTTTTTTGGGTTACCTATATTGTTTTTTAAATGATGGAGAATTCTGCCTGCTTCACACATACCCGAGGCAGAAATAATAATCATCGGACCCGTTATATCATTAAGAGCCTTGGACTCTTCGACGCTTTCGGTATATCGCAACAGTTCAAAATCGAAAGGCTTTTGGCCGTTAATCAGAAACTCCACCGCTGCCGAGTCCCAGCATTCCCTGTGCTTTGCATAAACTTCCGTGGCCGCGCTGGACAGAGGCGAATCAACGAAAATCGGCAGCGAACAGATTTGGCCTTCACTGTATAATTTGTTCAGCAGATAAATGAGATACTGTGTACGGCCGATACTGAATGCAGGAATAATGAGCTTGCCTTTGGTCGAACAGATTTTATCAATGACACCTTTGAGCGTTGCCTTTACATCCTCGGCAGGTGGATGTTTGCGGTCGCCATAAGTACTCTCGGTGATAAGATAATCAATGTCTTTTATAACGACAGGGTCCAGGAGAATCGGAATATCGCGCCTGCCTATATCGCCAGTGAACATCAGCTTTTTTGTGCTGCCGTTTTCTTTGAAATTTATTTCCGTAAAGGCAGAACCCAAAATATGGCCGGCGTCGTGAAAACAGACTTCGACGTTATCAAAAAGCGTAAAAGGTTTTGAATACGGGACCGGCTCAAGATGCTGTGATGCAATATCGGCATCTTCATTCGTATATAACGGCTCAAACGGATGTTTGCCCTGCCTGATGCGTTTTTTATTGACGTACGCAACGTCGAAAATCTGGATGCGGGCACAATCTCTGAACATTATTTTGCACAAATCTGCGGTAGCTTCGGTGCAGTAAATTTTGCCCTTGTAGCCCTTTTTCACCAGCGTCGGGATGTTGCCGCTGTGGTCCATATGGGCGTGCGACAGGAGCATTACGTCAATTTTGGCAGGGTCAACGAGAAAATTGCGGTTTTTCTCGAACGCCTCTTTTCGTTTGCCCTGAAACAAACCGCAGTCGAGCAGGATATTTTTGCCGTTGATTGTAACTATGTGAGCCGAGCCGGTAACTTCACCGGCAGCCCCGTGAAAAGTAAGTTTCATTGTTTAGCCTCAAATAAAATTGTCAATGCAAGAGTATTTTAGCAGAAAAAAGCATTGTTAACCAGTCTGTTTTCCGGCAAGGCGTTTTTGGGCGTAAACGAGTAATGGCAGAGAGATAATCTGGCTGATAACGGAAAAAGTAATTATCGCAGCAAGGGAATAATCATAGAGAATTCCCATAAGACCACTGCCGAGAAACCAGCAAATACCGTAGCCGGCGTTAAAGATGCCGTAACCTGTGCCGCGTATTTCTATCGGGACAATATCAGCAACGGCCGCTCTTATAATCGATTCCTGCGCACCCATACCAACAGACCATAAAACAACGCCAGCGATAATAGCCAGCGGCGAAAGGGAAAATGCAAAAATCGCAAAAATTGAGGAAACAGCAATCGCTGCCATCAGGGCAAGCAGCTTTTTTTTGTCATACCATTTGCCAAACAAAAGTGCTGCAAGGCCGTCAATGCCCATAGCACAGGCATAAAGCAGAGGAATCCACTTGTCCGCGAAAATGTTGTTTTGTTTTATATGAAACGCAATCAACGGATAATCGGCGAAACCAGCCGCTACAAAACCGATGGCTATAAGATAAAACCAGAAAGCCGCGGGGAGTTTGCCGTCGCCGCCGGTTTGAGTATCTGTTTCAAGTTTTTGCGGATGAGGATAATTAATTCGGGCTATTAAAAGAACGATAATCGCCAGAATTGCCGGGATTGCCAGAACGGCAAAGGCATAACGGTATGAGCCGTTGATGGCAAGGACAATCATAACAATAACGGGGCCGAGCATTGCGCCAATCTGGTCCATCGCCTCGTGAATCGCAAAGCCCCAACCTCTGCCGACGGTCGCAGTCGCGTGAGAGAGCATCACATCTCGGGCTGGCGTGCGAATCGACTTGCCGATTCGCTCAGTTATAATCAGGGCAACGGCCAGCGGCCAGTGATTGGCCAGAGCAAGCAGAGGAACGGCTAAAAGATTAACGACATAACCAAGAATGGTAAAAGTCCAATATCGTCTGGTTTTGTCGCTGAGCAGGCCTGAGAAAAATCTCAGGCTGTAGCCGAGCAGTTCGCCGAATCCTGCCGTTATGCCGACGACGGCACCGCTTGCACCGAGAACGGCAAGAAATGGGCCGGTCAGACTCCGAGCCGCTTCATAAGTTACATCAGCAAAGAGACTGACAAACCCCAAAAGTACAATAAATCTTACGGCTGATGGGCGATTATTTTCCATAAGGAGCAGTATAAATCAAATACAATCCGGCGGCAAGAACCAGTACGCCGCAGATTTTCTTGAGTATTACAGCTCCCTTGGATTTCTCATTCCAGTTCAGATAATGCTGAACCAGTTCTGTAAAAGTGCCTGCAAAAACGATTACCGAACAATGGCCGATACCATAAGCGACTAAAAGCGAAATGCCATAAGTGATATTGCTTGAAGCGACTCTGAAAGTAACGGCCAGCATCGGGGCCATATAAGCAAACGTGCAAGGGCCGAGCGCGATGCCGAAGATGAGACCTAAGATAAATGCGGCAAACAAACCTTTTTGTTTCATACCGACCTGTGCCGGCCCTGAAAACGGCATTGGTATTACATCGAGGAGATGCAGGCCGACAAGAAAGAAGATTGCAGCAACAATATAATTGCCGTATCTGCCGACGTCCCCCATCATTCTGCCGGCAGCGGCGGTAATCGCACCGACAAGGCCGATAGTTATGAGTATTCCTGCTGCAAAAAGAAATGAAATCCAGAAGGCTCTTTTTGTTGAGATTTTTCCTTGTTTGTCAATAAAACCGACAATCAACGGAATGCTCGCCAGATGACAGGGACTGAGCAGGATACTCAAAACGCCCCAGATAAAAGACGCTGCCAAAGCAATAAAAGCCGTGCCTTCAACGGCGTGCATCAGTTTTTCAAATAATTGATTCATAATTAATATCACCCCGCCTCAAGCGGCGGGGGCTAAATACCCCCCACCACAGGGGTGGGGGCTAACCTTATTTATTTACCAAAATCAAAACCGAATTTTTTCCATTTCGCCAGAATGTTTTCTTTTGAGAAAAAGCCCTCGTGGCGAAACAGTTCTTTCCCGTCAGCATCAAAGAAAATCTGAGTAGGAATTACCCTTATTTTGTACTTGGGGCCTTCCTGAGGATTTTTCCAGACATCGATAAACTCGACAAGCAATTTTCCGTTATATTCGGTCTTAAGTTCCTCAAGAACAGGAGCCATCATTTTGCAGGGGATACATTTATCAGCGCCGAGGTCAACCAGCCGAGGCAGTTTTTTCGGCTCGGCTGGGCTCGCCGAAGTCGGCTCAACCACTTCAGTGGTCATAACGAGCGGACCATTGTTGGAATCATTTGCAGTCATTTGCGATTGATTTGTTTCAGGGGCTTGAACAACGGTTGTTTGAGGATTATTTACGATGGTCTGCAACTGCGTAGACTGGTTTTCCGCTCTTTTCAGCACAACAACAGCCACGACCGATGCAACAAGAAGCAAAACAATAATTATTTTCCACAGAATCTTCATCCCGCACCTTCTTTCATTCTGTTTAAACTGATTCTTTAATTTCTTTAAAAGATATACATAATAAAACCCGAACCCTCATAGTGTTCATAATGAATATTTAGAAGATGCGGGATTCATTTGAGCATTTCCTTTAATTGTTCAATTGTCGGCACTTTGCCGGCAACTTTTACCTGACCGTCAACGACAAGAGCCGGCGTAATCATTACGCCAAATTTCATAATGTCGTTTATTTTCGTAACTTTTTCAAGTTCGTATTCTATGCCAAGCTCTTTTGCGGCAGCTTCAGCATTTTCTGCAAGTTTTTTGCACTTCGGACAGCCCGTTCCGAGTATCTGAATCTTTTTCATTTTCCACCTTTATATTGCGGGCGTAGGGACATTTTCCCACGCTGTTGATTTTTTAACTTTTATTACGTTGACGATCCGTCCTGTTTTCGTATCCAGGTCTATAGCTTCTATCGGCACGCGTACGGTATCGAACGCAAGTAATTGTTTTCCACTTATGTGATTTCTGGTTTTATGACTCACCTCGACGATGATTACACGCCTGTACGGGCAGGTTTTACAGTCCAGGTTGGGGTCGTCAATTCCCATCGGACAGTGATGGCGTCTGGCAAACGCAGGGTCAACATTGTGCATTTTCGCCATATGCAGCGCCGGCGAAGCCCTCAAATGACTGAATGGATGCAGCACCCATTCGGTAATCATCGCGATACTGTGATGTTTTTTGTACAGATGAAAGCTTTCATTGGTATCTGCAATCATTCCCTGCATAATGTAGTCGCCCGGCATAACATATCCCAGATAATCTTTTTCGCTCTGCAGGCTGGTATCGCTCCCGAGAATTCCGTTCAGCACATTCGCATTCAAATAATTGTCTTCCGGTAGAATGGATACCAGTGTGAGATTACCCTTCGATTCGAACGCAAGTGATTGTAGTGTAATCGCGCGTAGAATAAAACCGCTGCCCATAACAATAATTATGATAAGTGCCGGGATTATGACATATCTGCCCGATGTGTTTGGAATAACGTCTCGGATGAATGCGAATCGTTTTTCGATAAATCTGGGTACGAACATCCCTGTATTCTGTAAATAATTGCCGTAGCTTTCGCCGTATTGTGCCAGCATTCGCTGCTGCTCATCTCTTGCAAGGAAATAATATAAAATAAACATTATCGACAAGCTTGCCAATACTATAAATCTGGGCCATAGAATACACATACCGATACCCCACAAGCCCAGTGAAAAATACTGCGGATGGCGAATATATTTGTATAAGCCTTTGCTGGCTACGCCCCATTTGAATATTTTGCCGCCATAAACCTGCACGGCACAAATAATGAATGATACCGCACCTGCGATGAAAAGGGCCGACCCGAGCACGCGAATGACTTTGAGCAGCAATGTCGGAGGCAATATCATATGCGGCAGGAAAAAACCGGTTAACCAGCTCGTGGCCACATATTTGTCGAGCCATGCAAAAACAGGATTAAACACAGAATAAAAAAAGAAAGCAAACGGGCTTATCATAATCAACACCTCGAATGCCATTATAAAAAAGAAAACGATACTGCTCGTTGCCACAAGACTTTTGACCCAGTTTTTGGTTTTTTTATTCATTTTTTGTGCCTGCCTTTCTTGAATTACTCTTTGCATGTTACAAAATATTTTTTCTTCAGCCAAAGGCTTACGTTCACCAGACTGATTAAAACCGGTACCTCTACTAACGGCCCGATAACGGCGGCAAACGCCTGACCTGAGTTAATGCCGAAGACCGCTACTGCCACGGCGATAGCCAGTTCAAAATTATTGCTGGCCGCCGTAAAGGACAATGTAGCTGATTGGGCATAATTGGCGCCTGCTTTGGCGCTGATAAAAAAGGTAATGAAAAACATCACTACAAAATAAACCAGCAGCGGCACAGCGATACGAAGCACATCAAGCGGCAGAGAGACTATAAATTCTCCCTTGAGGCTGAACATTACGATGATTGTAAAAAGAAGAGCAATCAGCGTAATTGGGCTGATTGCCGGAATGAATTTGTTTTGATACCAGTCCCTACCTTTAAGACTGATGAAACTAAACCGCGTAATTATGCCGGCGATAAACGGTATGCCAAGATAGATAAATACGCTTTTGGCGATTTGACCGATACTTACCTCAACTGCCGCTCCTTTGAGGCCGACTATCGGCGGCAGGACAGTAATGAAAATATACGCATAAATGGAAAAGAAAAGAACCTGAAATATCGAGTTAAACGCCACCAGTCCTGCAGCGTATTCAGAATCGCCGCCTGCGAGTTCATTCCACACAATGACCATCGCAATACAACGGGCAAGGCCTATCAGGATAAGACCTGTCATATAGGCCGGATACCCTCGCAAAAACAGAACCGCCAGCAGGAACATCAGAACCGGGCCGATGAGCCAGTTTTGTATCAGTGATAATCCCAGAACCTTATAATTTTTAAAAACCTTGCCAAGCTCCTCATATTTTACCTTCGCCAAGGGCGGATACATCATCAGTATCAGACCAATTGCTATAGGAATGTTCGTCGTATCATATTGAAAGGCATTCCAGAATTTTACGATTGGCGGATAAAGCCAGCCTGCTATGACACCGAGGAACATCGCCAGGAAAATCCACAATGTCAGGAACCTGTCGAGAAACGATAATCGTTTTGTTATGCCGGCGGATGCCATTATCAAAAACTTCTTTTTAGAAAAATGCACCGAAAATCATTCCTGTAATTGTCGCCATTACAATTACTAAAGATATGTAAACAACGGTTTTTTGTATTCCTATTATACTGCGAAGAACAAGCATACTCGGCAGCGACAATGCCGGGCCTGCCAAAAGCAACGCAAGAGCAGGGCCTTTGCCCATACCGGCGTTAATTAATCCCTGAAGTATTGGCACTTCTGTCAGCGTCGCAAAATACATAAATGCAGCAACGACCGAAGAAAAAAAGTTTGCTCGGAATGAATTTCCGCCGACAGCGGCAGAGACCCATTTTGACGGGATGATGCCTTCGCCTGATGGAGTGCCAAGCAGAAAACCTGACGCAAGAACACCTGCAAACAATAAAGGCAAAATCTGTTTTGAAAAAGTCCACGTTGTGCTTGTCCAGTCAGTCAAATCCTTTTTACTGAACCAGAGAAAAAGAAACACAATCAACGCCGCCAGACTGACAGCGGTTATAATCCATTTTACTGAATAAATCGCAGCCCATATTCCGCCGGATTCAATAGGTTTCGCCCAGTTTGCAAAGACTAAAACGGCGACCATCGAGGCAAAATACAAAACATTCTGCCATAACGGCCTTGTCTTCACATCGTCGTCGAATGCTGTGCTGTTTTCCGCTTTTTGAATTTCTTCTTTACGATATAGAAGATGCATCAATAAACCGATTATTACACTAAATGCAATTGCACCAACGGCCCGTGCAAAACCGAGCTTAAAGCCCAGTACCCTTGCGGTAAGAATGATTGCCAGAACATTTATAGCGGGTCCGGAATAGAGAAACGCGCAGGCAGGGCCTAAACCTGCACCCATTTTGTAAATTCCCGCAAATAACGGCAGAACTGTGCAAGAGCAGACGGCAAGGATTGTGCCGGAAACGGAAGCGACACCATACGCAAGAACTTTATTCGCTTTTGCGCCCAGATATTTCATTACGGAAGCCTGACTTACAAAGACCGAAATAGCCCCCGCTATGAAAAACGCAGGTACGAGGCACAATAAAACATGTTCTCGGGCATACCATTTAACAAGCAACAAAGACTGCATTATGGCATTATCGAAACGTCCAACGCCGATAGGTAAAAAATAGAGAATCAAAAAGGCCGTAACAATTAAAAGTAATTTTTTTCTTTCAGATTTTACGCTCATATCAGATGGCTCTCAGGAGTTTTACATTTTCACTCGCCTGTTGTTTGAGACAGGTCGTTATGCATTTGAAAAAGTCTAGGATACACCTGGCTTTCAGGCTGTATATTACCTTCAGTCCCTCTTTGCGATATTCAAGAACGCCGCAGGAAACCATAATGGCCAGATGCCGTGATACATTAGACCGTTCGGACCCTATGCGCTCTGCAATATCACAAACACATTGCTCGCCGTCTTTTAAATAGTCAAGTATTGCAATCCGCAGCGGATGAGCCAGGGCCTTTAAAATTTCGGCCTGTTTATCGTAAACAGTTTTGCGTAATTTATTGTCCATAATCTACTCTTATACTATGTTACTATGTGATTAAATACTCACATAATATTGGGTTTGTTCAAAAGGTCAAGAAAAATTTTTGTTTGGTTCATTTTTTCAGATGCTGCTGAGCCCAGAGGGCCAGAGCGGCGCCTGCTACAAGCAGCAGTCCGAAAAACCACTGTGCAGCGCTGAGTTTTTCGTTGAATACGACCCGCGAGACGAGCAGGATTAAAAACGGCAGTGCGAGAAGGACAAGCGACGGAATAGTTGCGCCTATCCGCTTTATGGCGGCATAATAACAACTGTGCGCGATTGCAATACTTGACACCGCTGAGATGAGCAGATAAATCCACGCCGAAGAGTTCATTGACAGGCACTGGCCGACCCGTCCAAAGACAAATGCCAGTATTGCCAGAGGCGGCACTGTGTACAATGATACGACCGCAAAACCTGCAGCAGAATCGATTGTTTTAAATGCCACCTTTGCCGCTATTGAATACAGGCTCCAGTTGACAGCCCAGGCCAGCGTAATCACAATGCCGATGATGGAAGCCTTGGCTGTGAAATCTTCCTTCAATACAATTATGCCGACAAGTCCGATTATTGCCGCCAGCGCTCCAATCAGAAAACGTTTGCTGCCAAGCAGCGGTCGTTCATCCGCAAAGACAATCATCGAAATTGCCATCGTCCATAAAATCTGTGACTGGCTGAGCAAGCTCATAAAGGCCGGGTTGATATAATAAAATGCAGCTGCCCAGAGACACTGTGCCGAGATGTTAGGTATGGCCGGCAGAAGAGCTTTGCTCCATATTGACGAATCCACTTTTCGAGTCTTTATCGAGGATACCAGTATCGGCAAGAACAATACCATTGCAATCGCATATCGCAGAAGGTTTTGCGTCCAAAAATCCACAAAGTTCGTCAGGTACTTGATAATTATGGGCCCGGGCACCCAGCCAAGAATGGCAAGTACAACGAGTACTGTCCCTGAGATGTTAATTTTGACTTTCTGTACTTTGACTTTGCTCGGGATTTTGTTTTCGTCAGTGTTCATCGGCCGGATTATAATACAGCGATGTTAAAAAACAAAGTAAGAACCCAAAGTTATCCTGATTTGTTAAAAAACCGTCTCCAAAATTCATTTGCAAAAACAGCCGTTTTCAATATACTTATTTGTCGATTGAGCAGAAACCATTCCGCCATCCGCCTTCGCACTTCGTGCTTCGGACGGACAAGGAGGCGGATAAATTTGAAGGATTCGATAAATGGCCGATGAAAAAAGGAACGATTTGAAAAAGGTAAAGGAACTTATTGAGCTTATGGTCGCAAACGACCTTGTAGAGGTGGAGATTGTCGACGGCGACAGTAAAATTCATCTCAAGCGTCCCGGCCATTCGCAGCCGCAGGTGCCGGCTGTATCGCCATTGCCTATCATAGCGTCTGCTGTGCCGATGCCGGCTGCACCTGCTGCGGGCGCAGCTGGGCCGTCGGTGCAAACTCAAACAGATTATAATCTTGTTAATATAACTTCGCCCATAGTCGGCACATTCTATGCGGCGCCAAGCCCGGATTCGGAACCTTATGTGAAGGTCGGCGACCATATAACAGCCGATACGGTAGTGTGTATCGTTGAGGCAATGAAGGTTATGAATGAAATAAAGGCTGAAACTGCCGGCATAGTCGAGAAAATTATGGTCTCAAACGGCCAGGCCGTCGAGTTCAGCCAGGTGCTTTTTAAAATAAGATCAGACTGAAAAGTCTGTAGATTTTATTTGCCGCAGGTATTTGATGTTCTCAAGAATACTCATAGCAAACAGAGGCGAAATAGCTTTAAGAATAATTCGAGCCTGTCATGAGCTCGGCATCGAAGCGGTAGTCGTCTATTCCGAAGCCGACAGAGGTTCTTACTATCTTGAACTTGCCGACGAGGCAATCTGTATCGGGCCGGCAAGTCCTGCAGAAAGTTATCTTAATATCCCCGCCATTATCAGCGCTGCTGAGGTTGCTGACGTAGAAGCGATTCATCCCGGCTATGGTTTCTTAGCTGAAAACGCTCACTTTGCCGAAATATGCGCAGACTGCGGCATAACCTTTATCGGCCCTCGCGCCGAGTCGATGAAACTTTTAGGCGACAAGGTCGCTGCAAGAGAACTGGTTAAAAACGCTCATGTGCCGGTCGTGCCGGGCTCTGACGGCCAGCTTAAGGACGAAAACGAAGCAATAAAACTCGCCAACAAAATCGGTTATCCGGTAATAGTAAAGGCCGCCGCAGGCGGGGGAGGCAGAGGTATGCGAGTCGCGCATAACGATATCACTCTGCGAAATGCGCTGGCCACAGCAAAGGCTGAGGCAGAGGCGGCGTTTAAGGACGGCACGATTTATCTGGAAAAATATATCGTCGAACCCCGGCACGTGGAGGTACAGGTTATGGCCGACAAGGCGGGTAACGCCTTGCATTTTTTTGAACGAGACTGCTCAATACAAAGACGCCATCAGAAACTTATCGAGGAATCACCCTGTCCGGTGCTCGATGAGCATACCCGCGAGGAATTATGCAAAGCGGCGCTTAAGGTAATAAAGGAGGCAAAGTATGAAAGTGCTGCAACCGTTGAATTTCTGCTCGATAAGAATAAAAATTTCTATTTTATCGAGGTCAACACCAGAATCCAGGTTGAGCATCCGGTTACCGAAATGGTTACCGGCCGGGATTTGATAAAGATGCAGCTTCAGGTCGCAGGCGGCCAGAACATTTCCCTCAAGCAGAGAGATATTACGCATACCGGCGTTGCGATTGAGTGCCGAATCAATGCCGAGGACCCCGAGCGCAACTTTGCGCCATGCCCCGGCAAAATCGAAAGATTTATCCTGCCCGGCGGAATGGGCGTAAGAGTCGATACGCATATTTTCCAGGGCGCAACGGTTACGCCTTATTACGATTCGATGATTGCAAAATTGATTGTGCACAGGCCGACGAGAGACGAGGCAATTACGACAATGAAGAGGGCGCTAAGAGAATTCAGGATTGAGCCGTTAAAGACCACAATCCCCGCCTGTGAAAAAATCCTCTCACATAGTATGTATCTTCAAAACAAAGTCGATACAAGCTTCATCGAACAGCACATCACTGTTTGAAATATTTGTGGTTTCTTACTGGACTTTTGCAAAATTTCAGTTCTAAAATAATGTAGAATGACCTTGTCTGAGTTGCTATAATAATAGAATAGTAAGAAGGAATCGCATAAATGGTATCTAAAAGTCGATTCGATGAAGAGATTAGTAATATCGTAGAACAGCTTATACGGCTGTATAAGCCGCAGAAGGTCATTCTTTTCGGCTCGCTGGCTGAGGGGCAGATGCACGAAGGAACGGATATCGACCTGTTTATTATTAAAAACGATGTTCCTGAACTCGGTGTGGACAGAATTCGCCAATTGGATGGGCTTATTAAGTACGGATTAGCTACCGATTTTATTGTATATAAGCCTCAGGAGCTTGACCAGCGGCTCAAACTTGGCGACCCGTTCGTAAAAAATATTCTTGATAAAGGCAAAGTGCTTTATGAATCCCGCACCTTCTAAATATTCGTTTCAACATTTTACTTTCAAAAAAAATAATAAAAAGAAGGTGCGGGATGAAGCTGCCTGAAATTGCAAGGGAATGGCTACCACATTCTTATGCGGGTCAATCTAATTATTGTTAGACGGAAGAAAATGACATGATACCAATCTCACCACCAACTGATAATCTGTATAAGTTTTGCGCCATTACCGGGGTAATTATTTTACTGATTTCGATATATGTCCCTCTAAAGATGGATCAAAACCTTCGTAATCAAGTTGCAGCCGTCGGATTGGAACTCTCAATAACCGAGATCGAGTTAGAATATCTTAAAAAGGAAACGACTAAGTACCAAGAAATTATTAAGAACTTTAAAGACGGCGTTACACCCGAGCAAAGTCAAGCCAGAGGGAAGTTGCCGCTGTTAGTTACAGAGAAAGAATTTAAGGAAGGATTAGCAGCACTTCAGACGGCAACTCGAGACGAGGAGATAAAAACAGTTAAAATACGATCAGCTCATGATCATTCCAAAGCGCTCATTGCAGAATTGCATTTCGTTAGAGGTGTCGCCATCATTTCCATCACCATCAGTACGATTATTGCAGTATTCGGATTCATCCTTTGGTATAAGAAGGTACAAATTTATCAAGACAAGATTATTAAGCGAGAGGCTAAATAAACGTTCGTCTAACACTTTTTTACACGCGGACGCTGCCGCGCACCATAATTTCTAAATTTGAAAATATCTCTTATCAGCAGCGCCGGTGAAAAAATCGTTCGTCGGAGTAGCTGGCGATAGAAAAAGATGAAAAGACCGCTAACTTAGAAAAAGCATTTGAGGCTATCCCGTCTACTGTTTCCTGAATTCTGTATTCTATAATTATTTTTCCAGTGCAATCATATCTCCATAGCTTTGGCGTTTGCGGATGATTTTGAAATTTTTGCCGTCAACGAGCACCTCCGGCGGCAGCGGCCGTGAATTATAATTACTGGCCATCGTAAAGCCGTAGGCGCCTGCGGTAAATATCGCGATTAAATCGCCGCGATTTACGGGTGGGATGGCCCTGTCCTTTGCGAAAAAGTCGGCAGCTTCACAGAGTGGGCCGACAATGTCAACAAACTCCAAACCTTTTATATCGAGCTTTTCAGTTCTTTTCAGATAAGAAAACCTGTCTTCGACCTTTGCAGGCCAGATGAAATGAAAGGCCTCATAAAGGCACGGCCTGATTAAATCGTTCATACCTGCATCGACTATGACGAATTTCTTTCTGCCGCTCTGTTTGAGATATAAAACCTTCGTAAGCAGAATTCCGGCATTTGCCATAATGCTTTTGCCAGGTTCAAGTATGAGCTTCAAATTTTTGTCCTTCAGCAGCGGCACAATTCCTTCTGCATAATCCGCAGCAGTCGGCACGGTATCGGTCTGGTAATCGGCGCCATAACCGCCGCCTAAATCGAGAGCCTCGATTTTGAAACCTTTTTTCCGAAGGGTGTCAATAAGGGGCAGAACTTTTTCAACGGCCCGGCGGTATGGGTCGATTGTCCTGCCGCCTGAGCCTAAATGAACGTGAATCGCGCATAAATTTACGTAGCTGCTTTCGCCATATTGCTCGAAGACCTTTTGCGCACGTTCAATATCAACACCAAACTTTGTTTCCTTTTTGCCGGTGGCGATAAATTTATGAGTTTTCGGGTCAATATCCGGGTTAACTCTCAAGGCAGCCTTTGTTTTTGCGCCGAGCTGATTGGCAAGTTTTATAAGATTTTCGAGTTCCGATTCTGATTCGATGTTGAAATAGCCGATGCCCGCCTTGAGTGCAGCAATAATTTCCTCATCGGTTTTGCCGACGCCGGCAAAAACGATTTTTTTCATATCGGCCCCGGCCTGCTGAGCGCGGTAAAGTTCTCCGCCGCTTACAATGTCAAAGCCGCTGCCTGCGCCGGCGAAAATTTTAAGGATATTGATATTGCCGCAGGCCTTGATTGAATAACAGATGGTTGTATCAAGTTCGGCGAAAGCATTTTTGATTTTTTCAAGATGGTCGAGTATTGTCGCCTTGCTGTAAATGTAAACAGGTGTGCCGACCGACTCGGCAATTTTTGCAACGTCAACGTCTTCGGCAAATAATCTGCCGTTTTTATAATTGAAAAAATCCATATTTTTGCCCTTTACTATAGCCACCAAGACACGAAGACACAAAGAATTATAATTACTTAAATTTATAGCCACCAAGACACGAAGACACTAAAAAAGCAAATTAAAGTATTATCCTTTTTATCCCTTTCATAATTATAGGCACGTTGAAGTTGATTAGAAACTCCAGTCTTTTGCCTGTTAGTTTCAAATAGCTTAAGAGTTGTGCTTCCCATAATGCGTTATTCTGTTCTGCCGCCTTTAATTCGCAGATAATCAGTCCCTCCACAAGAATATCCAGCCGCATGCCTTCATCAAAAAAAATGCCGTCATAGACTATAGGGATGTTTATCTGCTGTTGATAGGAAAGATTTCTTTTTGTAAGTTCATGACAGAAACATGTTTCATAAACCTTTTCCAGCAGTCCGGGGCCTAGATTTTTATGGACTGTATATGCCGCATCTACTATCTGGGATGCTATAACTTCTTTTTTTTCCGACAGTTGCTCGAATTGCTTTTTTATGCCTTCCATAAATTTTTGTAAATTTATTTAGCCTTCGTGCCTTAGTGTCTTCGTGGCTCTTTTAAACCATTTGAACCAGTTTTCCATACCTTGTGTGGTTTTAGCAGATATTTCAAAGATTTTCAAATCTTTATTTAGCTTCAAGGCATCCGTTTTTACTTTTTTGATATCGAAATCCAGATGCGGCATAAGGTCGATTTTATTTATCAAAAGGACATCTGCCTGAGCAAAGGCTTTTGGATATTTTGCGCACTTGTCGTCGCCTTCGGCAACTGAAAGAACCACAACCCTTTTTTCTTCGCCGAGGTCAAAATCAGAAGGGCATATAAGATTGCCCACGTTTTCTATTACGATAATATCAAGCCGGTCGGTATTCAACTGATGCAGCGCATTGGTAATCTGTTCGGCGTTTAAATGGCAGGCGCCTTTTGTTTCGATTTGTATTGCCTGGGTGCCGGCTGCACGGATTCTTTCAGAGTCGAGCTTTGTATAAAGGTCGCCTTCAATTATGCCGATTCTGATTCTGTCCCTAAGATGTCTGATGGTTTTTTCAAGTATGGTAGTCTTGCCGCTTCCGGGCGAAGATATCATATTGATACATAAAATGTTTTTCTTTGTGAAAAATTTTCGGTTCGCCACGGCAAAATCTTCGTTTTTTTCGAGAATTTTTTTGTTTACCTTTATTTTCATCCCGCACCTTCTTTTAATTAAATTTTTTTCCCGCCTGCGGCGGGCAAGCCTCGAATTCTATCTCTTCCAGCAGCAGGGGAGCATCGTCGCCGATTGAAAAGTCACTTTTGCCGCACCTGGGGCATTGCGGATTATACAAATCAAATTCAAATTCACTGTCGCAATCTCTGCATATGGCTTTTAGCGGAATATGTTTTATTTCAAGCTTGCTGCCCTGACATATCGTTCCTGCCGCAACGGCCTCGAAAGCGAATTTCATCGCTTCATCATTGACAGCGTTTATCTGGCCGCAGCTTATTACCGCACGGACTACCTTACCGGCCTTTTTTTTGGTCTGGGCAAGTATTGTTTGGAGGATGTTTTCAGCAATCATTGCCTCGTGCATCAGCAAATCCTCGGCAGTTCTCTGCCATAAGGCATCTGCACAATGCGTCTGCCCTTTATAATTGTTACAAGCTCGACAAGAGGCTCATCGCTTTGGATGACTTGGCCTATTATTGCAGCTTTTTTGCCTATTTTGCAGCTTTGACAAATCTCAAAACACTTTTCTGTTTTTTTTGGTGAAACTACAATGACAACCTTTCCTTCATTGGCAACGTTTAAAATATCAAAGCCCAGCATATCCGCCGCGGCTTTTACCGTAGGATTAACCGGTATCGAATTTTCATATATTTCAATGCCGCAGTTTGTCTGATTGGCAATTTCGTTCAACGTTGCGGCAATGCCGCCGCGGGTCGGGTCTCGCATAAATTTTATATCATCGCCGAGCTCTTCGATTACTTTCGTGCAGATTTCGGCAACAGAGGCGCAATCGCTTTTCAAGTCGGATTCAAATTTCATTCCTTCTCTGTGCGACATAATCGTCATACCGTGGTCGCCGATTGTGCCGGTTATAATAATCTTATCGCCGACAGCGATTCTTTCAAAACCGAGATTAGCCTTCGGAATTTTTATACCTATGCCGGAAGTATTGATGAAGAGTTTGTCGGCAGAACCTGCCTCGACGACCTTTGTATCGCCGCAGACGATTGGTATATTTTCTTCTTTTGCGGCGGCAGCGGCGCTATTAATAATTTTTTTCAGAATCTCGATTTCCAGTCCTTCTTCGATTATCAGTGATAGACTCAGGGCTAAAGGCTTTGCTCCGCTTACGGCAAGGTCGTTTATTGTCCCGCAGACGGCAAGCTTGCCGATGTCTCCGCCGTTGAAAAACAGCGGCTTTACTACATAGCTGTCGGCCGTAAAGCATATACTGTCTTTGCCGAACTGTATTTCAGCGGAATCCGTCAATTTGGAAAGAGTAATATTATCAAAGGCAGGAACAATTTCACTGCGGACAAGTTCGTCTGTTAATCTGCCGCCGCCACCGTGTGCGAGCAAAATCTTATCACGCTCCATCATCAGCTTGGCCTTTTTTTACGGGCATATTTGAACCACGCGGCACAGGCGCCCTCGCTGCTTACCATACAGGGGCCAACGGGTGAGTCAGGAGTACAGCTTGTTGCAAACAGGCCGCAGTCAGGCGGGTCCATAAGACCGCAGAGGACCTCGCCGCAGCAGCAGCCGGTAAGGTCCTCTTCAGGTATGAATTCAATGCCGAGTTGTTTTTCAGCATCCAAGCCGGCAAATTTCTCCTTCAGTTTCAAAGTGCTTTTTTTAATCTTGCCCAACCCTCGCCAGTAACCATCAGTGATATCAAAAGTTTCATTTATTATTTTTTGTGCCGTTTTGTTTCCGGCAGGCGTAACAGCAGCATGATAAACTGAAGCAACCTGTGGCTTTCTGTCTGCAAGCTGTCGGCAGATTTCGGAAATTGCTTCGACTATCTGCATCGGCTCAAAGCCTGCCACAACACAAGGCTTTTTGAATTGCTTAACAATCGGCTTATAAGCATCTGAGCCGATTATAACACTGACATGGCCGGGACACAAAAATGCGTCGATTTTGTGATTTTTCCCGCTGAGCAGCGCCTCCATTGCCGGCACGACAAGTTTGTGATTGCTGAAGATAAAAATATTTTTGATACCCTGCCGCAATGCTTCATTTGCCATAACCGCAGTTGCAGGAGCAGTCGTTTCAAAACCTATGGCCACAAACAGAATTTTTTTGGCAGGGTTTTGTTTTGCAAGTTTTAAGACATCTTCAGCACTTAAGATTACTTTTATGTTGCCCTTGTTTGTTTTCTGCTCAAGCGACCCGTTTCTGCCGGGCACGCGAATCATATCGCCGTAAGTGGCAATTAAACAATCGTCTCTGTCTGCAAATGAAAGAATCGCATCGATATATCCCTGGTCGGTGATGCACACAGGACACCCCGGGCCGCTTAAAAGCTTCAGTCCCTCCGGCAGAGCGGTTTTTAAGCCGGCACGAAAAACGTTTACCGTATGAGTGCCGCAGACTTCCATAATGTTTACGGTTCGCCCAACCACCTTCTGCGCCCTTGTTATTTGTGCGTACGCTCTGTTGATACTCTCAAGCATTTTTGATTTGCTTTCTATCCTGAAACTCTTTTATCGGTTTTGGAAAAGTTATCCAGGTCAGCCAGAAGCTGCCAGGTTTTTTTGGCTTCTTCTTCATCGACAATTGTGATAGCAAAGCCTGCGTGTATAAGGACAATATCGCCGAGCTTTACATCCGGCACGAGCGTAGTCTTAGCCTCGATGCGATTGCCGATTGCATCAGCGACCGCCTCATCGCCTTTTAATTCAATTATCCTTGCCGGTACCGCAAGACACATCGTTTATCCTTTCTCTGTAGCTTTTGCCGCGATGGCGGCTTGTCCGAGCGAGATTCCGCCATCGTTGGCAGGAACAAGTCGGTTAAATAATACAGTAAAACCGTTATTTTTCAACAGTTCAATCAGTCTTTCCGAAAGAAATCTGTTGCAAAAGACTCCGCCGCTTACCGCAACGGTTTTTATGCCGGTCTGGTCTTGTGCCTGTTTTGCCAGGGCAAGGAAAAACTCAGCAATGGTATTATGAAATTTTGTCGAGATAGCGTTTTTATTAACATTGTTTGTCCTGTCTGCTATTATGCCTTTGAGCATATCGCCGATTTCAACTGTGGTAATTCCGTTTTCTTTTTTCAGCTCGAAGTCATAACTTTGACGCGTTTTCTCATCTGCAATCGCCTCAAGAGCCATTGGAAGCTGTGCCTCGAAACGATTATAGCTTCCAAGGCCGCAAATGGCGGAAACCGCATCGAACAATCTGCCAAGACTGGAGGTTGAAACAGTATTTATATTTTTTTCAATCTGCTGCCCAATAGCGTCTCTTTTTTCTCTGTCTGGTTCAATCTCGTCAAGTACAGTGTCGGCAATAGGGAGATTGTATTTTTTCATCAGGCCGATGATAGGCCTGATAGCTTCTTTAGCGGCCATATCGCCGCCGGCAAGCGGCCAGTAAGCAAGATGTCCAAATCGCTGAAAATCATTAAGCGAAGCAATCAGACACTCACAGCCCCAGATTGCTCCATCGGTGCCGTAACCTGTGCCGTCTGCAACAATGCCTATTACTCTTTCGTCAATGTCGTGTTCGGCAAGGATAGAGGCTATGTGAGCCCAGTGATGCTGGATTTCGATGAGTTTGTCTTTTTTTAATTTTCTTGCGTATTGACTCGACAGATAATTCGGATGTAAATCGGCGGCAACTACGGAAGGATTTGTTTCAAGCAGTTTTTTGAGATGCTCAATCGAATACAGCCAGTGTTTGTAAACGCTCGCGTCGGCCATATCGCCTATATGCTCGCTGGGTATAAACCGATTCTGCTTTACAAAACAGAATGTATTCTTCAAATCTGCGCCTGCTGCGAGTATATCGGCAGGGGCGGAAATTTTTGAAACAAAAGCCTGCGGTACAAATCCTCTCGCTCGCCGCAGGAGAACAGGTTCACCTTGAATGATATGTATTACAGAATCATCAATCTGACGATAAATTTCTCTATCGTGCATTAAAAATACGTCAGCAACAGCAGATAACTTTTCATAAGCGATACTGTCTTTGCAAATCAGAGGTTCATCTGCGATGTTGCCGCTGGTCATTACAAGTGCGTTTAACTTTCTGCCGTCAATCTCCTGTGCAAATATAAGATGATGCAAGGGCGTATAAGGGAGCATAAAGCCGAATGTATTGACGCCTGATGCAATGGATGGAGCAATTGTGTTCGGTTGTTTTTTTGCTAAAAGCACAATCGGAGACTGAGGGCTTTGCAGAAGGCAGGCAGCCGTTTTGTCGACATAAGCAAACCATCGGATTTTATCTATATCGGCTGCCATCATTGCAAATGGTTTATAATCTCGCATCTTTCGTTGGCGAAGCAGCTTTACCGCTTCGTCATTTTCAGCATCACAGGCAAGGTGAAATCCGCCAAGTCCTTTGATTGCAACAATCTTTCCTGCCAGCAAAAGGCGGACCGTTTTCCAAATAGCTTTGTCTGAATCACTCTCTATTTTCTTTCCTTTGTTATCGCAAAGTTTTATTTTCGGTCCGCATACAGGACAGGCAACAGGCTGGGCATGAAAACGCCTGTCTTCGACATTTTCATATTGCTCTTTGCATCTATCACACATTGAAAAATCCGACATTGTAGTATTTGGTCTGTCGTACGGTATGGACTTTATTATTGAATATCGTGGGCCGCAATTGGTGCAGTTGATGAAAGGATAACGGTATCGAAAATCATTTTTGTCAAACAGTTCGGCAAGACAATCTTTACAAGTTGCGATATCAGCAGTAACTTCTGCACTTACTATTCCGCCCGTGGTGCTTTGTCTTATCTCGAAAGATTTTTCATCAGTAATCAGGGCAATCTCGGTAATACCTATTGAGGTGATTTTCAAAAGAGGCATTTCCCTGCCGCCCTGTTTTAGCTTGTCGATGAATTTTTCTGCATTGTCTCTGTTGCCCTGGATTTCTATTATTACCCCCTGTGTGTGATTATAAACAAAACCCGTCAGATTCGATTCTGCGGCAAGCCTATAAACAAAAGGCCGAAATCCTATTCCCTGTACTTGTCCCTGTACTGTTATTTTTTTTCTTATAATATGCATTAAGCTAATCTATTTCGGCTTGGTGCGGCAGCTTTTCGAGGGGGCAGCCTGCGCATCTGGCCTTTGGTCTGCAAAATTCCTTTCCTGCGCGAACAAGCAGAGCGTGGTATTCATTAAAAAGTTCAACGTCGCTTTCGAGATTATCCTCAAAAAGGCTTCGCAATTGTTCATAATCACATTGGGCCTCAATTAACTGGTGTCTCGTTGTAACCCTGTATGTGTACGCATCGACTACAAAAATGGGTCTGTCAAAAGCATAGAGCAGGATAGAATCCGCCGTTTCCCTGCCTATACCGTTTATCTGCAGAAGTTCTTCTCGAAGATTTTCGGTATGAATTGACTCTATTTCTGAAAGCCGGCCATTATGCTGCTCAAAGAGCCATTTTAAAAGGGCTTTTAATCTTTTTGCCTTTATATTGTAATAGCCGGCAGGCCTGATAAGCTCTGCCAGCCGCGGTTGCGGCAGCGAATAAAGTTTATCAAGGCTCATCACCGATGCTTTTTTGAGATTCAATACGGCCTTTTCGACGTTCTGCCAGTTTGTGTTCTGAGTCAGAACGGCCCCTGCGATAATCTCGTCCTTTGTTTCGCCCGGCCACCAGTGCTGCGGACCGAAACGCTCAAAAAGCAATTCGAAAATCTGTTCTAATTTTTGCCCGGTGATATTCATAACTTCATTATTCAATATCTTTCCTGCTGCGTCAATCCCGATAAATCGGGGTTTTGTTTTGCGTTTTTTGCTTCTTTAGGTTAAACTGCTGCCGCAATGGCAGCAAAAAAATCAGATGGAACTGATAGTGAATTGCGCAGCACAATCGCGGCAGAGGCGGGATATTTTGCCAGGACTGCCCGGCCTGTTTATGCACTTTTTTTTCTTTTACCTTTTATTATCATTTATGAAATTCTTGTTCTTTTAGTCAATCCGCAGCTTCTGACCGAACCTGTCAGTAATGTCCGCGGGGCGGTAGTATCTTTCGTCTGGGTGCAGAACTTTCTGAACTATCTCGGTATGGACACAAAAAACGCCTGGCTTTTTGCGCCCGTTGTCGTAATTCTGACGCTTTTGGTAATTCAGCTCTTTTCAAGACAGAACTGGAAAGTCAGGCTGGGCGACTTGCCTGTTATGGCTGTAGAATGTCTGGTTTTGGCAGTGCCTCTTATCGTTCTTGCTCTTGTCCTTAACAGAGGAACGAATGTTCCCGCAAACAGTATCGGTTTTCAGTATGATAGTCCCAGCCATAACATTGCGATGGACCTGCTGACCGGCATCGGAGCGGGGATTTACGAAGAGCTGATTTTCAGGCTTATTCTTATAAGTCTTTCGATGGTGTTTTTTGAAACGGTTCTCGGCATACGCAGGATAAGAGCTGTGATTATATCCGTGATTATCTCTTCTGTTCTTTTCAGTCTTCATCATCATTTTGTATTTCTCAACGGACAGTTTGCGAAAGCGGAAACTTTTACTATGACTCGTTTTGCCTTTCGAACTGTTGCGGGGGTTTTCTTTGCCGTTATTTTTGCCGCTCGCGGATTTGGCATTGCTGCCGGCACTCACGCCTTCTACGACATAATTGCCACACTGCTGAACGCTTGGCTGTTTGAGCAGTACTGACTTCGGCGAGTTCAGTCGAGCCGAAAATTCAAAAATTATTTCCAATCCTGCGTTTTTTTGAAAAAAGCAGGATTTTTTTAAAATCTTTATTCCTGTCTGTTTCTGGACTTATGTTTTCATCGTCCCATAATGGTGTAAAACCGCATTATCAGTACTGATAACGGCCTTGAATTGGCCGGCTGTTTGTGGTAAAATAACGGCATAAGAAATAACCGGCTTTTTAAATCTTAAGTGGATTTCGTAATGGAACTTCCGAACACGAACGTTGTTGTCAGCGAGTTGACCTTCACCCTTTATCAAAGGCCGCTTCATCCGGAGCTTTTCAGTATTTATGAGAAGCGTACTATAAAGACTGACAAGTATGAAGCGCTCATCTGGGTGACCGGCGGCTCGCACGTGGTAAGTGTTTTTACAAATGACCTTTGTCTTTCGGAACTCATCAGCACGCCTACACAGCTTCTCCCAAGGAGGGGTCTGATTGAAAGATTCAGATTCACCGGCCAGAGAAATCATAAATGCACTCTTGCCAAGGGCCTTAGCTATATGACGGATTTTCAGGTTGAGAAGATGAGTCCGAACCTCTACCGTCAGAGCCATATCGACCTTGAGAGATTCGCCCGCAACCGCGGCATATTCGTAAAATTCCCAAAACTTGCCGTCGGCGGCCTTGAGCCTTTCAGCTATATTGACTTCGAGGCCAGACGTGATGAATTGCACATCCACACATTTCACGCCTATCCCGACCAGGTAACGATTATAAAAACTCAGTCCCTGTTCGATATGCACTGATTGGGAATGTTGACCTGAATTGAAAAATGATAACCCCGCTATTACGGCGGGGTTTTTTATTGGTTATTATTTAGCCCCTCGGCCTGCCGAGTGGGTCCGTCAATTTTCGATTCTCGATTTTCTAATCTCCCGCCCTTGGCGATGGCTATCACATCGGGGCATCTACATTATATAATGAAGAATAAAATCAATATCGAGCACGTTAATTTCCCCGTCATTACCTGTCCGACGACTTGTCCGGCGTAGTCCCTTAGGGACGGAGACGGAAGCCTTGGCGAAGGCGGATTCAAATCGCTTTTATCGAGTGTTTCAGCGCACTGATGGCAGTTAAATATCGTCTTAAGGTATTTCTCCTCTGCTTTCGGCGGACTTACTTCAAAATTCAATATTCATTATTCAATATTCGATATTCATCCCCCTGTATCGTATCGCAATTTTGTTTAGCCCCCAGACCCGTGCTGGGGGTTTGTTAAAACCGAAAGCCCCTAACTTTATGTTGGGGGTTTTATTTTATATTTTTTCGCCTCTTTCCCATCCGCCGCAGAAAATGTCCTGCGAGCGATAATCTTCGCATATTGATAATAAATTAAATCCAGCCTGCCCTCGAGGTGTGCTTCCTCAGTCTCTCAAACCGAAGGGTTTTTACATCTCTATCAGGCATTTTTCCTTTCGCCTTTCTATTCTCGCCCCCTGCGCTCGGGGGGTGTCGTTCACTCATAGGAACGCTCCTTTGTGCAGACGGGGGGCAAAAATCCATTAACAGTTTCAACAATTTACTTTTTTCTATTTTGAGAGTATAATTTCTGTTTTATACAGGCTGTATAATCATTATTATTGGTTGTAGTTATCTGCGATAAAACAATCAAGGAGTTTATGGATACAACATTCGAGACCATTAACCGCGCCAAAGAAGTAGTCGATAATATCCGGAAGGAAATCGAGAATGCCAGAGAAACTCATATTTGGAAAGATTACGTCAATGCTTTGCGACTCATCTCTCAGGTTGTATTTACAAGGAGTTCTGGATTCATACTTGAACTTATCCAGAACGCCGAAGACTCAGGTTTAGGCTTACCAGGGCCAGGCTGCTTCGAGATCAGCATAAATCACGAGCGAATAAAGGTCATTCACAATGGAAAACCGTTCGATGAGAATGATGTTAGAGCAATTTCAGGAATTCGGTCTTCTAAAAAGCCGGAGCGTGGGTTTCTTGGCTATCTCGGTATCGGTTTCAAGTCAGTTCTAAAAATTACGGACCGTCCTGAGATATATTCCAATGGCTACCAGTTCAAATTCGACAGAACGTATTGGCCCGATCCTAGCACTACTCCTTGGCATGTAATCCCAGTTTGGCTTGATACTTCTTCCGAACCCGTCGACGCATCAAAGACAACCTTCGTCATTCCTTTCCGTAAATCAGAGGATACGTCACAAATCACCGAAGAGATTGAAAAGATTCGTCTCGAGCTTTACCTTTTTCTTCGTTGGTTGAAAAAAATCGAAATCGTAAATGAGGTTTCGGAAAAACACTGGACACTCGAAAATCTCGGAGAAAATCAAGAAGGGATTTCTACCCTTAAAAGCGATGGCGAAGAGCGACGTTTCAAATTCTTCCACAAGAAGGTTAAAGTTCCCGAATGGGTCAGAGATGACAGGCTAACTCAGGAATACCGAGCCAATGTTACTCAACGAGAAATCGCCATTGGTTTTGCCATGGACAAAAATGGTAATCTTGCACCTGATGAAGCCGGTGCGATGTACGGAGGAGTGTGCTCTTTTCTACCGCTTGGAGAAACAAGGAGTGGTGCTAAATTCCCGATTCAAGCAGATTTCCTCGTCCAACCAGGCCGAGATGCGCTGAATTACGAAGCAAAGTGGAATCATTGGATTCTCGAAGAAGTAACTAAGCTCGCTCTCGATGCAATCTGTTTCTTTAAAGCTCACGACACTTGGAAGTATCAGTATTTGCCCGCCTTTGAGTTCACACATTCTAAAGGACTGGAGCCTTACGAGAAACTCTTCTATCCCAAACTTATTGAACCAATCGAGAAACACTTAACAGAAACGGAGTCTGTTCTCACTGTTGATGATAAGTGGGCAAAATTCGGCGAAGTCATTCGTCTAACGGAGAAAGACAAAGCTATTGCCGATCTTTTACACTTGCAACTGTTCGAAGAACAAGATATAGCACCAGCTTTCGGTGGCAAAGAAAATCTCAAGTTAGTACATCCTAAAGTTATCGAGCAGGGGAATCATCCTATCTCAAAAATAGATCGTTGGAAGTTCCTTGAGAATTCAGAATTCCTGCAAACCAAATCGAGAGAGCAGGACGCAAGCGATTGGTTTGCGAGGCTTTATCAGTGGCTGCAAGATAATCCTCTTTATGAAAAGTATTACTATTACAAGGAACGATACAAAACCCTTGGTTACCACAAATATGAGATAATTTTAACTGCACAGGGAGACTTGAAAAAGGGCGGTGATGTTTACATACCTGACTTGTCATCAGATAATCCATCGCTAAACGAATTAGCAAAGCAATTACAGAGTTCCAAGCCAATAATTCACCCACATATTTTGTCAAGAGCTGTGGGTGAAGAATCAGAAAATCTCAAAGGGTTCTTGACCGGTTATTGCGGTGTTCAGATTTTAAATGCAGAAAAAGTCTGTGCAGAAATGATCCTTCCTAAAATTGTTTCGAAATCTCCGCAACTTTCCCAAGACGAACTAATCTCACTTACTAGGCTCTGCAAGGATATCCTTGGGATACATCTTGATGACGATGTCGAGCTTTGGGTAAAGACAAAAACGGGTAACGTCAAAACTAGCAAAGAAGCACTTTTACCCTCCGAATTCAAACCTCTAAAAAACTGGGAAAAGCATCAAGTTTTTGTTCCCGGACTTAGCTTCATCGACAGCACTTATTTACCGGACAATCCATCTGATAACGAGTTAAAGTCTTGGCGCGATTTCTTTAAGGCTGCTGGAGTGAAAGAAAACCCGGATAATGGAGTTGAACTATTCGCCATCAATTTTGCGATGGACAAGTTAAAGAGTAAATTCCAAAACATTCAACTTGTCGAAAAACTCAATTATGGCTTTGATATCCGGGCTGAAACATCTAATGGTGAAACAGTGCAAGTTGAAGTCAAGGGCAAAAGCTCTGACGAAGATGTAGAACTAACTTCTAATGAAGCGGACGCGGCAGACCGATACAAGGGAAGTTTTTATTTGTGCGTTGTTGCTTCTATTCCGGACTCACCCACTATTTATCTGGTTAATGATCCCGCAAAGGTTGGCAAGAAGGATAAGCTAACTATCCCAGTGAATATTTGGAAGACTTCTGAGACCATTTAAACAACTGAGTAAATTTGTTTCGGATTTCGATATTCGAATTTCGGATTTTTCCATGCCTCTGTGTTCTCTGCCTGCCCTGTGAGACTTGCCCCGTTAGATGTGTAAGTTAGCTACTTGGGATACGTTAACTATCTAACTGGGGTGTTTTCCTATGCGGCTATCTCATCGGGGTGTTCTTGTATGTTGACACCAGTCATGGTTAATAATAGTCTCATAGGTAAAGC
>CAZBLD010000004.1:0-130118 GCA_964492875.1 uncultured Planctomycetaceae bacterium
GCAAAAATATCTCTAAAAAATCCTTGAAATCTAACACAGCCGCTCTGTGGCTAATTTTCTTCGTGTCTTTGCGTCTTGGTGGCTACTCTCTTTATTGATTTGTGCGATAATCCCCGGCAGTTCTGCCAGGCTGTCAATTTTTATTACATTCTCAGGTATTTTCTTTGTCATATTTGTATAGGCTTTTTTTATGGCGGTAGGCATATTTGCCTTTAATGCTCCGGTTATATCTATATCGAGTCTGTCGCCGACGAAAAGCACGTTTTGAGGCAGACAATCCATTTTCTTTGCAGCTTCTATAAAGATTCTGCTGTCTGGTTTGCGGAAGGCGAACTGGTAGGAATAGAGTCTGACGGAGAAAAAATCAAGAATACCGATATTGGAAAGATGTCTTTCAAGTGTTACTGCGTTGACAAAGGTATTTGAAAGTATGCCCAGTTTTATTCCTGCCTGTTTCAGTTTGTCCAGTGTCTGTTTTACATCAGTCTCGGTTTTTGCCAGTCGACTTAAAGGCTCGTACCAGCACCAGCCGAAGTCCCACCATTGTGCCTCCGACAGTCTGACGCCCTTTTTCTGTTCAATCTTTTTCAAAAGCTCAAGCGAATCAAAATCTCTGCCTGTAATTCCCGACCAGGCGCGAAAAATACGAATCATCCACAAATGTTTAAGCAGAAAAAAACTCAAGTGTCCTGTCGGCTGGTTAAACTTTTTCAGAAAATCGTATGCAAGTTTCCCGCCCTGCCTGAAAAGGGACATCACATCGACCCTGCCAAAGTTCAGCAGTGTCTCGCCAATGTCAAAAAGCACTGCTTGGATTTTTCTCTGGGCCAAAAAACATTCCTGTCAAAAGCGGACTTGGCCGAGATGGGAGTCGAACCCATACGCCCTTTCAGGCACGGGATTTTAAATCCCGAGCGTCTGCCATTCCGCCACTCGGCCAAATGTGCGGTTATCGTAGCCGAGCACGGAATGAATGTCAATACGAGATTGCGCCAAAGAAAGCGTCGAAATCAAAATGAATATCAATATGAGATTATCGCCAAAGAACGCGAACAACATCAGTTTTGCGGCGATTTAACCTGTGAGATATGAACCCATTGGATACGGCCCCATTAGACATGAAATTATCTGTGTCAGACCCACGAGATACGAAGTCGTCCGGCGAGTTTAGCTTCTTTCGGTATGCTGTCGCAAAGAAGCCTGCTGAGCTACCTGCTTCCAATCGTCTTTCGACAGAAAATCAACAAGGTGAGCAAACCGAACGTTAAGCTCCTCAAATAGCGGCCTATATCTGGAATTGTCCAAGTTCCTGACAGCAACTTCGAGCTGCCTGGCAAGCTCCGAAATTTTTGCCGCACCAATTGTCGCTGCCGCTCCCTTAACCGAATGCGCATAAAATTTTATCTCCCGCTCGTCGTTCCTCTCCACGGCCTCCGAGAGCAGCTTTATCCTTTCAGCGTTGTCCTTGATAAAAATAGGCACTACCTCGTCAATCAACTCCTCACTGCCAACCCTTTCCGTAAGGAGCTGCCAGTCTATCTCAGCTTCCGCCTTCGGCAAACCTTCGACGGACAGGCCGGCAACAGAAAGATATTTCAAAAGAGTCTCGACGAGCTTTTTCCTGTCTATCGGCTTGGAAAGATAATCACTACAGCCGGCAGCGAAACACTTCTCATCATCACCCTTCATAGCACAAGCGGTCAGGGCGATTATCGGAATTTTAACGCCGTTTTTTCGAAGATGTCTTGCCGCTTCGTAACCGTTCATCACAGGCATCTGAATATCCATCAGAATAATATCGAATTTCTCCGTCATCGCCTTCTGCACTGCCTGCTGGCCGTTTTCAACAATTACCACCTCAATACCCAGCTTCTTGAGCAAAAGCTCTATAAGAGCCTGATTTGTGGGACTATCTTCGGCAACCAGAACCCTGCCGCCAAGCTGCAAATTATCCGTTTGGACAGATAACTGTCGAGCTGGGCCAGCGGCACTAACTGAACCGCTGCGCCGGGCTACCTCTGCCGGCTGTACACCAGTTGGTATAATCAAAGTAGAAACAAAACCTCTGCCGGCCGTCGCGCCGCTGATTGTTACACTGCCGCCAAGAAGCTCCGCGAGACGCTGCGTAATCGTCAGACCCAGACTGGCAGTGCCAAACCTGCCAAAAACGCGGTACCGCCGCTCAGACGACAAAGCTGATTGTGTATCCTCAACATCAAATCGAATAAAAGGCTTGCTGCCGCCATTGTCCCAGAAAACCCTGACATAAATATGACCAGAGTCGGTAAACCTTACTGCATTGCTTACAAGATTTATCAGGCATTGCTTGAGCCTTGTCGAATCCGTGCGAATGAATTCAGGCAACGGCTGGCTGCGAATAATTTCAAATTGAAGCCCTTTTTCTATCGCAGCAGGACGCATAAGCGATTCAACCGCTGCAAGAACACTTTCAACGCTGCAGTCTGCAATTTCAATATCAAGTTTGCCTGTCTCAATTTTTGAAAAATCAAGAATATCATTTATTAACTGTAGAAGCTGCCTGGCGCTGTCGCGGATAATTGCGACCTGCTTTTCCTGCTGCTCTGTCAGACTCTCCTCGGCGAGCATCTCGCTGAAACCTATAATGGCATTCATCGGAATGCGAATCTCATGACTCATATCGGCCAGAAATTCACTTCTGGCTTGACCGGCCTCCACCGCCTGCTGCGTTATTAAATTAGCGTGCCCAACCGACACCTGCAGCTGACGGTTTATCTGCTCGGCCTGCAATCTCGCAGCTTCAGCGGCGGCTTTGGCTACCTCAAGCTCGCTCGTCCGCCGGCTGATAAGCTGCTGGAGCTGGAGCTGATGAAGCTGGTGTCTTTTCTGCATCTGGTCTATGAAAACTACCACCGAAATGATAATTATCAGCGACAGGAAAAAGACAATGAGACGCATATGCGCGGTCTGCTGGGCATAAAGCCAGAGCGCTATGATGGCAGCGAAACTTAATACAATCACAAAAATTGTTAAGACCGCCGAAGAAACCTCAATTCTGATTTTTCTGAGCATTTCATAACCCTGGATAATTAGTTCTTAGTTCTCAGTGTTGAGCTTCGAGTTAATTATTCATTATTCGATAACTCAAGACTATCTTGAGATTTAATCGGCAAATCAAACACACTGCTGACCTGTCTATGTAAATTAAAAAAGTCACCAAACAAGGCGATTATAACACCCTGAAAGACAAGAACTTAAGGTTGTAATTTTGAATTTTTAGTTTTGAATTTTTAGTTTTTGGTCAGCCGTCCGAACTTATCGGACTTGTCTGACAGCATTGATTTCCTCAAGCTCCGGCACATCGCACAAAACGCCAAAGCCCTTTTCAATTCCTCATCGACATAATTGATTATTCCAAGAGCGTTTTCTTTTCAGCTTCAAGCTTATCTGTCTTGCAGCTTACAAGCTGCTCAAACTCAACCCGATGAAGATGAGAGTTCCTCCGAATCTGTGCCAGGAGAAACACCATTGAAACTACGATAATCATCGAAAGCACAAGAACAACAAGGCGCAGACGCGCCATCTGTTGGACAATCCGGCCAGAAACGATATTGGATATCCCCCCAAGCAAAGTGGTACAATATGCCTGCGAAGCTGGCAGCACGCCCTGGTAGTCACCTACTATCTGCGCAAACTGCTCGTAATCACTTTCACTGCCATCTTTGCTTGAAAGACAACCCAACCTGTACAGGGGGCTGCCACAGAAGAAAGCGTATCTCTCCGCTCCGTTTTTGAAATTATGGAGTGCAGCGGGCCGGCTCGCCTCGATGTATTCTGCCAGCCTCGGTACCGACAACCTCATCCTGCTCCTCAGCTTCAACCACAGCTGGTCCATCTCACTTAGACTTTTTTTAAACAACTGATTTTCTCCCGCAAGTTCCCAGACCAGAGGACTGCTGAGAAAGTCCCTGAGTCTCTCATCAAAGGTTTTCAGGCTGTAGAGCCACTTTGCTTCATCCCTGTCCGTGACGGGTTTCACCAGCAGGTTCAGCATCTGACATTCCAGCAAATACCATGAATTCATCAGGATGTGTATCTGTTCTCGGCTTGAATACAAATAATCTTCTCTGCTGTCCGTATAAAGTGAAAGTCCTATTATGCCAGCGGAACCTAATACTATAACCAAAGTAGTTAAAACCGCCGGTGGAATCTCAAATCTGCCCGGCTTAATCATTTCACAACTCCAAATAGCCACAAAGGCACCAAGACACAAAGTCTTTTGAGAATATATCATTTTCTCTTCGTGCCTTTGTGTCTTCGTGGCTATAACCATAAAAATTATCGGCAAAACAATAATGCCGATTAACCCCGCACCTATTTACCTTGTGGCGGCAAAGCTTATAAAGACAATCAAAACGGCCTCGGCCTGTTTTTCAAAATCCTCAATCATAGTGTAAATAGGTGCGGGGTAAATTTCTGGCTAATCCTGCGAACTTATCGGACCTGTCCGACAAGTCGGACTAAACAGCAGGGATATGCCATTCCTCCCAGTTTTAAAGATAATCAACATTACTTTTTTGGATTCTTTGCCGGAACGGCCGGATTTTTGAGGCGGTTGCTATTATTCGAATGATGGGATGTCTATTGGTAAGCCTACTCTCATAAAGAAACGCGCAAAAGCCTGAGAAAGATGTTCTCTATATGGCGGGAGTAATCTTGTTCGGTTGCTTCTTGAAGAAGCCAAATTTTCCAAAAAGTTCAATGGCATACCATACACATTTTTGAAATCGACGACCAAATAGTCTTCTCTACCATTTATACTACATTTATTCAACAAATGATATCCTACAATCCATCCTTTTTTGAGACGTTCTTTCATCCCGCGCGTTTTATATTCCGAAAAGCTTTCCCCTAATTCTGTTAAAGTGTATAAAGGGCATACCAAAACCAAATCAATTTTCTTTGCTGATAAGTCACAAGACTGACTCATAATAATTACGTCATATATTTTAACACTAGCGGCCAACTCCCCATTTTCTACTCTTACTTCTTCAAGAGGTATAACGACTGGACAATCTGATATAATATCTCCCTGTTGAATAGGTTCATTAAGTTCGATTTGAGAATACCAAGGATAGGAGGTTGATTCCGGAGCCATTACCAAATTTCCAAATCGTCACAGATAGAAGGTTTTCCTCTCTCAATACTCTTTACTATTACTTTGGTTTTGAACTCTTTTTTAGGAAGCATCAGAGGCGCGTCAATTTCCTCGAAGTATTCCTCATAAGCCAATAAATTAGCTAAGAGAACTACTCTAGAAGTGCAGTCCTTTTTATATTTATAAGGTTCGCAACCAAAATCCAAAGGGATATCAATTGGTGAAATTCTTTTCTTTCTGGGTATTGTTATAAAGCTGGAAGCTTCTTCCGCTCCAACAGTATCTGCTACAAATTCCCAGACAGGTGCTGTGCTTTGAGAGGTCTGCTCTAATGCTAAGCTTACCATACTAATACTCCGGATTTAATTTGGACTTAATAAATTCAGGTTTAAGTAATGTGAAAAAGAGCTTCTTTTCTTCCGAGTGTCCATTATTTATAAGTACGTTAATTTGCCCCTGCGGGTTTTCCATAAAAGTGTCGATATCAATAACAGAGCATTTAAGATTTTGCCCCTTTTGGGTGGAAATCGCGCTATTTGAAATTTGCAGAGTGCTTTTAAAATCCCCTGTCGGTATCTCGGAACTTACAAAAGTTTCGTAATTTCTTAATGAATGTGAGGGCAGCTTGACTTCCAAATTTATTATATCGAACACATTAAGGTCAAATTTGTTAATATAACGAATACCAATTCTTGTATATGACTTTACGATGTTTAATTTCTCTAACTTTTCCACTAAATCTTTGAGTTTCTTGTGGAACTCATCCCATCCAGCGTAGGGGGCAAGGCTAATCAAAGATATAACTTTTGGTCCGACCTGAAGAAGAAATCCAGTATGGTTTGTAAGTTTGTAATAAGGCTTATAATATAAGTCTTTATTTTGTTTTCTAATTTGCTCTGGGATCTGCAAAATTGGTAGCTCTTCCAAAACTGGATAGTCTGTCTTAAAGTCTCGGTAAACTATCCCAAAAACAGCATCATTAGGAATATCTGATTCAAAACGCAGTTCTACTATTGCCTCTGTTATTGGACATGGCGATATCTTTTTGGGCAGTTGAGTTGATAAAGGACGGTTATTCATAAATCACCTATCTGACACAAAAATGGGCTAATTACGGTGCTAACTTTGATTAAAAGTATTGTCTTCAAGAACCTTATTAAAATAGCGACAATCAAAAATATGTCAAGAAAAGATTTCTTGGCTTATTTAGTTCTTCTTTAAGCTTCTTTACGAGCCAATACAGCAAGCGGTTTTAAGGCGGTTGCAGGGTCAACCCCGCCGCAACGTGCTGCGGGGTCAATATCCGGTAAAGATTTAAACTGGTTAATATCAACAGCCCGTTTCAAACCTGTCTGCAAAGCAAAATTTTTAATTTCTTTCGACGCTGTCACTTTCCTCAAGCTCCGGCACATCACACAGGACGCCAAAGGCCTGTATTCTGTCGAGATGCACATATTTTCTGCTTTTGGTTGTACAATCAAAATACCACAGCCTGTTTAGGCCGTCGATATAATGAAACACACAAAGAATGCTTTTCAGCTTAGTCCAGAAACCGCTGACGACCAAAACACCTGTCAGGTCTTCGGCGGAAATCAGCAATCCTAAAAAATCTTCATAATTGTAATCAACCCTGCGAACTAACTGTCTGTTTGTACTCATTTAAATCACTCCTTAACAAAAAAGTTTTAAACGGCTCATCTTTAAATATTGGAAAATTCAGCGGCGCATAATCCTCATCACCACTTTGAAGAACAAACTTATCCCTCGCCAAAGCGGCAAGGATTAAGCCTTTCGGCGTGAACGGACTACAAAAAAAATGCTGTTCACCATTGAAGCGGTGGTGCGCACAATAACATGAAGGGACTCGACCTTTTTTTGTTCTATGTGTGTTTATACTCACTCCGATAAAACCTGTAGGATTTTTTAGAATACGGTTAAGATTATTTTGCCGACGAGTTGCAATTCGCAAATTACTTCTACGGTTATCGAGGGAGTCTCTGTTTATATGGTCAACAATTCGTCCTTTTGGGGCATTGATGATAAACCGGGCAAGTGCGAAGTGCTTATAAGTTTTTCTGTTGCGAACAATTATATGGCAGCTTGGCCCGAGCATCATAGTCGCATTCAGGATTCGCGGGTCGTAGAAAACGTCCGGGTCGAGCTTAACAAGTTTGCCGGCAACTTTTCTAAGCAGATAAGTTCGATTTTTCTCAATCATATTTTGTGATGCGTTATGATTTATGCGTAAGACAAAACGAGCCCCCAGTAAAACCCCGCCGCGACGTGCTGCGGGACAGGCCGGGGGCTAAATATCAAATCGACCTTGTCTTAAAAAAACCGGCAGGAACAAGGCTCTGCACGAGTAATGTTTTAACCTGACCTGCCGGTTAGTTGTTAAGGGTCGCGTCATCAGGTTGCGGTTGGGCCTTAATGGCCCTCCGTATTACCTAAAAACTTGCGCGTTTTTGACGAATTTTCGTCAAAAATTCGGGGGGTCAAATTTATAAGTGCTTATTAAATAAGGAGAAAAATTTTTTATTTTTTTCGAAGCGCGCAAGAAAAAACTTGCGCATTTTTGATTATGTGGACAAAGAGGATTAAAATAGCCACCAAGTCACTAAGGCACAAAGTTTTTTCTATATTATTTTCCTCCGTCAGGAGTCCCAAGGACTTGGTGTCTTTGTGCCCTCGTGGCTATATTTTTATTGCCTTTTCGCCGATTAAGGCTATAATTTGCCCGATTTCTTGGAGGAGGCAATATCTGTAGAATCAGCATATTATGAGAGAAAAACAACGAGCGCCTATGGCCCAACCCCCGAAAACCGTGTCATTGTAGATTAGAGCAATAATTGACAATACCTGTTTTTTGCCTTAATATGCCGGTCTTTTGAAATAGCCACGAAGACACAAAGGCACAAAGAAAAGGTGAATTATTTTAAAAACTTTGTGTTTTAGGGTCCTGATGGCTATAAAAAAATAGAAATTAGGAATAATTCGTGTAAATCCGGGTTAATCCGTGGTTAATAAAAAGGGTATTTATGCAAACTAAACCAAATCCGGGTCTCAATGAGCTTGATGAGCTTTGTATTCAAACGATTAGGTTTTTGTCGTTAGACGGCGTGCAGAAGGCAAAGAGCGGCCATCCGGGAATGCCGATGGGAATGGCACCGGCAGCATACACGCTATGGATGAAATACCTGCGGTACAACCCCGCCAATCCAAAATGGCTCAACCGAGACAGATTTGTCCTCAGCGCCGGCCACGGCAGTATGCTGCTTTATTCGCTTTTGTACCTAACAGGTTTTGACTTGAGTCTGGATGACTTGAAAAACTTTCGGCAGTGGAAGAGCAAAACGCCGGGCCATCCGGAATTCGGCCATACACCCGGCGTAGAAGTTACCACAGGCCCGTTAGGGCAGGGAATAAGCAATGCTGTCGGAATGGCGATTGAACAAAAATATCTGGCTGCATATTTCAATAAAGAAAATTTCAACATTTTTGATTACAACATCTATGTTATAGCCAGTGACGGCGATTTGCAGGAAGGCGTTGGCTCTGAGGCCTGCTCGCTGGCAGGACATCTGGGACTTGACAGGCTTATCGTGATTTATGACGACAACCGCATATCTATCGATGGAAATACAAGTCTTACATTCACGGAGGACAGGGCAAAAAGATTTGAGGCGTACAACTGGTTCGTGCAGGTTGTCGGCGGCGACGGCAATGATATGGAAGCCTTTGAAAAGGCTCTGAAAAAATCGATTGCTGAAAAGAACCGGCCGAGTATGATTCAGCTCCGCACACATATAGCCTACGGCAGTCCGAATTTTCAGGACACTGCCACTGCTCACGGGGCGCCGCTGGGCGAAGATGAGATTAAACTAATCAAGAAAAACTTCGGCTGGGACCCTGAAAAAACATTTTACGTGCCGGATGAAGTGCTCGAACATACCAGAAAGGCAAAAATAAGAGGGGCAGAACTTGAAAAACAATGGACCGAAAAATTTGGGAATTATGCAAAACAATTTCCCGACCTTGCAAAACTTATTACAGATGCCAAGGCTGACAAGTTCGGCATAGACATTGAAAAACTTCTGCCGAAGTTCGAACCTGAACCGATGGCGACAAGACAGGCTTCAGGAAAAACGCTCGATGCGATAATGCCGCATCTGCCATTAGTGCTCGGCGGCTCGGCAGACCTTACGCCTTCGAATAATACAAAATTCAAGGGCGCAGAAGATTTTCAGAAGGACAAACCTACAGGAAGATACATTCGCTACGGGGTAAGAGAGCACGCAATGGCGGCGATAATGAACGGCATCGCGGCAGGCGGATTACTGCGGCCTTACGGCGGGACGTTTTTCTGCTTCAGTGATTATATGCGGCCGGCAATAAGAATGGCGGCAATGAGCGGGTACAGAACGATTTTTGTCTTCACACACGACAGTATCGGTCTTGGCGAAGATGGGCCGACTCACCAGCCAATCGAACATATCGCTGCGCTGCGGGCCATACCAAATCTGCTTATCATCAGACCTGCCGATGCAAACGAAACCCCTTATGCGTGGAAGATTGCACTCGAACATAAAACAGGGCCTGTTGCCCTGCTTTTGACAAGACAGAGTATTCCAACTTTAGACAGGACAAAATATCCGCCTGCGTCGAGCATTGCAAAAGGAGGCTATGTGCTTGTAAAACAAGAAAAGCCTGACGTAATAATTATTGGGACAGGCTCAGAAGTCGAAATTGCCCTGAAAGGCGCTGAGAAACTTGCTGCTGAGAATATCAAGGCACAGGTTGTTAGTATGCCGAGCTGGGAACTGTTCGAGGCGCAGGATAAAAACTATCGCGACTCTGTGCTGCCGCCAAATATAAAGGCAAGAGTCGCAATCGAGGCGGGTGTCGAGCTTGGCTGGTCAAAATATGTCGGCGATAAAGGCATCTTTATCGGCATTAACGGATTCGGCGTCTCGGCGCCGTATAAGGTCTGCTATGAGAAGTTCGGATTGACGGCGGATGCGGTTGCTGAAGCTGCGAAAAAGTCCATTCAAAACAAATAAAATTATGGCACGAAGAATAAAAACGATAGCCGTAATGACGGGAGGCGGGGATTGTCCGGGACTTAACGCGGTTATCAGAGCGATAACGAAAACTGCCATCTCAAAATACTCGATGCAGGTCTGGGGTATCGAGGACGGATACCTCGGCCTTATCGAAAAAAGGCTGCACCCTTTGAGCTATGACGATGTCAGCAATATTCTCACTCTCGGCGGAACAATACTCGGGTCAAACAATACAACAAATCCATTCAGGTATCCAGCCAAAAACAGGGCAGGAAAAGTCAAATCCAAAGATGTCTCGGATTCCTGCATCCAGACATTGGCGGAAAGACAAATTGATGCGCTGGTTTGCATCGGCGGTGACGGGACAATGACAAGCGCGGCAGCTTTTGCGAAAAAAGGTCTTACAATAATCGGTGTGCCGAAAACAATCGACAACGACCTGTGGGGCACTGACGTTACTTTCGGATTCGATACCGCTGTAACCACCGCCGCCGAAGCAATAGACAAACTCAGAACCACCGCAAGCTCACATCACCGTGTGATGGTCGTCGAAGTGATGGGCAGATACGCCGGCTGGATTGCCCTGCACGCGGGAGTTGCCAGCGGAGGCGACTGTATCCTCATACCTGAAATCCCTTACAGAATCGAAAAGGTCTGCCGATTTGTTCAGCAGCGAAACAGCAGGGGCAAAAGTTACAGTATAGTAGTCGTCGCCGAAGGCGCAAAAGAAGCCGGCGGGAAAGCAATCGTCAGGAAAACCGTTGCGTTCAGCCCTGACCCGATACGGCTCGGCGGAATAGCAAATAAGCTTTCTGAACAGATTGAGCAGATGACAAAACTTGAAACACGAGCCGTAATTCTCGGTTATATTCAGCGAGGCGGTACACCCACGCCACATGACAGGATACTGGCCACCAATTTTGGTTTTACCGCGCTGGAACTGCTGGTCAGCGGCGTAAAAAACCGTCTGGTTGTACTCAAGGACGGCAAACTCTCAAGCGTTCCATTGTCGCAAGTAGCGGGTAAAATCAAAACAGTCCCGAAAAATCATCCGCTGATAAAGGCCGCAAGAGCCGTCAATACCTGCTTCGGCGACTGATAAAAAAACTTAAAAGTTAAAACTAAAAACCCAAAACCAAAACTGAAAATTTAAAACTACAATCGCCGAAGGCAATTCCACAGTTTTTAGCTTTAAGTTTTTTGAATATTGGACAGGATAAAAACGTTCAAGAGATAGTTTCGCAGCTAAAGGCCGCCGATGCAGACAGGCCGGTCAAAGTTGCGGGGGTATGGGGAAGCTTTGCGCCTTTACTGGCACTGCATATCAAAGAACAGCTTAAAAAACCAATCCTTTATATAAGCCCACACCTTGACGATGCCGACAATGTCGTTGATGACCTGATTGCATTCCGCCTTCGCCATCCGTCTTCGCTAAGAGCTACGAACGGACAAGGAGGCTATGGTGGACAAGTTGAGGGTAAAAATATCGAAACACTGCCAGGCTGGGCAGGCGAAGAATTCATCGACGCAACCGATGAAATCAGCTCAACAAGGGCAAGACTCGTTCTAAAATTATTCGCAAAACAGCAATATCCCGACATCATTGCAGCTTCGATACAATCGCTTATGCAGCCTGTGCCGAAACCACAAAAACTTTTAGAAAAAGGATTGTTTCTTCAAACTGGGGAAACAGTCCCAATGGAACAGGCGGCTGCGTGGCTGGCCGATAACGGATTTGAAAACGTTGCACAAATTGACCTGCCAGGACAATTCGCAAAAAGAGGAGGCATAATCGATATCTTCGCGCCTGTAACCACTCAGTCAAACCAGCCGCAGGCGGTAAGAGTCGAATTCTTCGGCGATACTATCGAAAGCATAAGAATCATCGACCTTGATACTCAAAGGTCCGCAGGCCATACCGAAAGCATTACAATTACTTCTACCACTGTTGATGACGACAGCGGCAGTATAAATTTTCTAAAGACAATCGACCCGGATACTATCATTTTCATTGAAGAGCCGACCGAGGTGCAGGAAGTTGCCGATGTTTTCATTCACAGAGTCGAAAACCCGCAAAAACTGTATAGCTGGAACGAAATATTCAAGGCGACCGGCGATTTTGAAAAAATTTTCGTCAGCAGATTCGCCGTTGACACAGACAGTATCGAACTGAAAATCAAAAGCACCCAGCAATTCGAACACAAAACCGGCCCTGTCTGGTCCGGCCACAGGGCAGCACTGCAACAGCTGACAGAACTTGCGCAGAGCGGCTGGGATGTTTATTTGTATTGCGAGAATGCTGCCGAGGTGAAAAGAATACAGGAAATAATTGCGGAAAACGGCGGCGTTGTGTCGGAAGATTTTCATCCCGTTAGAGACAGCAAATCAGATGCGACTGACCAAAATCAATTGAGGCAGCGCCAAAAACAGGTTGTCTCTAACGGGATTCATCTGCCGATTGGCTTTATCCATAGAGGTTTCATAATTGAAGACATCAAAACAATTATCGTTACACATCACGAATTATTCGGTCAATCAATCGTACGCAGAATAATCAGGCCTGTCGGAGCTGCAGTGTCGGTTGACTCATTCGCTGAACTCAACAAAGGCGATTATGTCATACATATAAACTACGGCATAGGGAAATTCAAGGGTATCGAAACCATTGAAAAGCAAGGCCGCAAATGCGAGTTTCTGACGCTCCAATATGCCGACAAGGCAATCATTCACGTCCCTGCTGCGAACATCGGCCTTGTACAGAAATATATCGGCACTTCAGCCTTGCGGCCGAAACTGAGCAAAATCGGGACGAAAAAATGGGAGAGACAGAAAAAGAAGGTCGCGGCAGCGACGGCGGACTTCGCCGCCGAACTGCTCGAAATACAGGCAAAACGACAAAGCATTGCAGGCATTGCCTACGGAGGCGACTCCAACTGGCAGAGGGAATTTGAACAATCATTCCTCTATCAGGAAACGCCCGACCAGATTACTGCCGCCGAGCAGATTAAAGCCGATATGCAAAAACCCGTCCCGATGGACAGACTCCTGTGCGGAGACGTGGGCTATGGGAAAACCGAACTTGCAATGCGAGCAGCTTTCAAGGCCGTCGAGGGCGGCAAACAGGCTGCAGTTCTGGTGCCTACCACCGTTCTGTGCATTCAACATGAAAGAACGTTCACGCAAAGATTCGCAGATTTCCCCATAGTTATCGAATCAATCAACCGCTTCAAGACAAAAACACAGGCTGCCGACATACTGGCGCGAACCAAACAGGGAAAGGTCGATATCCTTATCGGAACTCATCGACTGCTCAGCCGGGATGTCGGCTTTAAAGACCTGGGGCTGTTGATAATTGATGAAGAGCAGCGATTCGGAGTTGAACATAAGGAAAAATTAAAAAAGATGCGAATTAATGTCGATGTCCTGACGATGACCGCAACGCCCATTCCGAGAACACTCCATATGGCACTATTGGGCCTGCGAGATATAAGCTCGCTTGCAACACCGCCGCTGGACCGCAGAGCCATCGTAACAGGCGTAAAAGGATACGACACAGAGCTTATAAAAAGGGCTGCAATACTCGAACTCAACAGACAGGGGCAAATCTTCTTCGTTCACAACAGGGTGCAGACAATTGAAAAAATCGCTGATGAGATTCAAAAAATTCTGCCTGATGCAAAAATTGCGGTCGCTCACGGCCGGATGCACAAGCAGGGGCTTGAAAAAGCGATGATTGACTTCGTGCTCGGGGAAACAAACGTGCTCGTCTGCTCGGCAATAATCGAATCCGGCATCGACATTCCAAACGCCAACACCATTATCGTAAACGACGCCGACCGATTCGGCCTTGCCCAGCTTCATCAGCTTCGCGGAAGAGTCGGAAGATTCAAATACAGAGCTTTTGCATATTTTTTGCTGCCAAAAATAAGAACCATCAGTCCCGTAGCAGTCAAAAGACTTAAAGCGATAGAGGAATATTCACAGCTCGGCGCGGGATTCAAAATTGCACTGCGAGACCTGGAAATCCGCGGGGCAGGAAATATTTTAGGGCCTGAACAATCAGGACACATCAACACCGTCGGATATGAACTTTTCTGCAGGCTGCTTGCCGAGGCAATAAAAAGACTTAAAAACGAACCTGTTGAAAAAGAACTGCCTGCCGTCATTGATTTAGGATTCTCGACATTCATACCGCGAAGCTATATACCGTCAGACTGGCAGAGAATGAACGTATATCGGCAGATTGCCGCGGCAAGAACGACCGAAGACCTGGCCAGATTAGCCGAGCAGCTTGCCGATATGTACGGGTCGATATATCCCGAAGTGCAAAGCCTGATGGATATTGCCGAAATACGAATACTCGCATCGGCACACAGTATCCGCTCAATAACAACCCTGGGAAAAGATATAGTCTTTGCTTTTGAGAAAGACGCAACTGAAAATACTGCCGAACTTTTTGCAAAATCGCTCCGCCTTCGCCAAGGCTTCCACCTTCGCCAAAGCTACGATGGACAAGTCGGCGGACAAGCGGGAATTGTCAGGATACCGGACCCGGCAACCGTGCATATCAGGCTTGAGGAAAAATATTTTGAGCAGGGTACGCTGCTTGCAATAATAAGAAAAATTCTTCGCAAAAAAGGATGGTATAAACTATAATAAATTGCTTGATTTTTTAAAACCTATATAGTATTTTTATAGCGGAGGTAATAAGAAAATGAAAAAACGCTATCAGTTGCCCATATTTATAGAAAAAGATGAGGATGGATTTTACGTGGTTGAATGCCCTGTCTTTTCGGGATGCTACAGCCAAGGGAAAACCATAGACCAAGCTCTGAAAAACATCCGCGAAGTAATCGACTTGTGTCTTGAAGAAAAAGAAAACAGGCAGGCTCTTAAAAATTTCCATCCCCAAGAATTAAGTTTCTGCACATTATCCTATGCCTAAATTACCCATCATTTCCGGCAATCAAGTCATAAAATGCTTTGAGAAGATAGGTTATCAGGTTGTTCGCCAACGAGGCAGCCACGTACGAATGCACCACAAAAGCGATAGTACCAGACAGCCCTTAACTATACCACGCCATAAGATATTAGGTAAAGGTCTCCTGCGCAAATTATTGCGTGACGCTGAACTTACTATCGAAGAATTTTTAAAGTTGCTTTAACTCCTCACCCTCATACCTTTGCAAAAAGCCACAGCTGTAAAGGCGTAGAGGAAAAATATTTTGAGCCGGAAACGCTGCTTGCGATAATAAGAAAAATTCTTCGCAAAAAAGAGGCATTCAAATTATAATCAGAAGAAAACCCCCAGTAAAACCGGGGGCTAAACCAGGATTAAGGATTTTACTGTTTACAGGAAGTATGTATGAATATGAAAGATTTAACTGTTGCGATAATTGTTTGTTGCATGTTTATCTGGTTTTGCGGCTGCGGAAAAACCAGCAAGAAGCAGGATGTCGATGAGACGAGACTGGCGGCAGTAAAACCGCCAACAAGCCAGCTAAACATGCCACCACCGGCAGGCGAAATTGTTTTGTCCATAGAATCCACCGCGATAACCGCTGATGAGCTTATTGCGCCGGTAAAACCGCAATTAGACGAGCTTGCCGCTCAATATGACTATGAACAGTTCAATACAAGGGCAAAACCACTGCTGGCAAACGTCTTAATACAGAAAGTCGCCGATATAAAACTGTACGAAAAGGCAAAGGCCGCCCTGCCGGAAAATGTCGACCAGACCATTATCGACAGAATCGTCGAACAGGAAGTGCAAAGATTCATCGCACGTTACGGTGGCAATTACGCCACCGCAGAACAAATGCTCAAAAAAATGGGAATGACCTGGCAGGATTTCCACAAGCAGCAGCGAAGAGCCGTGCTGGTACAATCATTCCTGTCAGATGAAATGAAGGTCGAAAAACTCATAACATATTCAGAACTTGTGCAGTATTATGAATCCATCAAAGACGAGAAATACGCAAAGGACCGGCTCATCGAATTCCGGCTCATCGACGTGAACATCGAAAAATTTGCCGACCCCAATGACCCGAATATAAACGCCAAGCAAAAAGCGATGGAACTTGCAAAAAAACTTGCTCAGAGAATTAAAAACGGCGAAGATTTTGCGGAACTTGCAAAAAAATATTCTCACGATGAAGCTGCACCAAACGGCGGGCTGTGGAAACCCGTCCGGCCCGACTCATTAGTCGAACCTTATAATGCCATCGAAACCGCTGCGGAAAATATGAGCATCGGAGGAGTTTCCGAACCTGTCTCCGCCGGCGGCCATATTTTCATCGTAAAACTCGAAAATAAACAAGCTCAAAGCTGCGAGCCTTTCGAAAAAGTTCAGACCGAAGTTGAAGCCAGATACGTTCTGGAAAGAAGACAGAAAATGGTCAACGAAATGATTAATAAAATTATCTCACAGGTTGACCTGTCTTATGCAGATAATTTTCTGGAGTTCTGTATAGAACAAGCGTGGCGGTCGGCAGGGAAATAGGGAAATGAATCCCGCACCTTCTAAATATTCATATATTCACACAGCCCTTTTAAGGAATCAAAATATCTGTATTGCACATAGCAATAAGAAAATTGAATTGGAAGAAGATGCGGGATGAAAAAGATACTTCACGGCATAGATTTGGTCGACTTTCCACGGATAGAAGAGATGATTGAGCGGCACGGCAGCCATTTTTTAGACAGAATCTTTACACAAACCGAACAACAGCAGGCCAGCGAGATGAAAAACCGCATCGAAAGACTGGCTGGCAGATTCGCTGCAAAAGAGGCGATTCTTAAAATGTTAGGCACAGGCTGGCGAGGAAAAATCGCATGGACGGATATCGAAATACTCAACAGTCCGACAGGCCAGCCGCAGGTTACGCTTAGCGGCGAAGTAAAAAAAATCGCATTGAAACTGGGCGTTGGCGAGATAAGTTTAAGCATTACCCACACGGCTAATTTTGTTATTGCCTCGGTAGTGGCACTATCGAATAAAAAATGAAAAACAACCGTTTCGATTGTATAGTTATCGGCGGAGGACACGCGGGGGTAGAGGCGGCGCACGCGGCAGCGAAAATCGGGGTAAAGACACTGCTCGTAACCATCAGTAAAAATACAATCGCAAAGGCAAGCTGCAACCCTGCAATAGGTGGAATAGCAAAAGGACAAATCGTAAGAGAAATAGATGCTTTAGGCGGGATTATGGGCATCGCAACAGATGCTACCGGAATACAATTTCGAATACTTAACCGCTCAAAAGGTCCTGCCGTCCGCTCGCCGCGGGCGCAAATCGACAAATACAAATATTCGGAATTTATCCGAAATGAACTTGAAAAAGCGCCAAACCTTACAATCGCCGAGGGACTCGTTGCTGAAATCCTTGTTGAAAACAGTCAGGCCCCCACACCAATACATTGGTGTGAGAGGCAGGTCAAAGGAGTTCGCTGCACAGACGGCAGAATTTTCCACAGCGGCGCGATAATTGTCGCAACGGGAACATTTCTTAAGGGCATAATGCACACGGGCAGCAAAAAATGGCCGGGCGGGAGACTAAATGAACCTGCTGCAAATGAACTTTCGGATTGCCTTGCAAAACTGGGGCTTGAAGTAAAACGACTAAAAACAGGCACGCCGCCACGGCTTGACGCCACAACAATTGACTACGACAAGACGCAAATCCAGTATGGCGACGAAAATCCACAGCCGTTTTCCTTTATGACAGAAACTATCCGTCAAAAACAAATCCCCTGCTGGATAACCTATACCAATGAAAAGATTCATAAACTGCTCCGCGACAATCTCAACAGGGCCCCGCTTTATACAGGCCAGATAGCATCAACAGGGCCAAGATACTGTCCGAGCATAGAAACAAAAATCGTCCGATTCGCAGACAAAAGCAGACACCAGGTTTTTCTCGAACCCGAAGATGAACAGGTAAAAACGATTTACTGCAACGGGATAAGCACTTCAGTGCCAGAAGATGTACAGGAACAGATGCTCAAAATGATGGCCGGGACGGAAAACGCAAAAATTATTCATTACGCATACGCGATTGAATATGACTACTGCCCTGCGACACAGTTAAAGCCGAGTCTTGAGACTAAAAAAATCGGCGGGTTATTTCTTGCCGGCCAAATTAACGGAACAAGCGGCTACGAAGAAGCTGCCGGACAGGGAATCATCGCAGGAATAAATGCCGCAAGGCTGTTAGACAAAAAAGAGCCGTTAATCCTCAGTCGAGACCAGGCATACATCGGAGTAATGATTGACGATTTGCTCACAAGACAAATTGACGAGCCATATCGAATGTTCACATCGAGGGCTGAATGGCGCCTCAGCCTGCGGTCCGACAACGCAGACAGAAGACTTACCCAAATCGGCAAATCCGTCAGGCTGGTTTGCGAAAAACGATGGGAAAAATTTCAACTCAAACTATCACAAATCGCTGCACTTACTGAAGTCCTGAAAAATACACGAAAAGATGGTGCATCCCTCTGGCAACTGCTCAAACAACCTAACAGCCCCATTGTAGAAACGCTGCCTGATTTGCCGCAGATTAAACAAATGAATTTCAGACCCGACATTCTTGAGGCTGTGATAATCGATGCAAAATATGAAGGCTATTTAGTCAAGCAGGAAAAGATTGTGACAAAACTTGGAAAAATGGATAATTACAAACTGCCGGAGAGCCTCGACTATGACAGAATTGAGCACCTCCGCGCAGAGGCAAAACAGAAACTGAAACAATTCAGGCCATATACGTTAGGCCAGGCGAGCAGAATCGGCGGCATCACGCCTGCCGACATTACAGTCATACAAATTCATTTGAAAAAACATCACAAAGCCAGGCCGCAGTAAAGTCGGCGGTTCATTCCTGCATCGTCCTGATAAAACTGTCGGCCTCGGCAATTGATTTTTCCATCTCCATTATCAATCGGCCGATATCAGATTCCATCGTGCCAAGTTCGCTTTGAAGCGAAGCGACGGCCTGGGCATTGAGGTTGTGCTTTAAAAATAATACCTGGTCGCGAAAAGCCGATAAAACCGGCTCGATTTTGCTCTCGGCCTGCTTCATCGAACCAATTAACTGCGCATATCTGGCGCGGGTCTGGTCCAGTTTTTTCTTACTGGCTGCTTTTAACTCGGAATTTTTATACTGGTCCAGCTCCTTCGTCCATTCGTCAAAGAGGGCCTTTGCAACATCTTCAACATCGCTAATCCGCTTTTTGACGGCAGAGGCCTTCGATTCGCTTTTGTCGAGCTCGCTTTTAAGCTGGTCGTACTTTTCCTGCAGTTTGCCGCCTTCGACATTTACAACACTTCGGAATTTATCCAGCGCCGAAGCGAACTGCTCCTTGGTCTGCTGCTGCGCATCACGGGCATCCTTTACACGGTCAACAAGGATATCCCTTTTGTATTTGCCGAACCTCTCCATTGTGCCGTAATAAAGACTCTGACAGCCTGCAGCAAATAATAATACAATCGATATTATCGCCGCTTTTTTCATTTTTCCGCTCCTTCAGAACGCATAAATTCTGAATGTGATTTTACATAAAAGTGCCGTTAAAACAAGATTGGAAATAAAAATAAATTGAGAGAAATGTCAGCTTTGAGCGGAAGTAAGAACTGTTACATCGGCGTCGGATAACTGGTTCTGCTCGGCAGGCTTGAAAGGCAGGGGTTCTGCAAACTGCACAGCTATTCGCTTGAGATAGCTGTTTGCATTGCCAATGCGGCACACCTTTGCCATACGGGTAAACTTCCTGTTCTGAACAACGCCATCCGGAGTAAAAAACGGCACTGTGAACCTGGCGGTTATCTGCTGACCACAGTCGGGAGTCCCCCTTTTATTATAACAGGTAAACGCCATGCCGCTACTGCTTATATCAATTAATTGTCCCTGCAGGGTCTTATCGGCTCCAGCCGGATTAAACCAGATACTGCCGCTCAATTTGAGACGCTGCTCTCTGCGACGCTCTCTAAAATCACTGCCGCTGTCGCTGCTGCCGGCGGTGCGGTCTTTTAAAATCCACAGCGTCTTTTCAACAACAGCTTTCCAGTCGCTTTCGCTAAAACCCTGCTGGACTGTCTGGGGCGTGATATGAGATATGAAGCTTGCATTTTTAGGCATAACAACTCTGGCGCCGCAGACGACCCTGCCGTTATAGACATAAAGATTCAGCGGAGCACTGGTCGCAATGGGACGATTAGCAATCGCCTCAGAGATAAGCTTCTCTATCTGATGAATATTCATCCTGTTAGAAATCCTTCTTTAAATTGCACACTCTAATACCTTGTTATTTTAAACAGGATTTATCCCATTAGAAATCTTCTTTTCTGTTTACGATTTCTAACGGGATTCATACCATAGCCTCATAAATTATCAGACTACAATATGGTATCGGCAAATAAAAACCGGACTTAACCGGAAAACTATTTCGCAAGGCGGAATGTGTCCTGCGCTATCGCAAGCTCCTCATTCGTGGGGATACAATAGATTTTTACACGGCTTTCGGCAGAACTTATCAGACCTTCCTTACGAATTGTCTTTTCATTTGCCACAGGGTCGATTTTTATACCAATCTGCTCAAGATTTTCGCAGACCTGCGCTCTGACATCAGGGGCATTTTCACCTATACCGCCTGTAAAAACCAGCGCATCGAGCCTGCCGAGAACCGCTGCATACGAACCTATATATTTCTTTATGCGATAGCAGAAAATGTCAAAGGCAAGTTTCGCCCGCTCGTTACCGGCCTGAGCCTGCTGGCGCAGATTACGCATATCGTTCGAAACGCCTGACACGCCAAGTAAGCCGCTTTGCTTGTTGCACATATCATTAAGCTCATCAAGGCTGTAACCCTTGTCCGAAAGATAAAACAGAATTGCGGGGTCGAAATCGCCGCTGCGTGTGCCCATAACAACACCTTCAAGAGGCGTAAGACCCATCGAAGTATCAACGCTTTTACCGCCCCTGACAGCCGTTATCGAACAGCCATTGCCAAGATGACAGGTAACGATATTAAATTGTTCGGGATTGCCGCCTGGCGTAAGCCATCCCCCAGCGGAGAGCAATTTTGCAGCTCTTTTCGCAACGTAACTATGACTTGTGCCGTGAAAGCCGTATTTGCGTACACGATACTTTTCGTAAATTTCATAAGGCAGCCCATAAATGTAAGCAACCTTCGGAACGCTCGTGTGAAAGGCCGTATCGAAACAGGCCACCTGCAATGCCTTCGGAAGGCTTTTCTGCGCAGCTTTAATGCCTGTAAGATTCGGCGGATTGTGCAACGGCGCAAGGTCGGAAAATTTCTCGATTGAGGCAATCACCCGCTCGTCAATCACAACCGAGTCTGTAAACTCTTCGCCGCCGTGAACTACTCGATGGCCGACAGCAGTAATCTCAGAGATGTCTTCTATTACACCGGTTTGCGGACCGACAAGCGTATCAAGAATCAGTTTCATTCCAGCGGTATGGTTGGCTACTTTTGTCTGGATTTTATGTTCCTTCGAATCGCTGAAATGATTTAGTTGTGAGGTTTCTTCGCCGATTTTCTCCAGAAGCCCCTTTGCAAGCACTTTTTCGGCAGGCATTTCAAATAACTGATACTTGATTGAACTGCTGCCTGCGTTGATAACAAGAACTTTCATCCCGCACCTTCTTTATATTTAATTCTGTTTAAGCCCTTTATAATTCTATTTTTCATTTCGACTCTTAATAAAACAATATCAAAAATTGAATATATTAGAAGGTGCGGGATTCATTCGCTGTTAACCTTTCTGTTGAAATTTTTAGTCATAATTAAATAGTTTGTTATAACATTCATCGGTATTAGGTCAACCGAATTTCAGTTTCTTTTCCCAAAACTACAGTATTTAAGCAGAAAAACCCTGATTTTTGAATTTTCGGCCGGCTCAAAATCTATAAAATTGGCCTTGAAAACTACCAGACATCCGTCTAAAATCTGCTGAAATCTTATATAGGGTGTGAAATGTATCCCGTTAGAAATTATAAATGGAAAAGGAGATTTCTAATGGGACACGCCTGTTTAAAATTATAGATGGAAAAAGGAGATTTCTAACGGGATGTACGTGATACCTGCAATAGACCTTCTGGGCGGTAAATGTGTCCGGCTCATACAGGGCGAATATCATCGCTATATCAATTATGAAGACAATCCTGCAAAAAAGGCAAGCGAGTTCCGCGATGCCGGCGCCGAATGGCTGCACATCGTTGACCTCGACGGCGCAAAGCTCGGCAGATGTGTCAATACCGATACAATCCGGGAAATTGTTCAGCAGGCAAAAGATTTGAAAATCCAGGTCGGCGGAGGCATCCGCGACAGAGATTCAATAACCAAAATGCTCGATATGGGCGCAACGAGAGTAATCCTCAGCACAAAGGCTGTAAGCGATTTTGGCTGGTTCAGCAGCGTTGCAAAGGAATTTGCCAGCAAAATCGTTCTCAGCCTCGATGCAAGAGGCAGCAGAATCGCTACCGACGGCTGGAAGAAAGACAATCCTCAGGAACTTATAGAGCTTGCAAAAAAGGCTGCTGAACTTCCACTTGCAGCAATTATCTACACGGATATTAACAGAGACGGGATGCTGGCCGGGCCAAACATCGAAAGAACAAAGCAACTGGCCGAAACAATAAATATTCCCGTTATCGCCGCAGGCGGCGTTACGACCACAGATGATATTAAAAAGCTTGCCGAAACTAAAGTAATTTTAGCAGCCATCGTCGGCAGGGCATTATACGAAGGCACTTTAAATCTTGCCGAGGCTGTAAAGCTCTGTAAAGAGCTTAAATAAGCAGTCGATAGGGACTCCGCCGTAAGGCGTCCTGCGGACCTATGGAGAAAAGCTGACCCGCCCCGTTAGAAATGCCGGGAAATGCGAAGGAATTCCATTTCTAACGGGGCCCGCTGAATTTTCTTTGACCCCGCACCTTCTTTTTATTCGATTCTCGCATTTGATATATATGATATATCAAGCTATCATCTTTATGGTTTTTCAAAAATATATTTCTGAATATTTAGAAGGTGCGGGGTTGACTATTCGGCTAAGGCCATTATACTAATCCCGTTAGAGACAAAGCCTTACAGCTTGACGGCCGCCAAAGGCGGCCTGTCTCTAACGGGACTAACTGGCTTAAAATCCAGTCGATTTTTCACGGAGGCGGCAATGCATAAAGACAAAATCGTCTCAGAGGGGATTACATTCGATGATTGTCTGCTTATCCCTGCCAAGAGCGACTTCGTGCCGACAGAAACTGATACCTCAACAAGACTTACAAACAATATAAAAATAAATATCCCGATAGTCTCCGCTGCAATGGATACCGTTACCGACTCTGCTTTGGCAATCGCACTGGCACAGGAAGGCGGCATTGGAATAATTCACAAAAACCTCGATATCGAAGCCCAGAGACGTGAGGTCGCAAAGGTAAAACGCAGCGAAAACGGCGTTGTCCTCGACCCTGTCATCTTAAGCCCAAACCAGACGGTACAACAGGCACGGCAGGTAATGACTGAGCAAAACATCTCCGGCATCCCCATCATCGAAGGCAAAAGGCTCGTAGGAATACTTACGCAGCGGGATTTGAAATTTCTCAGGGATGACAGCGTCAAAATCAGCGAGGTTATGACAAAAGATAATCTCATCAAGGCCCCTGCCGATACGACCCTCGAACAGGCAAAGGACATTCTGCAAAAACACAGGGTGGAAAAGCTCCTGCTTGTCAACGACAAAGGAGAACTGGCAGGTCTGATTACAATGCGAGATATCGACCGCTTTCAGCAGTTCCCCAACGCCGTTCGGGACAAGCGCGGCAGATTAAGGGTCGGTGCAGCCGTGGGAGTAAAAGATTTCGACAGGATTGAAGCCCTTATAAAAGCCGAGGTCGATGTGCTGGTGGTTGATACGGCTCACGGCCATTCGCAAAACGTCATCGACACAGTAAAAACCATAAAGAAAAAACATAATATCGACGTAATTGCCGGCAATGTTGCAACAGCAGAAGCAACTGCCGATTTGATAAAGGCAGGGGTAAACGCGGTCAAGGTCGGCATCGGCCCCGGCGCTATCTGCACAACAAGAGTTATCAGCGGCGTAGGCGTGCCGCAGATTTCAGCCATTATGGATTGTGCCTCCGCCGCCGACAAGTACGATATACCCATCATCGCTGACGGCGGCGTGAGATTCAGCGGCGATATAACAAAGGCAATCGCGGCAGGCGCATCAACTGTTATGTTAGGCTCACTGCTTGCAGGACTTGCCGAAAGTCCCGGTTTGCTTGTCATTTACAAAGGCAGACAATTCAAGGAATATCGCGGAATGGGCTCGTTAGGCGCAATGATAAAAGGCTCATCAGACAGATACGGCCAGAGAACAACGTCCAAAGAAAAACTTGTGCCTGAAGGCGTCGAAGGCAGAGTGCCTTATCGGGGGCTTTTGAGCGATTTTGTTTATCAGCTCGTCGGCGGCCTGCGGGCTGGGATGGGCTATTGCGGAACGCCTACAATCGAGCAGCTGCGCAAAGGCGCCAGATTCGTCAGAATCGGCGCTGCCGGCGTAGCCGAATCTCATCCGCACGACATTTTGATTACAAAAGAGCCGCCAAACTACTCAACAAGAGAAATGATTGAAGATTAAATTTAGAATACAGTAGTCGGGAGTCAGAATTAAAAATTCTAAATCCGAAATCCTAAACAAATTCAAAATACAAATTACCAAATATCAAAATAGTAACCATGCAAGTTTCAGTCATTTGAATTTTGGTAATCAGAATTTGTTTATTCGTGTTAATTCGTGGTTTTTAAAACGATGAATCAAACAATAGTCATCATTGATTTCGGCAGTCAGTACGGTCAGCTAATTGCGCGGCGGGTTCGCGAACATAATGTCTATTCGATAATTTATCAGCCGGAAATCCGGGCAAAAGAACTTGCAAAAATAAAAAACCTCAACGGCATAATCCTTTCCGGCGGGCCGGCAAGCGTCTATGCCCCGAACGCGCCGAGCTGCGATGAAAAAATCTTTGAGCTCGGAGTACCAATTCTCGGCATCTGCTACGGGATGCAGTGGGGCTGCAAAGTTCTCGGTACAAAAGTAAAAGCCGCTCAATCAAGAGAGTACGGCAGAGCAGTAATAGAAATTCTTGATACAAGCGATTTATTTGCCGGAGTCGGTGATACCGCAACAGTATGGATGAGCCACGGAGACCAGGTTGAATCCATCAACAAAGACTTCGACGTTCTTGCCGAAACAAAAACCTGTCCTTTTGCGGTTGTGCGGAATAAAAATAAAAAATTCTACGGCCTGCAGTTCCACCCTGAAGTAAGCCATACGCCGAAAGGCAATATAATGATGCGAAATTTCCTGTATGGCATCTGCAAATGCGGCGGCGATTGGCAGATGAAAGATTTTGCAGAGCAGGCAATCGAAAAAATCCACAGCCAGGCAAAAGCCGGCACTGTTATCTGCGGGCTTTCCGGCGGAGTAGATTCGGCTGTTACGGCGACACTTGTTCACAAAGCTGTCGGAGACAGACTTATTTGCATCTTAGTCGATAACGGTCTTTTGAGAAAAAATGAAAGACAACAGGTCGAAAGCACCTTCAGAGACCATTTTCATATCGACCTGCATGTAGTCGACCGAAGCAGAGAGTTTCTAAGAAAACTTAAAGGTATTACGGACCCGCAGCAAAAAAGAAAGACTATCGGCCACGAATTTATCGAGGCTTTCAAGTCAGAAGCAAAAAAAATACCCGACGCAAAATATCTCGCTCAGGGCACATTATACCCCGATGTAATCGAGTCGGGCAAAAAGGACGGCAATCTGGCTGCAAGTATAAAGCTGCACCACAACGTAGGCGGCCTGCCGGCTGAGCTCAGCTTTGAGCTGATTGAGCCGCTGCGGGATTTATTCAAAGACGAGGTCAGGCTCGTCGGCGAATATTTAGGCCTGCCGGAGGATGTTGTCTGGCGTCATCCCTTCCCAGGGCCCGGCCTTGCCGTGCGAATTATCGGCGAAATTACAGAAGAAAGACTCAAGATTTTAAGAGAAGCTGACGAAATTCTTACCGACGAGATTAAAGCAGCCGGCCTCTACAGAAAAGTCTCGCAGATTTTGGCTGTGCTTTTGCCGGTGGCAACCGTCGGCGTTATGGGCGATGAGAGAAGCTATGAAAATGTTATCGCTATCCGCTCTGTGGATACGACTGATTTTATGACTGCTGATTTTTCAAGGATACCGTATGATGTGCTGGCAGGTATGGCAAACAGGATTATAAACGAAATCCGCGGCATAAACCGCGTTGTTTATGATATAAGCTCAAAACCGCCAGCAACAATCGAATGGGAATGAAATGGATTTCAAATTTCAGGTTTCAAAGTTCAGATTTTTGTTTTTAATCTGTATCTTTAGTTTTTCAGCTTTTTCGGCTGAACCGTCCGCCTTCGCCAAGGCTTCCGCCTCCGGTAAACCTACGGCGGACAAGTCGGCGGATAAAAACGATGTAAACGATACAAACACACCAATTCCCGCAACCGGCAATTTCTGGAAGGACGCAAAGGCATTTCCGAAAACGGCTCTCAGCGATGCACAAAAAACATATTTCAACAGCAATAATCTGCTGCTGCTTCTTATGGCCGGCGGCGGAAGTATCGCACTGCACGACAAGGCTGATGAGACAATTGCAGGGCATTTTGAAAGACATCGCTCAATCCCGAAGGATTTGGATAATATCACGGACATAGCAGGTTCGCCCGGCATTCATTTCGCCGCTACCGGCATATGGTATTTGATGGCTTCAAACAAAAATGATAATTTGAACCTTCAGCGAAGCTGGGCGATGGCAAGAGCTTTGGCTGTTACCGACGTAACAACATTGATACTCAAAAGTACGGTACAGAACCATACGCCGAACGGAAAAGACTGGGCCTGGCCCAGCGGTCATACCGCAAGCTCTTTCTGCGTCGCGTCGGTGCTGGATGAATTTTACGGTCCTAAGGTTGGTATACCGGCCTATCTGCTTGCCGGCTTTGTCGGCTATCGTATGATGGATTCGGGCGACCACTGGGCAAGCGATGTTCTCTTCGGCGGTGTGCTCGGCTATGTCGTCGGACATGCAATCGCCGGCGAACACAAAAAACTCGAAATTGCCGGCTTCGAAATCCTGCCGCTTATCACTCCCGAACGCAACGGAACAACCACAGGCATTATACTTGCAAAGGATTTTTAGCCACGAAGACACCAAGGCACAAAGAAAAAAAACAAATAACCTTTGACAAACGCCCCGACAGTTTAAGTTGTCGGGGCGTTCTTATTTCTCAACCCTGCACAAAATTGAACAGGCAGGGCAGTTTCTACTCTACGTCCTTAGTCCTCTTCTGACAGAAACTTATAAAATATACCGCTGTAAATCGGAATAAAAAACAAAATTTTTGTTGAAGATTAACCCCAATTGCTCATAATAAAGGGTTCGGGATATTCAGCACAGAATTAAAGGAGCGTAGATGGGAACGGTACTCAATGCTCTGGTAAAACTTCAAAGCGTTGAAAACAATTTAAGAGCGGCAAAGGCCAAACTTACCCGCTGCCGAAGAAATGTCATCATAAAGGAAAACCAGCTTCGAACACTTCAAAACTCACTCGAAGCTAAAAAAGAAGAAATACAGCTTACGCGAATCCAGGCGGACAGGCTCGAATTAGAGCTAAAAGACGCAGACCAGACCCTCGCAAGGTATCGAGCGGCACTCAATAATGCTAAAAGCAATAAAGAATACGCTGCAATACTGACAACGCTTAACACGACAAAGGCCGACAGTAGCAAAATCGAGTCACAAACATTGGAACTATTGAAAAATATCGACACCGACCAGCAGCAATGTGAGCAGATACAACAACAGATTGAACAGGAAAAAAAAGAGCTTAACGAAATCCGAAAACAGGCTGAAGGGCTGGCAAAAAAATACGAGACCGAAATCGCCGAAATTGAACAACAGTGGCAACAGGCTGCCTCTGAAGTCAGCACCGAAACCCTGGAAACCTTCAAAAGAGTCGCAGAAACTTATGACGGGGAAGCGCTAGCGGAAGTTGAAATACACGATAACAGGAGCGGAGTCTACACCTGCGGCGGATGCTTTATGAGCCTGACCACCGAGACCGCAAATACCCTCCTGAGCCGTGATGAAATCATCAGATGTCCAAACTGTACCCGCATTTTGTACTTAAAAGAGGCGGAGAACTGATAGTTTGGCCCAGACCATAACCATTTATACCGACGGCGGAAGCAGAGGAAATCCCGGACCTGCCGCCGGGGCATTCGTCCTGCTGGATGAGAACGGAAATCAGCTTTGTGCACAGGCAAAATTTCTGCCTATTGCCACAAATAATATCGCTGAATACACCGCACTTGCCTGCGCTCTCGAAAAGGCAAAATTTGTCGGTGCAGACAATCTGAAAATTTTCAGCGACAGCGAGCTGATGGTAAAACAGCTTAACGGCGACTACAAAGTCAAAAACGACAGCATAAGACAGCTTTTCAAACAGTGTCTCGATACACTTGACCAGTTCCAAAGCTGGCAGATAAGCTATATTCCGAGAACAGGAAACAAGCTTGCCGACAAACTGGTAAACCGTGCCATTGATACGGCAGGCGACATCGAACAAAAAAGCGAAAAGACAAAACATCTGCGCCTGGGTATCCTTATCAGCGGTTCAGGAAGAACAATGATTAATATTTTTGAGCAGATAAAGCAAAAGCAGCTCGACGCCGAAATAACGGTCGTCATTTCTTCAAGGTCAGACGCAGCAGGCGCCGAAAAGGCAAAGGCAGCAGGACTTAATCTGGCAATCATACGAAAAAAAGATTTTCCCGATATCGACACCTTCGGTCAGCAGATAAGAAAAACCCTTCTTAAAGCAAGGGTGGACCTCGTCATACAGGCAGGCTGGCTGTGCCTGTGGAAAATCCCGGCCGAATTCGAAAACCGCGTAATGAACATTCACCCTGCCCTTCTGCCGTCATTCGGCGGACAGGGCATGTGGGGGCATCACGTGCACGAGGCGGTTCTGAAGGCCGGTTGCAAAGTCAGCGGCTGCACGGTACACTTCTGTACAAATGAGTACGACAAAGGACCGATTATTATTCAACGCTGCTGCCCTGTCAGAGATGACGATGACCCCGACAGCCTCGCTGCAAGGGTCTTCGAGCAGGAATGCATCGCATACCCCGAGGCAATAAGATTATTCTCACAGGGAAAAATCAGTATAAAGAACAACAGAGCGTTTATAAAGTAAAAGATTGGAATTTAATTGAACATACGACAGAAAAAACTTGTTGCCAACATTGTGGTAGTGCTGGTTTTCACCGTCGCTATAGTAACCGGTTTTTCAAACATTAAAAACGTAATCAACCGCTCCGAGGCTATACGTGCGATGGAACTGGTCGGCGCAGAAATCCTGCAATACCGAAAAACCCACGGCTCATTGCCGCCGGAGTCTTACGTAAAGCAGTACATAAATGAAATTGGTGCGGTAAGACTTGCCGGACTTTACTACAGGGCGCCCTGGATAGAATTCGGGTCAGACCCCAATAAGACAATTCTCGCCTATTCAGAAAAAAAATATAGAGGATTCGTAAAGGCCGGCGGTATCATACTGTGGCTGAACGGCAGGGTCGAATGGATGAACAAAAAACAGTTTGAGCAGACGCTCACAGCGCAACAGAAGCAACAGGAGCTCGAATGGCTAAGAGAGCAGCTGCAAAAACAGCAGCAACATTGAAAAATTGCCAACAACCAAATCCGGCCAGAGGCTGATTGGTCTGATGGCGGATTGCTTATTCAAGATAAACCGCATCGCCCGATTTAAGGGGGCAAATTTTGTCCTTCTTTTCTGATATATCCTCTTTGCACAGCGCAAAAGACGGCGAAATTTCTATCTGGCAGTCTATCGAGCCATCAGGCTTTGTGGGGATTTTTACACCTGCCTGCGCCAGCCACAGAGCCGAACGTGCAATCATCATCTTTCTGGCAACCTGTGGGCTATCAGTACCGACAGCATTCTTAACCGGTGCAAACTCCTCGCTGCGAAGTGTTTCGAGAATGATTGACCTTTGAGCAAGAGACAAGGCATCAAACACGAATGTTTCAAGCTTAATGCCGTTGGGGCCTTGAGGTTCTATTTTTTCACCTGTCTGCAAATCAATATAAGGTATTTCTTTAACCGCTTTGTGATATGGTAAAGCAAAGCCTTTTATGTTAAGCTGCTCAACAAAAGAGCAGTTTATCAGGTGAACCGCGATACTGCCGAGCGAAAAAACATACGAACCATCAGGATTTTTCTTTTCCGCAAGCTCATCAGGCAGGTCGCTGTACTCAATCACCCTGATTTTTTCACCAATCAGGCAGAAGTTGCCGACTTTCTCAAAGGGACTTGCCTTTACAAGGACCTTCGACGACATCTCGGCTTTATCCATCACATGCAAACCGACAAAAAGTGAGTCAAAAATATTTATCAGAGGATTATCCACCTGAAAATAACTGATGTACCCTATGCCGTGGTTTTTCATATCTGCAACGGCGCCACTTTTATAAAGAGCTTTCAGACTGCCGCCGTGACCGTCAGGAGACATCGATAGCGTATCTTTTTCGGCGAGTAAAATTTCCCCGTCTGTTGAGAAATTTACCTCGGTGCCCTGTTGAAAGATAAACACACTTTCAGGCTCAAGACCATAAAAATTATTCTGCCTGAAAATCTCCAGCATCTGTGTATGATTGAGAGAGCTTGTCATTATATACCATCTCGGCTGAAAATTGAATTTTTTGCCCACTGCCGCAATCTGCTCGGCAAAAAGCTGAAACAATGTCTTATTCTTCAGGGGACTAATTGCAAAATCTCCCTTTGGCCCATCAAAGCCAAGTCTTGTACCCTGGCCGCCGGCAACAACAAAAGCAGCAACTTTACCGCTTGATATCAGCTCTATGCCAAGCTGTTTTGCCCTGTCGTATTTTTCCTTCTGCTGTGCGGTTTTCGGCAAGGCAGGATATGCGGGGGCCGCAGAAAAATCTTTCGGCAATCCCGAAGAGGCGGGATTTTTGACATACCGCCTGACCTTTTCCTCAATCCGGTCAAATTCAAGCTGTTCAATCTGAGCCAGCAGATTGTGCCGCTGCTTTTCGTTTAATTCAGGCCAAAATGTCAGGAGATGACTCTGATGGTACTTATCCAGCAATTGTTTGACTTTTGCGTACTGCTGTTGAATATCCATATCTCTTGCTGCCTTAAAAAATAACAAAAATACAACGTCAAGGATTATAGCAGACAAGAGATAATTATCAATATCAAGCGCATTAGAGCAAACCTGTTCGCAGAGCCAATTGCCAAATTGCTATCTTAGAAAGAATCTCCGCAATGATTAAGGCGGCAATGAAACTACCGACAGCCTTGCCGCCCTTTATATTGCACGACACGGCATAGGCACGGTACATCAAAACCACTATCCAGATAATTATTAAAAGTACAACGATAACCCCTGCCGCGAAAAAAAATATATCTGTACTTTTGATTGTGGTTGTCGGTGCCTGTTGCGTAACTTTGGATAATAGATATTCGGCAAATCTGTTAGCGCCTTTGGGCAGCACGGCCAGAACACTTAGAAGATGAGGGGCTCGTGCCAAAGCCTGAGTGCCGAAAACATCGACTACTCTAAAAGATGAGTGTGATACGAAAAGGGCGGCAATCAGCAACACCATAGATATACAGAGCCAGTCAATTAATACCTCGGTTAAAAAGAACCATAATGGCGCAGCAGTGCCGCTGTGAATGTCCAGTACGCCATCGAAATGCGTATTACTCAGCGAGCCTAAATATGCAGATGTCAACATAACTATCAGACCCAATAATAAAGCGCTGCCGCCGGCGATAAACTGAAATGGGTTGAACAGCCATTGTTTCAGCGTTCTGTTTGGCGTATTGTTTTTAAATTCTGTATCAATCATAATTTTCCCTTTCGATAGATCTATTGCTGGTTTTCTGGAGTTTTAATTTGTTCAATAATATTATCGAGATAATTTCGCACCGTTGGATAACTCAGCTTTTGCAGTCGAGCCATCTCTTTCAAAGACCCGCTGCATTTGACAAACTGGACAACAAACTCCTGGTCCTCGGCAGATAACCTTGCCAAAGCCGGCAGTTCAAACAATCCTTCTATTTCGGTATCGCATTTCTGACAGGACAACTTTTTGATGTTTAGCTGACTCTGGCACGCTGGGCATATTGAAGGTAATTTTTTCATAGCCTTATCCTTTTTACTTCCATAATGAAAAATAACTCAAAACATAACTATCAATATTAACCATAAAATGAATAATGTCAAGTAAAAAATGAATAAAGTTAAAAAAATTATTCATATTATTAACTTCCTTATTTATCTTTTGACTTTATATAGGGGCAGCTATAGGCTGTCATTCTGGCGGATAAAAAAGCAGAGAGGCAGGTCAAGTAAAGCCTCTACACGACATCCTGATTCTGTAAGTTTATATTTTAAAAGCATTTATGGTTTAACAGGTTGATATTTAGCCTGTGGCACATTATTTGCACTTTAATAGGGGTGTTGTGTTTTTTCCAGACGAATTATGCCCACAGATAGCGTAAATGTGCTGATTAACGATTCCGACTGGGCTTGGCCAATGGCGGTCGGCCAGATATTCAGAGGTCGCAATGTTGAATTGCTTATGGTAAAACAAGCTAATGAAGCCTTGAACGTTCTGCAGCAAAGACGAATACATACGGCTATTATTGATGTGAATTCCAGAATTCCGGGCGGCCTCGGTATGATTATGATAAGGATTATTCACAACAATTTCCCGCTGCTGCCGTGTATTCTTGTTGCCGAGGCACCTGAGCAAAAGCTGCTCTCAGAGGCACTTAAGCTGGATGTATTCAGCGTGATAAACAAGCCTGTGGATATCGAGCTTTTGCAAGGTCAGCTTCACAGGCTCTTTCTGAAGCGGTATGGCAGCTTTGTTTTCGCTTAGAAATTTACCCTAAAAATAAAACGGAAAATTATAATAGTCTTTTTGTTTTGAAAGGAGATAAGGTAATGAAAATCAGACCATTGGCTGACAAGGTGATTGTCGAACGCACCGAAGCCGAGAACAAGACGGCCGGCGGCATCGTCCTGCCGGATTCCGCAAAGGAAAAACCGCAGCGAGGCAAAGTCATCAGTACAGGCGTTGGAAAACTGCTCGACGACGGCTCAAGAGGCAAAATGCAGGTAAAGAAAGGCGATGAGGTGCTTTTCACAAGCTATGCAGGCACAGAGGTCAAGCTCGGCGGCAAAGAGTACCTGATTATAGAAGAATCGGACATTATGGCAGTTATCGAAAAGTAGTTCGCCACAAAGGCACGAAGAATAATATATTATTTAAAATCAAGGGATTTGAGAAATAGGAGATTATAAAATGGCAGCAAAAAAAATCGCTTTTAATACCGAGGCCCGCGAGGCAATCCGTCAGGGCGTGAAAAAACTTGCTCGGGCAGTAAGGGTTACGCTGGGTCCCTGCGGAAGAAACGTTATTCTTGAAAAATCATACGGTTCACCAACCGTCACGAAGGACGGCGTTACGGTCGCAAAGGAAATCGAACTGGAAGATTCCTACGAAAATATGGGTGCACAGATGGTTAAGGAAGTCGCCAGCAAGACCAGCACCGTTGCGGGCGATGGAACGACTACCGCAACAATCCTTGCCGAATCCATTTTCGAGGAAGGTCTTAAAAATATCACCGCAGGCGCCAACCCGATGCAGGTAAAACGCGGCATCGACACAGCCGTTGAGAAAATTGTCGAGGAACTTAAAAAAATGAGTACACCTGTCGAATCGGGAAGACAAATCGAACAGGTTGCCACCTGCTCGGCAAATCAGGACGTGGAAATCGGCAAAACGATGGCTCAGGCGATGGAAAAAGTCGGCAAGGACGGCGTTATCACCGTTGAGGAAGGCCAGAGCCTTCAGACTACTGTTGAACTGGTCGAGGGTATGCAGTTTGACAAGGGGTACATCAGCCCGCACTTCATCAACCACTTTGAAAATATGACCTGCGTCCTTGAAAAACCGTACATCCTCATTCACGAAAAGAAAATCAGCTCAGTCAAATCACTTGTGCCGCTGCTTGAAAAAATCGCAAAACAGGGCAAACCCCTGCTGATTATCGCCGAAGAAGTCGAAGGTGAAGCGCTTGCAACACTGGTTGTAAATAAACTTCGCGGCGTCCTGCAGTGTGCTGCAGTGAAGGCTCCGGGCTTCGGTGACAGACGCAAGGCCATGCTGGCAGATATTGGTGTTCTGACCGGCGGCGAGCCTGTTTTTGAGGATTTGGGTATCGAGCTTGAAAATGTCGAGCTTTCTCAGCTCGGCCAGGCCAAACGAATCACAATCGACAAGGAAAACACAACAATCATTGAAGGCGCCGGTACAACTGAAGCCATCAAGGGCCGTATCGAGCAGATTAAGAAGGAAATCGAAACATCAACAAGCGACTATGACATCGAAAAACTTCAGGAGAGACTTGCAAAACTTTCCGGAGGCGTCGCACAGATTAACGTCGGTGCCGCAACAGAAGCTGAAATGAAGGAGAAAAAGGCCCGTGTTGAAGATGCGCTGCACGCCTGCAGGGCCGCTGTGGAAGAAGGTATCCTGCCCGGCGGAGGCGTTGCAATGCTGCGGACACTGAAGGCTCTTGACAAGATAAAAACCAAAGGCGATGAAAAAATCGGCGTTGACATTGTAAAAAGGGCGGTTGTCGCGCCGATTAAACAAATTGCAATAAACGCAGGCCTCGACGGCTCAATTGTCGCACAGAAAGTTATGGACAGCGATGATGTAAACTTCGGCTACGACGCCATGAGAAAAGAATATGGCAATATGATTGAGTTCGGCGTCATCGTCCCGACAAAAGTCGAACGCATCGCCCTGCAAAATGGAGCTTCAATCGCATCACTGCTGCTGACAACCGACGCTATCGTTAGCGAGATACCGGAAAAGAAAGAAACGCCGTCAATGCCCCCGCACGGCGGCGGAATGTACTAAGCAGATAAAATAGCCACAAAGGCACTAAGGCACGAAAGAAATTGAAGATTTAATACGCAGTATACCTTACGGCAGATTGAAGAATGAAGATTTAATGAAGAGCTTCGACCGGGTTGGAGATGAAAGTTTTGTTCTAAAAATTTTCAATCTTCAATATTAAATTTTCTTCGCGCCTTGGTGTCTTTGCGACCAAATTGATATGTTTTTCAGATTTTACCCAAATTCGTTTAACCAACTCTCGAAAGGCTATGCAAAAGGACTTTTCGTTGTAGGACTTTTGCTTATCGGTTTCGGCACGCTCGTCTGGATTCTCAAGGAAGTCCTTGCTGTAATCGCTGCTGCAATCTTTATTGTAGTGGGCTGTGTATGCTGCTTTAATGCAATCAGAATTTTTATAAGCACCACAAAAACCAATAAAGATATCAACGGCAGAAGCGGCAATGTCAAAATCCGAATCGAGCAAGACCTGGATATCTGACCTGCCCGACCTGCTATCTGGCGACTGTTCCCACGATTCCGCCTGAGATAAGACCTGCCAGATTTGCCAGTATCCTCGGCAGCATCAGCCCCTTCGGACAGGCAAGATATCGAGGCTGCCAGACAGGATTGAACTTTTCCTTATATTGTCTCAATCCCTGAAAATTATAAAAGTGTTCGCCGTGCCTGAAAACAAATGTCCCCACCTTGTGCCACAACGGAGCCAGAGCGTTATCCGTAAGACCTGATAAGGGAGCCATACCAAGATTGAACCATTCGAAACCTTGCTCTTTACCCCAGAGCATCAGCTCAGCAAAAAGGTAATCCATAACACCGTTGGGGCAATCCGGCAGATGCCGCATCAAATCAACAGACAATTCCTCCTTTTGTCCGGTTGCCCAGACATTGGCAAATGCTGCAATGTCCGCATTTTTGCGAACTACCGCTATCGGGAAATTACCCATATATTCTTTGCTGAAAGAGCCAAGCGAAAATCTTTTTTCTCTCGTATTTTTCTCTTTCAGCCACGAATCTGAAATCTCCTGAAGTTTATCGTAAACTTTTCCGGTCTGTTGCTGCGGTATTATTTCAAATGTATAACCCTGCTTTTGAATTTTGTTGTGAGCTTGCCGTAAATCTCTGTTTGAAGCGCCTTCCAGAGAAAAGTTTTTAATATCAGCACGAGCTTCTTCGCCTAGTTTCAAAAAGTTCATCCCTATATCGAGATACAAATCCAAGTGAATGTTTTCAATCTGATAAAAAACAGGCCAGCCGTCATGGTAGTCGCAAAGCTCTCTGAATTTCCACAAAAGTTCGTCCCACTCATTCTCCGGCCCGACAGGGTCGCCCATCGATATCCAGCTTCTACCCTCAACGCCGTACATAATAAAGGCATTTCTTTGCTCATTTAACAAAAATTGCTTATCGCCGAGCAGGGCAAGATTTGCAGACGTTTTAGGCGATGAATTTACAACCTGTCGCACAGTCTGAAATTCGTCCGTCTGAGGGATTTTTATCTTCGGCCCAAAAGGCAGCAATAGCTGCATAACGGCATACAAAAAAACAACGATAACAACGCCGGATGTGGCACGCAGAAATCGCGGTGCATCGCTGTGAAACGCAAATTGCCACCAGAGCTGACTGGAATATTCGACATGCCTGTATGAAAAGACGCCGAGCCAGATGGAACAAATTATTATGATAATAACCAATACGAGCCAGGACGGCTCGAAACGACGAGCAAAAATCGCGGCCTTACGATAAAATTCCCGCCGGCACGGCAAAAACGCCAGCAGTATTATGAACAAAATTACAGCTTCTTCATAATCAAAGCCCTTCAACAGTGAAAAAATAACACCGGCAGCAAGCAACATAATCGTTAGATGATACGCTATGTTTATCCGGCGCTGGAGACCTCGCGCAAGCAGTAACAACAACGCTCCAACGATACTGGCCAGAAAATGAGAGAACTCAACCGCAGGAAGCGGCAGTACATCCCTGAGAAATACCATCCGCCCACTGACGGCAGGCAAAGCTCCGGAAAAAAGAAGAATCACGCCGGCAATAAAACTTGTCAAAGCGAGAAACTGAGGCGTAACTATTGAGGTCCATCTTCCAAACACAGCCCCAGCTATCCTTAACGCTTTTCTGCCTGCAACCAGTTCATGTACCACCAGAGAGCCTGCGGCAAAGCCAAAAGGTATCAGATAATAAATCAGACGATAAAGCAGAAGAGAACCAAAAACGGCAGAAGGCTCGGCAAACGACGAAAGCAGCAGAAGAATCACAGTTTCAAAAACGCCGAGGCCGCCTGGAACATAACTTGCAAGTCCGGCTATCTGCGCCAGCATAAAAATGCCGACAAACTGAGGATAACCCAATCTGATTCCGGCCGGCAGCAGCACATAAAGAACACTGCAGGCAATGAGCCAATCCGTACAGGCGATTATTATCTGCCCGAACAAAATCATAATACCCGGCCTGGCCAGCTCCCAGCCACCAAACTTCAGTGATTTCTTGCTGATACCGGTATAAACTACATATCCGGCCACGGCTGCAATAAAAACAAACCCCAAAGGTCTGACTAATACAGACGGTATATGCAGTGCCGCGGGAACCTGCTGATAAAGAAAAATAAAAACGATACCGGCAAGACTTAAAAATCCCAGCCAGAACGTAATGGTGCAGAATATAACCAGTTCGGCAACCTCAGTTGCCGAAACTCCAAGAGCCGAGTAAATCCGGTACCTGGCGGTGCTGCCGCCTACTATGGTCAGATTATGGCTGAAAACATATCCCACAAAAGAGGCCAGTGCGATTCTCGAGTATTTCAGCGGATGACGAATATAGACAAGGGCCAACGTATCGTAAAATGTCAAAACAAAATAGTCCAGAATCGTCAGCAATACAGCTAAAAACAAAGATACAAAAGAAGTTTGATGTATCTGTGCCGCAATATCGCTGAAACGGTACTCCTTAAGCCTGTGATGGATGACAGCCAAGGCAAAAATGAACAAACAAACGCCCACAAGACCGCCAAGATACCGAAATATTTTCTTCTTCATAAACTATCAACCCATTCACTGATTTTATTTTGCCGTCAGTTTGTTTATTTGTCAAATAACTTTGCTCGCTGGTTTATAAGGTTATAGACGATATAACTTGCTGTCTGCCAGACCGGTGCATATATTTAGCCTTTATGAACGAACAATTGGACACAATATCTAAAAGGTTTTTCAGCTTTCTTATCGCCAGGGCAGCAAGTCTTATTGTCATTGGCGCACTTTTATGTACGCTGCTGGCAAAGTTATACTGGGCAATTCATATAAACCGCATCAGCCAATATCCCGGCTGGATTGCCGCTGATGTCGTCGTGCTTGCGGCTGTCGAACTGTTCTGCGTGCTTATATGCTTCTTCTGGCAGCGCAACTGGGCGGTAAGAGGCACACTCATCTTCGCCGCACTTGTCTGCACATGGTCCGTAATCAATGCCGGCTGGCTCATCGCTTCAGGAACGCAGATTTTGCCGGCTGTGCTGCTGCCGCTTTTCTTTGACCCGCTCAGCAGATTTCTAATCATCGGTAATCATCTGGCAGCAAGGCCCCTCGCTGCCGTCGCGCTTCTCGGGCCGAGCGCAATCGCTCTTGCATTTTTCTTTTATGTTCTGGCAAAACCACTAATACCGAAACTCACCAAAAAACATATACAGACAAGATTGATTATATATCTCGTCCTGCTTATCGCCTGCGGCGCAGCAGTAAAAATCTCACAAACAAACGCCGAAACAAAAACATTCGCTGAACTGCGATATAACAGCCAATTCAAAGCAGTCAAATCAATACTCGCTAATATCATCCGAAATAATAACCCCAAAGATACAACGGAGCAGATTAGAAAAATACCGTTAGCCGAGGAAGAATACCTGCTGCCGCAGCATCACAGCCTTGCAGGAAAGTTCAACCTTATTATCGTTGTGCTTGAAGGCATCTCGCCGGGACAAACAAATCTTTTCAACAAAGGCACTGCAAATGTGCCGTTTCTTGCGGAACTTGCCGACACCTCTGCTGCGTTTACCAACTGCCGCACAGTCGCCACACATACCACAAAGGCCTTGTTCGCAATTCACACAGGCAAATACCCGTCCATCAGCCAGGATTACATCGAAGCTACCGTGAAAAACAAACCTTATCAGAGTATTGCAACCATCCTGAAAAACTGCTGTCGGTATCGAACGGCCTTTTTCCAGTCCGCAGCAGGCACCTTCGAGGCAAGGCCGGGGCTTGTACACAATCTCGGCTTCGACAAATTCTTTGCACGTGAAGATATCCCGGATACAAATACATATCTTGGCTATCTGGCCGCCGACGAATTTGCGCTAATTGAGCCGGTGTGCAGATGGATTGAACAATCTGACCAGCCGTTTCTGATAACCATATTCGGCTCAGCAACACATGACCCTTATGAATTGCCGGTCCGGTATAAATCTGCTGCTGATAGAGGAAATGACGAACCTGTGAAAAAATACCGCAGACTCATCGAATATGCCGACTCTTTCCTGGCGGCTTTTTACAAAAGACTGGTGAGGGTAACGGATGAAGAAAAAATTATTTTCTGCGTTATCGGCGACCATGGCGAAGCCTTCGGCCAGCACGGCAGATACGGCCATGCCAGAATCCCCTATGACGAGGCTCTGAAGGTATTCTGGTTTATAAAATCGCCCGAATTGATTAAGAACCTTATCAGAATCGACTTTCCGGTCAGTGTCATTGATGTGGTGCCAACGTTGCTCGGCCTGCTGGAGTTTGATACCACAAAAACAGATTTTGACGGCATAGATGTACTCAGGACAGGTCCGGCCGATAGAAATTTGTTCTTCTCAACGTGGATGAATAACGGGCCGGCAGGCTTCATATCAGGCCGGCATAAATTCATTTACGACCCGACAAACAAAATGGTTATCGAATTCGACCTGACAAAAGACCCCGACGAGTCTGAAGGAAAGTTCATTCTGGAAAAATATTCCGAAAGCCACGCCCTCTTAATCTCAGAAGTGCTCAAATGGCAAAGAGAAATGTTTATTAACCTGCACGCTGACAGCACAGAAAAATATCAGCGCCTTTTCGATAACTGGCTGTGCCAGACCAATAACAGAGAACCAAGAGCCGTCAGAAACAATAGAGACAAGCACTAAACCCCCACACCTATTGCTTAGCCAAGAAAATCTTAAATTAACCAGCAAGGCTCTGTTTCTGCTTGGTTTTTACCCCTCACACCAATCTATTGGTGTGGGGGTTTATTTGCCCAACCACAGTACAAATAGGTGTGGGGGAAAGGGAAAATCTGTGTTGCTTTTTTTAAACATCAATATCATATTTTTGTTCTGAAAGGTCTTAGAGCCCATAAAAGACCGGTTTTCAGCATTATTATCACCCCCTATGTTGCCGAAATACAACACCTTGCTAAATTTTAACATATCTTCCCTGCATTTTTACCTCACCAGCTTAGTGCTAACTTTTTCAATATGCGTATCTTGCAGCAATTTAAACCGGCTTCCCTCTATCCTGAAAAATTCTGGCATAAACTTTGCTTGATTTCAGGACGCTTTAACTATAGCGGGAGGGGCTTTCTGAAATCCTTGGAGGAGGAGAAGTAGGCAAGCCCCCCTGTGGACGCAACCAGGGCTAAAAAAACCTGAAAAAAGAGCCCTGTAAATATAAACTGCGTTTAGTTCCGGAGCTGGCCAGGAGGAGGCAGCTCCTTTTTTCTGCGCAAAATACCATAAATACTTTCCCGCTTTAATTTTTCCGTATGCATCTTATAATCTAATCCTATGAATCGAGCCATCTATAGAATTATAGATGCTAATTTCAATCGCGCACGCGAAGGCCTTCGGATAGCGGAAGAATTCTGCAGATTCGCCCTGAACAATGACACCCTCAGCAGCCGCTGCAAACAAATCAGACATCAATTAAGCTCCGCGGTCGGCAGACTCGATATGCAAAGACTTATCACTGCTCGTGATACCGAAAATGATATCGGCTGCGGAATAGAAGTTGCCAACCGGATGAAACGAGGCGGATTCGAAGACTGTGTCACTGCCGGCTTTGCAAGAACCACCGAAGCACTGAGAGTCCTTGCTGAAGCTGCCGCAACCATAGATGCAGCCATAGCCGATACATTTGAACAGCTTCGCTACGATTGTTATATACTCGAAAAAGATATATCGCTCTTTGGCTTTAGCGCCTTAAGGTTCAGAAAAGTAAGGCTTTACGGCATTGTAACTGTGGAAAGCTGCTCGGATGTTCTTACTGTGGCAAAGGCTGCGGCCGAAAATGGGGCCGATTGTCTGCAGTTGCGCTCCAAAAGAATAACTGATGCCGAATTCCTTACACTTGCCAAAAGGTTTGTCGACTTATGCAAACATCACAACGTTATAAGCATAATCAATGACAGGGTGGACATCGCTGTCGCAACACAAGCCGATGGAGTCCACCTCGGACAGGACGACCTGTCGCCCGCAGAGGTTCGAAAATGCCAGCTTATGCCTCTAATTACGGGAATAAGTACACATTCAATGGATGAACTTACAAAAGCAGTCGAACAGATGCCGCACTATGTAGGGGTAGGTTCAGTTTTTTCGACAGATACCAAACAGCAGGTTAAAGTTGCCGGCCTTGAGTATGTAGCCAGAGCAGTTCAGTTTCTCAAAGACAAACCTGTGGAAGCTGTTGCGGTCGGCGGCATCAATCCGGAAACGATTGAAAAAGTCCTGCAGACCGGCGCAAGAAGAATTGCAGTCTCTTCCTGTATCTGCAAAGCTGAAAATCCGGGCGAGGTGTGCAGAAAACTTAAGCAAAAGATTTTACAATTTTATCCGCCGACTTGTCCGCCGTAGGTTTACCGGAGGCGGAAGCCTTGGCGAAGGCGGAACTGCCGGGGGCTAATTACAAAAACAAACAGAAGCTGACTGTAAGTCTTTTGTTCTGCAAAAGCTATAATCTATCAACCAAATAAGTTATCCACCTTTTTGCGCAGTCGTTAAAAATTAACGGTTAGACAAACCTTAAATCTTCACCGAATTCGTTAACATACCAATCGGTATGCCCACAAAAAAGTAAAACTAAATGACATCTTTTTAAGTGTATATTAAAACACAAGTTACAGCAACAATTATCGACCCTGATTCTGAAACCACACCGCTTTAATAAAAAACATACGTAACTTCATTATTTTCTCTGCCCTGCGCAAAGTATTTATCTTAACACTACACTAACGTTATCAACATCCCATCCACAAGATTAAAGACCTATCTTTTCGCAAATAAACCCCCTATCAGCAATGCAGTGTCGAAAAAAAGACCTCGCATTTATAGTGGTTATTTTGGCAGAGTTTATTATATTAAATCGTCTTAACTGATAACCGGAAAGGGTTTTATCGATGGAATCAGGCACAAAAAAAAGATTAAGCCAGGCCCTGAAAAACAAAGACAGATTCATTATTGTTGCCGAACTTACCGGCGGACCGAACTTTAGTTTCCAGCCGATTAAAAAATTCCTTCAGGCTCACAGAGAAACCGGCGGCAAAGACATACCTGCCGACTTTGATTTCGTCGGCATAACCAGCCCTCAGAGTCCGGGCGGAACGGCCAATCTCGAACCCGCCGACGTTCACAATTTTGTAATAAGCAACAATCTGCTCGGCCAGCTCGATTTCATCCCCCATATAGGCTGCAAAGATATGAACAAAGACGGTATTATAAGCCTTCTAAACACTCATAAATCAGCTGGCGTCGAAAGCCTGCTTGCCCTGACAGGCGATAAACCTACAGCGGCAAAAGGTGTTTTTGAACTGGAATCAATAGGTCTGCTTAATTTGATTACCAGTTTAAACAACGACGCCATCATATCGGCAAAGCCGCAAGACCTTCCATCTGTGCCACGGTTTTCCCCCGGCGCTGCTATCTCGCCTTTCAAGTACAACGAAGAGTCCCTATTGGGGCAGTACTTCAAAATGGAAAAGAAAATTACATCCGGCGCAAAATTTCTCATAACTCAGGTGGGCTGGGACTGGAAAAAAAGCATCGAACTGATGCAGTATCTTGCTGATGAAAAAATTGATGTCCCTGTTATCGGAAATGTCTACCTTCTCAGTACTATTACACCTGCTCCGAGATTAATGCACGACATAAAACTGCCCGGCTGTTTTGTCAGCGATGAGCTTCTTGAAAAGGTCTACAGTGAAAATGTCGAGCAGCACATCGAGCGTGCCGCCCAGCAGGTTGCTATGTACAAATCCATCGGCGCTGCCGGCGCCGATATCGGAGGAGTACCTGATTACAAAACATTCATAAAGATACTCAAACATGCTGCCGAAATCGGCAACAACTGGCAGCAATTTAAAGACAATCTCTGCTGGCCTGCCAAAGAGGCTTATTATCTCTATGACGATGCCGGCAACAGAAAAACGCATGCAAAATTCAAAAAGACTCTCAACCGGCGTTTCTTTAATTTTATGCACACTGCCATTTTTGACCCAAAGTATCCCGGCTTTGGCGCATTTAAAAAGACAATGAAATTTCTCTGCCGTAAGGCATCCCTTAGCGGAGGTGCAGATAAAGGTAAAGGTTTCGTATATAAAGCTTTCTTCGCAGTAGAAAAACTGATTAAATACTGCCTGTTTGACTGCGAAGAATGCGGTGATTGCTTCCTGCCCGAAGATTTCGGCCTGTGTACAATCGGCGGATGCGAAAAGGGAATGCACAACGCTCCCTGCGGCGATTCAACCGTTGACGGCAGATGCGGAAACAATCTCGACATAATCTGCATCGGCGACCATATCTACAAAGCCGCAGCAGCCCAAAAAGGAGGTCTTGAAAAGCTCAGAAAAACCATCAACAAGCCGAGAAAACCCGAACTCGAACACACCGCCTCAATACTCAACTATCTTTTCGGCAAAGACCATACGCAGAAAGGAGCGCTTATCAGCACAGGAGAACTCATACACGCTTCAATACCCAGGACCGGCCAGATTATGAAACAACTTCACGCTCTTGGCGAAAAGGCCTTTGAACAGTCGAGTCCTTATCTCGATTATATAAAGGCCCTGATAGAAGTGCAGGCCAATGATGGTGCAGATTACATCGCGGTTAATATCGACCAGTTCGGAGAATCGGACCCTGCCTTTGCCGTGAGACTAATGAAAGAATATGTAAAACTTGTTCGCAAATACGGCAGAGGTGTACCGGTCTGTGTCGACAGCGGCGATGATAACATACTGATTGCAGGCCTCAAGGAATGGTACAACACCGGCGAAAAAATCGCGCCGCCGCTTATAAATTCCATCAAAGTCTACACCATTGACAAGCTAATGCCGCTTAAAAAACATTTCGATTACAAATTCATCGGCCTGCTTCTGGGCGAAGGAAAAGCAACAGACGCCAGCAAAACTGATACCGTCGACGACCTTTACAGGCTGGCAAAAACAATTTATGACGCAGCAGTGAACAAATACGGCTTTAAGCCGGAAGAAATCTTTTTGGATTCTACCGTATTTCCGCTGGCAATTGATATGCCGATGCAGCCCGGTGTGCCGAGCTACACTTACCGAACTTTCAATACTATCAAAAAAATAAAGGCCGACCCGCAATTGAAGAAGTGTCATTTTTCGCTGGGCATTACGAACTGTGTGCGCGACCTGCCCGGCAGGAAAATTGGCGTCGCACGCGCTTATACCGAAGTAGCTATGCGATACGGCCTTGACGCAGCGATTTTAAACGTCTCTCACCAGTTTGGCCTGCAGCCTGCAGACCATGAGCTTGTCGAATTGGTCGAGGCTTATGCAAATATGGACGGCTCGGAGGAAAAAACAACTACAGCGATGAAACTTATGTCCCAGTTCTGCACAAAAAATCGAAAAGCTGTAACCTAAAACTTCTATGTTCTCTGCAGAACTTCTGATACGGTCAGCATCGCATCTTGTCTTCTGCAGCACTGCTCGAAAAACGCCTCAAGGCGGGTCTGAAAGGTTACATCTTCAGAGCCGTCGAAACTTATATTAAGTATCGGCATATTCTGGCAATCCGCGGATATCTGCGGCGTTATGCTGCTGACAATCGTCGAAGGCATACAACTAAAAGGCATTACATTCACCACGCCTGAGCAGCCTTCGTGGAAAAACTCAACCGTTTTGGCAACGCTTAAAATCGCCTCACCTTCGAAAGAATCATCCATATACGGCTGACTGCAATTTAGAAGCTCTGTTATCTTATTGTCCGTCAATTTCCCGAATCTTTTCTGGAGCGGTGCAGCAAGAGCTTTTTCTATCCTGTGCTCCAGAAAATCCGTCATAAGATTAACAAGATAGTTTTTGATTTCTCCTTTTCTTTTGGCCGCAGCCAGTCTTGTAACGTTTGTGTAATAAATCCATTCGGCAACCGAGGCAAGACAGCACGCCGCCCCCAGATTCTCGAGCCGTTTTATCACATTGTTATTGGCAAACGGATGACTTCTGACATAAATTTCGCCGACTATGCCTATCTGTGGTTTGCGGACGGTATAATCAAACTCAAGGTTGGAAAATCTGTGTGCAAAATCAGCCATAAGTTCTTTTCTCTGCGCAAAAGCTGTACGATTTTCTGCCGCTTTTATCCAAATCTTCAGACATTCATCATAAACCTGCTGGGCAGTATTCTTATCTTTTGCGTAAGGCCGAACTTTGAGCAGCAGTTTTCCCAAGAGGTCAATACCCACCATCACAATCCAGGCATCGAGCATAAATCTTGAACGTCCCTTGTCTGTCGAACCGGCAAATTCCTCATAAAAGGTTGTGTCCTGATTCGGCGAAACAATCATTGCTTCGTCCAAGCCTGCGTATCTAAGCACGATTCTTTGTAAGCAATTGTACAATCCAAGCCTGCATGGTCCGGAAGTGGAAGGCATAAAAAACGCGCTCTTTGCCGGGTCAAAATCTTTCCTTTGCGCGACAGCAAGCATATCGCCGGTTGTTATCGTGCACGGCAGACATTCCTTGCCGGTTGTAAATCTCCTGCCAATAAGCAACCCCTGCTCATCAGCGCATTTCATAACCTCAGCGCTTCGGCCATGAGCTCTCATCGCCGCTGCCATACCGTAAGAACAATCGCCCATATAAGGAATAAGTATCTTGCGATTACCGATTGTCTGTGCAGTTCTGACTGTCTCAATCTTTGTTGTCTGCCTCGGCTTATAGTGGCTGAGGCTGTCGAGAAAGGCTTCAAGCCTTGTTATGAGTCCCGCATCGGCAGAATGCTCATCCAGCTCAAGAAACAGGCAGGGCTTATCCGCCATAATGTCTTTGAAGAACGTCATCAGAAAAGAATCCGGTCCGCAACTGAAATTCGACAGATATACCGCGAACAATCGCTTATCCCGCTTTATAATTTCAGCGGCGCGCAGAATCTTCTGGCCCCAGCCCCAGTAAATGCTGCTGTGCAAATCCTCATCGCCGATGGGAGCATCAGCGACAGAAAGCATATCCATCGGTATCATATCAACCCCCAGCTCAGCAAGCTTATCGGCAAGGCGCAGATTTATCTGAGGGTCACAACCGTTATAAGACCGACCGATAAGTATAAACAGCCTGCCTGAGTCCGGGGTCGAAGACAGTATCTGGTCGCCCTTTTCAATAAGGCTCTCTTCAAAAGCTTTCTGCGCCGCAAGGGCTTCTTCGAGCGCCCGTTCCGCCAAAGCCGGTTTTATTTTCAACTGTGCAGCAAGCCTCACAAAGCCTTTCACCAGCTCTCTTCGGCCGTCGCCAAACCGGAAAACCTGCGAAAGTACTTTGCTGGCGCCCAGTTTGTTGACAAACGCCGCTTTTATCTGATACGGCAAAGACTGAACATAAGGACAGAGCTTCGATGTCCTATTCAACTCAAAGGAGTTTTCAAGAGTTACAATGCTCGGCAGAAAAATATAATCAACTTCCTGCTCAATGAGTTCTGCAATGTGTCCAAACGCAACCTTCACCGGAAAACAAGGCTCTGCTGTAACCGATTCGATGCCTTTTTTGACGGTTGACCTGCCGGTCGACGAAGTTATAAAGGGGTCAAAACCCAGTTTTTTGAAAAATACACTGAACAGAGGCAGATACTGCCAGTTGGTAAGAGCCATCGGTATGCCGATTTTTTCCTTACGTTTGCACTCAGTCGGTTCGTCAACCCCGCACCTATTGTTCTGTTTTATTCCAACCTCAAACTCGTTTTGCTTGACGCCTGTCGAATCGACTGTTTCCTGGTTTTGGCACGGTACAAAAGGTGCGGGGGCAAGCCGTGCAAAATGCCGCATCAACTGAGAGCGGCATTCAAATGCAGGTGCACTCTTCTTGGGTTTCTTTGCTTTAGATACATTATACCTGTCGCATCGCGAACCGTAATATAACGGTTCACAGCCGGACAAACTGACCTTTTTGATTTCACAGTTATTCGAGCAATGCTCACAGGCAAAGGTCTCGACCTCATACTCAATCCCGACAAGATTTTCAAAGCCTCTGAACCTGCTGGCAGCAGGCGCGTGATTCTGTCTTTGCTTTTTCATAAAATCGGCGGCAATTGCAGCAGCGCCGAGCGCTCCGGTTACCTCGTGATGGTCGGGCACGCGAACAGGTTTGCCGAGAATCTTTTCAAATGCCGACCAGACAGCCTTGTTGAAGGCTGTTCCTCCCTGAAAACAGATATTGTCACCAAGTTTTCTTCTGCCTACGACGCGATTTAAGTAATTGGTTGCTATCGAATAGGCAAGACCTGCAACCAGGTCTTTTGTCTCGGCTCCCTGCTGCTGATAATCGAGCAGGTCGGATTCCATAAACACGGTGCATCTTTCGCCAAGTTTGATAGGCGCTGCGCTCTGAAAGGCAAGGGCTGCAAATTCGTCTTTTATACTTATGCCGAGCCTTTCGGCCTGCTCTTCGAGAAATGAGCCTGTTCCCGCAGCGCAGGCGTGATTCATTTCAAAGTCAACAACAACGCCGTCTTTAAGTGCGATAAACTTGCTGTCCTGACCGCCTATTTCAAAAATTGTATCAACTTCCGGACAGACAATAACAGCACCGGTTGCCTGAGCGGTTATCTCGTTTATCACGATATCGGCGCCTATAAAATCACCCGTCAGATACCTGCCCGAACCTGTCGTTGCAGCACCTTTTATTTCAATCCCGCACCTTCGAATATTCGAAATCGAATTGTCAGAAGGTGCGGGGTCAGCTCGGCCGCAAAGTTCCTGGACAACCATCTGCAGACCCTTTTTAACCGCCTCAAGCGGTCTGCCTGCAGTCATAAGATAAGCCTTCGCAAGGACATTGTTTTGACTGTCACTAACAACGACATTTGTACTTATACTGCCGACATCAACACCAAGATACGCCTCAACCCCGCACCTATTGTTCCGTGTTATCGCAGGGGTAAATTCTTTTTGATTAACATTTGCTGAATCGATTGTTTCCTGGTTTTGGCACTGTACAATAGGTGCGGGGTCAATTTTTTCTCCGTAAGGAGTCCCCAGGACTTTGCCGTCTGCTGGCAGCCGATAGATATTCCCCTCTGGCGCAGCAAAAAAAGTGGTTGAAAGAGCTTCTCTGCGCGGGGCTCTTTCAAGAATCCCCGCCTGCGAATCAAGATACTCATACAGGCCGTCAATTTTTAATTTGCAGTTGTTTTTATTTGCGGCGAGTATCGCTCCGATTGCTCCTGTAAAGAAATGCTCTTTGGGAACTATAAGCTGGCCGGTCTGCAGTTCGAGTACCTGCTCGATTGCACGCACCACTCCTGCATTGGCCGCTACGCCGCCGGTAAAAATTATCGGCTTTAGAACTTCTCTGCCTCTGCCGAGATTGCTCTTTAAGTTTCTGGCAAGGGCAAGACAGAGACCTGCGATTATTTCTTCAGTAGGCGTGGCCTGCTGCTGGTGATGAATCATATCGCTCTTGGCAAAGACGGAACATCTACCTGCAAGGGTCGGAACATTCTTTGCCGAAAGCGCCATCTTACCGAACTCTCCCTCAATACTGACACCCAGACGCTGTGCCTGCTGGTCAAGAAAAGAACCCGTTCCTGCCGCACAAGCGCTGTTAAGTGCAAAATCTGCCGCAGCCAGCCGGTTATTTTCGGTCTTCAGGAAAATCAGCTTGCTGTCCTGGCCGCCCATCTCAATTACCGTCGCCTGGCTGAAATGCGGATACAAATGTGCAATTGCCACAGCCTGGGCCGAGACCTCATTGACATAAGGAATATCGAGCAGCGATGCTATAAGTCTCGATGCCGAGCCTGTAGCGGCGGCAGACTCTATTCTGTCGACACCAACAATTCTAAGAAGCTCCTCAAGCTGCGAGATGAGTGTCTGAACAGCCCTGCCTTTTGTGCGCTTGTAGCTGCTGTAGATAATTTGCTGCTGCCCATCAAGCACAACAACATCGGAACTCGTTGAACCCACGTCAACGCCAACACAACAACCACCTTTGCCTTTGAGCGGTTCAAGTTTGTAAACAGGCACCGAGGTCCAGCGAGTTTTTTCAGATGATTTGTCCCTTGGCCGCATCTTCAAACCCTTCAAAGTCAAACAAGCTGGCACGCATTATATCTGCGATTGGGAATATTTCAATCTTCAGATTTTCTCCGCAGCCTGTTTGCAACTTTCACCACATCAGTCATCTGTGCAACATCATGAACCCTCACAATCGAAACTCCCGCCGCTGCTGCCAGGGCAATCGTTGCAGCAGTACCGAATATTCTTTCCTTTGGCGTCTCTTCGCCCGTTAAAGTGCCAATAAAACTCTTCCTGCTTGTGCCGACGAGTACCCTATAGCCGCTGCTTACAAAAACGTCTATATTGCGCAGAAGCTCTATATTATGTTCCAATGTTTTGCCAAAACCTACGCCTGGGTCGATAAATATTTTTTCTTTCTCAATGCCTGCTTCTTGAGCAACTTCAGCTCTGTCAAGCAGATAATTAAGTATCTCGCCAACAACGTCTTTATATTCCGGCTCAATTTGCATTGTCCCGGGCCTGCCTTTCATATGCATCAGTATCACAGGCACACCTTTTTCTGCTGCAAGTTTAGCCATCCTTTTATCGCTTAGAGCAGTTATATCATTTACTATCGAAGCGCCTGCATCGAGAGCAGCCTTTGCAACCTCATAATTTTTGCTATCGATGCTTATGAGAGTTTTTATCTTCGCCGCAAGTCTTTCAATAACAGGTATAGCCCTTTTTATCTGCTCATCCGTACTAACTGCCTGCGAACCGGGGCGTGTTGATTCTGCACCGATATCAATTATTGCAGCACCTTCTTCAGCCATTTTTATGCCGTGTTCGATTGCCTTCTGGGTATCGAGAAAATCTCCGCCGTCGCTGAACGAATCAGGCGTTACATTCAAAACGCCCATAACGATACAGCCGGCGGAAAAATCAAGCCTGCCACCCGGCCAAGTCAAAATATCGGAGTTTTTACTTTTCGTCATTCCACAATTTCCGCTCGGAGAATAAGGAACAGCATCTCATCGCCGATATGTGCCTGAGCAACAATAATTGGCTTTTGTGCGGGAATTGTTGTTCCTCTATTATTAAAATTGACGGAGATGGCATTGCGCGGGGAATAACTATCTCCCTGAGATATTAACTTTGAATCAAAACCGAATTCAATCCAGACTGTACCACTTTCTAAAATGGCGGGTTCATTCCTAAATGCTATTTTGCATTCGTATGGCACAAAATTAGGCCTTTCTGCTGTTTTTCGGCCATTCGCATCATATACAATTTTTTTCTGTTCTATATATTCTGTTTTACTTAACTCACAAAACCCGTCTTTGCCTGCATGAGCCTGTGTTCTTGCAGATGCAACTACCTTGCCATTGTTCGGGTCACCAAGACACCACAATAGATTCATAATAGAAGCATTTTCCTTGTCTTTCTGTGGAATTGGCTTTACACCCGACTCATACAGAGCATCGGCTTTAACCTGAACAAGCCAGGCATCAACAATCACACTGCGATAATCCGGTTTCTCTTTTTTCTGTTCCTGTACATTCTTCTCTTCCACAGAGGCATTGGCATCTACAACTGGTGCCCTCTGACACCGGGGTTGTCGAGGCCTGCGTTGCCGTGAATCTTGCTCTTTTGCCAGGGCAAGGCTGGCTGCAACCAAAACACACAAAATAATCAAAAACTTTTTCATAATACATCCCTTCAAAATTAAACACGGATTTACACTGTTTTTAATTCCATTTTGAAACCCAAACCTTTAAAAACACTTTTCAATTGTTCATCTTCAACATAAACAGTTGTGTTCTGAAATTCTCTGCGGACATAATAGTTTTTTCGCAAAGCGTCAAAAAATGCACCGCGTTTCTCAACAGGCTCTTTTATTATCTGCTTTAACTGCGCATCGTCCTTTTTTATGTCATAGAGCATATTGACGGCAGCCGATAATGGTCTTTTCTCACTTTCACTGATTACAATCCGCTCGACTTGTGGCGCAGGCAGAAAATCGCTGATACTGAATCTTGGCACAAGACTGAAAAATTTACAGAATGCGTCATAAACCATAGTCATTCCGGCCACCTTGCCGTCATACGAATAACCTGCAATATGAGGTGTTCCGCAATCGACCATTTTGACCAGCTCGACGTCTATATTCGGTTCTTTCTCCCAGACATCCAACACGCAAGCTCTTGTTTTGCCGCCGCTTATAGCCTTTTTTAGTGCTAATGTGTCGTGTACCCTGCCACGAGAAGTATTAATAAAAATTACATCGGCTTTTAACGATTTAAAAAATCTCTCATCGGCCAGATGATAAGTCTTGTCTATTCCTTCAAACGTCAAAGGCGTATGAAGCGTTACGATGCTGCAATCAAAAATTTCATCTATCGGCCGATATTTTTCATCTGCCGTAAGGCATCCCATAGTGGAGCCCGTTTTTCTTTTTAGAGGCGGGTCATTCAAAACAACCTTCATTCCAAGGGCTTCGGCCTTTTTTTCAACCCTGCTGCCGACATTGCCTGCTCCGACAATGCCGATTGATTTTTCAGCAATATCAAATTTATATTTGTCGGCAAGATTTAAAAGTGCAGAGATTATATATTCAGCTACTGAGTTTGCATTTGAGCCGGGCGCTGATGCAAAGCCGATTTTTCTTGATGCCAGATAATCAAAGTCAATATGTTCAAACCCGATTGTCGCGGTGCCGACAAATTTTACATTTGTGCCGTCGAGCAATTCCTTTCTGACCTTTGTTATGCTGCGAACAAGCAAGGCATCGGCACCTTTTAAAATTTCAGGCGTGATTCTTCGACCGTGAACTGTTATAACTTCTCCAACAGAACTGAAGCACTCTTTAACAAACGGTATATTCTCATCCGCAACAATTTTCATAAGTGTCCGACTCTCGCAAACTTCAACTCAAACTTATCTGCAGACGCTTACCACCAGATATTATATATAATCTTAACTTTGATTCCAGTGGGGACTTTAACTGGATGGATGGTAAATCTGCTAAAACTTTATACCGGATTTGCGGTGATGGCTGTTTTTGTATCGGGGCGCTGCCTTTCTGCCGCAAGCGCCAAAGCTAATTCTTCAGTTAATTTCTCAACAAGTACCTTGACCGGCACGATTTCGTTGCACCGATAGGCGTTAGAGCCGGCAAATACGAAAGATTCATCCATGTTCCCCTTTGCCGCGTTTGCCAAAACCTTGGCTATACAATACGGAGCCTTGTCAGGCTCGCAGGTTCTGAGGCATTTATAACTGCATTTGAAAGGTATGGTTTCGCCCCGCTTGATTTTTTCCACGAAGCTGTTGTTTATAACTCTGCCCGGCAGACCCACAGGGCTTTTGATGATTGTTATATCCTCGGCTTTGGTGTTTAAATAGGCCTGTTTAAAGTTGGGATGGACATCGCACTCATCCGTACACACAAAACGTGTCGCCATCTGAACACCACAGGCGCCCAAGCGTAGAAAACGAGCGATATCTGCGCCGTCAAAGATTCCGCCTGCCGCAATTACAGGTATGGCAGGCTCGAAAGAATTGGCGACGGCAATTACTTCTTCAACTATCTGCTCAAGAGTAAGTGCCGTATTTTCCGTTATGCTCTCATAAGAATAACCCAAATGGCCGCCGGCTTTAACCCCTTCCACAACCACAGCGTCGGGAAGCCTGCTGAAATGTCCCTGCCATCTTCTGCAAATGATTTGAAAAGCTCTCGCCGAGGAAACTATTGGAATTAGTTTAATATCCTTTCCGTTAAGAAATTTTGGCAAATCCAGCGGCAGGCCGGCACCGGAAATTATCATATCAACATTTTCTTCAACAGATACCTTAACAAGGTTCTCATAATCGGTAAGAGCAACCATTATGTTAACACCGATTATTCCTTTGGTCAGGCTTCTGGCTTTTCTGATTTCACCCCTCAATGATTCACCGTTAAAGGTTAGCAAATCTCCCTGAAAATCTTCGAACATACCAATCCCTGTGCTGGCGATAACACCGGCGCAACCGGTATTTGCAACAGCAGAGGCAAGACTTGCACCCGATACCCTGATGCCCATTCCACCCTGTATTATGGGCGGGTTGATTGTTAAATCGCCTATCTTTAGAACCGGTATATCGCCTGTGTACATAAGCACTTTACTTAACAAGAGTTAGTACTCTAAAAGAAATGTCGGTAATGATAGGTATCGAAGTCTATGCTGTTGTCAGGCGGATTCGTTTTTCAATACCCGATTATGCGACAATTTTGTTTAATACATATTGTAGGTTATGCTACCATCACTATGACCTGAAAACAACAAATATCTCTTTTAACCCCCAAGTTCAAAACCTGAAATTTTTTCATTACAGTCAGGACAACAAGCATTTTTGATTCTGTTTTTTGTTACATAAAAACCTTCCCGCTCAATCAGTAGATGCTGACATTTCGGACAGTACGTGTTCTCTCCCTTTATTGTTCGCAAATTGCCAATGTAAACATAGTGCAAACCTGCTGTTTTAGCGATATCATAAGCTCTCTGTAGCGTGGATAACGGCGTAGGCTGCGAATCGGTATATTTATATTGTGGCCAAAATCTGCTGACGTGCCAGGGCATATCCCGCCCGCAGGTATTAACAAGAAATTCTGCTATCTGTTTTAATTCATTATCAGAATCGTTTTGCCCCGGCACAACAAGGGTCGTTATCTCCATCCATATCTTTGTATGATTTGCAATATAGTTTATTGTGTCCAGAACTGGTTTTAATTTTGCCTTGCAGAGGTTTTTATAGTAATCTTCGCTGAAGGATTTCAAATCGACATTTATTCCATCGAGCCAGTCGGCGGCAAAATCAATCGCCTCTTTTGTCATAAAACCGTTGGAAACAAAAACATTGGCAAGGCCTTTTTGTTTTGCGATTTTGCCGCAATCTGCCGCAAGCTCCATAAATATCGTCGGCTCGGTATATGTATATGCCATACTTTTGCACTCCGTCTTTAGTGCAAATTCCACAACCTTTGCAGGCTCAAGCGCCTGCCCGTCAATTTCGCCTTCTTCTATTGCCTGCTGACTTATCTGCCAGTTTTGGCAGAAGACACACTGGAAATTGCAGCCGGGTGCAGCAATGGAAAAACTTTTACTGCCCGGCTGAAAATGAAACAGCGGCTTTTTCTCAATCGGGTCGGGATTGGCTGAACAGAGTTTATGATAATTGAGCGAATATAATTTTCCGTCAATGTTCTTGCGAACGCAGCATCGGCCTAAAGAACCATCGCTTATCAGGCATCGCCAATTACACAAAGAACAACGCACCTTTTTTTCATCGGCCAGCCCCCACAAAACAGCTTCTTTAAGGTTTTTTGGTTCATTTTTCATGGGATTATTGTAAAACAAGCAAAAAAAATTACAATGATTATTGAAAAACCAGTAAATACGGGATAATATCTATTTTATGGTAAAAATGGCTGAAATTAAGGAGGTCGCAAAAAAAATAGGCAGAACCGCCAACGCGGAATCTGTAATTCTTTTCGGCTCTTACGCCCGTGGACGGGCAGATGAGTCAAGCGATGTTGATTTTCTTGTTATCGCTGACAGTTCCCTGCCGAAACATAAACGCAGCAGGGCGCTTTATAGACTCTTCAATCCTTATCCTTTTGGGATGGACATTGTAGTTTACACCGTTGCTGAAATTGAACTTGCCCGCAAGAGTCCTTTGTCTTTTATTTCCACAGTTCTGCGCGACGGGAAAAAAATCTATGGATGAAAACATTCAGCTTGCGAAAAAATGGGTACAAAAGGCCGCCGGCGATTTGCTCAATGCCGACAACAATCTAAATGCCGAAAATATTCCACTTGATACTGTTTGTTTTCACTGTCAGCAGGCTGTGGAAAAATTTTTAAAAGCGTATCTGATTGCAAAAGGCAAAAATTATCCTTTAAGCCATGATTTGCTTTTGATGCTTGAAGATATCAAAGGCTTTGACAAAAGTGCTGAAGAACTTCGGGATTACCTGATAACTTTGAATCCTTACGCCGTGGAGGTCAGGTATCCGGACGAATATTTTATGCCTTCGCGGGAAGATGCCGTTGAAGCGCGTCAGACGGCAGAACAAGTAAGGAAATTTATCTCAACGAAATGCCCGATGATTTTCTATTAAAGAATATTTTTATTTGATCGGATCGCCAGTGTTTTATAACCAAATCACCTGTGTCTCCTTTTCAGCATAATGTTGAACTATATGGCAATGATTTTATATAAGCCTCCATAAATTGCCAGTCTGGATTCGCATTTTTGTCTACGGGTAATTTAATTGTGCTTTCCTCCATTCTTTCCTTATGCCACTTTCTTCCATAACTAAACCTGTATTTCTCTTTTCTAATTATTGTTATCAAAAACATGGCGATAAAAGGATTGAGATTAAATTTAGGATACAGAACATTTACACTATCTGCTGCCCAAAATGGTTTAGCCTGATAAAAAGCTTCACCAATACTCCCGTCATAACTAACAGTGATAGTATTACCACTTCGATTTGGCCTTCATCCTTCACTATCTGACTTATATGCCAGTTCTGGCAGAAAACACACTGGAAATTACAGCCGGGTGTCGCAATGGAAAAACTTTTGCTTCCGGGCTGAAAATGAAACAGCGGCTTTTTTTCAATCGGGTCTGGATTTGCCGAACAGAGTTTGTAATAATTGAGCGAATATAATTTCCCGTCGATGTTTTTTCTGACCCTGCAATGGCCGAGTGAATCTTCGTTTATAAGACATCGCCAATTACAAAGATTGCACCGCACTTTCTTATCATCAAGCGATTGATACAAAACAGCTTCTTTTAACTTTTCCGCCATACCATTATTGTAAAATAAGCCGGAAAATTTACAATGATTTTCGATTTTATAATCGTGGTTAATGTCCCAAACTGTTCACTGCCGCCCCGAGGGAAATATTAGACGGCTATTAATTATTCATGTGTTCTTCTTAATTATTTTTTTCAGTTCCTCTTGTTCACAAACTTTATCATATTTTTCTTTTCTTATTTCTTTGCTTGATATATCAATTTTGATTCTTTTCAAAAAATCTTTAAAATCTGGATTCATTACTGTCAATTTATTTATTGAATCCCAATCAAGATCTTCATTTGTTCTTGCTGAAAATAATACCTCCGAAGAATCTGGTTCTTCTAAGTCGATTTTGATTACACCTATTCCAAAAGAAGTTGAAAGCCTCTTTAACTCTGCTTGAAAATCATCATTTATAGATATTTGGGCTGCAACTAAGTATCCCTCGTGCGCCCATGATGAATTGGAAACAGCCTGGAAAAATGATTCTCGTAAATTTCCAAAAGTTAGCTCTTTCTTGATTTCAAAAGAGAAAAGCTTTATTGCCATGTGTCCAATTGAAGCACCGAATTCTACTGTATCAGGCTCCCAATTACCAATAGGAAAATAACAACCCACCATGTCTGGATGAATCCATTCTCCAAATTCTTTTTTGTCTGATTTTGAATGTTGAATAGTTTTCGTATATGCCTTGAGATAATAATGTGCATAATACGCTAAAAATGGATGAATATCCTTTTCTAAATATTCAGGCTGTTTTGAAAGTATTACATTTTCATCTTGTACTTGTTCAATAAATTTTAAATTACCATTACTGGCAAGCTTTTTTAGATAAAAGAGTTTTGGTCTTGTTCCTACTTTGATAAAAGGACTGTCATTTCGATCCCTTACATTGCAATAAAGTTGCGACCCCAATGTTGCCCATGGCGTTTTACCTTGACTGTTGAGAAGGTTATCATAACCTTTACTTTTAGCAATCTCCCAAATATCCGTTGAAGATAATGGTTTTTGTTCCTCTTCAAGAATTCGTTTTGCCAGTTCAATGAATGTCAGTTTTTCCATTTTTTTAATCCTTAAACATAGATTAAATAGGGGACGTTTGCCTATTTTTAATTTTCCGCTGTTGTCCGTCCTCGCTGCTTTCCAAAATTCTATCTCTTTTTCTTCCCAAACTCAACGACAAAATTTACTTGCCCTGTGAGATGACGCTTCGTCTATCTCATCAGGGTCCGCCTTTTATCCTCCGGGGTTTAGCCGCCGTCGGTCCAGCCTTCGCAGCCGAAGCGTCTGCTTCGGCGGAGTAGGCCACGACGACGTTTTTATCTTCAATTTTAAATTTTCAATCTTAAATTCTTGCTCCTCTCCCACACGTTGATTGATAATTATCAACTACCCATTTTCAGCCCCAAAACGGTTATTTTGAGTATTTGTATTTTGGTAATTTGAATTTGCTTGCCCTGTGAGATGCCTCTTAGGCTATCTCATCGGGGTCATTTTTATTTTTAATTTTTGATATTTGATATACTTGATTATATCAAGCCATAAGCCTCCGCCAAGACCTTAATCGGATGCTCGACTTTTTTGTGTGTCAGTTGTTCAATCTGCATTTTACAGGTTGAACATTCTGTAAGGACAATATCGGCGCCTGATTTTTCTATTTCGTCTGCAAGTTTTTTGCCGATTTGCATCGAAAGGTCATAATTTTTCTCCTGCATACCAAATGTTCCCGCTATTCCGCAGCATCCGCCGTTAAGCTCTTTTACATCAATTTCTGCAAGCTGCTTTAAAACCTCTATTGACGCGTTCTTTTTGCCGAGGGCAAGAAGATGACAGGGTGTATGATGAACAAGTCTTTCTGTAATCTCTGCCGCCGTTTTCTTCAGTTTACCTGCGTTTGCAAGACTGCTTAGATAATCAAAAAGCTCATACGTATTTTCCGAAACTATTTTTGCATCGGGACTATCGACAAAAAACCGTAAATCTTCTTTGAGACACAAGGCGGCACTCGGTTCAGAACAGATAATTTTATAACCCTGCTTCGCAACCTCGGAAAGATATTCGACATTATACTGAAAATCTCTTTTGCTTGTCCTTATATCGCCGTAAACAATGGCGGGGAGCGGCGCAGGTCTTTGCTGCGGAACAATTACGTCAATATTATTATGCCTTAGAAACTTTATAACGGCAAAACCAAGCTGGTGGTCATTGAAATTTACAAACGTATCTGTAAAATATGCAGCCTTATCAACCGAATTTTCTATTTTTGGCAGACTGTTTAGATATTTTTGTGCCTTGCTGATGAAGCCTGAAAATTCAAATTTCGGTATCGTTCTTCTTGTGTCTATACCTGTCAATTTTTGCATAATCCACCTGACAGGTGCAAGGCTCATCAAAATATTGCTCACCGGAGCGAAAACAGAAGCAACCATACTCATATAGCGATTGGAAGCTAAAACCTTTGCAGCGCCGTTCAGTCCGCGCCTTTTTGCAAGCCTTGCGCGGACCTCCATCATCATCTTTGAAACATCCACTCCCGAAGGACAATCAATGACACAGGCTTTGCAGTTCAGACAGGTTGCAAGAAGCTCTCTGAATTGCTCCGATTCAAAATCTTTCTCTGTCAGAATCCCTTTTGCCCAGGCGCTAAGCAGGTTTGCCCTTGCCCGGCAAGAATACATCTCATCACCGGTTGCCCGGAACACCGGGCACATACGCAGGGCAGATTCGGTGCTCCGGCATACGCCGCAGCCGCTGCACAATAGAAGCTCGAATTTAAACTCGTCTGGCGCAAAATTTAGCTCCGTCTTTGCCCTTTGGTCGATAATTTTATTTTCAGCTCGCAAATTCTGCGTCATTATATCCGGCCTGTCATTTATTATTTTGCCCGGATTGAGAATGTTCGATGGGTCGAAGATTTTTTTTATCTGTTTTAGAATCCCATAATATTCATTGCCAAATTGTTTTTTAATAAATGCCGCTCGCACTAAGCCGTCAGCGTGTTCGCCGCTTATCGAGCCGCCCAGCGACCAGGCAAGCGAAAAAACCTCATCAGCTATTTGTGTCATCTTTTTAACATCATCAGGATTTGACAAGTCCAGATATGGCCTTATATGCAGTTCGCCGTCGCCGGCATGACCGTAATAGGTCATATTAACATCGAATTTGACGCCGATTTTTTGCAGACCTTTGACATACTCGGCAAGCTTTGTGTTTTCGACAGAGATATCTTCAATGAAGGGTATCGGCTGTTTTAAGCCCTTGGCTCTGCTCAAAAGAGGTGCTGCATCCTTTCGGCATTTCCATAACTTTTTCTGCAAGACAGGGTCAAAGACAGTTACTTTGTCGAAAGCAAGAGAGCCGATTGCCGATATGGTTTTTTCAATTTTCCGCTTAACCTCCTCCATCGAACTGCCCGTATGCTCAACAAGAAGACTTGCAGCAGAAGCAGGATTGAGAATATCGCGGTACTGCCCAAAGGCGCCTCTGGCAATTTTAATCAGTTCTCTGCCCATTAGCTCACAGGCGTCTGCACCACAATCGACAATCAATGGCACTGCATTTGCCATTTTCTCAAGCGAATCAAATTCAAGCTGCACCACAGCGCTGACCTGCGGCACATCAACCGTCCGCAGCGTAATTTCCGTAAAGACCGCCAGTGTGCCTTCCGAACCTGAGAGCAGTTTTGCCATATCAATTTTGTTGCCCTGAACAACGTCTGCAATATTATAGCCGCTGTGGCTGCGCTTCGTCCTCGGCTGAACTTTTTCAATCACCGCAGCATTTGAACTCAACAGCCTAAAGCAATCCTGTGAAATCTGTGATGGTGTGGGGTCAAAGTTATTTGCAAATTCAACAACCGTACCGTCTGCAAGAACTGCCTTTACTTTTTCAACGTATTGGGCGATATAGCCATACCTGAGCGAATGGGCGCCGGTTGCGTTATTGGCAACTATTCCGCCGATTACCGCACGATTGCCGCTCGATGGGTCCGGGCCGACTTTTTTGCCGAATTTCGCCAAATAATTATTCAGCTCATCAAGCACAACGCCCGGCTGACAGACTACGGCGCCGCCGTCAGCGCTTGCACCAATAATTTTGTTCATATAGCGGGTCATATCAAGCAAAATGCCGCTGCCTAAAGACTCCCCTGCGAGACCGCTGCCTGCCCCGCGAGCCACAACAGGTATATTGTTCTGATGAGCGTATTTTACAACAGCAACAACATCGTCCGTGCTTTTCGGCGCTATGATACAAAGCGGGATTATCTGATAGATGCTCGCATCGGTGCTGAACGCTACGCGGGTAAAAATATCAGACAAACAATCGCCCGAAATCAATCGCGAAATTTCTTTGGCAATCTGCTGTGGCGCTGAAAGACTTTCGATGGGTTTGTTCATTTAACTTCCATTATAGTTAATCTTCATTATTTTGTCTATACCTGTGGCAGAGCTATCGCTCCGCCCTGCTCCTTAAATCCTCTTCCAGCAAAAAACTCCTGAATGGCTCGTTTCTGAAACACGGGAAATTCAGCGGAGCATAATCTTCTTCTCCTGCCTGCAGCACAAATTTATCACGCGCAAAGGCTGCGATGACTCTATTGTGGGGACTATCCGGCAGTTGAAATGATAGCTGTTTTCCGCTTCTGGGTTGAAATTTTGCTATGCAATAGTTCCTTCCTTTTCTGCATCTGATGCTAACGCCGACAAATCCTGACCCGTTTTTACATTTTCTATTCAGGCAGTTTTGCCTCTTCGTTACAATCCGCAGGTTTTTTCTTCGGTTATCGAGCGGGTCCCTGTTTCTATGGTCGATTATCCGGCCTTCTTTGGCGTCCATTACAAATCGTGATAGATGGATATTTCTGCTTGGTTTTGTTCCGCGCACGACTATCGGATAGCCTGCACTGGAAAGGTGAACCGAAGTAATATCGCCATTGTATTTTCTGCAGGGCAGTTCGTGTCGGCCGCTTCTGATTTTATAAAAAACGTCAGGGTCAACCTTTACTAATCGCCCTCTTATTTTAAACATCAGGTAATTGATTTTGCATTTAGTCGCCATATAAAACTCCGGGAAATTTAAGGGTAAATGGGTTAGTGAGTAAACGGGAAGATGGTCTGTGGCAGAATTGGGATATAAAAAGGCGGGGTTCTCTTAGTTCGCAGTTGACTGTTTGCAGTTCACAGTAAAATTCGAGAAAATATCAACTGTAAGCTGTTTACTGTAAAGTTGTTATGCAAACATAAGCCAAAAAATTTGCTAATTATCAAATAACACTGGTATTTTACCATATTTTTAACAAAAGTCAAGGAAAAAACCCCTTTTTTATTAAAAAACGTGTTTTATATTGGTTATTTTTCCCAACTTTTTCATCCTCAATGAGATGCATTCCCAATATAATGCATAGGTGGTACAATGGCACAGAATTCTAAAATAGAATGGACAGAATCAACTTGGAACCCTTGTACCGGCTGCTCAAAAATTAGTAGCGGGTGCAGGAACTGCTATGCGGAACGTATGGCACTGCGATTGCAGGCCGCAGGCAGTCCGAATTACATAAATGGCTTCAGGCTTACAACACACGAACACGCCCTTGAGCTTCCATTGCGTTGGAGACTTCCCCGAACAATATTCGTAAACTCTATGAGTGATCTTTTTCATAAAGATGTATCTCTTGAGTTTATTGTCAAAGTTTTTGGTGTAATGCATCAGGCTTCTCACCATCGTTTTCAAGTCCTCACCAAACGTTCATCTCGACTCGCACAGATTAGTTCCAATTTGCGCTGGTCGGACAACATCTGGATGGGCGTTACGGTGGAGAATGCTGACTATCTATATAGAATTGAAGATCTTAGACAGACGAACGCTGCCGTAAAATTTATTTCCTTCGAGCCGTTATTAGGACCAATTCCTGATATCGACTTTTCAGGAATAGATTGGGTTATTGTCGGCGGTGAATCCGGCCCCGGCGCAAGACCGATGAATCGTCAATGGGTTATCGATATCCGAGACCGGTGTATTGCTGCTAATGTACCCTTCTTCTTCAAACAATGGGGCGGTGTAAATAAGAAGAAGAATGGTAGAATTCTCGATGGTCGAAGTTGGGATAATATCCCTAATAAGAGGGGATGTGATGAGTTAGTCTATTCGAGGAGAATAGCTTTTGGACAGTACACATAACTTTTTCCGCAAAAAGCATGCTTGGTCAAAGTACAAAGATTTAATACTTGATTATTATCTTGAGCCATATTTGAGAAAGGTTGCTACACTAAAGAAACCAATAGTCATAGTTGATTGCTTTGCGGGACCAGGCAAATTTGGTGATGGTGAACTAGGGAGCCCTCTTATAATATCCAAGAAAATAGCTGACTTTCACTCAAGAGGAATTCCAGTTAAAGCTCTTTTTGTAGAGGCGGATCCTGCTTTATATGGCGAGTTACAGAATAATTTAAAATCTGCCACAATTGTACCGGCACAGATTCGTTTTGGTAATTTTCAGGATTACATGAAGGAGATTTTTGATTTAGCAAAAACACACACTACCTTTATTTACATCGATCCATTTAAGCCGACGCAATTTCTGTTTGAAGACATGGCATCAATTTACGATCAGTTATATCGGGGGCAAAGTGTAGAAATCCTCATTAATTTTATGAGTACCAATTTTTTACGAATCATTTGGGCAGCGGAAAATAATATAGTATCACAAGGCATAATAAAAATTCAGCATCCGCAAGTTTTAAGCTTAAACAAAATTGCCGGAGGAACTTACTGGCAAAAAATTGCTTTTGACAGAAACCTTTCAAAGAAGGAACAGGTAGATAGAGTAGCTGATGAATATGCTAAACAACTTAACAAATGGTTTGAATGGACATTGACCTATCCAATTCGTGAAAAATATCATCACAAATTTCCTAAATATCATTTGGTCTTTGGCTCTCGACATCCCGATGCGATTGATTTGATGAATCGGGCAATGGTAAAAGCGAGGAGAGAGTTTGTTGGAGCGTGGTTTGTGAAGGGTCATTTATTTGAAAACCAGCCTGCCAAGGAGATTGTTAATCTTGATGACGTAGAAAACTTGCTAATGAAAGTGTCACGAAAGTTTGGTAGAACTTCTTGGCAACTATTACGGGTTCAGGCAACAGTAACCGATCCTGGTAAGTACACTGATTCTGAGTTTAACAAAGCTATCAAAACTGCCATACAAAGAGGTCGATTAAAAAGTAATTGTAATGGTGCCAAGACTGAACAGAACGCTCATATATGGTTTCTGTCATAATAGTTTTTAATAATCCGTCCTTGCCGTTCTTCCCCTGTCCGCCGCAGGCGGGGTAACCGTTCAACGTTGCTTTTACTTGCTATCGGTAGTTTTTATATCCTCAAAGGAAATCTGCAGCGATTTTAAGTCTTTATCGCTTACCTGTCCCCTGATAAATCCCTGAACAATCGGCAATGTGCTGTTTCGAATAGTATCAGCGTTGCCGTCAACGAGGATTTTGCCGTTGTGCAGCATAATTATCCGGTCGCCGATTTTGTATGCGCTGCTCATATCGTGCGTTACCACTATGCTCGTAACGCCAAGCTCTTTTTGAGTTTTCAAAACTAATTCATTAATTATATCCGCCCTGATGGGGTCAAGTCCGGTTGTCGGCTCATCGTAAAGAATAACTTCAGGGTTCAACGCAACCGCCCTTGCCAGAGCGACCCTTTTTTTCTGCCCGCCGGAAAGCCTGGCAGGAAAATAGTCCTGGAAGCCGTCCATACCCATCATCGCAAGTTTCGTTTTAACAATTTCATCGAGTTTTTGGTGGTCCTTGATATGACGATGCTGTTCGATTGGGAAGGTGATATTTTCGTAAACGGTCATACTGTCAAAGAGTGCTCCGCTCTGGAACAAAAAACCCATCTGGGTGCGAATATCGCCAAGTTTGCTTTCAGGCAGGTCATCGATTCTCTGGCCGTGAAAATAAACTTCCCCGGCGCCGGGCCGCAGAAGGACTATTATGTGCTTTATCAAAACCGTCTTGCCGCAGCCGCTGGGCCCGATTATGACCGTTGTTTTGCCCTTCTCAAAGGCGAGCGATACATCATTAAGCACAACAAGTTTGCCAAACCTTTTGGTAAGGCCTTTGAGCACAATTATTCCATCTGCTGGTTCGATTTCTTTTTGCATTTTTAATAACTCTTTTAGCCACCAAGTCACCAAGACACAAAGGTTTTTATTATTTATTTTTTTCTTAGTGCCTTCGCGCCTTTGTGGCTATCTATAATAGAATTTTCAACGGCCAGATTGATGAGTAAATAGCCTTGAATATCACAACCAGAATAAAATCGATTGCCAAAATCAAAATAAAACTGCCGACAAAAGCCTCTGTACAGGCCTGGCCTACACCGTGAGCGCCTTCCTTGCAGTGAAAGCCTTTGTAGCAGCTGACTCCTGCGATTGCCGCACCGTAGAAGAAGCCTTTTACTATTCCTATGACTATATCCCACAGTTCAACTCCCGCCGCGCTCAGGCTCCAGTAGACTTTGCTGTTTATTCCAAGGTAAGGCACGCTGATGAGATAGCCGCCAATTACGCCCAAAAGATCGGCGTAAATAATCAGAAAAGGCGTAAGAAACAGACAGGCCATTAACCGCGGAGCGACCAGATACCGGATAGGGTCTGTGCCCATACTCCGGACTGCCAGTATCTGCTCGGTTACGTTCATAGTTCCAAGTTCAGCGGTAAGCGCACCGCCGACTCTGCCGGCAAGCATTATTGCAGCAAGCACAGGCCCCAGCTCCTTTACAACCGACAGATTTATCAGCACGCCGAGATGTTCTTCAACTCCCAAACCCGCAAGCTGGTCATAAGCCTGAATCGCCAGCACCATTCCAACAAAAGCACCCGTGATCATCACGACCGGCACGCTCCGCACGCCGATGGCAAGCATCTGATTCCATATCAACGGATAAGTTATAGGCCTCAAACACGCCACGAAGGAGGCGACTAACGAATCAGCCTCAAATCTCGCAAATCTGCCGCTATTACCCACAGCAGTTATAAACCAGCCGCCCAATTGCTCCATCATCGAACTTTTTATCTGCTGCTCTGCCATATTTATTGCGTAAGTTTTTGTTTAATATACTCTATTGCCCTTTGTAGTGCCTCTGGAAGATTTTCGCTTTTTCTTCCGCCAGCCTGAGCCATTTGCGGCCTGCCGCCGCCGGCGCCGCCGACGAGCGGAGCAATCTCCTTTAACAAATCAGCGGCACTAATTCCTTTCTTTATAAGGTCATCAGTAACACCTGCAAGCAGTGTAACCTTATCACCGGAAGCCTGTCCAAAAACCACTGCTGCCGAGCCGGCCTTTTTCTTTATCATATCAATTGCGTTTCTGACCTCTTCAACCGGTGCAGGAACAAGGCTGCTCACTATAATCGAACTCGAGCCGATTTTCTCGCAATTTTCCAGAAGCTGCCTTGCCCTGCTCATAATGTCAGTACCGCTTTGCTTTGAAGCACTTTTGAGCTGCTTTGCAAGATTTTTATTGTCCTCAACAATCTTATTGACACGCTCACAGATTTGTTCGGCGGGCACCTTGAGAGTCAGGCTTAGCTTTTCGACGATTTCGCTGATTTTTTCGTAATGTTCCGTAAGTCCCTTACCCGTCAGAGCGGTAATCCTGCGAACGCCTGCGGAAATGCTTTCCTCCCTTATAATTTTAAACCCGCCCAAACAAGCAGTATTAGCAACATGTGTCCCGCCGCAGAACTCCCTGCTGAAGGCTTGCGCAAGATTATTTTCATCCGCAGCACCGACGGCAACGACCCTCACCGTATCGCCGTATTTTTCGCCGAAAAGCGCCATTGCTCCGAGCTTTTTAGCTTCCTTAATCGGCAGGGTTGCACTCGTTACCGGCAGGGCCTGAGCAATTTTCTCATTTACAAGCTTTTCAACTTCCTTGATTTCCTGGGGTTTCAAAGCTCGCGGCGAAGTAAAATCAAACCTCAGATATTCAGGACAGACTAAACTTCCCTGCTGGGCTACGCTCCTGCCAAAGACCTGCTGAAGCGCCCACTGTAAAAGATGAGTCGCGGTGTGATTCTTTTTGCTCTCCCTCCTGGAGGCATCGACTATTGCCTTAGCTTCATCGCTGATGTTTATCTCGCCCTGCTCGATTTTGCCTCTGTGAAGGACACAATCTGCAACCTTTTCAGCTACCTCAACAACAAAAGTGCCTTTGGGTCCGACAATCCTGCCGGCATCGCCAGTCTGTCCACCAGACTCTGCGTAAAAGCAGGTCTTGTCCAGCACGACAGCAACCTGCTCATCTGCACTGTTGTCCGCTTGGGGATGGCTTGCGCCAACACTGCCTTCTGTATGAAAGCCTTTGCTGTCAACCCAGCCGAGAACTTTCGCAATTACTTTTTCATCAGAATATTTTGCAGAATCTTCGGTAACAGGAAGTTTCGTATCTGTAACCAGCGAGGCAAAACTACTTGTTTTCTGTGCCGCTCTTGCTCGTTGTCTCTGCTGCTCCATAAGATTATCAAAACCGGCTGTATCAACCGCAAGACCTTTCTCTCTTGCCATAAGCTGGGTCAAATCGAGCGGAAACCCGTAAGTATCATACAGTTCAAATGCGTCTTGGCCGCTGATAATACCGCTACTTTTTGCTTTTTCGGCTGCCGTGCTGAATATTTCAAGCCCTCTGTCGAGAGTTCTGCCGAAACTTTCTTCCTCCGATTTTATAACGGTCCTTACAAGCTCAGCCCTTTGTCTGATTTCCTCAAACGCCTGTAACATTGAATCGACAACTACATCCACAAGTTTATAAATAAATGGCTCGTGCATACCGAGCTGTCGGCCGAATCTTGCAGCTCGTCTTAAAATCCTTCGCAGAACATAACCTCTGCCCTCGTTGCTCGGTATCCCGCCGTCGGTGATAGCAAAGACAAGCGACCGCAGGTGGTCCGACACAACACGAAATGCAATATCGGTTCTTCCATTGAGGCTTCCGGTGTATTTTTTGCCGGTTATCTGACTTATTGCTTCGATGATGGGGCTAAAAAGGTCTGTGTCATAATTGGAATTTTTATTCTGCAGAACGGCTGCAACTCTCTCAAGACCCATACCCGTATCGACGTGTTTCGCCGGCAGCGGCGTAACCTTTCCATCCTGCCGGCGGTTATATTGAATAAAGACAAGATTCCACAATTCGATAAACCTGCTGCATCCTGCATTAACCGCACATTTATGCCCCGGAACATTTTTTTTATCGCATCTCTTGGAACCAAGGTCTATATGAATCTCGCTGCACGGTCCGCACGGACCTGTATCGCCCATTTCCCAGAGATTGTCCTTTCTGCCAAACGAAAGGATGCGTTCCTTCGGCAACGTCGTAATCTTCGACCACAATTCGGCGGCTTCCTTGTCAAATTCAAGTCCATCTGATTTATCGCCCGCAAAAACAGTAGCATAAAGTTTGCTCTCGTCGATTCCCCAGACTTTCGTCAAAAGTTCCCAGGCCCATTCGATTGCTTCGGCCTTGAAATAATCGCCGAACGACCAGTTGCCCAGCATCTCAAAAAACGTGTGATGATAGGTATCAGTTCCTACATCTTCAAGGTCGTTGTGTTTGCCGCCGGCACGGATACATTTCTGGCTGTTGACAGCGCGACTGTATTCTCTGCGGCCGGTGCCGAGAAACACATCCTTGAACTGATTCATACCCGCATTTGTAAAAAGAAGCGTATCATCGCCGAGCGGAACAACAGGCCAGCTCGGCACAAAGGTATGTTTCTTTTCAATAAAGAAATCAATAAACGAACTTCTGATTTCTGCTGCTGTTAACACTAAAAACCTGTCATATAAATTATTGGTCTTTTATAGATATTTAGCCTCTGCCACTTGCGGCATCCTTTGACTACGCTCAGGACAAGAGGGATTAGGCCGCCTCAAGCGGCGGCCGCTAAATTATTTTTCTTTCACTCCCACTGCAACAAGAATTTTGTCTTTGATTTCTTCTGCAAGCTGTTTGTTTTCGACGAGATATTTTTTGGCATTTTCTCTGCCTTGTCCGAGTCTTGTTTCACCATAGAGCAGCCAGGCTCCGCTTTTGGCAATAACGCCGCAGTTTGTGCCCATATCGATAAGGTCGCCTTCATAGCTGATGCCGGAATCGAACATAATATCGAACTCCGATTCGCGGAACGGCGGAGCAATCTTGTTTTTCACAACCCGTGCCCTCACCCTGCTGCCGATAGCGATATTTGCTTCCTTTATTGTGGAAATTCTCCTGACATCGAGTCTCACTGCGCTGTAAAACTTAAGGGCGTTGCCGCCCGTTGTGGTTTCCGGGTTGCCGAACATCACGCCGATTTTCATCCTTATCTGATTGATGAAAATCAGACAGGTCTTGCTCTTGCTTATAACGCCGGTAAGCTTTCTCATCGCCTGGCTCATAAGTCTTGCCTGAAGTCCGACATGAGCCTGTCCCATTTCGCCTTCGAGCTCAACCGCCGGCGTAAGAGCCGCAACGGAATCGATAACAATAACGTCAACAGCATTAGACCGGATGAGCATATCTGTAATATTGAGTGCCTGCTCTCCGGTATCGGGCTGACTGACCAGCAGGCTACCGACATCAACGCCAAGTCTTTTGGCCCAGGTGGTATCGAGCGCATGCTCAGCATCAATAAACGCAGCGACTCCGCCTGCCTTCTGAGCACTTGCTATAACATGCAGCGCAAGAGTCGTCTTTCCGCTGGATTCAGGCCCGAAAAGCTCAATTGCCCTGCCCCGCGGCATACCACAGCCGCCCAGCGCTATATCGAGAGACAGAGACCCTGTCGGAATGCCCTCAATCTTCGCATACCTGCTTTCGTCCATCTGCATTATTGAGCCGCTGCCATACTGCTTTTCTATCTGCGCGATGGCCCTTTCAAGCGCGCCGCTTTTTGTGCTCGACTTTTCCGCTTTTTCTTCAGGCGTTTTCTTTGCCCCGGTAGTCTTTGCCATAAATTTTTCCTCCTAAAAGTCCTTTTTCACCCCGTTAGAGACGGGCCGCCCTTGTCGGCCGTCAGGAATCTATGATTCCTTGTCTCTAACGGGGTTAAGCTCGATTTTCCTCAACAGGGTATATACCGGACCATCCGATGTCAACTGACTTTTATACAGGCAGACCGAATCAACTGAAATCTTCGGAATCTGCACCCCGTTAGAGACAGGCCGCCCTTGGCGCCCGTCAGGAATCTTTGATTCCTTGTCTCTAACGGGGTGCACCTGCTGATAATCTTTCAGAAGCTGTCGCAAATTTTTGTCAACGCCGTTATCTCTCACCCTTGCCAGGGTCAGATGCGCACTGAACGGCCGGACCTCTTTTTCGAAACCCAACTCCTCAAGAGCCTGCTCCAAATCGGCGGCAAGCTTAGCAAGCTCGGCACTGATTTCTTCACTGCCCAGCCAGAGCACCTTTGCGGGTCTGCCGAATGCACCGACTACGGAAAGGCTGAATTCAAAGGCTTTTTTATCAGCACAGGCAATTTCAACCGCAGCACAAATTTCATCAATCCTGTTTTCATCCGCTTCGCCGAGGAATTTCAGGGTCAGGTGCATAAGTTCGGGCTTGACCCATTTTAATCCGTTCTGATTTTTCATCCTGCCCTTAAGTTCCTGCTGCAGTTTTGCAACAGCCGCCCGGACATCATCGCCAATATCAATCGCAACAAATAATCTCATAAATACTTAGCCACGAAGACACCAAGGCACAAAGAAAATTGATATTAAATTGAAAAACTTCGTATCTTCGTGCCTTTGTGGCTCCTTATTAAAATTCTGTCATTTTGCGAAGCTGCTGAAGCCGCTGGTCTATAACGCTTCTGCCGACAGATGCGATAGCTGAAAGTGAAAACCCTTCAATAACCAGCGAGGCCGTTATCGTTCCATAAGCGATAGCGGTTCTTAAATAGCTGGTATCTGTTTTGCCCGCGTTCGCCAAATAACCCATAAGCGCGCCTGCAAAGGCATCGCCCGCTCCTGTCGGGTCTCTGATATTGCTGGTCGGATACGCCGGCAGTGTAAACCAGCTGCCGCCGCCTTCCAGAGAAATTGCACCGTGTGAACCTTTCTTGATAATTATCACCTTCGGGCCCATCTTCAGCAGCTCTTCTGCGGCAGAGGGGAGATTATCACACTTGGTCAGCATCTTCGCCTCGCCTTCATTAAGTATCAGCGCATTTATTCGCTGCAGCAGTCTTTTTAATTCGTCCGTCTGATTTTCAATCCAGCAGTTCATCGTATCGGCCGCAACAAATTTAGGGCCTTTGAGCTGTTCAAGAAGCTGTATCTGCAGTGACGGATGGGTATTTGCGAGAAATACAAATTCGCTGTCCCTGAAGTGTTCCGGCACGCTCGGCGGCCTTTCTGCAAGGACATTTAATTGAACTGCATCGGTCAGCGCCTGGCTCATATCACCTTGATATGAGCCTTTCCACCTGAAAGTTTTGCTGCCGCTCCTTACCTCAAGGCCTGAAAGGTCCACATCCCTGCCGGCAAAGACCTTTGCCAGGTCAAACGGACAATCATCGCCAACGACGCCGATAAATCGCACCGGTGAAAAGAAACTCGCCGCCATTGCAAAATATACCGCCGAACCGCCGATGCAGTTTTCACTCTTGCCAAATGGCGTCGTTACCGTATCAATTCCTATCGAACCTGTTACTAATAGTGACATAGTTTAAATCCCCAAAATTAGTGCTTCTGCAGAATGATTTGTACTCAAAACATACTTTACTCTTAAACCTTCTCTATATTGCCATAATCTCCATTTTCCAACTACATCCGTAATAATTTCCTTTATCATCCTTAATTTCACTAATCCAATCAAAACCACCCTTTGCAGCGTGGCCGTTTTCAATATATTCCTTTAACTCCGCTTTGGTAACAAATTTTTTCTCGCCGCAATCAGTATATAAGAAAAACATACCTATCGTCCTTCAAACTAAAATATTAGGTTGTTTTATTCAGGTCTAAATTTCCACTGTTAAACTGTACTAATTTTTTCCAATCTATTAAGCCATTTTTGCAAAATTCCTGCATAAACTCCTGTGTAAATGAATTTATAACCTTTGCTTTTTGCTTGAAATATGCGTCATTGTGCTGCTTTGCTCTGTAGCCAAGAGGTTCTACAATATCTGTATATAGGTTCTCATTCTCACTGATAAGATACCAGAAATTCTGGCCGACCACTTTCATATATCCCCTCAAAAATGTCGTTCTGGTTTTGCCGTAACAAATACCAAGTACCGGCTGCACACTTAACTTGTGGTTAGTCTGCTTTAAAACCCGAACCGCAGTTTGAAAATCCTGCTGTTGTTTGTTTTGTTGACCGCTGTCACCCCAGTTTGGGCCGGATTTTATTGAAACCAAATACAGAGTACCTTTATTTATAAATTCAATATCTATACCAGTAGCGGCAGATTTTCGACCTTTGCAGGTTTTGCCGGAAATAAAAACTGCAAGTTCTTCAAGAAAACTCCCAAAAAACCCCTCTTCGGAAGAAGACAAAAAAGCATCAAGAAGGTTGCTTATTAAATCACTTGCAACGGTTATATTTTTTGCTCGAAAGAGATATGGATTTTTCTTTTTGAGTATTTCCTTCAACTTAATTTTTTCGAGTGCCTTGAGTCTGTTCTGGTGGAATATGCAGATATTTCTATTTACAAAACCTTTTATGTCATTGAGATTCAATTTTTCCACTTAAAGCTCCTCTGTATAACAACTTCTTCGAGCTTACGCCCTGCGATTTTGCAATATTCTCTGCTTATATCTATACCTATGTATCTTCTTTCTAATTTTTTTGCGATGATTACCGAAGTTCCTGAACCTGAGAAAGGATCAAGCACAATATCTTGTTTCTCGGTAAATAATTTGATGAACCATTCGGGCAAAGAAAGCGGAAAAGTTGCACTATGATTTCTGTTTGCGCATTCAGTAGCAAGATAAAGAACGTTTGTCGGATAGGCTTTATCCCTGTTGAGCCAATTTGATATATTTTTCCCGAAACCACTTTTTACCTTTGACTCATCTCGTATTTTGTCTGTTTGACTTAACTTTTTAAGTCTTGTTTTTGCCCAATCACCAGTTGGGACCATTACTTCATCCTGAAACATTTTGAAATTTTTGGTTTTGTTGAATTGCAGACATCTCTCCCAGGCGTCTCTGAAACGGTTTGGCCATTTGCCGGGATAACAATTTTTCTTGTGCCAGACAAATTCCTCCGTCCACAACCATCCCTGTTTTTTCATTTCAAGTATAAGCTCAATTACATAAGTATGTCGCTGACCTCCTACAACTTTTTCCTTTATATTCAGGATAAACGTTCCATCGGGCTTAAGAACCCTTAAGAACTGTTCGGATTTTGGTAAAAACCACTCAACATATTTATTTGGACTTACTCCTCCGTAAACGTTTTTACGTGCTTCGGCATAAGGTGGTGAAGTTATTATAAAATCTATGCAATTATCAGGAAATGTTCGTAAAACTTCCTCACAACCCCCGCAGATTATCATATTTTGTGGGACTTTCGTTTTCATAACATCCAATATTTGTCGCGTTGCAATATTAAGCATCTATGCTCTATTATAACCCTTCAAATCCATTTTTAAATTTTTATTTTCTCTCGCTAAACTCATATACCGCCCTGTCAATCCGCTTGATAGTCTCCTCAATGCCGAGCATATCAACCGACTCAAAAATCGGCAGCGAAACCGTTGTGCCGCAGATTGCCAGCCGCAGCGGCTGAGCAACTTTGCCGAGCCCTGCCTTTTTTTCCTCTGCAAGTTTTCTGAGCATATCTTCTATTGCCTGCTGACTTACGGTTTCCAGTTTCAGCAGCCGTTTTTTCAATTCGCCAAGCATCGCAAGCCCCTCACCGTCATTTTTAAGGAGGACTTTTTCAACATCCTTTTCGTTGTACTCGATTTTGTCGCAGTCAATAAATAAAAATCTGCTCTTTTGCTCAATCTCCGCGAGAATCCTCGCACCGGCGCTCGCCTTTAGTATCCTCAAAAGCATCCTGTCATCAGCATCAGCAGCGGGAGAATCTATGCCTCTGAGAAAATCTCTGTATCTTTTCAAAAGTTTTTCTTTGCCGAGCAGTTTTATATGCTCAGTGTTAAACGCCAATAGTTTCTTGCGGTCGAACAGGCTGTTTGTTTTGTTGAACCGCGATGGGTCAAAAGTATCGACTAACTGCTGCATTGTTAAAATCTCTCTATCAACCGGCGGATTGTAACCCAAAAGGGCAATGAAGTTGACAATCGCTTCCGGCAGATAGCCGCTTTTGAAAAAATCAACGATATTTACTTCAGGAAGCTGGACATTGAGATACTCAGCCATTGCGTTTATGGCGGGACTATCCGGTGTGCTGTCGCCAGTGAGAAATTCATCAAGCTCCTGCACGGAAACCCCGCCAACAGAGGCAAGCTCTTCCATATCCAAATCTTCTGCCTTTTTTATTGCATCTTTCAGAACCTTTGCCCTGTCGCGTTTTGACATCTTTCCGCCGGCTTCGCTGACGGTAACGGACATATGAGCGTAGACCGGCGTCTTAAACCCCAGCGCCCTCTGCAGAGCAATATGACAGGGTGTGTTCATCAAATGTTCCTGCCCTCTAATAACGTGAGTAACGCCCATAAGCTCATCGTCGACAACACAGGCAAAATGATACGTGGGAAAACCATCACTCTTGAGAATAATAAAATCGCTTATGTCGTCTCCATTGAACTTAACCTGACCACGAATACAATCGTCCACAACAATTTCTCCACTGCTCATACAGAAACGCACTGCAGCAGGCTTGCCTTCCGCTCTCGCTATTTTAACCTGCCGCTCGTCAGGAAACACTTGAGGCCGAGGATACAGAAAATTCTTTTTTTCGGCGGCGGCTTTCTGCCGCATTTGCTCCAGCTGGTCCGCTGTATCGAAACAATAATACGCCTTGCCTTGTTCGATAAGCTGACGGGCATACTTTTCGTATATAACCCTTCTCTGCGACTGAAAATACGGCTCAGCCGGCCCGCCAACTTCCGGGCCGTAGTCCCATTCGATTCCAAGCCAGCGTAAATCGTCCATCACCTGTTTCGCCGCGGTGGAAGTGTTTCTTCTTTGGTCGGTGTCCTCAATGCGTAAGATGAATTTGCCATTGGTTTTACGGGCCCAAAGCAAACTAAATAACGCGGTCCTTGCCCCGCCAATGTGAAGATAACCCGTCGGTGAAGGCGCAAATCTCGTAACAGCCATTAATTGCCTTTCTTTAAAAATATCCAGAACAACTGAATTTAAGCCTCCAAATAACTAAAGTCAAGCTTGATTAAAACCCCCATATTTCATAGCCAAACGAATCTCTGAATTTATCTGCCTTAACAAATCTAACAGCTTGACTTCTGACGTTTGAGAATTTATTCTATTTATAATCTAACCTTGGTGAATGGACTTAATCTATGGCAAATAAAGGATTTACACATCTTCATCTTCATACGCAATTTTCATTGCTGGACGGAGCAATCGTGCCGGAGAGGCTTTTTGGCCGATGCTCAGAGATGGGAATGAACGCTGTAGCCATAACCGACCACGGCAATATGTTCGGCGTTGTCGATTTCTACACAGCGGCCCTTGCAGCAAACATAAAACCTATCATCGGAATCGAGGCTTACATTGCGCCGGATTCTCGATTCAACAGGCAGAAATCCTCCATCTCCGATGCCGCATATCACCTGATTCTGCTTGCGGAAAACAATATCGGCTACCGCAACCTGCTCAAACTTGCAAGTATCGGCTACACCGAAGGTTTTTACTACCGGCCGCGAATCGACAAAGAAGTTCTGGCCCAGTTCAATGAAGGTCTGATTTGCTCGACGGCCTGTATGAAAGGCGAGGTCAATGCAGCACTTGCGAAGCGGGACATTGAGGCTGCGAAAAAAGCTGTCGAAGATTATCTGAAAATCTTCGGCTCCGAGCGGTTTTATCTCGAAATTCAGCAACACGAACCTTCAGACACCCCACACGTCCGCCAGGCAATAATAGATTTGGCGCAAAAAATGTCGCTGCCACTTTTGGCGACAAACGATGCGCACTTTCTCGATGCGGACGATTATGAAGCGCACGATGTGCTTACCTGCATAAGCACCGGCAAACGCGTAACTGAGACAAACAGAATGACTTATCCGCCGGACGTGTTTTTCAAATCGCCGCAGCAGATGCGCGAGATGTTCAGCGACGTGCCAGAGGCCTGCGATAACACGCTGATTGTCGCGCAGAGATGCAATGCTGAAATTGATACAAAGAGCCGACATTCGCCTACTTTCAAGCCGCCGGACGGCACAACGCCGGAACAATTCCTTACGAAACTGTGCTATGAAGGCGCAAAAAAACGATACGGCAGAATTACCGACGAAATAAAACAACGTCTCGACCGTGAGCTTGAGATTATCGAAAGCAAGGGCTTTTCGAGTTATTTTCTGATTGTCTGGGATTTTTGCCGATACGCAGCGGAGAACAACATCCCCACCGGCGCGCGCGGCAGCGGCGTCGGCACAGTAGCCGGCTACTGCCTCGGCCTGTGCAACGTCGACCCGATTCGTTACGATTTGCTCTTCGAGCGGTTTATGGACCCGCAGCGGAATGAAATGCCGGATATCGACATCGATATCTGCCAGGACGGCCGGGCAAAAACGCTCGAATACGTCCGCAGCAAATACGGTCATATCGCACAGATAATCACTTTCGGAACGATGAAGGCCCGCGCGGTAATCCGGGACGTCTGCAGGGTGCTGGATGTGCCGCTGGCCGAGGCCGACAGACTGGCAAAAATGGTGCCGGCAAGTCTCGGCATAACACTTGAAGATGCCCTCAAGCAGGAGCCGGACTTCAAAAAAGCCTATGATTCAAACCCGACAACGAAAAAGGTCATCGAAATAGGCAAAAGGCTCGAAGGCCTTACACGCCACGCCTCGGTTCACGCCTGCGGCGTTGTCATCGCCGATGAGCCGCTGACAAATTTCGTTCCGCTATATCGCGACCCGAAATCCGACGACATCATCACACAATTTGAAGGGCCTGTCATAGACAAAATCGGCTTGTTGAAAATGGATTTCCTTGGCCTGCGGACTTTAAGCGTAATTCAGCGGACGATTGAACTGGTTGAATCGATTCATAGCGTAAAAGTCGACATCGAAAAAATTGACCTTACCGACCTAAAGGTTTTTGAGGTCTTCGCTACCGGCAGAACAAAAGGAATCTTCCAATTCGAATCCGGCGGGATGCAGGACTTGCTTATGCGGCTGGTGCCCGACCGCATTGAAGACCTCATCGCAGCAAATGCACTTTACCGGCCCGGTCCGATGGCCCTTATCGGCGACTTTATCGACCGCAAACACGGCGCAAAATGGTCCGTACCGCATCCTATTATGAAGGAAGTTCTCCAGGAAACTTTCGGAATAATGGTCTATCAGGAACAGGTTATGCGAATCTGCAACCTTCTCGGCGATATTCCGCTGCGACAAGCCTATACGCTCATCAAGGCAATCAGCAAAAAACAGGCCTCGGTAATCTCAAAACAGAAACATAAATTCATCGAGGGCTGCGGCAAAAAAGGTCTGAACGAAGAAAAGGCAACCGAAATATTCGAGCTTATACATCGCTTCGCAGGCTACGGCTTTAATAAAAGTCACGCGACACGCTATTCAATCATCGCATTTCAGACTGCTTATCTGAAGGCTTACTGGCCGATAGTGTTTATGGCTTCGCTTTTGACTTATGAAAAAGGCGATGCCGGCAAGGTGGCAGATTATATCAATGAATGCAGACAGATGGGCATCGAGGTTGCCCCGCCCGACATAAATGAGAGTTTCACCGATTTTACCGTAATTTATCAGCAGCAGCACAGAGTCGACAGCGGTCTTATACGTTTCGGCCTTGCAGCGGTAAAAGGTGTCGGCGAAAAAGCCGTAGAGCAGATTATCATTTCAAGAGAAAAACTCGGCCGGTTCCACAGCCTGTTCCACTTCTGCGAAAATGTCGATTTGCGTCTTGTCAACAAACAGGTAATCGAATCGTTGATAAAGGCCGGCGCATTCGACAGGCTCGGCGGAAGCAGAGCACAGATGACAGTGGCGCTGGAGGCGGCGATGAAAGCCGGTTCTGTCCTGCAATCCGACCGAGCAACAGGTCAGTTAGGGTTGTTCGAGGCAGGGTCTGCAAAAATGGATTATGACAAAGACCACCAGAGGCTGCCGGATGTACCTGCCTGGCCGGAAGTGCAGATGCTCACCTTTGAAAAAGAGGTGCTCGGCCTTTATGTTACGAAAAATCCGCTGAGCAAATACGCTGATACAATCAGCGTTTACAGCACGGCAAATACCTCACAGCTTACCGAAGACAGGACAGGCCAGATAGTCGTTATCGGAGGAATGGTTCAGAAAATCCGCAACATTGTAACCCGCAACGGCAGAAACGCCGGCGCAAAGATGGCTGTCTTTACGCTCGAGGATTTGCAGGGGAGCTGCGAGGTTGTGATGTGGTCGGATTGCTACGCGCGTTTCGGCAGTGTCCTCAAAGTCGACCAGGTCTTGTTCGTAAGGGGCAGGCTGGATTTCACTCGTGAGACGCCGCAGATAATCTGCGATGAATTAATTGAACTCGACCGGATTAGTCAAAGGCTGGCAGGAAAAAATATAAATATTCTTCTGTCGGAGGCCGAGGTAACAAAAGAGAAGATTGCACAGATAAAGAGTATCTGCTCAGCTCATCGGGGAAGGAGTCCTGTTTATGTAACGGTAAAGACAAACAAGGGCCTTACCGTAAAAGCTGCTGTAGGCAAAAATCTTTCGGTCAATCCTTCAACTGATTTCTGCCGCCAGATGGAAAACCTCGTCGGGGCAGAAAATTTCCAACTGTCCAGATGACAAAAAAGGCGGCTTTTCATTGCCGCCTTTCCCCGAGCGTGGTCGAGGACAAGTTTTACGGGTGAGAGACGGGAATTGAACCCGCGACCCTTGGAACCACAATCCAATGCTCTATCCAACTGAGCTACTCTCACCACAAACGAATTTAAAATTTAAGATTGAAGATTTAAGATTTTTTAAATTAAACCCCCCTTAGGGGTTCCACAAATCTTCAATGTTCAATTTTCAATCCCTGCCTTCGCAGGGACAAGTTTTCAATTTTTAACTGCTGCCTGGGCCGCCGCGAGCCTTGCAATCGGCACCCTAAACGGCGAGCAGGACACATAATTCATACCAACTTTATGGCAAAATTCAATACTTGCCGGTTCGCCGCCGTGTTCGCCACAGATGCCGACCTCAAGATTTTTGCGGGTTTTTCTGCCGCGTTCGATGCCGATTTTTATCAGTTCGCCGATGCCCTGCTGGTCGATGCTCTGGAACGGGTCGCCGGGCAGGATACCTTTGCTGATATAGTCCGGCAGAAAACCGCCGATATCATCGCGCGAAAAACCAAAGCCCATCTGCGTAAGGTCGTTCGTGCCATAAGAGAAAAATTCCGCCTCCTCGGCGATTTTATCGGCCACAAGAGCGGCTCTGGGTATCTCAATCATTGTGCCGCACATATGACGAATCTTTTTCAATCCGAATTTCCTGCAGATTTCCGCATAGACTTCGCGGACAATATTCATTTGATTATTGATTTCCTTCACATCGCAGACAACCGGTATCATTATTTCAGGATACGGCTTTTTGCCTGCCTTGAGCAATTCCGCTGCCGCCTCGAAAACAGCCTTTATCTGCATTCGACTTACCTCCGGATAGGTAATGCCGAGTCTTACGCCGCGATGCCCCATCATCGGATTAGACTCGTGCAGTGCTTCGGCACGCCTGCTGAGCTCATCGAGACTGATACTTAACTCCTTTGCAAGCTGCGAAAGTTTTTCCGGGTCGCGAGGCACAAACTCGTGCAGCGGCGGGTCGAGCAGCCTGATTACCACCGGCAGATTGTCCATCGCTTCGAGCGTCGCCTTTATGTCCTTCTTGACAAACGGGTAAAGCTCGTCAACCGCCTTTTGTCTCTCTTCTTTAGTGCTGCTGACTATCATTTTGCGAAGCAGAAACAACGGCTCATCAGAGCCTTTGCCGTAAAACATATGCTCCGTCCTGAAAAGTCCGATGCCTTCTGCGCCAAATTGTCTCGCTTTTGCCGCATCTTCAGGAGTGTCGGCGTTTGTGCGAATACCAAGCTTTTTAACTGAATCACAGACCTTGAGAAAATCGTTAAATACCTTATTTTCTTCGGAAGCATCCATCATCGCAAGCTTTCCTTCATAGACAAGGCCTTTTGTGCCGTTAAGCGTAATCCAGTCGCCCTGGTTGAATTTTTTGCCGTCCATATAAATCTGCTTTTGCTCATAGTCAACGTGCAGTGCACCGCAGCCGACGATGCAGCACTTTCCCCAGCCTCTTGCAACAAGCGCTGCGTGGCTTGTCATTCCTCCGCGTGCAGTAAGAATCGCCTGTGCCGCCCTCATACCCTCAACGTCTTCGGGATTGGTCTCTTCACGGACAAGAATAACCTTTTTCCCCTGCTTTGCCCATTCAACTGCGTCAACAGCAGAAAAAACGATTTGTCCTGCCGCTCCGCCGGGCCCTGCTGGCAGTCCCTTTGCAACCGGCTTACGTTCTTTCTCAACTTTATGGTCGATAATCGGATGCAGAAGCTCATCAAGCTGCGACGGCGTTACACGCATAACAGCCATTTCTTTCGTGATGAGCTTTTCCTTGAGCATATCTACTGCCATTTGCACTGCAGCAGGCCCATTTCGCTTGCCGACCCGGCACTGCAGCATAAATAATCTGTTATTTTCGATGGTAAATTCTATATCCAGCATATCGCGGTAGTGCTTTTCAAGTTTCTTTTGTATCGCAAATAGTTGCTTGTAGGCAGCGGGCATTTTCTTTTCGAGCGAGACTTGGTGTTTGTTATGTTCGCTCTTTGAAGACTCGTTTATCGGTGCAGGCGTCCGTATGCCGGCAACGACATCTTCGCCCTGCGCATTGACGAGATATTCGCCATAGAATTTATTTTCGCCGTTGCCGGGGTTTCGCGTAAACGCCACGCCGGTGGCACTCGTTTCGCCCGTATTGCCAAACACCATCGTCTGAACGCTGACAGCCGTGCCCCATTCATCAGGAATGCCTTCGATTTTCCTGTACGATACTGCCCTTTTTCCATTCCACGATGCAAAAACTGCTTCGATTCCGCCCCAGAGCTGTTTTTGTACGTCGTCCGGAAATTCCCTGCCGAGCACTTCTTTTATCTTTGCCTTAAACTCTGCGCATAACTGTTTCAAGTCCTGGGCCGTCAACTCGGTATCGCTTTTATAACCTTTCTGCTTTTTAAGCTGGTCCATTATTCTTTCAAGCTGTCTGCGAATACCCATATCCTCGGCAGGCTCGATTCCAGCGGCTTTTTCCATCACAACATCGCTGTACATCATCATTAGACGACGATACGCATCATATACAAACCGTTCGCTGCCGCTTAGAGCGACAAGGCCGGGGATTGTCTTTTCGGTGAGGCCGATATTGAGTACCGTTTCCATCATTCCAGGCATACTGCTTCGAGCACCGCTGCGGACGGAAATCAGCAGAGGGTTATCGGCATCGCCGAGTTTTTTACCCATTATCCGTTCGACTCCGGCAAGTGCTTTCTCGACATCGGCCTTTAGCCGGGCCGGATATTTTCTTTTATTCTTATAAAAATAAGTGCATACTTCCGTTGTGATTGTAAAGCCCGGAGGTACAGGCACGCCGAGGCTTGCCATCTCAGCAAGGTTTGCGCCCTTGCCGCCGAGCAACTCCTTCATCTTTGCATTACCTTCGGCCGAGCCTACGCCGAAAAAGTAAACCATTTTTTTACGCTTAACCATCTCTGTAAATCTCCTAAAACAAATAAGATAATTGTTGGACTGTTAAAACAAAAAGAGGCGCACCAGTATAAGGATATGCAAAAAAATTGTCAATCAAAAATAGGGTTTAGGGAATAGAGGATAGAAAAAGAGCCTAAAGTATCGGTCTTCTAATCTTCTTGAGGCTCATAAAACCGCTGATGACAGTGATTGAGAGCGTGATTATGTAAGTAATAACAGTGAACCAATAACCCCAAAGAGCTGTCTGAACATGGGCCATTTTTATAATCACCGTGCCGACGGCAAAAGCCTGGCAGAACATCTTTAGTTTGCCAGACAGGGTGGCTGGAAATGTTACCCCCTTCGATTCACTATAGTGTCTAAGGAAGGTAATGAAAGCCTCTCTTGCGATAATTACCGCAGCAAAACCCCATTGAATTACAGCAAGCTGAGCGGCAGAAAGGTCAAACAATTTCGGCTGACCAATAAGAGCAAAGATAACAAATGAACCGCAGATGAGAATCTTATCTGCAAGCGGATCAACCATCCTGCCGAATTTGCTTGCAACATTTAATTTTCTGGCGACCGGCCCATCCACCATATCGGTAAGACCTGCGATGACAAAAAGAACAAAGGCTGTGTCTAAATACAGCCAGTTAGGCTGAGCAACCTGAGGTGAAAAAAACACCATAACAAGAAAAATCACACTCAGCACCAGTCTCCCGGCCGTCAGGATGTTTGGAATCTGCCTTAACATAAAATAAACCAAAAGTTTACGGTGAACAGTTTACAGTTCACAGAAGGAAAAATCAATCCCGCACCTACTCTGATGTTTTAGCATTTAATTATCTTCCAAAGGTTATTTCAAAAACGACCCATTTTTAGCTCCAACCTATATTGTCAAAGTAGGTGCGGGACAACCAGCAGGTCATAGCCTTTAAAGCCGGTAATTTTTGCCTTTACGAAATTACCTGTTTTATCTGTGCAGCTGTTTATAAAGCAAAGGCTGTCGATGTGCGGCGCCTGACCGTAGTATCGGCCAACAGCCCTGCCGCCTGAACGGTTTTCATCAACCAGACAATCACAGAGCTGTCCGATACGCGACTTGTTTTTTTCGAAGGCTATTCTCTGCTGGACAAGCATAAGCTGTTTCCTTCTTCTCCCTTTTATGTCGCAGGGAACCTGGTCAGCCAATTCTGCTGCTTTTGTGCCCTCTTCCGGCCAGAAGGTAAAGCAGCCCAACGCATCAAAGCGGGCCCACCTTATAAAATCCACAAGCTCTGTAAACTGCTGCTGGGTTTCGCCGGGAAAACCGACAATCACTGTCGTCCGCAATACAATGTCAGGAATACTTTTGCGCAGCCTTTCAATAAGTTTTGTAATCTCCTGTCTTGTATCAGGTCTGTGCATCTTCTTTAAAATCTGGTCGCTGATATGCTGTATCGGCATATCGATATAATGAACAACTTTTTTGCTTTTTGCGACAGACTCAATAAGATTATCGTCAATGCCTGCGGGATTAAGATACATAAGCCTAAGCCATTTGAGCTTTTCAATTTTCTCAAGCTCGCTTATAACCTTGACAAGTCCATTTTTCTCTCCGAGGTCTTTGGCGTAGTTGGCGGTATCCTGAGCAATAACCGATAGCTCGACAACGCCAGCCTCGGCAAGCTGATTCGCCTCAGCGATAATATCGTCAAGCGGTTTGCTTCTGAACCTGCCCTTAATTGCCGGTACCGTACAGAACGAACAATTCCAATCGCAGCCTTCGCTTATCCTCAGATACGCCCAGTGTGAAGGATTTATTAAAAGTCTGTCGGCGTCTTTTTGTGTTTTTTCCGTCCAGCAGGCAGGACTACCATAAAATTTCGCACCAGATTCGCTGAAGAGATTTTCAATAACGCTTACTATGTTGTCTCTCTGTCCCAGACACACGACAGCATCGATGTGAGGAAACTGCTCCAGAATTTTTTCTTTCATTCTCTCCGGCAGACAGCCCGCAACGACAACCTTCTTTATCTTTCCTTTGTGCTTATCGGCAAGCGTCCGATTTATTACTTCAACCGCCTCATCAACAGCAGGCTTTATAAATCCGCAGGTATTGATTATCACGATATCGGCTTTGCTGACGTCATAATCTATTACGAAGCCTGCTTGGGCAATCAGCGCAAGCATTCTTTCCGAATCAACAACATTCTTCGGACAGCCCAATGCAACAAAGCCTACCGTTCGCCGCGGTGCGACCGCGTCGCAACGGGCCGGAGCTTTCGAAAATGGAGAAATTTCTCTGCCGACCATTCACATTTTCCTGAAAGCCATGGTGTAAACCGGCCTTCTTTCCACCAGATATTTCCTTTCATAGTTTGTGCCGACAAGCTCGTTTTCATTTGCACCTGCAGGCCTGACAAATTCGACAGGCCGCAGCCTGTCTGAAAAACTCCCAAACACCTGCTGCATCCATTGATAATAATCCTTATCGTCCGTAGCGATATTGATTAAACCGCCCGGCTCGAGACACCGAATCAGTTGTGCAACATTTTCTGCGCAGACAAAGCGCCTTTTATGATGCCGCCTTTTCGGCCACGGGTCGGGAAAATAGATATGAAAACATTCAACAGTGCTGTCATTTATTGAATCAGCAATAAAAGATGCGGCCTCAGCTCGAATGATACGAACATTCTCCACTGCCCTCCGCCCAATTCTATCTACGGCATACTTGTAATATTTGTTTGCCCATTCGATGCCCAGAAAGTTTACCCGCTCAAAAGCCCTCGCCTGGCAAAGCAGAAAAGTGCCTCTGCCGGAACCTATCTCAATGTGAACCGCATTTTTACGTCCGAAAACGCCGAAAAAATCATTTTTGCCCCTGACATCTTCAGGTTGCAAAGCGACGTTTGGATACTCTTTTAACCGCCTTTTTGCCATACAGAAGCCTTTTTATTACTGCCAGCCTTATTCTGGCCTAAAACCATCTTAAGTCAAGTCCGGCAAAATTCGATACAGATTTTGAGAAACTGCCAAGCCAATAATAACGTAGAGATTAGAGAAGTCTGTATTTGCGATAGGAGCAGGGAAAATGATAAGGCCTATAGCAATAAGACGAAGGCGCGTGTTAATAGATATCGACACACAAAAGGATTTTTTTCTGGCCAGCGGCTCGGCGTGCATTAGAAATCATCGCAGGGTCTTAATGAATATAAGAAGGACGCTGGCCTGGGTGAGAGTAAAGAATCTCAGAGTGGTTTCAACCGCATTGTACAAGTCGGGCAAGAATAGCGACAGATTTTGTATTGTCGGCACCGATGGTCAGCACAAAATATCATATACACTTCGCAACAGAAAAATAGAGTTCGTGGCCGACGGCTGCACTGACTTTCAGAGAGATATTTTCACACATTACGACCAGGTAATTTTAAACAAACGATGTGAGGACCCGTTTGACGAACCTCGTGCTGAAAGACTCCTGTCGGAGCTGAAAGCCAATGAGTTTATCGTCATCGGAGCCATTGCCGAAGGCGCTGTCGTGGCAACCGTCCTCGGTCTTTTACAAAGAGGCAAAAAGGTAACCGTTTTCATTGACGCCGTCGGCACACACAACAGGCGAAAAGCCGATGTCGCTTTCCGCAAGATGAAGGCAAAAGGCGCAGCTCTTGTCGAGACGCGGGATTATACGGGTTCAACTCATCTCAAAACCGTCGGCATCTGCAACTGCAAACTCTGTGGAACCGATGAAAAACAGCTGCAGCTTAAAACCCATGTCGGCGCATAACCAGTTGTTCTGAATTCAAATCCTTTGTGTCGCAGTCCGTAGTTCCTCTTTGGCAGTGCTGTCCGCCTGCGCTTTTTTGCCGCGATATACAATAACACTGGTAGGACATTTGTTCACCGCTGCTTCAAAAGATGGTCCCGGCTGATATTTTGTATAATCCAGTTTTGCAAGATTATCGGTTACCTTAAAGGCATCATTCTGTTTTGTGCATAACCCGCAGGCGATACACCCAACTTTACAGAAGGCTTTCGTATCCTTTGCGTTTTCACGGCTTCGACAGGCAACGGTCATCATAACGTCATACTTGAACGGCACCATTTCGATAAGCTCCCTGGGGCAGGCTCTCGAACAGGCACCGCAGCCCGTGCACCTTTCATAATTGATTGTCGCCAGACCATCGACAATACTGATTGCGCCGAATTTACACGATGCCTTACAGTCGTCAAAACCGAGACACCCAAACTTGCAGGCCTGTACGTTCGCAAGCGCATTTGCGCTTGTGCAGCTTGGTATGCCGGCATACTTTGCCAGGTAAGTCCTATCGCCGGTTCTAGCCCGGCAGTGAACTATAGGTCTTTTGGGAGCATGTGAGCTGCTTATCTGCAGATTTAGTATCCGGGCAACTCTTTCCATAGTCTTTTGCCCACCAGGAAAACATCTCCCCAGGAGCGCTGGTTCGGCAACCACCATTTTTGCATACTCCTGGCAGCCGGCAAAGCCGCAGACTCCGCAGTTAATATTCGGCAGCGCAGCAAAAACCCTCTCAACTCTTTCGTCCTGCAGAACCTTGAGCTTTTCGCTGGCAATCAGCAAACCTATCGCAAAACCCAGACCCAGCAGGAGCATCGTAACCCCTGCTGGCCAGGAAGAATTCCACAGCGAAATTATGCCAGCTAAAATCATTTTATCATTCCCGTAAAGCCCATAAACGCCAGCGTCAGCAGGCCGGCGGTTATCAGAGTAATCGGAGGCCCGTCAAGACATTCAGGTACATCAGCAAATCTTAGTTGTTCTCTAATGCCAGCCATTATGCATATTGCCAGCGTAAAACCAACTCCCGCACCAAAACTTAGTACCGCGGCTTCAAGGAAATTATCAATACCCCAAACATAAAGAAACAGACAAAGGCCTAAAATAGCACAGTTGGTGGTGATAAGGGGCAGAAATATACCGAAACTTTCGAACAGCGGCGGGAAAAATTTCCTTATGTACATCTCAACAAGCTGCACTGCTCCTGCAATAACGACTATGTAACAAACATACCGGGTAATTTCCAGCCCGTAAGGCATCAGCATCATATGGTCGATAAGCCACGTCATTACGCTGGCAAGGGTGATAACAAACGTTACCGCCATACCCATACCGAATGCCATATCTATTCTGCCGGATACGCCGAGGTAAGGACATACGCCAAGAAATTTCGAAAAGACAAGATTATTGATAATCACTATCGAAATAAAAGCCATCAACAAAACATAAAAAGTATCCATTGCTGAACCTTTCTCCGTCAGGAGTCCTCACGGACAGGATTTTTTACGAGTCAGGGCATTAACAAGGCCTATCATAAGTCCAAGCGTAATAAACGCCCCGACAGGCATTCTCATTGCCGTACAAGGCACAAAACTTTTGGACAAAACGGGAATATCCCAGATAGTTCCCACAGCCAGCAATTCCCGAATAGCTGCGAGAATGCAAAGCACTATGGTGAAACCTATACCCATACTTACTCCATCAACGGCACTTACAAAGACACTGCACTTGCTCGCGCAGGCCTCGGAGCGGGCGATAATTATGCAGTTGACGATAATCAGTGGAACGTAAGGCCCAAGTATATCGCTCATCTGCGGAATAAAGGCCCGCAGATAAAGGTCGCAAATGGTAACAAAGGTCGCAATCGTCAGCGTAAACATCAGGATTCGCAGATGTGGCTTGAGAAGTTTTCGCATAAAACTAACGACCACATTGCTGCAGACGAGAACAAACAAAACGCTCAGCCCCATAGTTAGAGCCGGCTTTACCGCCGTGGTAACGGCAAGCGTCGGACACATACCGAGAATTAAACGCAGCACCGGTATTTCGGTCCACAGACCGCCCTTGACCGCATCCAAAGCCGTCATTGTCCTGTCTGCCATTACTTCACAAGTCCTTTTTGCTTGAGCTGCTCTTTTACCTGTTTGATATAATTGTTAAAAATATTGACAACAGCGGTGCTGGATACCGTTGCGCCGCTGACGGCAATAATTTCTTTGTCGATTTTTCCGGCATTTCCACTCTTTGACAAATCAAGTTTCATTACAGGAGCGCCCGCAAACTGTCTGCGAAAATAATCCTCCTTAATCCGGTCGCCAAAACCAGGCGTCTCGTTACTGGCAAGAACGCTATATCCTGCGATTTTTTCAAATGCCGCATCGACGGCAACGACAAGCTCAATCTTGTCGGCAAAACCCATTCCTTCCGCTCTGAAGCAGAATCCCACCTCATTACCATCGGCGCCAACGGCTTTATAGACATCCGTCTTTGCGAGTCTGCCCCTGCCCAGGTCAACCTGCACACCCTCCAGAACAAGCTCAAATCTGCTCGCATCGGTTATAAGAGATTTCATAAGCCCGTTGAGCTTGTCCTTTTTGTTTTGTTCTACTTTTGGCGACCATGCAGCATTAGCCAGTGCAAGCAGCAGACCAAAGACAAAGGCCGAGACAAGCAGCAGCCAGCTCTGTTCAACATAATGCTTTATCACTTTAAGCATTTCTTCTGCCTCCCGCCGGCGTAATTTTGCATAATCTGTCTATCAGCGGCGTTAAGGAATTCATCATCAGAACGGCAAACATCATCCCCTCCGGATATTCTCCAACCACTCTTATAAGCATTGTCAGGCCTCCTACGCCTATTCCGAAAATCCACGTCCCTTTGGCGGTGAGCGGCGATGTAACAGGGTCCGTTGCGATGAAGAATGCTCCTATGAGCATACCGCCGGCCATCAGGTGGAAAACCGGAGAGGCATATGCTGTGCTATCTATCAGATAACCGACTGACGAGACAACAAACGCAGAGCTTAACACGGCCAAAGGAATATGCGGCCCTATTGTCCTGGTCAGTAACAAATATATTCCGCCGATAATTAGAGCAATCGAGCTTGTCTCCCCCAGACAGCCGCCTCTCCGGCCGAAGAACAAATCCTTGAGCATATTATTTGCTATTGAGGCATTTACTTTTACGCTGCCTTGGGCATTTCTACTTTTTATCGCTTCTTTGCTCCACGCAAGTGGTGTCGCCTGCGTTATAACCGCAGCATTTTTGAGTGAAATTTGAGGCATACTTTTATCTATCGTCGCCGGCACCGTCCAAGTAGTCATCAGCATTCCGAAAGAAGCAGTCAGAAAGGCGCGTCCTATCATTGCAGGATTAAATATATTTGCGCCAATCCCACCGAAAACCATTTTGCCGACCGCTATCGCAAAAACGCCTCCGATTACCGCCGCCCACCACGGCAGCGCAGGCGGAAGGGAAAAAGCCAGGATAACACCTGTTATCGCAGCGCTGAAATCTCCCAGCGAATTGGGCTTTCTCCTGATTAGATTACAGAGCCATTCCGTCAGACAGCAGGCCGCAACACAAACCCCCGTAAGCACCACAGCTTTGGCGCGAAAATACCATACAGCCGCAATGCCAGCAGGCAAAAGTCCAACCAGCACGTTAAGCATTATCAGGCTTGTCGGAAAATGCCTGCTGATATGCGGCGAAGGTGAAACTTTAATTTTCTGCAGCATCTTTGTTTCCTGTGATTACTTCGGCATAAGTTTTTTCTGTCTTGCGATGAGAATTTTTCCGGTCTTTATAAAACCTGCGAGCTCTATATTTGCAGGACAGACGTAACTGCAGCAGCCACATTCAATGCAGACGGACATATAATAGTCCTCGGCTGTTTCAAGCAAATTGTGTTTGACAGAATGTGCAATCCTTGTCGGATTAATATTCACCGGACAGACTGCAATACATCTGCCGCAGCGGATACACGGTGCCTCTTTTTCGAGCATCTTCGCTCTGCCTATTTCTTTTTTGGTCAGGACGACAATCGCGCCTGATGTTTTCGTTATCGGCGTTGATAAATCAGCGATGGCAAAACCCATCATCGGGCCGCCAAGTATAACTTTCACAGCATCTTTGGTTAAGCCGCCGACAAGTTCAATCAGCTCTCCGGCAGTCATACCAATCGGTACATAGAAATTACCGATGCCTTTTATCCCGCTGCCGGCAACGGTAACCACACGATGCGTAAGCGGCCGGTTAAATACAACCGCTTCTGCTATCGCCGCTGCCGTAGCAACATTTGTAACAAGCACGCCTATCATCGGCGGTATCCCGTCTGCCGGCACATCTTTGCCAAGTATTGATTTTATAAGTTGTCTCTCGCCGCCCTGCGGGTACCTGGTCTTTACGACAACAACCTCAATGCCCGCCGCTGCCGGCATTTTTTTAATCGCTTCCCTAAAAGCATCTGCCGCTTTGGGTTTGTTATCTTCGACACCTATAAATATGTCCCCGCAGCCGAGCGCCTTTCCGACAAGCAGGGCCCCCGCAACAATCTGATTTGTCCATTCGAGCATTATCCGATAGTCACAGGTAATGAAAGGCTCACACTCGCAGCCGTTGATTATAACAGTATGTATAGGTGAGGAGGGATTTGCCTTTATCTTGACAGATGTCGGAAAACCTGCCCCACCCATGCCAACTATACCCGCCTTTCGGACAGCATCGAAAATTTCTTCAGGCGCAAACTTTTGGGGATTAAAGTTGCTGTCAAACTTATCTGCACAGAATTGCTTGAGCGGGTTTTCTTCATCGGACTCAATAATAATTGCTTGGGCCCTGCCCAGTACCGGGTGAGAGCAGAGCGCGACGTCCCTGACCGTTCCGTTTACGGGTGAATGAACAGGTGCTGAAACGAAGGCGTCGGCATTGCCAATTAACTGGCCTGCTGTTACGCGGTCTTTTTTATTGACAAGCGATTCACATATTGCCCCAATGTGCTGGCTGAGCATAACGGCAAGCTGTTTCGGCACAGGCACAGACTTTATCGCTTCGTTTTCCGTCAACTGCTTATAATCAGGCAGATGAATGCCCCCCTTAAACGTCAGTCTGCCGATACGCTTAATGGTTGCTTCTCCATAATCTCAAAACCGCAAGATACAAACATACAACCATCACCCCCGTGACAAGCGCAAGCAGATTTCTGCCGAGCGAACTGCTAATCCTTTCAGCAAGTGCTTTTTCCATTGCAGCAAGAACAACAATAAAGAGAATCAGCGGCAGCAGAAAGGCTTGGACAACTTTCAACAATATCGGTGGAGCCTTTGAGCCGCTAAGCTTCTCAAAAATCTGCTGGCAGCTTTCCTTCTGACCGCAGTTTTTACATTGCTGGTCCACAACCTGCGCCCAAAAATAAACCTTTCTTATAAGCCAAACCGATTCAGCTTTCAAGCCATTTCAACCTCGCCAAAACTTCCAAAAGGTCAAAAACGATTGCCGGGACCTCCGCTCAAGCACAAAAGTTGCGTTCTTCCCCCGGCATCAGGAATGATATCCTCGCCTTCATTCCACAGAAAATCTGCCAAAAATAAGTCCTATAACTAAATTTTTCGAGAAACTATAGCTTCTTAGAAAGCACTTTCATAACTCGCTTTTTTAAAAAGACTTACATTTAAATTATTTTTAGTCCTATAATATAGCTATTTACTATATAAAGGTCATCCTTTGGTAAATTTCCCCCAAAATACCATTTTTGCCTTGATTTACATTATAGGACGAGGTAGAATACATACAGCTTTGATAGGAAGGAGTTTGGAGGAGCGAGAAGACAACGGACTTTCGTCCAAACTCCCTTATGAATACTGTAGGGCGTACCGAACGGTGGTCATTCCGAGTACGCATGAACGTTGAGTAATCTTTTCTGCGCGTACATGGAAAGAGCAAAAGGAAAACTGTCGCGAAGGAACGATAACACTATGGGTGATGCTATGGCTCCAGCACAGCGTAACATTATGCACAGCGAGTTTGTTACCGGCACATCTCCTGCCTTCGGCTCAATTCTTGAAACAATCAACACAGTTGCCTCAAGGCAGTGTTCGATGATAATCACCGGCGAAACCGGCGCAGGCAAGGAAATGGTTGCCCGTCAGATACACCTGTGCAGCGACAGAGCAGACAAGGTTTTTGTCCCAGTTGACTGTACGACGCTGACAGGGCAGTTATTTGAAAGCCAGTTATTCGGCCACGTCCGCGGCGCGTTTACCGGCGCTGTAAGCGACACGCTGGGCTTCTTCAGGGCCGCTGACGGCGGAACAATATTCCTCGACGAAATTAGTGAAATACCTTATGACCTACAGGCAAAGTTCCTCCGCGTCCTGCAGGAATCTTCTGTTACGCCAGTCGGTTCGGTCAAATCTTATCCGATAGATATACGTGTGCTCTGCGCCACGAATCAGGACCTAAAGCAGCTCGTTGACAGCGGCAAATTCCGTGCAGACCTGTTCTATCGGCTCAATGTTGTAACTGTTCACGTGCCTCCGCTCAGAGAACGCCCGCAGGATATCATCGACCTTGCCGAATATCTTCTTGCCCGCCAAGCTGAGTTCTACAACGAGCCTTATAAGGTCTTGACCGACCAGACCAAAAAGCTTCTGCTCGAATATCACTGGCCGGGCAACGTCCGCGAGCTTGCCAACGTAATGGAACGGGCCTATGTCCTGACGGATACGGAACTGATAACGCCTGCCGCCCTTCCTGCCGAGATTCTCACAGCCGCTCCCGTGGAAAACGGAAAGGCTCGTCTGCCGACGCTTAATGAAGCACAGCGAAAGGTCATTGTTCAGGCCCTTGAAACAACCGGCGGTAGAAAGATAGCCGCCGCAAAAATTCTCGGCCTTGAACGAAGAAAACTCAACCGCCTCCTCGAAAAACTAAACATCCCGCTGGTTGAAACAGAGTAGCTGCTTATTTCTTCCCTTTTTGTTCCTTTAGCGCCTTTTTTTCTTGCTCTTTAGCTATCCTGTCGATGTCCTTCGCCTTTTTGGCCTCTTTGGTGGGCAGCTGAACCTGTACGCCAAGTCTGCCCAGTTCGCCTGCAACTTCAGGCTGGTCGGGGTTAAGTTCAAACGTCTTGCGAAGATACATCTCCGCGTTTGCATTGTCCTTTTTGAGCAGATAATAGTAGCCAAGCTGCCTGTTTATAGCCACCGAGTCGGGCGCCAGATTATGCGCCTGCTTGTAGCAGGCAAGGGCATATTCATCAAGGCCTCTGTCCTGAAAGGACCTCCCCAAGAGGAGCGAATGTTTGGCACTGACGCTTGCCTGACTAATATACATATCTGCGACTACTTCGCCTCTTGCTGTGTCACCTTTGTCCACCTGTAGTTTGACTATCGAGGCCTGGGCATCGTGATGCATCGGGTCGAATGCGAGTGCCTTATTGTATTCCCACTCCGCGTTATCCCACATTCCTTGGCTGTGATAGAGCTTACCGAGGTCATAATGAGCCTTCGGGTTTTCGTACTTTTTGTCAAGGTCTTTCAAAAGCTTATCTTTCTGCTTCTCTGATTCGCCGCTAAGCTCCTTGTCGGTGACCTTTTCACCATACATTGTTTTTTGCTGTTTCTTGTCACAGCCGGCCGTAATAATGGCTATTCCGGCAATAATTAACAGAATTTTAAAAAGTCTCGCCATTTCTCAATCCTTTCCAATTCCGTCCGTCTTATGCTGTCTATCAGTATGCAAAACTGACAAGCCATTTTCAAGTCAAAACTTGTCCGCCTTCGGCGGAACTGCCGAAAGCACTAAATATCGAGGTTTTGCACTTCCAGCGCATGTTCCTGAATATAGGTGCGCCTTTTTTCGACATCGTCCCCCATCAGGATACTGAACAGCCTATCAGCCTCGCCCGCATCGTCGAGGGTAACCTTTAAGAGCGTCCTTCTCGCAGGGTCCATTGTTGTTTCCCAGAGTTGTTCAGCATTCATTTCACCAAGTCCTTTGAAGCGTTTTATCTCGATTCCCTTGCCGCCGATTTGTCTTATCCCGCCGGATACCTGGCCGAGCGAAGCCATCTCATACTCATCCGGGCCGTTAATCAGCTTAAATTTTGTGGGTATTGCTTCGCCGGAAACTTTACGCTCCGCCTTCAATAGAAAATCCTTGAAATCAAGTCCGAATTTCTCCTTCAGCTTGGCGTTTATATCGTTTGCCCGGCTCACCTCGTGCAGCTCTTCAGCAAGTACCTTTTCCGCCTGCTCGTCCTGCTCGGCGCTGCCCATTGCTTCAATCTGCGCCCTTCTCTGTTCGAATTCGTTGCCGTCATGATAAAATTCGCTGGTGCCCTCAAAACGAATATGATATTCGGGAAGTTTTGCGCCGGTGTACTGCGTCTGTACAAACTGCCTGAAGGAAACGCCTCTTCTTTCGAGGACAGCAATGTTGCGTTCAAGGTCGCCCAGCAGTTTTACAAGGTCTTTAAGCTCATCGTCGCTGATTTTTCTGACCTTGCCGCTGTCTTTGACTACAAGTTCAGTGCCTTCTATTCCGCGTGACACCATTCGTTTTCGCATCTCCTGTTCCGTCAGGACGTATTCCGGTTTTTTCTTTCCCTTGACGGCCAGCTCATAAAGCGGCGGCTGTGCAATATAAATAGCGTCATGCTCGAAAAGCTCCGGCATCTGCCTGAAAAGAAAAGTAAGCAGCAGCGTTCTTATGTGCGCCCCGTCAACATCGGCGTCGGTCATCAGGATGAGTTTCCCATACCGACACTTGCTGAAATCGAAATCGTCTGTGCCGATGCCGGTTCCAAGTGCGCTTATGATTGTGCGTATCTCCTCGTGAGCGAGCATTTTTTCAAGTCTTGCCTTTTCAACATTGAGAATCTTGCCCCGCAGCGGCAGGATTGCCTGGATATTTCTGTCTCTGCCGCCTTTTGCACTGCCGCCGGCTGAATCGCCCTCGACAAGAAACAGTTCCGTATCGGCAACTTCTCTGCTTGAGCAGTCCCAGAGTTTTCCCGGCAGACTGCCTCCGCCCAATGCCCCTTTTCTGCGGGTAAGCTCTCTGGCCTTTCGGGCCGCTTCTCTGGCAGCAGCCGCCTGAATAGCTTTGGTCAGTATCCTTTTCGCCTGGCCGGGATTTTCCTCAAGATAATTCCCGAGCTGCTCGTTAACGGTTGTCTCTACAAAGCTGCCTGCTTCCGGATTGCTCAATCTTACCTTCGTCTGTGCCTCAAAACGCGGGTCGGCAAGTTTTACCGATACGACCGCAGTCAGCCCTTCCCGGACGTCTTCGCCCGACGGGGCCTGGCCGTTCTTAAGCAGATTCTCCTTCTTGGCATAAGCATTCATAGTGCGGGTAAGCGCCGTTTTAAAGCCGCTCATATGCGTGCCGCCGTCGATGTTCCTGATATTGTTTGCGAAGGCAAGGACATTCTCAACATAACTGGCGCTATACTGCATCGCAACTTCACAAATCATATGCGTCTCGGCGTCCTCTTTTAAAAAGTAAATGACATCTGAGTGCAATGCCTCTTTACCCTCGTTGAGGTGCTTCACAAAGGAGCGCAGCCCCTCTTCGAAACGAAAAACCTCTTTCTTGTTCTGCCTGTCGTCCTGAAATGTTATTTTTACGCCGGCGTTGAGATATGCGACTTCGCGGATTCTCTTGCAGAGCGTTTCGTAATCAAATTCCAAATCTGCGAAAATCTGCTCATCAGGCAGGAACCTTATTAACGTTCCCTGTTTGTTAGTCGGACCGATTTCTTTGACGGGTGCTTTCGCGTTGCCTCTTTCGCACTCGAAATGATAATGCTTTCCGCCGCGGTAAACATCGGCTTCGAGCCATTCGCTTAAGGCGTTGACCACGCTTACCCCAACGCCGTGCAGCCCGCCGGCTACCTTATACGCCTCATGGTCGAACTTGCCGCCCGAATGAAGGGTTGTAAGCACAACTTCAAGAGCGCTCTTACCGGCCTCCTTGTGAATGTCCACCGGTATGCCGCTGCCGTTGTCCTCAACCGAGCAGCTTCCGTCAACATGAATGCGAACGGTTATCGCATCGCATCGACCCGCCATCGCCTCGTCTATGGAGTTGTCGAGCACCTCATAAACAAGGTGGTGCAGGCCGCCCTGCTGACGGTTGCCTATATACATCTCGGGCCTTTTGCGAACTGCTTCAAGGTCTGCAAGAATCTTTATATTGCTGGCATCGTAACTATGGTCTTTCATAATTGCTTCAAGCCTTTTAATTAAAAGCCCTGGCCTTTTTATTCTCCTGTCGCCGACGCTCGAAAGCTTGCGCGACGGAGCATGGCGGAATTATTCCGAGCAAACCAGCTTGATTTCCCGAATGTTCGACAAAGGGCACTGTTGTCTCAGCTCTTCGACAATCTGCCCTGCGTTTGTACGAAGCTCAAACATATACGGCCCGGACTTTACCTTCACTTTCATAACTCCCGCTCTAAGTGATTCTATCCGGCAATTCCGGGCAAGGTCGTCTCCCGCTATCTGCTCAAATGCCTCGGGGACAGATATATTCCGCCTGGCAGGACTGGCAACGCTCCTTAAAAACAGCTTCAGTTCGCCAGCGATGTTGCTGTTGCTTTTGGCCCTCCTTCGCCTGAATTTTATTGCTCTGTTCGCTTTGGTTAGTAAAACTTCCGTGTTCATGAACTACCAACCCTTCAGGACAGGCTCACTGGCATAACGATATACAGATAGTTAGCACCGCTTTTAATAAGTCCCGGCCGGTCAGACTGACCCAGCTGTAGCTCGAAAGAGTCTTCTCGGATAACTTTCAGCACATCGATAAGGAACTGTGGATTAAAGCCTATTTCCATAGCTTCGCCTTTATAGTCGACCTCCATCGCAATTTCCGCATCGCCCATCTCGGGCGCCCTGCTGGTAAACACAAGGGACTTTTTGCTCAGCGCCAACTTGACTCCTTTTGAATCCTCGTTGGTTAGTAATGCCGCTCTTCTAATAGCGCTAAGTGTGGCCGCCGTGTTAAGCTGAAGCTTGTTCTTATAGTCGGTTGGGACAATCTCTTCATACTTTGGAAAGCTTCCTTCAACAAGCGTTGAGCTTATCACCGTGCCGCCGCAGGCAAGTATAATCTTGTTATCGACAAAACGAATGACTGCTTCATCATTTTCACCGGCCCCGATTCTTTCTAAAAGCGCCATAGCCTTGGCAGGCACTATAATCTTTTCCGCTTCAAGTTTCCTGTCTGCCTCACCAGCAAGAGCAAGCTTGTACTTTGCAAGCCGCCTACCGTCTGTTCCCACAAGTGTCAGCTTCTTGCCAGCCGTCTCCCACAGAATCCCACTTAGGGCATAGCGTGTGTTTTCCCTTGCCGTTGCAAAAAGACAGTGCTCAACTGCTTCCTGGAGTTTTATAAGGTTAACTTTAATTTGTGCTTCACCGTCAACGCCTGGCACTGTGGGATACTGGTCCGGCGGAAACCCGTAAATTGTAAAATGGCTGTCTGCGCCTCGCACATGACAGGTTCCCTCGGCGGCCTGAAGGTCAAGAATCTCATCAACACTCTCACGAACGATAGCAGTAAATCGCTCTGCGGGGACTACTGCCTCGCCTTCTTCCTCAATCTGTACTTGGGAGATAAAGCAAGTTATGCTGATTTCAAAATCGGTAGCACTTATTAAAACGCCCCCTTCTTGTGCACCCATCTTCAAGCCTTGAAGTATAGGTTTTGTAGTCCTTGCCGGCACAACTGAAGTAACAAGCGCCAGTGCTTCAGACAACGCTGCTCGATTAAATTTTGCCTTCATCTTATATTCCTCACAAGCTTGTAAAAAAAGAATAATACTATCGATTTATTAATCCATTAATTTATACCAAAAAAGTAAATTTGGCAAGAGGTTTTCGCCATATACCTATGACAAATTTTAGTAAATTTTTCAGCGAGGCACCGGAGAGTATTGGGCCTAATAAAGAAATATTCGTAGTAGTAATCTTAAGGGAAGCCAAATTGTTAAAAACACGACTGGGCAAGAGGCATAACCACTTAAATAGCAGCAGCTTATATAAAGCAAGCCCCTCTTTTCTGTGTGGGGATATGCTGTTATATAGGATGTTGTTCTGGCGCCGCGGGCAACAGGTCTAAGGATGGCCGCGCTTGAGGGGTAGAAATGTCTCCTGGTGGGGGGAAGGTTACAGACGGAATAACAGTTTATACGCTTGATTTGTAACAGGTGATAATTCTATAGTTTTCTGTGATTCTCAACAATTCCCTGCGCCTTTTCAAGCACCCTTTTTCTTAGCGCAGCGGGTGCTAATATCTGCACCTGGTCGCCGTAGCCCAGTACCCACCAAGTGATTTCCCCCAGTCCATCAACCCTAAAGCTTAGGGTTACGGAGCCGTCCTCATTCCATTGCGCTTGCTGAGTGCTGTGCCATTGAACTTCCGAGACGTTGTGAGCCACAAGAGGCGAAAACTTCAGTTTGACATCGTACAGTTTCCCTTCCGGTATGAGAGACCAGGCCCTGCCGAGGTACTCATACAGGTCAAAGTTATCACCGTCTGTAAAGTGGGTGCCAAGGGCTTCGACAGCCTTTATTCTGCCGAGATTAAAGGTCCTAACCATCTTATGAAAGCCTGAGAAGCCTATTACATACCAAGAGCGTTTCTTATAGAGCAGATGATATGGGTGTAATGTGGCATTTATGGCCTGTTGTTCGTAGAGCGAATGATACGACAGGCGCAGTACAGTTTTTTTCCTGATTGCTTTTTGAATGGTATTATAGATTGTATCAAGTGATTTAATTGTTGCGTGCTGTTCCGGGGCGATGGTTACCTTTTGGAGTGAGGCTTGACAGTAATTTCGCACCTCGGCAGGCAGATTGTTTTCAACCTTTAGGCCTGCCAGCAGAGCGGAGTTCCTGAACGGGAGGGGCAGATGGTTTCGCACTTTATGGACGAGCATTAGCAGACTTAAGGCTTCGGCAAGGTTAAAATCTACGGGTGGCAGGAAAAATTTAGGGTCGATACTGTAGCCCCTGCTTTTTGCGTCGTACTTGCAGGGCACGCCGATGCTCTGCAGCTCAGCCAGGTCGCGAAAGACTGTTCGTCTGCTTACGCCGAGGATGTTTTCAAGGTCAGTCGGCGAGTACTTCTCATCGGACTGTAGCGTCGTGAGGATTTTTACAATCCTGCTGACTCTGCTCTGCTTCATCCTCGTCTTCCCTTATCAAAAAACAATATAGCTGTGATTTATCCGACAAGATTATACCATAAACAGGGGCTGATTCAAGGGCAATAAAATTATTCAGCCGCTGGTTTTGCCGGCGTCTTTGCTAATTGCTCTATTACAAGTTGCGCAACATTTTGTGATGTCTTGCTGCCGGCAAGAGGTTTGGCAAGTTCCATAAGTCCACTGCTTAAACTCAGGAGTTTTTCAGGAGCATTTAACAGGCTTTCGCATACGCTGACGACGGGGACGATTGACGAGAAGTATGGCATAAATTCCGGCACAAGCTCTTTTTGCGAAAGGATATTAACAAGCGAAAGATATTTTGTTGTTACCAATCTTCTGCCGACAAGGTGCCATAGATATTTATTGGACTGATACATTATTACCATCGGGCAGGCTGCCGCAGCGACCTGCAGAGTGGCAGAGCCGCTTGTCACAAGAGCAAAATCAGCCTTTTTGGCCGTCTCATAGACGCTGTCAATTGTGTAATCGCAGCAGAGGGACTTGATTTCGTTTTGTCGCAGGAAATCCGCGATTTTTTCATCTGCAGCAACGGCGGTAAACCGAATGCTCGGATGGCGAGCCCTCAATCTTCTGGCAATCTGTTCCATTGCCGGCCAGAGTGTTTTTATTTCAGCCGGTCTTGAGCCTGGCATAAGTGCGATGTGGGCGTTGGATATCGAGTATGCGGCGTAATTTTTAGGTCTTATCTGTTCAGACTTTATGTCTTCGAGTATAGGAGAACCAACGAATTTACATTCTAAACCTCTTTTGCCGAACCAGTCTGGCTCGAACGGCAGAATCGCTACCAATCCGCCTGTGCAGAGTTTTTTTAACTTTTTAATTCGCCACGGCGCCCAGGCCCACAATTGCGGCGCAACGTAAAAAAGCGTTTTTATGCCGGCCTTTGCAGCGGCCTTTGCGACGTGGAAGTTGAAGCTTGGCGAATCACAGACTATTACGATATCGGGTTTGCTTTGAGCAAAGTGTTTTTCAGTTTTTTTTACCGCCTTGAGGAAGAAAAGAATTTGACGAAAAGCCTTATAACTCATTGCTGCTCTTTCGGTTGTGTTCAGGATGATTTCGCAGCCGGCATCAGCCATTCTCGCTCCGCCAAGGCCGGCAAATTCAAGGTTGTAACCTGTTTGTTTTAAGGCGGTTATGAGATTTGCGCAAAGTCTGTCGCCGCTGGCCTCGGCGGCACTTAAAAATATCCGGTATGACCCGCTTGAATCCTGCACAGGTCCTTAATAGGGTAAAACTTATTAAAATTCAAGAATAAATTGAGCCACAAGGGCACCAAGGCACAGAGGAAATTAAGATATACCTACAAAACTTTGTGTCTTTGTGGTTATTCGCCCGGGTACATAAACTCCGGCACTCTTTTTGGTTTGCCGTTATCGTCAACGCAGGCGAGGATACTTGAGCCTTCGGCAAGTAATAGTCCGGTTTCGGAGCGGATTAGTTTGTAGGAATGTTCAATCTTTGCAGCGGTAACTTTTGTACATTCGGTTGTAAGCTCTAATTTTTCATCGTAGTATGCAGGTCTGCGGTATTTAACGTGCAGTTCCGCGACGACCATATAGAAACCTTCTTTTTCGAGTTCTTTGTACGCAAGGCCGTTTGCGCGTAAAAGTTCCGTTCTGCCCAGCTCGAAATAAATCGGGAAGACACTGTGATGGATGACCCCTGCCTGGTCAGTCTCGCAGTATCGCGGAATGATGGTTATCGTATGTGATTGAACCGTTGTTTTTTCGGGGAATTTCATAATAGAAGGAGAGGCTAACAGATTTCGGGAAAAATTCAAGAGGGCAGAGAGCAAAAAACATCAGCGTCCGGTAAAAGCAGGCAGGATTTGCTGAAAAATCGCGGCTGACAGGCTAAAGACAGACAGTGAATAAAATTTCTGCTGTAAAGTTTTACCTAAATTGACACCGGCGTTACAATCTGTTAAGATAGAGGTTGTCAAAGGATTATTTTTGATAATAAGCTTGTGGAGCTTATGAGTTTAACTACCTTTTTGGGGAGGGAGTGAATGAAGAAAGTGTTGCTTAATATTTTGCTTGCAGCGATATTGCTGGTCTCAGCAGCAGTAGTTGTTGGCTGTCACGGCCTTGGCGAAACTTCTGCGGAAAGGGCGGACGACCACGCGAGGCAGTTGAGGCTGAGTGGCTCGATGCTCATCGATGATATTGATGCAATCCTTCAGTGGGACCGGACAACCAGACTGACTGAGTACCACGTGAGGTAAACGGCACTCACCGCGGTCGGGCTGCGGTGGGCTTCGACCCGACGAGTGCGACCGCATCGCAACGAGCAGGGAAGGCTGGTACCGAATGGAGACTTGTCCCGTCAGATAAAGGCTGTCTGGCGGGATAAATAAAAAAGGATTTGAGGCTGAATGTAATTGGATGCGATTGTCGAATATTTCGGTCGTCTGGTAGTATACAATCCGCTTATAGTTATTATTGAGCTTCTGCTAATAGGATTTGTTGTTTACTGGGCGATAAATTTTCTCGAAGGGACTCGTGGCGAGCGATTGTTCAGGGGAGTTATAATTCTGCTGCTTGCAGCATCGATGATTCTTAAGCTGGTGATTGTGCGTTTTGATTTTGCAAGACTTCAGTATCTCTATAACAGTTTTCTTGTCCTTGTATTGATAATCGCAGTGGCGGCATTTCAGCCGGAAATAAGAAGGATGCTTATCAGGATAGGCCAGGCCGGCAGCTTTGGCGGTTCGGCACATCGACAGCTTTTGCAGACCGTCGAAGAGATTATAAATGCGGTTACCAATCTTTCCGAAAAGAAGATAGGAGCAATTATTATTCTTGAGAGACGGGTCGCATTAGGCGAGTTTATCGAGACGGGGGTGAAACTTGACGCCAAGGTTAAGGCGGCGCTACTCAGGACGATATTTCATCCGGGCACCGCACTGCACGACCTTGCGGTAATAATCCAGGGGGACAGAATTGCTGCGGCACGTGTGCAGCTTCCACTCGCAGAGGTCGGTCTTGCAGGAGGCTCGCTCGGCTCAAGACACAGAGCGGCGATAGGCGTAACGACCGGCAGCGATGCGGTCGCCATAGTGGTCAGCGAGGAGACGGGAGTTATAAGTATCGCTGAGGATGGTAAACTCGACCAGTATATAACCGAAGAAGAACTTCGCAAGAGACTGACAAGCATAATCATCGACGCCGGTCCGCTGTTGGCCAGGCTGCGGCGAAGTGCAAAAGATAAAAAAGACTCCGGCATAGTAAGTCAGGGAAGGTAAGGCTGTGTTCGCGAAAGTCAAGAAAGCAATGCTTGTGATTTTTATAACCTGCCTGATATGGGTCTGGGCGGATTTGAGTCTCGATGAAGGACTGGACAATCAGACGATAACAATAACCGCGAGCAAGGCAAATCCGCGGCTGTGGGTTACGCTGGAAGGCAGGCCGGAAATACAGGTAAAAGCTGATTTAAGGGGGCCGGTAGCAAAAGTGCGCGAACTTTCAAAAAAGATAGAAGGCGGCAGGGAAAAACTCGAAGTTGTCTTCGACGCGGAACAACAAAACATGGGCACGGAGGGCGAATATGCTCTGCAGGATTTGCGAAAGTTTCTGTCGGAAAGCAAAAAGATGCATGAATACGGGCTGGCTGTAAAGGCTGCCAGGCCGGATAAACTACAGCGCATAAAAGTGGTGGAACTGAAGGAAAAGACGCTGCCTATAAAATGTGTGGATGAGACAGATACCGAAATGGCCGGTGCCCGTACCACGCCGGATGTTGTTACTATGCTTGTACCGCAGCAGTTGACGGAGGCAAAGGTAAAGATAATGACACTGGCCGAGAAGAAACAGGCACGCGGCGGAGCAATCGACAAAAAACCTTATATCGAACTTGCCAGCGGAGAGATAAGATATGCTGATACGGCCGTAAAGGTTGAACTGCCGGCAACCCAGGAAGATATGAAGCAGTACACAATCAACGGCACACTCGGCTTTATTTTCAGCGAGAATCTTGCCGGCGGCTATAAGGTGGAATTCATCAAGCGGCCGGAAATCAGCAGTATTCCCATTGTTGCTACCGAAGAAGCCAAAGCCGCGTACGAGGAAAAGGGCTTCGAAGTACTGCTTGAAATTCAGGATGACGATGCGGGCAAGCCGGAAGTAAGTCGGCAGATAATTTATAATTTTCCCGCCAAATATGTTCGCGAAGACAAAATTCACCTCAAGGGCGACCCTGTCGAGGCAAAATTCAAACTTGTGCCTGTAACCGACCAGAACCAGCCGCCGAGCACAGAGTAACCTATGTTAATCCTTCCGATGTGGACGTATCAAAAGCCTTATCGGGACTTCGGCAAAGCCTAAATGAGCGCGAAGTCTGCCGATGAGAAATCGTTTGTAGTTTTCATCGAATAACTTAACCTTATTGACAAATAAAAGGAGCGTAACCGGCCTTGTCGCAATCTGCGTTGCATAGTAAATTTTCGGAAACAGGGAGGTTTTTCTCCTGCCGCCGAGACGCTCGGAGCTTATCTGCTCAATAGCCTTGTTCAGTTTTGGCGTGGAAATCTTCGTTGTCGCCTGCTTGTAAAGCTCACGGGCCAAATCGAGCACCGACTGAATGTTTTTGCTCTCAGTGGCGGTTGTAAAGGCAATCGGGGCGTAACTTAACTGCGGCAGAGTTTTAGTGAGATAATCAGCGTAATCGTCGCTTGAGGCCTTGCCCTTTGCAAGGTCCCATTTGTTTATCACAAGAATACAGGCCTTGTATTCATCAGCGATGAAGGCAGCAAGTTTTTTGTCAACCTGTGAGAGCGGCTCGACCGCATCTATCAAAAGCAGCACGACATCGGCCTGCCGGATAGATTTGGCCGCCCTTACGTGGCTGTAAAATTCTATGCTGTCCCTAATGCTGCTTTTTTTTCTTACTCCTGCGGTGTCGATGACGATAAATGTTTTGCCGTCCTTCTCAAATCGCACATCAATTGAGTCGCGTGTTGTGCCGGGGATTTCACTGACGATTACACGCTCCTGGCCTGCGATTGCATTTGTGAGGGTACTTTTGCCGGCGTTGCGTTTGCCGACGATTGCGAGCTTCATCTCGACATCCTGCGGTTTTTCAGAAGTACGGTCTTTGAGAAACTCCGTAATCCTGTCAACAAGAAGGTGCTTGTTGAGATTATTTGTCGATGAGACGCAAAGGGCGTCGCCAAAGCCGAGCTTTGAAAATTCCGCTGCGGCGGGGAACATTTTTGCCTCATCAGCCTTATTGGCGACGAGGACGACGTTAAGATTGTTCTTTCTCAAGAGCTGAGCAATCTGCTTGTCGAGCGGGACCAATCCGTCACGGATGTCAACTACGAAAATAACAAGGTCTGCTGAACTGATAGCCTGCCTTATCTGATTTTCGATGTGCTCTTTAAGCTGGTCTGAATCGACGATACCGTAGCCGCCGGTGTCAACAAGCTCAAAATAACGGTCATTGTACTCGATGATTGTACTTACACGGTCTCTGGTTACGCCTGCGGTCGGCTCAACGATGCTTATCATTTTGCCTGCGAGGGCGTTAAAGAGAGAGCTTTTGCCCACGTTAGGCCTTCCAATTATTGCGACAACAGGCAGTGCCATCTTGCTTCCAATAAAAAGTATTTCTGACGTAAACGGGACAGGAGTATAACAGAAATGTGCGGCTGTTTAAATGATTATCCGTCTTCGCCCCTTAGGGGCTACGACGGACAAGTTGGTTTGACTTTTGGGCGGTGTTTCTGTCGTACCACAGACGACATTTGTTTTTATCCCCTTTTACAAAAAACCCAAAGGCAAGATTCAATACAATTGTTTTATAGCTGAACCAGTAGAATTTTCGCAGGGAAGTCCGGACAGGAATATCAAGTATACGGAAATTCATTTTGTGTTTTTTTGCCCATTTTTTGAGCTGTTTGGAGAAAATCAGCTCCTCTGCAATGTAAACACTTTCATCGAATCCGCCGACATCCTGCCAGGCCTGTCTGAGACAAAACAGATACAGACCTGCAGCAAGCTTTCGAGAGCGCGAGATAAAATTCCAGAGGTGGAGCAGGAGTTTAACCTTCAAAAGATTTGTCTGGGAGTAGTCGAGAATCGTTCCTCCGCCGGCAATTTTGCCGGAGTCCAAAAGCTCCAGAGTTTTAGCCAGAAGCTTCTCTGGAAGGATGGTGTCGGCATCGAGGAAAATCAGGTATTTGCCTTTTGCGGTCTCTGCGCCATGGTTTCTGGCGCGTGAAATCTGATTTACCGGCTCAAAAACCACAGTCGCACCAGAAGATTTTGCTACTTCAGCAGTGTTGTCGGTGGAATTGTTATCAACAACTATAATCTCGCCTGTTCGGTGTGCAAAGGAACCTTGTGCGGTTTTCACAGCCGCAAGAGTGCTGCCTAAATATGCCGCCTCGTTAAAGGCGGGAATGATTATTGAATAATCCGGCTGAGAGGTGGTCATAGAACAACCAGCGGAGGAACGGCTTTTAGCCAAATTTAATCAGTGCATCCAAAAAGGGCAGGCGATGGACCTGCCCTTTCGTGTTCGCCTTTGCGGATTATTGTGCGTTGGTGTCAGGCTGTACCTGCGGAGCCGCGGGGGCTTCTGGAGCAGCTTTTGGCGCGGCTTTTTGAGTTTTCTTGCAGCCGAAGACAACAACTAAAGCGAGGACAAGAGCAATTGTCAGAATTTTTCGCAACATTTTGTGTTCTCCTTAAATAAAAATTGTCTGTCTATACGTTCGGTTCAGTCTCAGCAGCGTCTTTTTTGATTTCTTTCTCAATTTTTTCGAGCTGCTGATTCATGTTTTCCTTTGTTACTTCCTTTTCAGCCTGTTTTTGGGCGTCAGTTGCCGTTTTTGAAGGAGCGACAGGTTGTCCGGTTTTCTTCCTGCAGCCGAAGGCGACAACCAAGACAAGGATGATAGCAAGAATCAGGATTTTTCGCAACACTTTGTATTCTCCTTAAATAAAAGCCGTTTGTTTATTTGTTTGGTTCGCCCGCTGTGCTCGTGCCCTGTCGCGGCAGGTTCGTTTCAGCGAGGCTGATATCAGGAGTTTTGATTTGGCGGTTTTTTTCGGATTTTTCAACAGGCCAGAGGGGTTTGCGGTGAAGCTGGGTTACCTTTTTCGTATGTCTGTCGTTTTCCATCTTTATGAGATTGTCGGCCTTTTCGATTGTGTCAGCGAGTCCTTCCTGCTCGGCGAGCTGGCGGATACGATTCAATATTGCGATTCGCAGATTGTGTTTCCGATATTCCTCAGCAAGCTGAGTCTCGAATGCCTGATACCGGCCGGCGCGCCGCCTGACATTAGCCCTCCGTTGTTCTGCCGCAGGCCGGTTTATTTCTCCGGGCCGCTGATTTTTGATAAGCCTTTCACGAACGACTTGTAGCCGCTGAACCATATTAGGCTCGTTTGACTCGGGCAGCGGTGCTGTTACAGACGAAGATTGAGCCGGCCCCTGTGGGTCGTTGCCGGTGTCCCCTGCTGCTGCGATGAACAGGATGAAACAATTCAAAAACAAAAATGGAAGCGCCCTTTTCATTTCTTGTCTCCGGTTTATTCAAAGTCTTATTTTTTCTGTATTATTGTGCATTTCACCCGAATATGTCAATAACAAAAAGAATCAATGACTAATACTATGTGCAAGTTTTAAACGGCAGCCGACTTTTTAAAGCTTAATAGCGTTAGATTTTGTTTTATACACTGTTGAAAAAGCCGGCCGGTTCTGGTAAACTCCCCGTCCCAGTTTTGTGTGTTTTTGTAAATGGACCCTTACCATAGGCAACGGAGCGGATGGAAATAAAAGCCTTCAAAGCGTATCGTTATAATCCTGATGTTGTCGGCGATGCCGGCAGGTGTATCGCGCCGCCTTATGACGTTATAAGCAGCGAGCAGCAGGAGCGACTCTATCGGCAGAGTCCGTATAATATTGTCAGAATTATCAGGGGGAAAACAGAGGCGGGCGATAACGAAACGGAAAATCAGTACACCCGGGCGGCTGAATATCTGAATGACTGGCTGAAGAAGGGAGTTTTGGAGCAGGATGGCAAAGAGGCGATTTACGCATACGCTCAGGATTTTGAAGTTGGAGGAAAGAAGTACAGCCGAAGCGGATTTATCGCCCTTGGAAAGCTGGTTGAGTTCGGCTCAGGCGTTCGGCCTCACGAAAGCACGCTCGATGGTCCAAAGGCGGACAGGCTCAAACTTATGCAGGCAACGGCGGCACAGTTCGGCCAGATTTTTATGCTCTATGACGATGTGCAGAAAACGGCAGATAAAATTATTGAAAAAACGGCCGCAGCAAAAAAATCTGTGATTGATTTTACCGATGAGGATAAGGTAAGACACCGAATGTTCATAGTAGATGACGCAGGAGATATTTCGGCGATAGCAGAGGCGATGAAAGACAAAGAAATACTGATTGCGGACGGTCATCATAGATATGAGACTGCGCTTAACTATCGGCGCCAGACAGATAATCCTGCGGCACAATGGCAAATGATGACCTTTGTCAATATGCGAAATGAAGGCCTTGTGATTCTGCCGACACACAGACTCGTCGGCGGTGTCGCAGACTTTGATTTTAAAAAGTTGCTGGCCGGACTGGCGAAAGATTTTGAGTGCACCAAATTTGGCATCTGGGCCAGGCTCAACAAAGCCGGTGCGAAGGGGAAAATGTTTGAAAAGATGCGTTCGGGATTTGACACCGGCCGGACCTGTTTCGGACTTTATGCCGCTGATGGAGCCTTTTATGCAATTGAGCTGAAGAACTATGCGGTGATGGATAAAATTGCCGGGCAGTTCGGCGACACTTTGCGAAAACTCGATGTTACAGTACTGCACAAGCTGATTCTGGAAAGGATTCTGGGTATCGGTGAGCGGCAGCTTGCAGGCGAGACAAATATCGAGTATATAAAGGATTTCGGCAGTGCCGTTGACGAGGCAGTAACAGCAGTCGATAAGGCACAAAAACAGGCTGTTTTCTTTATGAATCCAATACGCGCCGAGCAGATAAAACAGGTTGCGACAGCGAATGAAAAAATGCCGCAGAAATCGACGTTCTTTTTCCCGAAGATTTTTTCGGGACTAACAATAAATAAACTTTAATAATTCTGGAGAAACAAAGATGGTTGACTGGAAGAGTCCGCCGAGATTGTTTATACCCGGGCCTGTGCATGTCCTGCCTGAGGTGCTACAGCAGTTAAGCAGATATACCCTCGGCCACAGAAGCAAGGAGTATTCGCAGCTACACAAAGAGACAACAGATATGCTCAAAAAGATTCTTTTTACCGAACAATATGTGTTTATCAGCACATCGAGTGCATCGGGCATCTGGGAAGGAAGCATTCGCAACTGCGTTGACCACGACGAAACAGTGCTGTGCACAATGTGCGGCGCGTTCAGCGATAAATGGGCTGACGTTGCCAGAAGCTGCGGCAGAAAGGTTGAGGAACTCAAGGTCGACTGGGGCAAGGCGACAACGCCCCAGATGATTGATAAGAAACTTGCCGAAGGAAAGTATGCGGCGATAACACTGATGTATAATGAAACCAGCACGGGACTGATGAATCCTGTTTATGAAATCGCAGATATGATGAAGAAAAAACACCCTGATGTGCTGGTACTTGTCGATGCGGTAAGCGCGATGGTCGGCCTGCCTATGCATTTTGACCAGCTTGGGTGGGATGTAGCGTTCGCTTCAGTTCAAAAGGCCTTTGCGATTCCGCCGGGATTGACCGTCTTTGCAGTGAGCAAACGAGCTATAGAGAAGAGCAAGAAGGTTAGCGGCCGCGGGTATTATTTTGATTTTCAGGGGTTCGCAAAGAGCAACGAAAAAGACCAGACACCTGCTACCCCTGCCGTTCCGCACATTATGGCATTGAATTATCAGTGCCACAGGCTCGTTAAGGAAGGTATGGAAAACGTCTGGAAGAGACATAAACAGATGGGTGATTTTGTCAGAGGCTGGGCAAAAGAGAGGTTCGAGCTGTTCTGCGAAGAAAGATATGCGTCAAACACACTGACCACAGTTAAGAATACTCGCGGCATTGCTGTCGGCGATGTTATTAAAGCTGTTCAGGCAAAGCATAACACAGTTTTTGGCAATGGCTACGGCAAGCTCAAAGACCAGACGTTCAGAATCGCACATATGGGCGACATTACGCTGAAAGACCTCAAGGAGCTTGTCGGGTGGATTGACGACGAGTTAAAGTAAACCCCCCTTCTCCAAAACCTAAAAAGGCCGGGATTAACCGGCCTTTTTTACTTGTACTGCCATACGGTTGGCACTGGCCGCGGATAATTGTAGATAGGATTTCTACGTATGGTGGTATTTTAAGTGGATACTTTTTGCGGTCGCCTCCGGCAGGGGTGCCCATAGTGGGCAGCGGCGCTGTGACCGCGTCCAACCCGGCCGGAAGCGACCTTTTTATCGGCCGTTGTTCTGGATACCGAAGGAAGCTATCCGTGCTGAAGTTTAACTGGTTATTTTTGCTTCTCGGCTATTTTTGATACTGATGCTGCGATTGACTCAAAGGCTTTCATTATACGCCAGCCGATAACGATGGTTAGAACCACCCCCGCGAGTCCAATGAGTGTAGAAATTACTGCCATAACCAAATCTCCCTTAAAATATTTTATCAGGTACGGAATTTATTTTCCAAAACCGCAAGGCCGCTTTCGTTGCTCAGCTTTACGCAAATGATTTTAGAAAGCAATCAGTCGAAATTATAGTGTTTTTTCACCGGCTCAGAGACCTGCCAGGTACACTTAAGGCCGTTAGGGAAAATTATAAGGTCGCCCGGGCCGAATGACACTGTCCCGCTGCCGGGCCGGTCCTTTACCGTTACCCTGCCCTGCAGAATAAGACAGGTCTCAGTCTGCGTATAATCCCAGTCGAATGTGCTTTTTTCACAAGTCCAAATAGGCCAGTTTTTACATTCCTTTACTTCCTCTTTGGTCGGTTTTCTGACGATAACGTCTTTAACAGTAGGCATTTGAAACTCCTTGTCTTTATTTTTAATTTTTCAACTCGGCATAGTTTAGGCAAATCGAGCCATAAGTGCAAGATTTTTTGAGTTAATCCCGCACCTATTTGCGTTGTGGCAACGAATAGAAAATTTGGTAATATTTTTATTTTCAAGGTGTTCAGCCTTTCCTGCGTAGTTGTGCAAATAGGTGCGGGATAAAACTATGGAGTTAAAGGCCTTGTTGCGGTAGATTAACGGCTTTATTAAAACAAGGGAATTATGACGCGAGAACAGTTCGAACAATTAAAAAAATGGTTCTATGATTATGCGGCGGGCTTTTACGGCGATGATGAGCTGACGAACGACAACATCAGGCTCAAGGAAGACCATACCCGCAGGGTATGTGCCGATATTCTGCTGATAGCTGACCAGCTCGGTCTAGACGATGAGCGGAAGATGCTCGCAGAAACGGCAGCGCTGTTTCATGACGTCGGCAGATTTGAGCAGTTTATGAAGTATAAATCCTATAATGATGTCGGGACCGAAGACCATAGTCTGCTCGGCCTGAAGGTTCTTGCCGAAAATAAGGTGCTCGATTGTCTTTCGCAGCGGGAAAGAGAAATTATAGAGGAGGCAATCAGGCTTCACGGCGAAAAAGAACTGGCCTGTAATCTTGATGAGCAAACAAAGTTTATTGCAAAGCTGGTTCGCGATGCCGACAAGCTCGACATCTATTACGTAATGATTAACTGGCTTGGCGATTTGCAAAAAAATCCTGGCAAGTATCTTGGAACTATGGGCTTTTCTGCAGAAAATAAGTATTCAAAACATATTATTCAGGCCGTACTCAATAACAGGACAATAGATTACAAGGACTTCAAGACGCTCAATGATATGGTAATTGCACAGTTAGGCTGGGTAGCAGATGTGAATTTTGTGCCGACACTTAAAGAGATAAAAAAACGGGGACTTCTTGAGCAAATGACGACATTTCTGCCTGATACGGAGGACATTAGAAAAGTTATACGGCATTCGCGGCAGCAGCTTGAGGTGCGAATAAGTCAAGGTTAGGCGAAGGGGGATTTTTCTTTTTCGGATATTTCGAAAAATTTTCGGGGCGATTCGGGCATACCGGTTTTAGCGCTTAAATAGGCTGTCTCGATAAGTGACATTGTCGCAAGGTCGAGTCTGAGATTGTTTCGCAGCTTATATTTGTCCGGCTCAAGCAGTGCCCTGCCTGCATCAATAAACATCTCGGTTATACATTTTTCAGGCCTGAGTGGATATTTATGCTCAGCGACTATTGAGCCGCTTCTGTCTGTGACGGTGAGTCTATTTGGCGTTGCGGCGATATTATTTTCTGCTCCACAGATTCTCACCGGCACTGTGATAGTGGTGCCGGATAGATGAGCAGCAAGAAAGGTGCCAATAAGACCGTCGCTGAAAGCAAGCGATGCGGTTACGGTATCTTCGCCGAGATACTGTTTTGCCTTCTTGTCGGGGTTTTGGTTCGTTATTAGAGCGTAAACCTGCTGCGGCAGAGAGAAGCTTTCAATGATAAGGCTGAGCAGTTCAAAACAATCGTTGAGCAGGACTCCCCCGCCGGCAAGTTTCATATCGGCCTGCGCATCAGAGACAATGGGCTGAAAAAAATCGCTGCCGGTCGATGCACAGATATTGATAAAATAAAGCTGCCGTCGGTCAACGGTTTTTAGGTGGTCGCTTAGCCTCTCAAAACCCGGCGCAAATCTTGCGGGACAGGCGGTAATGTATTTTACATTATTTTTCTCGGCAAGATTTGTAAGTTCGGCAGCCTGCTCGAAATTTGCCGCTGTTGGGATTAGCTTGAGGATGTGACATTTTTTGTTTAGCGCGACTCTGACGAATTCAGTGCACCTGTAAAGCGGTTCTGCAACTATAAGAATGTCGATATCGTTTTGCAGGATGAACTGTCTGTAATCGTCAAAGGCCGTGCAGTTATATTTCTGTGCGGTCTGCTGAGCGACAGCCAAGCCGCTGTCGGAAACCGAAACAATTTCGTAAAGACCGGTCGAAGACGCCAAATCAAGAAGCTGCGGTGCCCTTCTGCCCAGTCCCAAACAAGCGGTTTTGAGTTTGCCGATACTCATTTGTCAGCCTCTGCCTGTGAGGCGGTCGAGTTTAGAGCGAATTTTTCGCGGGTATTATAAAATGTTCCGGCACAGGAAATTGCGAACACAAAAGCAGCGATTCTCTGCCAACCTGCGCGATAGCTTCTTCGTTGTCGATATTTTCGGCGACTCTGCTTATAAGCGAAGCGATGATTTTCATCTGTTCTTCTTTCATACCTCTTGTCGTAACCGCAGGCGTGCCGATGCGAAGGCCGTTCGGATTGAGCGGTTTTGCAGGGTCGCCCGGAATGGTATTGTAATTTGTTTCAATTCGTGCCCTGTCGAGAGCCTTTGCGAGTTTCTTGCCGGGGATGCCCTTGTTACGAAGGTCTATTAGAATAAGATGGTTGTCTGTGCCGCCGCTGAATAGCTTGAACCCTTTTTCCATAAGGGATTCGGCAAGAACTTTTGCGTTTTTGACAATCTGTTTTGAGTAAGTGACAAACTCCGGCGTATCAGCTTCCTTGAGTGCAACGGCAAGAGCGCTTATAGTGTGCATATGCGGGCCGCCCTGCAGACCGGGGAATACTGCCCTGTCGATTGCCTCGGCAAGCGAAGCATTGCACAGAAGCATTCCGCCTCGCGGACCGCGCAGAGTCTTGTGTGTTGTTGTCGAGATAACATCGGCATATGGAACAGGACTTTGATGCAAACCTGCCACGACAAGGCCACTGATGTGCGCGATATCGCTCAGATGATAGGCGCCGACTCTTTTTGCAATTTCGCCGAATGTTTTAAAATCTATTTTTCGCGGGTAAGCACTTGCGCCGGTGATGATGATTTTCGGCCTGTGTTTTTTTGCAAGCTCTTCAATCTTGTTAAAGTCAAACAGTCCTGTCTCGGGGTCAACTTCGTAACTGACCGAATTGAAAATTTTACTGGTAAAACTTACCTTCCAGCCGTGGCTTAAATGCCCGCCGTGCGGAAGCGCGAGGCCCATAATCGTTTCACCTGGCGCAGCAAGAGCGCTATATGCAGCAAGATTGGCAACGGCGCCAGAATGAGACTGCACGTTTGCATGGTCGGCCTTGAAAAGCTTCTTCGCCCTTTCGATGGCGATTGCTTCAACAAGGTCGGTTACCTGCTGACCTTCATAATAGCGTTTGCCGGGATAGCCTTCGGAGTATTTGTTGGTCAGGCAGCTTCCGGTTGCAGCCATAACTGCTTTGGAGACATAGTTTTCCGATGGAATAAGGCGGATGCAGGCGCTTTGGCGAGCGGCCTCTTGCCGCAAAAGCTCATACATTTGTGGGTCATACTGCTCAAGTGCGGTAATCATATCTTGCTCCTTTAGACAAAATTTTTTCTGCGAGAAGTTTATCAAAACAAACGCAGGTAGTCTAATAATTTTTGCTTAGCCCCCCTGCCGTAAAAGAAATCGAGCGTGTTTGTTATTCAGATAACAAAATCAAAAATGGCACAGAACATAGTAGACAACAGAAAAGCTTTATAGGTAAAATCCATCTTCCGCGAAGGAATACTAACAGCCAGCGACTATTGGCTAACGGCCAGCGATGGACTATTGACTAACGACCAATGATTATTAACCATTGAGTGTTCCACGTGGAACAACCACTTTGTCGGTCAGGAGATTCTGTTAAAACTCCCCTGTCGAGGGTAAAAAAACTTTTGTATCGAGGAAATTACTTGTATCAGTGTTTCACGTGGAACAATTAAAGTTTTTTATGCTGGAAAACCGAAAACGAATCTGTTAGAACTACGACAATCAGTTTTACAAGGATGAACAAGTCTAAGAGAAAAGGAGGCGTAAAATGACGGCATCCAAAAAAGAAAAACCAAAACATCTCGGCAGGGGACTGGAATCTTTAATAGGTCCGATAATGAATATGGGACAAGAAAACTCCGATACTGCTTTGGCTGACATTGCCGTTAACTTCCCTATTGACAAGGACTTACAGAAGAATCTTGCGGAATTAAATCTTTATGATATAGACCCTAACCCATATCAGCCGAGGCAAAACTGGAATGAAGAGCAGCTGCGAGAGCTTGCTAATTCCATCAAGGAGAATGGCATAATCCAACCAATAATAGTCAGGCGGAAGGGCAGTAGATTCGAGATTGTAGCTGGGGAGAGGCGATTGCGGGCTGCTGAAATGGCAGGAATTGACAGGATACCTGCAATGGTCAGGGCGACAGAAGATTCCGAAATGCTGGCCCTTGCTCTGGTGGAGAATATTCATCGAGCCGATTTGAACCCGATTGAAAGGGCAAAGGCATATAAGAATTTTATGGAGACTTTCGGCCTGACACAGGAACAAGCTGCACAAAAGTTGGGCCAGGACCGCTCGGTTGTTGCAAATTATATTCGTCTGCTTAACCTGCCAGCTGAGGTAAAGCAGATGCTTATTGACGGCTCTTTAGATATGGGACACGCAAGGGCGATACTTGCTCTGCCAACAGATGATTTAAGGAAGAGACTTGCCAATCGCGCACTGGCAGGGCGATTGAGTGTTCGTGAAGTGGAAAGACTCGTAAGACTTGCGCTGACGGAAAAGGACGGAACGGCACAAAAATCACAAGTTGAAAAACCCGCTCACATAAGAGACCTTGAAGAAAAAATCAGGAGCAGGCTCGGCACAATGGTAAAAATTCAGGCTCGCAAAAACGGCCAGCGGGGCAGAATAATTATAGAGTTTTATTCGCTCGATGAGTTTGACAGCATCGCAGAAAAGCTCGGCGTTTCGTCGGAATAGGAAGTTAAAAGGAAGTAAAGAAGTAAGGATGTAAGGAAATAATTTCATAAAGGCTGATTTGAAAAAGTCGGCCTTTTTTGTTGGTTTTGGGGGCAAAAATAGGGAATTTTAAAAATATTTCAAAATTGTCTTGCATACCTTACAGTGTATAGTATAATACTTTATGCTGTAAGGTATTTTTGAGAAAGTATCGTTGTTTTTATTTAAAAATCAGAGATTTAGCTATGAAACATCTTAAAAAACAAACGCTGGATGGTAACGTTGAGACTCTTTTGCTGGCAATTCTGCAATCAGGCTCAAGTTATGGTTATGCTATAATTAAGGAACTGAATAGCCGTGCTGAAGGGCTGCTGGAGATGGGCGAAGGCACTATTTACCCCGTTCTTCACCGTCTCGAGGAAAAAGGCCTGATAACTTCCTACTGGTCTGATGCCGAAAACAACCGGCAACGTAAATACTATCGACTTTCACCTAAGGGCAAAAAAGCCTTGTCGGCCAATTATGTTCAGTGGCAAACGATGTCAAAAGTAATTGAAAAAGTCCTTGCCCCGACCGGTAAACTTGCCCCTATACTTTTATGGAAAGGATAATATTATGAGTCAGACATTGGAAAAATATCTCGACCGTATAATGAGTTATGCCAATCGCAACAAAAGTGATGCTCCAAAAATCAGAGCAGAACTCCAAGACCATTTGCTCAAAAAGATTGAGGAGTTAGAGGCACAAGGCGTAAAACCCCAAGACGCAATATTTCAGGCTATCGAAACTCACGGCAATCCGAGAAATATCGGCTACGGTTTAAGACCGAGGTTTCCGTGGATTGATATAAGGACAAAAGGCACTGCAAGAGGATTTATTGCTGTCGGTCCAAAAGCGGTCGGTGTTATAGCTTTTGGCGGAATTGCCTGCGGTGTTGTGTCCTATGGCGGTCTTGCGATAGGTTTGTGGTCTTTCGGGGCTCTTACGATAGGTTTGATTACAGCTATAGGATATTGGGCATTTTCTCCTGCCGGTTGGGCCTATGGGGTAGTAGCTCTGGGTCTTATGGGAACTATAGGTGTTACGGGAGGAGGGTCATTATCGGCAGGTATTAAAGGGGGCGGTTTGCTGGCGGTCAATGTTGTGATGTTTTCTTGGATATTGCGCATATGTATGCTGACTTTCTTGATAAGTTGTATAATTACGCTGGTAGTCCGGCTGTTAATGTTTTTATCAAGGCGCAAACAGCGGAGAATAATACAGGCAGCCCCCTCGCCGGCTGAATGAGAATTAATGACGGATTTTAGTCTTTTAAAAAGGCCGATTTGAAAAAGTCGGCCTTTTTTGCTTTACAAATATCCAAAAATTTGTAAAATGCCGGAGACTTGTTTAGGAAGGGTTTTTGTAGCTAATTGTTAACAAAGGCGTTATAGGATTTTTCAAAAACAGGAGTTTGTTATGAAAGATTTTTTTCCGAATGTAAAGAAAATAAAATATGAAGGGCCGAAGTCGAAAAACCCGCTGTCCTTCAAGCACTATAATCCCAAAGAAAAGATACTCGGCAAGACGATGGGAGACCATCTTCGATTTGCGGTCTGTTACTGGCATACATTAAAAGGACTCGGCAGCGACCAGTTCGGCTCAAATTCCATTATCCGCAGTTATAATCAGTTTAATGACCCGATGGAGGTCGCTGAAGCGACGATGTATGCAGCGTTTGAATTCTTTACGAAACTCGGCGTAAAGTTCTGGTGCTTTCACGATAGGGACATAGCTCCACAGGGAGAAAATCTTGCCGAGACGAATAAGAATCTTGACAGGATTGTCGCCTTGGCAAAAAAACTCCAGAAGGATACCGGTATAAAGCCATTATGGGGCACGGCAAATTTGTTCAGCCACAGAAGATTTATGGCAGGGGCGGCAACGAATCCCTCACCCGATGTTTTTGCTTATGCGGCAGCTCAGGTTAAAAAAGCTCTTGAAGTTACGAAAGAATTAGGCGGAGCAGGCTACGTTTTCTGGGGCGGCAGGGAAGGCTATGATATGCTTCTTAATACGGATATGAAACGCGAATTGGACCACCTGGCGAAATTTATGCACCTGGCGATTGATTATAAAAAGAAGATTGGGCTCAGAGGGCCGTTTTATATCGAGCCAAAGCCGAAAGAGCCGACAAAGCATCAATATGATTTCGATGCGGGAAACTGTTTTGCGTTTTTGCAAAAGTACGGCCTTTTAAAATATTTCAAGCTGAATATCGAAGCCAACCACGCTACTCTTGCGGGGCACAGCTTTCACCATGAGCTTCAATTCTGTGTGGATAATAGTATTCTTGGCTCGGTCGATGCCAACAGGGGCGATTTGCTTCTCGGCTGGGACACCGACCAGTTTCCTACAGATATTTACGAAACGGCTCTTGCGATGTATATAATTTTAAGCGGCGGGGGGTTCACAACGGGCGGGTTGAATTTTGACGCTCACGTTCGTCGGCAGTCGATTATGCCGGAAGATTTGTTCTATGCTCATATCGGGGCGATGGATGCATTTGCAAGGGGCCTTAAAATTGCTGCAAAGATGATTAAGGACGGCAAATTCAGGAGAATGTTAAAGGCTCGTTACGGCGGCTGGGACAAAGGCATCGGCAGAAATATTGAGAAAGGCAAGACAACTTTTGAACAATTAGAAAAATATGCGCTGCGAAAAGGAGAGCCGAAGCTGCAAAGCGGCAGACAGGAACTGCTGGAGAATCTGCTGAACGAATACATCTGAAAAATAGTAGGGGGTAGGGTTCAGGGTATAGCAATTTTGTGAAAGGCTGATTGAAAAATTGGCCTTTTTATTTTTTTGTCGCAAAGGGGGGTTTTTCTGCACTATATAGTGAGAGTTCGAATTCTCGAAAAGCTCTTTGAGAGGCGTTAATGGCTGAAAACGACAAATACTACATTGAACAGTGCTTAGACGGCAGGCCGGATGAATTCCGGTATCTTATTCGGCGGTATCAAACGGCCGTAACTGCTTATTTGACAGGTAAATTAGGCAATAGAACTTCTGTTGAGGAGGCTGCACAGGAAACCTTTGTCCGGGCATATTTCGGGCTGACTGACCTGAAAAAACGTGATTCTTTCTATTCGTGGCTGCTGGGTATTGCAAACCGGGTAGCGAAAGAACAATTGAGAAATAAAAATCAATTTGCTGATATGGACTTGCTGCCCGAGCAGCAAAGCCGGGAGCAAAAAGCTGGAGATGATTTTGAGTTGCAGCGGGCTTTTGCAAAGCTGCCGGATTCTTACAGGGAAATACTTCTGCTGAGATTCTATGCCAGTCAATCCTGTCAGCAGATTGCCGGCAATCTCAATATGCCGCTCGGCACAGTTACAAAAACACTTTCGAGAGCTTATTCGGAATTACGCCGATTGCTTGAAAAACAGAAAAATGAAAGATAATGAGGTGCAAAAATGAATTGCACAGAATGTATTGAAAAACTTGTTGAATATATCGAAGGGCTTTTGCCTGATTCACAGAAACAGCAGCTTGAAGCGCATCTGAGAGGTTGCCAAAAATGTCAGACCGAATTACACCAGATAACTTCTCTTGGCAAAAGGATAACTTCTGATGCCGAAAGCAAACAGTCGGCTGATTTCGAAAATGCGGTATTAAATCGGATTGTTCGTGAACAAAGCTTAAAATTAAAGCGGGCTGACAGAATTAATCGTCAGCGCCAGATTTGGAGAATGATTATGAAAAGCAGAATAACAAAATTCGCCGCTGCTGCGGTGATAGTCGTTGCAGCGGTTTTAAGCGTAAATATCTTTCATAAATCTGTTCCTGTGGCGTCTGCGGCACAAGTGTTGCAGAATGCGGTTGAGGCGGTATCCAATGTGTGGTCGGTACATATGAAGGCGAGAATGCGCACATTACCGGCTGACAACTTTTCTCTGATTGGGGTCAACTATGAATTTGTGCCGATTGAAGTGTGGAAGAAGGTTGACGACTCCGGGCAGATAAAATGGAAAGTCGAAAAACCCGGGAGGATGCTTGTTATGGATGGAAACTCTACAACGTTTTTGGTAAAGCCCAATTTTATTCGAAAATCAGGACCATCTTCCTATATCAGGGGCTATGATTGTGATTGGCTGGGAAGATTGGCCGATGTCAGAGACCTTCTCGAAAGCGAATACAAATACGTCTGCCACGCCAGAAACACCGAATCGCTGCTCAGGCATGATACGGTTGACGGGAGAGAAAAACTTATACTTGAAGTTGATTTTACCGCTCAGGGCGATTACACAAACGACTATCTTAAAAATTCTTTTCTGGGTGACTCAGACCGCACAAATATTTATTGTTTTGACGCTGAAACGAAGTTGCTGGAAGGTTTCAAAATAATCGTTCACGCCGAGCAAAAAGATATCCTTGTTTTTGAAACCACCCAGATAGAATATAACCCTCAAATCACTGACGGGATTTTCACTCTTGAGTTGCCGGCTAATGTGATTCAATTCAAAGAGCCTGAAATTTTGTCTGACAATGAGAAATATCGGAAGATGTCTCCCAAAGAAACAGCGCAAGCCTTTTTCCAAGCCTGCGCTCAGGAAAACTGGGACGAGTTTTTGAAATTCTGGATGATGTCGGATGTGGATTCGAAAATAAAGGGTTATCTTGGAGGTTTGGAAATCATAAGTATCGGAGAACCTTTCAAGTCGGGGCTGTATCCGGGCTGGTTTGTGCCGTATGAAATTAAGGTGAGAGATGGTACTGTTAGAAAACATAATCTGGCGGTTCGAAACGACAACGCCGCGGGGCGATATGTTGTTGACGGCGGGATTTAGAAAATAGCTTGATTTTTTGAGCGTTTTAGAAAGGCCGATTTTAAAAATCGGCCTTTTTTGATTGGTTTTTGGGGCGAAAATGAGGTTTTTAGGAGAATTTTCAAAAAAATTTATTTTTTTATTGCATATAAGCTTTGTGATATTATAATAATATCATAATGATATTTATGTATTAAGATTTAAGGAGTAAAATTATGCAAGAACGTCAAGTGACAAGATTGAGCGGTTGGGTAGTTTTGCCGGTGGCAATAGTAACATGGTTGCTCGTGCCAGCAATTGTCATCTATGCCGGTAAGCACGGACGGCCGGACTTTTTGCTCGTTTTGACAATTATATGTAATGTTTTGCTGGCGATATTTTTGTCTCTGGGATTTTTCACACTGCAGCCGAATGAGGCAAGGGTATTGATTCTTTTCGGCAAATATGTCGGCACTGTAAAAAAGGATGGGTTTCACTGGGCCAATGCTTTTACAGTCCTTCGCGGCGGTTTTATTGCGACCCGCGAAGGCAAAGGTCAAGTTCAATTTGCCAGGGGTAAAAACAAGTATCATGTTTCATTGAGAGCCCGCAATTTTCAAACTGACATACTGAAAGTCAATGACCAGCGAGGCAACCCTATAGACATTGGAGCAGTAGTAGTATGGCGGGTGGCTGATACAGTTAAAGCCCTGTTTGATGTGGACGATTACGAACAATATGTCAAAGTGCAGAGCGAAACGGCCGTAAGACATCTGGCTAATATGTATTCCTATGACCAAGGAGACGATAACGAGGAAGCGGAACTGACTCTGCGGGGCAGCAGTGAAACCATCAATAATACGCTCAAAAATGAATTGCAGAGCCGGTTGGCTATGGCTGGCGTTGCAGTTGAAGAAACTCGGTTGACTCATTTGGCTTACGCGCCTGAGATTGCAGGTGCAATGCTGCGGCGTCAGCAGGCACAGGCGATAATCGCCGCCAGAAAGAAAATTGTCCACGGTGCGGTAAGCATGGTGGAAATGGCGCTGTCAGAATTGTCCGCCAAAGACGTTGTGAAGCTGGACGAAGAACACAAGGCCACAATGGTCGGAAATCTGCTGGTTGTGCTTTGCGGCGAAGCGCAGGCGGAACCGGTAATTAACGCCGGGACGCTCTATCGTTAAGCGAACAGGATTAAGTTTTGAAAAAATTTACAGTTTTATACTATTATGGCTCAAAAAAAGGATTTTCTTCTGCGTATAGACCCTGCGATATGGAATGAACTGCAGGCTTGGGCTGCTGATGAACTGCGAAGCGTTAACGGGCAGATTGAGTTCATTTTGCGAAAAGCGATTGAATCGCGCGGACGAAAAGTTCATGACGAGACGAAGGATAACACAAACCCCTTGTGAAATATTCTTAAATTTTTTGTAATAAAAGGGTTTTAGTGGTGTATAATTAAAAAAATAATACTTTTAAGGAGAGCTAAAATGAAGATTAAGAGAATAGTTTCAATTTTTGTGTATGTTCTTGTTTTGTCAGCGGTTGTGTGTCTTGCTGCTCAGGAAGGTCAGACCCCAGCCGGTAAAATTGACCTGAAATTGCGCCTTAAGGCAGGCGAATCTCACGAAATGAAGATGACGCAGACCCAGAACATTGCCCAGACGATGAACGGCCAGGAACAAAAGATGACTCAGGTGCAGGAAATGATTATGGGCCAGGATGTCCTGAGCGTCGACGCCAACGGCAATATGGATGTCGAAATGACCTATAAGTCTATAAAGGTGGTTATGGACGGCCCGATGGGACATCTCGAATTTGATACGGCAAATCCTAAACCACCGGACCCAAACAGGCCTGATGAAAAAATACTTGCCGGGATATTCTCAGCAATGGCCGGCAGTAAGTTTCAGATGAAGGTTTCTCCTACAGGCAAAACCTTAGATATTCGCGGTCTTGAGGCAATGGTTGCAAGGATGAAGGAAAAAATAGGCAGTAATCCTGAAATGCAGGGATTGGATAAATTCTTTGACAAGATGCTTGATGAAAAACAGGTCAAGGAAATGACTGGCAGTATGATGGGCAAATTCCCGGCTGAACCAGTAACAGTCGGTGATACCTGGTACGACACGATAAGTATGAATTTTATTATGCCGATTGATATTGACACAACCTATATGCTCAAGCAGCGCAAAGACGGTATCGCGTATATTGATGCGGTAGCCAAAATGGATATGGGCGATAGTTCAAAGGCTATCGAAATAGACCCAAATAATAAGGTCTCTATGCAAATATCCGGCACGATGAACTCGACGAGCCAGGTGGATGAAGCTACCGGCCTTACTCGCAAAAGCAATATCGCGATGAACTTTTCAGGTGTAGTGAGAATGGAAGCAAATCAACAAATGCCGGAAGGTATGACGATGCCGATGACAATTACGGGTAATGCGGTTGTCGAACTAATTAAGTAAACAGGAAGTCGAAAGCAAAAAGTAGGAAGGTATTAAAAAGCAACGGCCTTTGGAATTTTCCAAAGGCCGCTTCAGTTTTAACAACAGGTGTTATTTCTTTTTGCCCTTACTTTTTGCTTTGGCTTTTTTTGCCTTCTTTTTGACCGGGGTACAACCACAAGTCGAACACATAACCATCTCCTTTCATAAAAGTTGGTCTAAATTTCATATAACATTCAGTCAATGATAATACAGAAGTTCAAAAAGTCAAGGAATTTGCCGTATTATGTCTTGGATTTATAGCTTAAGAGTTTGTAAATCAGTTTCGCGGCCAGAAAGTCCGGAGATTTGTTTGCGGGATTGGGGCACAGTTCAACGATATCAAAGCCGACGACATTTTTCTGCTTTATCAATTGTCTTAAGAAATCGAGGGTCTGATACCATGAGAGTCCGCCTGGCTCAGGTGTGCCTGTCGAAGGCATTATCGCAGGGTCGAATACGTCAAGGTCAATTGTCAGGTAAACGTTTTTCGTAAGTTTGCCGAGACATTTTTTAATCCAGTCGGTTTTGTTATAGATATTCTGAGCGAAAAAAACACGATTTTTATCCATATTTTTCTGTTCAGAGGTATCCATACTGCGTATTCCTACCTGAACGATTGGAACGATCTCTTTTGCTCGTGCCATTACGCAGGCGTGGTTGTATTTTGAGTCAAGGTATTCATCGCGCAAATCTGCGTGCGCATCGAGCTGCAAGACGGAGAGGTCGCCAAAGATTTCGGCGTGTGCCTCTACGGTGGCTGCGCTTATGGAATGTTCGCCGCCGATAGTTACGACAAATTTTTTGTTCTTGAGGTGTTTGAGGATTCTTGCCTTCAGCTCAGCGACCATTTTCTCAGGCGATTTTTTTTCTCTTATGGGTTTGTCTGTGAATATGCCTTGTTTGAAAACTTCCGAACCTGTTTCGATGTCGTAGGTTTCCATATTTGCTGAGGCTTCGATAATTGCTGCAGGGCCTTTGTCGGCGCCTTTTATCCAGGTGCTTGTGGCGTCGAACGGGACAGGGAGAATGACTATTTTTGCTGTCTGGTAAGCACAGTATCTTTGCGGCAGGTCGCCGAAGTTAATTTCTTTCTTCATAAGTTTTGTGGTGAATCAATCGAACAGGAACATTGCGATTGCTACAGTCGTAGTCCATAAGCCCTTTTGGCCTCTTGCAGCCTGCGTGATGTTTGAAGTCCTGATGATAAGGCCGGTGGACTTATAGACCTGCTCTTTTTCGCTCCAGGCATTGTTGGGGTCGACTTCCAGACCGAGTGTAGTGCCGAGCATCTCAGCGGCAAGGTCTTCGGCTAAATCGGCAGCCTGCTGCTCATTCATTCCGTGGCCGTGAACTTCGCTTAGATAGCCCCAGTTGTTTCTGTCTTTTGGTACAGCCATGCCGATGGAGGAGGCAACAAGCCTTCCGTGCTCATTTGTATCGGCTCTTGCCATAACACAGAAGGCGATAGAGCCCGGCACAAGCTCTTTTAAGCCGTTTTCTTTGCTGATGATTTTACATTTAGGCGGCAGGATTGATGAAACCTGCACGAGGTTCTGGTTTGCGACGCCTGCATCTCGCAGCGCTTCTTCGAATGATTTTAGCTGGTATCGGTGTCTTCCAACACCTTTTGTCAAGAAAATTTTTTTCGCTACAAGGCAGTCGGCAGAAATGTTTGGCATTTCTTCTGGTTCCTTTCAAAAAATAGTGTATGAGCTGTTTTGCGATTATATAATACAGGAAAATAAAAAAGCAAAAATAAAAACTGCAAATTAAAAATAAAAAATATTATCCACTCTTTGCTCTCGGCAGAAGTTGCGGCGTCAGAACAAATCAGCGGATTTTTTATCCTTTGCTTTCCTTTTCGCTTCCCTCGCCTGCGACGATTTCGGGGCAAGATGCGGGTCAGCCCTGTTGAGCCAGGACTTGTCTTTTTGGAAAGTCTGCCAAAATGGCATATTATCGGGCAAATCATTTGTATTTAAGTTGTTTTTCTATAAGGAATTAAGTTTTTTCCTTCTACTGGCACAGGCTTTGCACTTCTGATGACAAAGAAAAGGTTTTTGTCGAAAAAAGGAGAAACAAAAATGGCAAAAATTATTGGAATAGATTTGGGAACGACAAACTCGGTCGTAGCAGTAATGGAAGGGACGCAGCCGAAGGTTCTGATAAACTCGTCCGGCGGCAGGCTGACGCCTTCGGTGGTGGGCTTTACCGACAAAGGCGAACGTCTTGTCGGCCAGATTGCCCGCCATCAGCAAGTTACAAATCCTGAAAATACCGTTTTTTCCATCAAGAGATTTATGGGCCGAAGGCACAATGAGGTGGCCACCGAGGAAAAAATGGTTCCATATAAGGTTGTCGGCGGCCCGAATGAGCTTGTGAAGGTAGGCGTAAGAAGCAAGGAATATACTCCGCCTGAGATTTCGGCGATGATTCTGCAGGATTTGAAAAAGACCGCAGAGGATTATCTGGGCGAAAAGATCGAACGTGCAGTAATTACAGTTCCTGCCTACTTTAATGACTCGCAAAGGCAGGCTACCAAGGATGCCGGCACAATAGCGGGTATGAAGGTTGAAAGGATTATAAATGAGCCGACCGCTGCGGCTCTTGCTTATGGCGTAGAGAAAAAGAAGAACGAAAAGGTAGCCATATTCGATTTCGGCGGCGGCACATTTGACATTTCAATTCTCGATATTGGCGATAATGTATTTGAGGTGCTCAGCACCAATGGTGATACTCATCTTGGCGGCGACGACCTTGACGAAATACTGATAAATTATCTTGCTGATGAATTCAAGAAGACCGAGGGTATTGACCTGCGGAAAGACCCGATGGCCCATCAGCGGCTCAAGGAGGCCGCTGAAAAGGCCAAGTGCGAGCTATCCACTCAGCTCGAGACGACGGTAAATCTGCCTTTTATTACAGCCGACGCATCAGGGCCGAAACACCTTCAGATAACCCTCACCCGCAGTAAATTCGAGGCCCTGTCAGGGCCGATATTTGAAAGGCTCAAGAACCCCTGCGTTCAGGCGATGAGCGATGCAAAACTAAGTTCTCCTGATATAGCTGAGGTTCTTCTTGTCGGCGGCTCGACAAGGATTCCGAAGGTTCAGCAGATAGTTAAAGACCTGTTTAAAAAAGAGCCAAATAAGAGCCTGAACCCCGATGAGGTGGTGGCAATCGGTGCCGCTGTTCAGGCTGCGGTTCTTGCCGGCGATGCGGGTGTAAAGGATATTCTGCTTCTGGATGTTACGCCGCTCTCTTTGGGTGTTGAGACGCTCGGCGGCGTTATGACAAGGCTCATTGATCGCAACACAACAATCCCGACAAGCAAAAAGGAAATCTTCTCAACCGCTGCTGATAATCAGACAAGTGTTGATATCCACGTCCTGCAGGGCGAGCGCGAATTTGCACGGGATAACAGAACTCTGGGCAGATTTCAGCTTACTGATATTCCGCCTTCTCCGCGCGGCATCCCGCAGATTGAGGTTGCCTTCGATATCGACGCAAACGGCATATTGAATGTCTCGGCTAAGGACCTCGGTACCGGCAAACAGCAGTCGATTCAGATAAAGTCCAGTTCCGGCCTGAGTGATGAGGAAGTCAAAAAAATGCAAAGAGATGCCGAGGCTCACGCTGCCGAAGACAAGAAGCGGCGCGAGGTGGTTGACCTTAAAAACCAGGCTGACCAGTTAATTTACTCGACTGAGAAAACTCTCAAGGAACACGGCGACAAGGTTTCAGCCGACACAAGAGGCAAAATCGAATCCGCGGTAAATAACCTCAAAGAAACCATCAAGGGCGAGGACGGCAGTGCGATAAGGAAGGCTATGGAAAATCTGAGCGATACTGCTCAGGAGCTTGGCAAAGTTTTATATGAAGAAGCAGCCAAAAAGCAGGCGGCTGGCGGTCGGACTTCGTCAGGCCCCAGACCTTCAGAGCCGAGAGGCGGCGAAGGTGAAGTCCACCGCAAAGGCGGCGACGATGTGATAGATGCCGAGTTCGAAGCTAAGGACAAATAATATAGAAGGTGAAATGTAGGACTTATTTGCCGATGCAGAAGTGCGAGAAAATCATTTCAAGTATTTTCTCGTCAATATATTCGGCCTCAAATGCCGACAGATTCTGCAAAGCCGAGCGTAAAAACATTGTGGCTACCTCCTCATTGTTCTGTGTCAGTTCAGCCGAAGCATTTTGAATGTTTTTAATCGCCTCGATTATGGCCTGTCTGTGTCTGGCAGTAAGAGCCGAACTTTGGGCAGCTTCCGTTGCATCCGAAGTCTGCCTGACTACATTCTGCTGTATAAGCTCTTTGAGTTTTTCAAGGCCTGAGAGATTTTTTGAGCTGGTGGCTAAAAAGTCGCAGCCGAAGGCCTTTTTTAACTTTTTAAGTTTCCCTGCTGTATCGCCGGCGGGCAACAAATCGCACTTTGTTGCCGTGTAAATCGCAGGTTTTTTTGAAAGGCGATGGAGGACTTCTGAATCAATCGAATAATCCTGCTTTGTTATATCTGCACAGAAGATTACGACCGCAGAATCGTTGATTGCTTTTAAAGCTGCCGTGTTGGCAAGAGACTGAATAATATCGGCAGGCTCGATAACAAGTCCGGCACAATCAAACAGGACACAATCGCATTTATTCAGGCTCAACCAATGTTGCAGGACGTCACGGGTTGTACCGCTTTGTTCTGATACGATGCTTCTCCTTGTGCCGACAAGAGCATTGACAAGACTGCTTTTTCCCGCGTTTACAGAGCCTGTAATTATCACCGAAGGGGCGTCAACAATCTGCTCGAACGTAATTGAGCCGGCAAGAAGCTCATTAAGACTGGTGCGGATTTTTTCTGCCGAATCGAGAGCTTTTTTTGCGCTGATTATTTCTATATCTTCTGTGCTGAAGTCAAGTCCTGCCTCGATTAAACTGAGAAGTTCGAGGATTTCCTGCCGAATTTGGCAGATGTTTTTCTCGACCGAGCCGCCGAAAAGTCTCTGGGCAGCGAACAGCTGATACTGATTGGAGCTTGATATTATCTGCGCCACCGCTTCAGCCTGGGACAAATCCATTTTTCCATTTATGTAAGCCCTGTAGGTAAATTCGCCGGCTTCGGCGAGCCGACAGCCGAGGGAAAGAAGTCTTGAAAGAAGAAGTTTAACCGTTTCATCACAGGCGAAAAGATGAATTTCGACAAGGTCATCGCCTGTATAGGAGTGTGGAGAGGGAAAGAGATAAAAACAGGCATTAAGTTCAAAACCTTCAGGGACAGGTATCAAGAAGGATGTAATTTTTCTCTGTTTTGGAATGTCCTGTGCAGTAATTGTTTTTAAGACATCGAAGGTTTTGTCGCCGCTGACGCGGACAATATGTTTTACTGATGGCGTCGTCCCGCTTGATGCCGCAATTATCGTATCGTTTGTGTTATACAATTCAGATATCAGTATGTCAGCTTTGTTTCAGTTCATCAATAATTTTCGGGAATTCAATAGCTAAATTGTCCAGTTGTTCTGCCTGCCAGATTATTTCTTTTATCAAGCTGTTTCTTTTCGCCTCATCGGCCGCTATCTCCTGCTTCAACAGTTCTGACGCAGCTTTTGAAATTATATCGAGCGCGCCTTTGACATCGTATGCGGCGGTATCAAGAATCATATTGCGAATACGAGCCTTCCCCAACTCAGATTCGGCTCTTATATTGGCTTCGGCAAGCCGGGCTCCTTCAACTGCCAGAGTGGCCTGTGTAACAAACATTTCCAGGATATGAAAATTGTCCGGACTCAGAAATAGTTTCTCTTCAGCCGGAAAAACGCCAAGCACTCCCACAATTTCTTTAGAACCGGTGAGCGGTACATATAACCCTTCTGAACCGGAGAACGTATCTGTTCCTTTTCCTGCAGTTTTACGGTGTTCGTAGACCCAGTTTGCCACCGCTTGTTCCCTCGAAGCTAATTCCCTCCCTCGCGAGACGGCCGTAAGAACAATAAGGTTTTTTTTCGCTGAATCAGCAACGAGGATGGCAGCCGGACATTTAAAAAAGTCCTGTATGTGAGAAAGGAAGATTTGAAAAAGCTCATCAGGGCGTGATGACTTGGCAAGGTCGCGGCTTAAAGAATAAAGGACTTGTGTTTTTTCTTCGCGTGAGCGCAATTCGATGGTTTGCCAGCGGAGCCTGCTTGTCAAACTCCCAATAATCAGGCCGACTATTAACATAACACCAAAAGTGACAAGGTGCTCGTTGTCCATAACCGAAAAGGAATAAAATGGCGATATAAAAAAGAAATCAAAGAAAGCGATGCTCAAGAGCATTCCTACTATCGAAATAAATCGCCCATATCGAAATGCAAGCCATACCACGCCCAGAAGATAAACCATAATGAGGTTTGCAAGCGCTAAACGCGAAAACAGCATTTTATCAACAGCGGTACAAAGACCAACTACAAAAACTGCCCATAAAATGTCTTTCCATGAGAAAGATTTCGCCGCTATATATCGCATTTTGGGCGGTTCCTCTTCGCTTTCTCCGCTGATAAGATACAAATCAATCTCGCCGCATTTACGAGTCAGCTTGTCAATAAATGAGCCAAACAGTATCTCCCGCAAGTTTGGCCTACCGGGCTTGCCTATGATAATTCTGGATATATTTTTAGACCGTGCATAAGAAATCAAAGTTTCGGCGATGTCATCTCCGCTTAATGTTACCGTGTGTGCCCCCATTTTTTCTGCAAAACGAAGCATTTCAACAACCTGTTCTTTATTTTTGGTTTTCTGTTCAAAAGCCGAAGGGCTTTCGATGTGAGCCACCGTCCACTGGGCTCCTAAATCAGAAGCAATCTGTTTGGCGGCACGAATAATCTTTACGGCTCTCGGGTTCGAGCTTATACATACCAAAAAATGCTCTCCAACTTTCCAGACCGTTGATATTGCATGGACATCCTTGTAATCCCTTAACTTTGTGTCAACGCTTCGACTTGTATATTTCAGCGCCAATTGGCGCAAGGCAATAAGATTGCCAAAACGGAAAAAATTCCGGGTAGCCCATTCGGCCTGCTCTCCTAAATAGACTTTTCCTTCTCTGAGCCGTTTTAACAACTCCTCGGTAGGAATATCAATGAGTTCTATTTCATCCGCTTTTTCAACAAAGGTATCCGGCACCGTCTCATGGACGATAACCTTGGTGATCTGTGCCACAACGTCATTGACACTCTCGCAGTGCTGCACGTTGAGCGTTGTGTAAACATTGATGCCGGCATCAAGCAGCTCTTCGACATCCTGCCATCGTTTTGCGTGACGGGCCCCCGGGGCGTTTGAATGGGCCAGTTCATCCACTAGGATAAGGGCAGGGCGTCTTTCGAGGGATGTCTCAAGGTCGAATTCTTTAATCTCTATATTCCGGTAGAGGATGGATTTGCGGGGAATGATTTCCAGTCCTTCAAGCAAGGCCTCTGTTTCCGGTCTCTTGTGAGTTTCAACAATGCCGATGACTACGTCAACGCCTTCCTGTTTGCGATGTCCGGCGTCCTCAAGCATGGCGTATGTTTTTCCAACGCCGGCAACGGCGCCGAAAAATATTTTTAGTTTTCCTCTTTTAGAATTCTCTGCCTGAATCTGCTTTAACAACTTGTCCGGGTCGAGGCGTTTATCCATTGATAAAATTATACCTCATTTTTTATGCTTGTCCAAAGTCATATTCAACTGCAAAACATTAACGACCGGCTCGCCGATTATTCCGAGGGAACGTCCTTGTGTGTTTTCCCTTACAATTATGGCGACTTCTTCCCGGGATATGCCGCGTAAACGCGCAACTCGCGGGACCTGATACATCGCTGCGGCTATGCTGATATGCGGGTCAAGTCCGCTGGCACAAGCCGTTACCAGGTCAACTGGAATTGGGCTGTTATTGTCCGGGTCGGCGTTTTTAAGTGATTTTATCCGGGTCTCGACGTTCTGTCGCAAAATTGCATTCAGGGGGCCCAGGTTCGAGCCGCTGGAAGCCGAAGCATTAAAAGCTGCCGGCGAAGTGGCAGAAAGGCGTCCCCAGAAATATTTGGGGTCTTCGAAAGATTGTCCGATGAGAACCGAGCCTATGGGTTTTCCATCCTTTAATATTATACTGCCGTTGGCCTGATGACGAAAAAATATCTGCGCAACGGCAGTAATCGCAAGCGGGTATATAATCCCTATAATAACTGTCAGGAGCAGGAAAACGAGGAACGCGGATTTCAATTGTTTTTGAAACATATTTTCTTGCTTTATTTAACCAGATTTAACATAACCAAGAATATATCTATTAGCTTAATCCCTATGAAGGGGGCAATAATTCCTCCAAGGCCGTAGATAAATATATTGTTGCGCAAGAGTCGGCTTGCTGACACCGCCTTGTAAGGTGCGCCTCTCAGGGCAAGTGGAATAAGCAGTATGATAATAATTGCATTAAAAATAACTGCCGAAAGCACCGCACTTTGCGGGGTGGCAAGATGCATAATATTAAGTTTGGCCAAAG